>CAVVGJ010000001.1:0-84882 GCA_963747745.1 uncultured Acidimicrobiaceae bacterium
GCGGAGGTCCTTGGGGTTGCGGTGGTGCTCGCGGTGCTTGCGGGCGGTGATCGGATCGATGGTGAACCGGCCGAGCTGCGTGGGGCGGCGGTGAAGGACGTGGACGTGGATCACCCACTCCGTGATCGGCTCGAGGGCGATGATGGCCGCAGGGATGGCCAGGTCCCACCAGCCCCAGCCGCCGATGACGAGCCGCGACGCGGTGGCGACGGCGACGGTCGTGGCGAGGATCCGCGGCGACGGCTTGGCCGCGAAGAACACGACGATCTCCCTGAGGGAGGCTCCGGGCTGGGGCTGGTCTTTCGGGATCGGGCGGAACCCCCGGTCGCCGGCGTCGATCGTGGAATCGACGCCCCGGAGGCGTGTCGCGGCGCGCTGCATCCTCCACTCTTCGTTGGATCGCGCCGGCATTCCTGCCGAGATCCAGGTGCTCGTGGGCTACGAGACACGCGAAGCCCTCGACGCAGCGTGCGCCTCGGACATTGCCTGTCCGATCTTCGGACATTGCTGTCCGGCCGGGACATCCCTGGGGGCGAAACCCGAGGGACATTCCCCGACCGTTGGCATCAGCTGCAGCCGCTCGTGCTCCCGCACGTGGGGCAGGCGTGACAGCTACCGGCCCGGATCATCTGCACGCCGCAGGTCATGCACATGGGGGCGTCGACATCGTGGCCACTGGCCGAGGCCTTCGGGGCGGTCACGTCCGCCGAGTCGGAGAGATCGAGCAGCGACGACGCCGACTCGACCGACACGGGGTCGGGCGCCACGTCGTGGCCCTGCACGGTCTCGGCCGCCGACTCGGCCACGCCCGGGAGCGTGGGCTGGGTGCGCTCGCCGATGGTGAGGATGCCGAGCTCGACCCGCTCCTCGTACGACAGGTAGTCGACGGCCAGGCGGCGGAAGATGTAGTCGACCAGGCTGGAGGCGAAGCGGATGTCGGGGTCGTCGGTCATGCCGGCGGGCTCGAAACGCATGTTGGTGAGCGTCTCGACGTAGGCCCGCAGCGGCACGCCGTACTGGAGCCCGTAGCTGATCGAGATGGCGAAGGCGTCCATGATGCCGGCCAGGGTGGAGCCCTGCTTGGACACGTTCATCCAGATCTCGCCGGGGCGGCCGTCCTCGTACTCGCCGACGGTGACGAAGCCCTTGCAGTCGGCCACCCGGAACTCGAAGGTGCGGCTGGTCCGGTTGCGGGGCAGCTTGACCCGCTGGGGCTTGTGGACGATCTTCTCGACCACCTTCTCGACGATCTCCGTCGGCGACGGCGCAGCGGCCGCCTCCTTCTTCACGGTGGAGAGAGGTTGGGCCACCTTGCAGTTGTCGCGGTAGATGGCGATGGCCTTGACGCCCATCTTCCAGGCGTCGATGTGGAGCTGTTCCACATCGGTGACGGTGGCCTCCTCGGGCATGTTCACCGTCTTGGAGATGGCGCCGGAGATGAAGGGCTGGACCGCGGCCATCATCTTGACGTGGCCGAGGTAGTGGATGGTGTTGTCGCCCATCGAGCAGGCGAACACCGGCAGGTGGGCGGGATCGAGGTCGGGGCAGCCGAGCAGCGACTTGTTCTCGTCGATGTAGGCGACGATGGCGTCGATCTGCGCCGGCGAGTAGCCGAGGCGCTTGAGGGCACGCGGGATGGTCTGGTTGACGATGGACATCGTGCCGCCACCGACCAGCTTCTTCATCTTGACCAGGCCGAGGTCGGGCTCGATGCCGGTGGTGTCGCAGTCCATCATCAAGCCGATGGTGCCGGTGGGAGCGAGGACCGAGGCCTGGGAGTTGCGCACGCCGACCTGGGTGGCCAACTCGCAGGCGTTGTCCCATGCCTCCTGGGCCGCGGACAGCAGCGACTCCTGGACCTGGGTTTCGTCGATCTCCGCCGCCGCCGCCCGGTGCTGGTTCAGCACCCGCAGCGTGGGCTCGGCGTTCTCGGCGTAGCCGGCGAAGGGCCCCATGCGGGCGGCCGTGCGAGCCGACGTCTCGTAGGCCCGACCGGTCATGAGGGAGGTGATGGCCGCCGCCATGGTGCGGCCCTCGTCGGAGTCGTAGGGCAGGCCCATGGCCATCAGCAGCGCACCGAGGTTGGCGAAGCCGAGGCCGAGCTGGCGGAAGCGCCGACTGTTCTCGCCGATGGCCTCGGTCGGGTAGTCGGCCCGGCCCACCAGGATCTCCTGGGCGGTGAAGACGACGTCGACGGTGTGCTTGAACGCCTCGACGTCGAAGTCGCCCGACGCCCCGTCCTTGGCCTCGAGGTACTTGAGGAGGTTGATCGAGGCCAGGTTGCAGGCCGAGTTGTCGATGTGCATGTACTCCGAGCACGGATTCGACCCGTTGATCCGGTCGGTGTTGGCGCAGGTGTGCCACCGGTTGATCGTGGTGTCGTACTGCATGCCGGGGTCGGCGCACTCCCACGTGCTCTGGGCGAACTGGCGCATCAGGTCACGGGCCCGGACCGTCTTGAGCACCTCGCCGGTGGTGACGGCCCGCAGGTGCCAGTCGGCGTCGTCGACCACGGCCTGCATGAACTCGTCGGTGACGCGCACCGAGTTGTTGGCGTTCTGGTACTGGACCGAGGCCATGTCGACACCGTCGAGGCTCATGTCGAAGCCGGCCTCCTGGAGGACGCGGATCTTGCGCTCCTCGCGGGCCTTGACCCAGATGAACTCCTCGATGTCGGGGTGGCTGACGTCGAGGATGACCATCTTGGCGGCCCGGCGGGTCTTGCCGCCGGACTTGATGGTGCCGGCGGAGGCGTCGGCGCCCCGCATGAAGCTGACCGGGCCCGACGCGGTGCCGCCGCCCTTGAGCAGCTCCTTGGACGACCGGATCTTCGACAGGTTGATGCCGGCGCCGGAGCCACCCTTGAAGATGGTCCCCTCCTCGACGTACCAGTTGAGGATGGAGTCCATCTCGTCGTCGACGCGGAGGATGAAGCAGGCGCTGGCCTGCTGGGGCACGCCGGGCACCCCGATGTTGAACCAGACCGGCGAGTTGAACGCGGCCCGCTGGGTCACCATGAGGTACTTGAGCTCGTTGCGGAAGGCGTCGGCCTCCGTGTCTCCGGAATGATCAGGGTCGTCGACGAAGTAGCCGCCGTCGATGCCCCAGTCGGTGATGGTGTCGCAGACCCGGTCGATGACCTGGCGGAGGCTGTCCTCTCGCTCGGGCGTGCCGGGCGTGCCGCGGAAGTACTTCTGGGTGACGATGTTGGTGGCGTTGAGCGACCAGGTGGTGGGGAACTCCACGCCGAGCTGCTCGAAGGCGACCGAGCCGTCCTGGTAGTTGGTCAGCCGGGCGTCGCGCCGTTCCCAGGTGAGGTCGTCGTAGGGATGCGCCCCGGGACGGGTGAACAAGCGCTTGATGCCGATGCCGGTTCGTTCAGGGGCGATGGCCATGGGTGTCTCTCTCCACACTCTGAGTTGCGATATTCGAACGTGATGCCCGTTGGGCTTGACGACAGATGGGTACGACAAGAGAACGCGCCGGACATCGGTGCAACGCCGTGCCGGTCACAGACCTTCCAGGCCCCTGCCACTAGGTCTTGTGGTCTCCATCCCCGGATCAGGCCGAGCACCACAAGATGTAGGTAGGCATTACAGCACTGAAATTACACTGGTGTCAACGGATACCGCAGCACGAAACAGCAGGTCAGGGGGCGTTCGCGATCATTTGCACTCGTGCTTTCGTGCACAACCACGCTCACCCCCAAGGTTTCGTCCAGCCCACCACAGACACGACGTGTGAACCACCGTCCGCGTTCCGCGCTGCGGTACCCGAGCACTGGTGACCAACGTAGAGATGACAGCTTGTGGAACGAAAGGGGAACAACCCTGTGAATTACCGGTGCATTCGCGGCCCGGTTCTCCACAGCCTGTGCACGGGTCAGCCCGCGGGGCTGACCTCGACCGGGATCCCGCGCTCAGGGCCTGCGGCTTCGCCGCAGTCGTGCCGGCTGCTCGCTGGCGCTCCCGACGCCGGCCTCACACACGGCTGACCTCGACGGGGATCCCGTTGAGCACGGCGGTGCCGGAGATGGGGTCGAAGGCCTCGGTGTCGGCCAGGACGTTCGAGTTGACGCCGGCGTGCTCGACCGCCACCGAGAGCCGGGCTCCGTCGGCGTCGTGGCCCCAGCCGTGGGGCAGGCTCACCACGCCCGGCATGACCACATCGGTGACCTCCACCGGGGCGACGACGGCGCCGGACCGAGACCGGATCTCGGCCTGTCCCCCGTCGACGAGGCCGCGAGCGCGGGCATCGTCGGGATGGACCTGGAGGGTGCAGCGGGGCTTGCCCTTCACCAGGACCCCGATGTTGTGCATCCAGGAGTTGTTCGAACGCAGGTGGCGGCGGCCGATCAGCACCAGTCCGTCCTCGGGGGCGTCGAGGCCGGCGAGGAGCCGGTCGGCGACGTCGCCGACCAGGATCTCGGGGGCGAGGTCGATCATGCCGTCGGGGGTGCGCAGCGCGTCGGGCATCCGCGGTTGGAGCGGGCCGAGGTCGATGCCGTGAGGGTGGTCGACCAAGGCGTCGAGGCTGAGGCCGTCGGGCACCCGACCGAAGCCGTCGCCGTACGGGCCGCTGCGCAGCATGAAGTCGAGGATCCGCTCGGGCCCGACCCGCGGGGCCAGCATCCCGAGCAGCTCGGACGGGTCACGGCCGTGGAGCGGCCCGTGCTCGTCGGCCACCGCCGATTCGACCATCGAGGTGATGGTGAGCTCGTCGGCCACCGCCGGGTCGGCATCGGGCCCGGCTCCCTGCAGGATCATGGCCAACCGGCTCAGGATCTCCCACTCGTCCGGCGCCCCGTCGTCGACGGGGAGCACCGGCGGGCTGTAGTTGGCGACGTTGCGGATGGCGAGCTGCAGCAGGGCGACGTCGTAGTGGCTCTTCTGGAGCGCCGAGGGCGCGGGCAGGATCACATCGGCGTGACGGGTGGTCTCGTTGATGTAGATGTCGATGGCGACCATGAACTCGAGCGTGCCGAGGGCGGCGTCGAGCCGGCCGCTGTCCGGGGTGGACAGCACCGGGTTGCCGGCGACGGTGATCATGGCCCGGATCTGGCCCTCGCCCGGGGTTTCGATCTCCTCGGCCATGCAGACCGCGGGTAGCTCGCCGAAGGTCTCGGGCAGGCCGCGCACCCGGCTGCGGCGGCGGCCGAGCCGGATGCCCCGGCCGTACCGGGGGGCGCCCCGGGTGTTGCTGGCACCGGCGGCCGCGGTGGTGAACATCGCCCCGCCCGGCCGGTCGAGGTTGCCGGTGCAGATGTTGAGGGCGTCGACCAACCACGACGTGACGGTGCCGAAGGGCGACACGGTGGTGCCGATGCGGGCGTACACGGCCGCCGAGTCGGCCGCGGCGAGGTCGCGGGCCAGGCGCCGGATGGTGTCGGCATCGATGCCGGTGCGGCTCGCCACGATCTCGGGCGTGAACGGGGCGACCGCCTCGGCCAACTCGTCGAGGCGGCTGACGTAGGGGGCGACGGTGCCGAGGTCGATCAGGTCCTCGGCGCAGAGCACCTGGAGCATGGCGGCCAGCAGGTAGGGGTCGGTGCCGGGAAGGATCGGGACGTACTCGGTGGCAGCCTCGGCGGTGCGGGTGCGGCGGGGGTCGATCACCACCAGGCGACCGCCGCGCCCGGTGAGGGCCTCGATCCGGCCCGGCCAGTCCGGGGCGGTGGCGAAGCTGCCGTTCGACGCGTACGGGTTCGCCCCCAGGATGACCAGATGGTCGGTGCGGTCGATGTCGGGCACCGGGTTGGTCAGGGCGTTGCCGAACATCAGCCCCGACGAGATCTCCTTGGGGCGCTGGTCGACCGTCGATGCGGAGTACACGTGGGGGCTGCCCAGCGTCTTGAGGAGCACGCGGTTGTACAGCAGGGCGCCCAGGTTGTGGGCGTTGGGGTTGCCGAGGTAGGCGGCCAGGCTCCCGCGTCCATGGGTGTCGATCACGGCGCCGAGACCATCGGCGACCGCCTGCCACGCCTCCTCCCAGGTGGCGGGCTCGAAACGGTTGCCGCGGCGGATCATGGGCTGGCGCAGGCGGTCGGGGTCGTCGTGGAGCTGCTTGAGCGTGGAGCCCTTCGGGCAGAGGTACCCGTGACTGAACACGTCGTCCCGGTCGCCCCGGATGCGTGTCACCGCGCCATCGCGAACCGTGATGGACAGGCCGCACCCGGCCTCGCACAGCGGGCACGTGCGGGCGACGGTGGTCGTGGGTT
The DNA here is from genome assembly GCA_963747745.1 of uncultured Acidimicrobiaceae bacterium. GTDB lineage: Bacteria > Actinomycetota > Acidimicrobiia > Acidimicrobiales > Salinilacustritrichaceae > Salinilacustrithrix. Next base: position 6,218 of record CAVVGJ010000001.1, read on the forward strand.
GCTCCGGTGCCGGGCCAGCGGAGGCAGTCGCCGGATCGGTCGGTGTGATGGTCATGGTGGCCCCCGGGGTCCTCGCTCGCCTCGATCGCACCGGCGCGGTGCGACGGGCCCACCCATGGTGGCACCCCATCGCTACCGTCGTCCCGATGCGCCAGCTCGTCCCCACCGTGGCCGATGTCGATCCGGTCCGCGCCTACCTCGCCGCGGAACGTCCGGCACCGCCCGGTCGACCGTGGGTTGCGCTGGGGATGATCGCCAGCCTCGATGGAGCCACGGCGATGGAGGGGAGGTCCGGCACGCTCGGCGGACCTGCCGACGCCGCGGTCTTCCGCGCCGTGCGGGCCATCGCCGACGTGATCGTGGTGGCGGCCGGCACCGTGCGGGCCGAGGGCTACCGGCCGGTCCGGTTCGCCGACGACGTGCGCGCCGCTCGAGCCGACGCCGGCCGATCACCGGGACCACCCCGGCTCGCCGTGGTGACCGCCCGGCTGGACCTCGACCTCGCATCGCCGCTGTTCACCGAGGACCCGGGGCCGATCGTGCTCACGACGACCGACGCCGATCCCGGCCGGGTCGCGGCCACCGCCGCCGTCTGCGAGCTCCGCCAGTTCGGGTCCGGGCGCGTCGACGTGGTGGCGGCACTCGCGGCCCTGGCCGACGACGGCGTGGGCGTCGTGGTCTGCGAGGGAGGTCCGACGCTCAACGGTGCGCTCGTCGGCGCCGGCGTGGTGGACGAGCTCTGCCTCAGCACCGGCCCCGTGCTGGCCGGAGGTGACAGCCACCGGATCGTGACCGGCGCCGCACCCCGCGACGAGCGCTACCGGCTGGCCTCACTGCTGGTCGAGGACGACCACCTCTTCAGCCGCTGGACCCGGCGAACTGCCCCACCGGCGTGAAACCTGCCGACCGCGACGTTGCTCGTCCTGCGGGCAGCTCCGGACGCGTGCGGCGCAACCAGTTCAGTCGGGTGCGGGTTGCTGCAGCAGGCTGATCTCGCGCTCGAAGTCGCCGATGGTGTCGAAGCTCTTGTACACCGAGGCGAACCGCACCGTGGCGACCTCGTCGAGGGCGCGGAGGCGGGTGAGCACCTCGAGGCCGACCTGGTCGGTGTCGACCTCGCGGCCCTGGACCCGCAGCGCATCCTCGACCGCGCCGACGAGCTCGGCGATCTGGCCGGGGTCGACCGGCCGCGACTTGCACGCCGCGCTCACCCCGGCGGCGACCTTGGAGGCATCGAAGGGCTCGAGATCACCGTTGCGCTTGCGGACCTGCAGCGGCACCTCCTCGACTCGCTCGAAGGTGGTGAAGCGTCGGCCACAGCCCTCGCACTGGCGCCGCCGCCGGATGGAACCGCCGTCGTCGGCCTGGCGTGAATCGACGACCTTGTCTCGGAGACCACCGCAGGCCGGACAGCGCATGACGCCACGGTAGGTGCTCAGAGCCGGGCGATCCCTGCGGGTTCGATGCCCCACTCCACGTCGTCAGGGGATGGGCAAGGCGAGGACCTGACCGGGCGCCACCGAGGCGGTGCCGTTGACCGCGACCAGCCGCTCGACGTAGGTGGCGGCCTCGCCGGCCGGAGCCACCTCGGTGGCGATCGACCACATGGTCTCGCCGGCGTGGACGACGTGGGTCTGGTCGAGGACCGGCACGGTGTCGGACGGGACCAGGGGATCGCTGCGGACGAGGTAGGCCACCGACAGCGCCGCCACCACGACGAGGACGACCGCCAGCACCAGGTGGGCCAGCTGGCGGGGACCGAGATCGACCGGGCGGCGGCCCGGCACGACGAGGTGCAGCGAGGGCGGCGGAGCCCCGTACGAGCCACGGGCCGGGGCGGGGGTGGCGAGCGGGCGGGCGGGACAGGCGATGGCGACCATGGTGGACATTCTCCTGAGGGGGTCTGACAAGAACTCGGGAGCGCTGGCTCCTGCCGGTGTGGGCGACGAACGGGCGTTCGTCGAACAGCTGTTCGTAGCCTGGCACGAACAGTCGTTCGAGTCAACCATCGGATCGAACGGGTGTTTGCCTTCGCCGCGACGCTGCCGTATGGTGCAAACATCTGTTCGATCGAGGCCCTCGATCCGGGCTCTCGACCGAGACGTACGACCGGGACTGCGGTTCCGGTCCACCGGCCCACCACCGACCTCTCCCCGGGGGGACCACATGTCCGAGGACATCACCAACCGCCAGCGACAGATCCTCGTCGTGATCGAGGAGCACCAGCGCACGCGCGGGTTCCCGCCCTCGGTGCGCGAGATCGGCGAGGAGGTCGGCCTCACCTCCCCGTCGTCGGTGCACGCCCACCTCGCCACGCTGCAGCGCCTCGGGTACCTGGTGCGCGATCCCACCAAGCCGCGTGCCATCGAGGTGCGTTGGGATCCGAACTCCGGTGCTGCCGTCGAGCGCCGACCGGTCCGCCACGTGCCGCTCGTGGGCGACGTGGCCGCCGGCACCGACGTCCTGGCCCACGAGAACATCACCGAGACCATGCCCCTGCCCTCGGATCTCACCGGCGACGGCGAGCTGTTCATGCTCCGGGTCCGGGGTGATTCGATGATCGAGGCCGGCATCCTCGACGGCGACTACGTGGTGGTCCGCTCCCAGCCCACCGCGGCCAAGGGCGACATCGTGGTGGCCGGCATCCCCGGCGAGGAAGCCACGGTGAAGCACTTCGACACGGCCGACGGCGAGATCGTCCTGGTCCCGGCCAACCCCGCCCTCGAACCGATGCACTTCCCGGCCGACGAGGTCGAGGTCTTCGGGGTGGTCGTCACCGTCATGCGCAAGCTCTAGCGCGGCGGGCCTGGCCGGTTCCGGGCCCTCTCATCCACCACAATGCGGTGCGTGCCCCGCGCCATGCGCATCGCCTTCTGCACCGTGGTGCTCGCGCTGGTCGTCGCGCTCGGAAGCGGCGGACCCGCCACCGCCACCCCTGCCGACACACCCGAGACCGGCGACGTGGCCCACGACGCCGGCCTGCAATGGGGTCTCGATCGCATCGGTGCCGTCGACGCCTGGGCCGACAGCACCGGGGCCGGCATCGTCATCGCCATCATCGACTCGGGCGTCTCGCTCGACCACGAGGACCTCGCCGACAAGCTCCTGCCCGGCGTGGCGTGCCGGCACACCGACGGCGACCCGGCGGCCTGCGACGGTTCGCCGCTCGACGACGACGGTCATGGCAGCCACGTGGCCGGCATCGCCGGCGCCGCGACCGGCAACGGGGTCGGCATCGCCGGCGTCGCGCCCGACGCGATGCTCATGCCGGTGAAGGTCCTGTTCAAGGACTGCCCGACCTGCCAGGCCACCGGGAACGCCTCCGACGTGGCGGCCGGGGTCCGCTGGGCCGTCGACCACGGGGCCGACGTGGTGAACCTCTCCCTCGGCTCCACGTCGAGCGCGGTGTTCGGGCCCGGGTTCGTGGCCGCGGTCCACTACGCGTGGGACCACGGCGCCATCCCCGTCGTCGCCGCCGGCAACCAGTTCGTGCTCACCGCCGATTTCGGTGACGCCCCGGCCGTGGTGGTCTCGGCCACCGACCGCGACGACCAGGCTCCGAGCTACTCGAACGGCGTCGGGGGCGCCCGGTGGGCCGTGGCGGCACCGGGCGGCGACGCGGGCGACACCGCCGCCACCTGCTCGCAGGGCGGAGCACCGCTCGGGATCCTGTCCACCTACTGGGCTCCGGGCGACGATGCCGCCTACGCCTGCCTGTCCGGGACCTCGATGGCCGCCCCCCACGTCAGCGGGTCGCTCGCCGTGCTGTTGGCCACCGGCCTCGAACCCGAGGCCGCGGTCGCCACCTTGCTCGCCACGGCCACCGATCTCGGTGCACCGGGCCGGGATGCCGTCTTCGGCAGCGGACGCGTCGACCTCGCGGCGGCCGTGGCCCTCGCCACGTCGGGCTCCGCCCCCACCGAGGCCTCGACCGCGCCGCTGTCCACCCCCGGCGACACTGCCACCCCCACCACGGCGCCGAATCCCGCGTCGACGTCGATCCCGACCGCCCCGGCCACCACCGTCTTCGCACCAGGAGACGACGGCGAGACGTCAGCGCCGCAGACGTTCGTCGTGCCCGACGACTCCCCCGACCCCACCCTGCCTGCCACCATCGCCGCCCTCCTCGTCGTGGTGGTGGGGACGGCCGTCTTCGAACTGCGCCGTCGCCGCCTCATCTGACAGCGCGGGTGAGGAGGCTGAGCAGGGTCCGGTGGACGCGGTCGATCGACTGGCGGCCCACGTGCTCGTCGGCGGTGTGGGCGACGGTGGCGTCCCCCGGCCCGAAGTTGACGGCCGGGACACCGGCAGCCGCGAACCGGGCGACGTCGGTCCAGCCCAGCTTGGCCCGGACCTCGACGCCGGTGCCGACCAGGCGGGCGAGCAGCGGGTGGGTGAGCGCGGGCGCCGCCGGCGAGGCGGCGTCGGTGACCTCGAAGCCGTCGCCGTCGTCGACCAGGTCGGCGATCAGGGCGCGGAAGGCGTCGATGCCCTCGTCGAGCGTCCGATCCGGCGCGATGCGCAGGTTCACGGTGAGGGTGGCCCGGTCGGGCACCACGTTGCCGGCCACGCCGCCCTCGACGGCCACCGCCTGGATCGCCTCCCGGTAGGTGCAGCCGTCGATGGTCGGCTGCCGGGCCTCGTAGGTGTCGATGCGGGCCAGGACCTGCCCGGCGCGGTGGATGGCGTTGCGTCCCATCCACGGTCGGGCGGTGTGGGCCCGGGCGCCGGCCATGGTGAGTCGGACCCGGGCCGTGCCCTGGCACCCGGCCTCGACCGCGCCGTCGGTGGGTTCGCCGAGGATGGCGGCATCGGCGGCCAAGAGCTCGGGCCGGGCGTCGAGCAGCTGGAGCAGGCCGCTGTGCTCGGCGGCGATCTCCTCTGCGGCGTAGAACACATAGGTCACGTCGACCGCCGGCTCGGCCACGGTGGTGGCCAGCTCGAGGAACACCGCCAGGCCGCTCTTCATGTCGGCCGAACCGAGCCCCCACAGCGTGTCGCCCTCGACGCGGGCCCGCTCGTTGCCGTTGGCCGGCACGGTGTCGAGGTGGCCGGCCAGGATCAGGCGCTGGGCGCGGCCGAGCCGGGTCCGGGCCACGACGTTGTCGCCCACCCGGTCGACCTCGAGCCAGGGCACGGCGCGGAGGCGCGACTCCACCAGGTCGGCCAGGGCGCGCTCCGCCAGGCTCGGCGACGCGATGTCGACGAGCTCGGCGGTGGCGGCCAGCAGATCGGGGCCGGAGCCGGTCACGTCACGTCGTGGCGCCGTGGTCGCGCAGGATGTCGTTCAGCTTGGACTTGTCGTGGCGCTCGCCCGGCTCGAGGCGCTTGATGACCAGCACGCAGGCGAGACCGAACTCGCCGCCCGGGAACGACCGGGGCCGGGTGGCCGACACCGCCACGCTCCACGGCGGGACCACGCCCCGGCTCAGCTCCTCGCCGGTCTCGGCGTCGATCACGGGGATGGAGGCGGTGAGGATCGACCCGGCGCCGAGGGTCGTCCCCTCCCCCACCCGGGCGCCCTCGGCCACGATGCAGCGGCTCCCGATGTAGCACTCGTCGCCGATGACCACGGGGACGGCGTTGGCCGGTTCGAGCACGCCGCCGATGCCGACACCGCCGGAGAGGTGCACGTTGCGGCCGATCTGGGCGCAGGAGCCCACCGTGGCCCAGGTGTCGACCATGGTGTTCTCGCCCACGTGGGCGCCGATGTTCACATACGACGGCATCATCACCACGCCGTTGCCCAGGTGGCTGCCCCACCGGGCCGATGCGCCCGGCACCACCCGCACGCCGGCGGCCTCGAAGCCGGACTTGAGCGGGATCTTGTCGGCGTACTCGAACGGACCCAGCTCGATCGTCTCCATGGACGAGAGGCGGAACAGCAACAAGATGGCGTGCTTGAGCCACTCGTTGACGGTGACGGCGTCGCCGTCGACATCGGCCACCCGGGCCTCACCACGGTCGAGGAGGTCGATGGCGTCGCGGACGGTGGCCATGGCGTCGGTGTCGGCCGGGCTGAGCTCGTCCCGCCGGTTCCACAGCTCGGTGATCTGTTCGGGCAACGTCGACATGGCGGGCGAATCTACCGGCACGGGGAAAATCGCAGTGGATCACGATCGGGAAACGATCGCGATCCACTGCGATTTTCAGGCCGCGATGGCTCGAAGGCGTTCGACGACGAGGGCGATGCGGTCGTCGGGCTGGACGGCCGCGACCCGCACGTGGCCCGAGCCGGCGGCGCCGTAGAACTCGCCGGGTGACACGATGGCGCCGCCGGTTCGGGCGAGCGACTCGGTGAGGGCCCAGGCGTCGCCGCCCGGAGCCGGGATCCAGAGGTAGAACCCCCCGCCGGGCATGGCCACCTCGATGCCGAGCGCCTCGGCGAAGACGGCGCGGAGTGCCTCGAGGCGGCTGCGGTAGCGCTCCCGCTGGACGTCGACGTGCGCCTCGTCGCCCAGCGCGGCCACCGCCGCGGCCTGGATCGGGGCCGGGACCATGAACCCGGCGTGCTTGCGGAGCTCGCCCAGGTACCCGACCAGCTCCGGGTCGCCGGCGTAGAAGCCGGCCCGGCCGCCGGCGAGGTTCGACCGCTTGGACAACGAGTGGACGGCCAGGACGCCCTGGGATCCGTGGTGCAGGATCGTGCTCGGCGGGCCGTCCCAGGTGAAGGCCACGTAGCACTCGTCGGACAGCACCGGCACACCATGGGCCCGACCCCAGGCCGCAGCGGCGCCGAGGTCGTCGATGCCACCGGCCGGGTTGCCCGGCGAGTTGACCCAGAGGCACAGGGCCCGTTCGGCATCGGCGGTGTCGATGCTGTCGAGGTCGATCGTCCAGTCGGCGCGGACGGCCACCGGGACGGCTCGGCAGCCGGCGAGCGTGGCGCCCATCTCGTAGGTGGGGTAGCTGATCGCCGGGTACAGGACGGTGTCGCGATCCGGGGTGCGCAGGCGCAGCCAGTGCGGCATCCCCGCCACCAGCTCCTTGGTCCCGATGCAGGCCGCCACGGCGTCGGGACCGATGGCGACGCCGAGGTACCGGTCGAGCCAGCTGCAGACCGCCTCGCGGAAGCCGATCGTGCCGATCGAGGGCGGGTAGCCGCGGGCATCGGCGGATGCCATGGCCCGGACCACCAGGTCGGGAGGGGGGTCGAACGGCGTCCCGATCGACAGGTCGACCAATCCGCCGTCGAGGGCGGCGGCCTGCGCCCGGAGCGGGTCGAGCCGGTCGTAGGGATACGGCGGGGGCTGGAACCCGGTCATGATCCGGTACCGGAGGCCGAATCGGCACCGGCCTCGAATTCCCGGAACTGGGCCCTCGAGGCGGAGTCGAGCCGGGCCTGCACCGTGGTGCCCGTCTCGCCATGGGTCTCCACCAGCACCTCGCCCTCGCGGTGGACGGCGGCGAGGACGTCGCCCCGCTCGTAGGGGATGGTCAGCTCGACCACCGGCTGCATGGCCCGCAGATGGGTGCTGATGGTCTCGAGCAGCTCGTCGATGCCGTCGCCGGTGCGGGCCGACAGCGCGACCGATCCCGGGTAGCGCTTGGTGAGCAGGGCGGCGGTCTCGGGGTCGAGGTCGGCCTTGTTGAAGGCGAGGAGCTGGGGAACCGACCCGGCGTCGATCTCGCGGAGCACGGTGTGCACGGCCTCGATGTTGCCGGCCACGTCGGGGGCGGTGACGTCGATCACGTGGACGAGCAGGTGGGCGTCGGCCGCCACTTGCAGGGTCGAACGGAAGGCCTCCACCAGCTGGTGGGGGAGCTTGCGCACGAAGCCGACCGTGTCGGTGCACAGCACCGATTCGCCCCCCGGCAGGGCCAGGCGACGGGTGGTGGCGTCGAGGGTGGCGAACAGGCTGTCCTCGACCAACACGCCGGCATCGGTGAGGCGGTTGAGCAGGGTCGACTTGCCGGCGTTGGTGTAGCCCACGATGGCGACACGCTGGATCCGGCTCGACCGCCGCTGCTTGCGTTGGGTGTCGCGGTGGCGCTGGATGTCGCGCAGGTCGGCCTCGAGCTTGTGGATCCGGCGCACGAGACGGCGGCGGTCGGTCTCGAGCTGCGTCTCGCCGGGGCCGCGGGTGCCGATGCGGGCCCCTCCCGCCGACATGCCGCCGGCCTGCTGGGAGAACGAGCCGCCCTTCTTGCGCAGCCGGGGCAGCCGGTACCGCAGCTGGGCCAGCTCGACCTGGGCCTTGCCCTCCACGCTGGCGGCGTTCTGGGCGAAGATGTCGAGGATCACGGCCGTGCGGTCGATGGCGGTGCGGCCCAGCATCTTCTCGAGGTTGAACTGCTGGGCCGGTGTGAGCTCGTTGTCGAACACGACCGTGTCGCAGTCGGTGGCCAGGGCCACCTCCCGGAGCTCCTCCGCCTTGCCCTTGCCCACGTAGGTGGGCGGATCGGGCGTCTGGCGACGCTGCACGACGCGTGCCACCTCGTCGGCGCCGGCGGTGTCGACGAGCGCGCTGAGCTCGTCGAGCCCACGCTCGGTCTCCTCGGGATCGTCGGGCGGCAAGGTGACGCCGACGAGCACGATCTTTTCGCGGAACGCCCGCTCGATCAGCGCCACGGGCGAGATCCTCCCCCACGGCGGCGCCGGACGACGAAGCGGCTTTCGTGCCGTGGGACCGGGCGTGGGGCTCACAGCGGCCAGACGACCACGGCGACGGCCTCGACGGGCACGGTGAGATACGACGGATCGCCGACGTCCACGGCGGCGGGACCGCCGGGCTGGTGCACGGTGACCGACGCCGGCGCCAGACCCCAGTGGTGCGCCGCCACCCCGGCGGCGACGGCGCCGCTCCCACAGGCCTCGGTGATGCCGACGCCGCGCTCGTAGACCGTCATGGTGATCTCGCCCGGGCTGCCCGGCCGGATGAGCTCGACGTTGACGCCTCCCGGGATCGACGCGTTCATCTTCTCGCCGAGCATGACCAGATCGAGGTCGGCGCCAGGGTCGGGGACGTGGCAGACGATGTGCGGGTTGCCGACGTCGACGGCCACGGCCCGCAGGATGGTGTCCGACTCCCACTCGCTGAGGCTCTGGCCGATGGCCGGGGTCCCCATCGTCACCCGCATGCGGTGGCGGGTGGGCGAGCTCCGCTCGACGACCTCGACCGTCCGGGGTCCGGCGTCGGTGTCGATCTGGACGACGTCACCGGTGGCGAAACCGCCGCGCACCAGAGCCTGGGCGAGGCAGGAGATGCCGTTGCCGCTGATCTCGGCCCGAGAGCCGTCCTCGTTGCGCAGCTCCATGCGGAAGCCGTCGTCGCCGGACCGGGTGGCCCGGATCAGGCCGTCGGCCCCGACCCCCCGGTGTCGGTCGCAGACCGCCGCCGCAGATTCGGCATCAACGGGGTGCTCGTCGTCGAGGTCGACCAGCACGAGGAAGTCGTTCCCGAGGCCGTGGTGCTTGGTGAGGTGCATGACCACACCATTGTGCCCGGGAAGCTCGACTGACCGGCGCAGCGACCGTCAGCCGAGCAGAGCCTGCACGGATCGCACCGCGCCGAGGGGGTCGTCGGCCACATCGACCCAGCCGATGCGCGGGTCGCGGCGGAACCACTTGTCCTGGCGGCGGGAGAAGCGCCTGGTGCGCCGCACGGCGAGCTCGACCGCTTCGTCCAGTCCGCGCTCGCCGGCGAGGTGGGAGGCCAGTTCCTTGTAGCCGAGGGCCTGCGACGCTGTCCGCGAGAGCGGTCGGCCGGCGGCGAGGAGCCGGTCGACCTCGTCGAGGAAGCCGGCGTCGAGCTGGGCCGCGAAGCGACCGGCGATGCGCTCGTCCAACTCCTGGCGGTCCCAGCGCAGGCCGACCAGCGAGAACGACGTGGGTGGATGCCGATCGAGGCCCGGACCGAAGGACGAGAAGGGCCGGCCGCTGCCGAGCACGACCTCGAGCGCTCGCAGCACGCGCCGGCGGTTGCTCGGCTCCATCCGGCTGGCAGCCGGCGGGTCGAGCTCGACGAGGCGGGCGTGGAGCGCGGCCGTGTCGGGCTCGGCTTCGAGGTCGGCTCGCACCTGCGGGTACTGACCCGGGAGGGCGAGGTCGTCGACGACCGCCCGCAGGTACAGGGCCGTCCCTCCCACCAGCAGCGCGCGGTGCCCCCGACGTTCGATGGCAGCGATGGCGGCCTTGGCGTCGGACTGGAACGTGGCGAGGTCGTAGTCGTCCCACGGGTCGACGATGTCGAGGAGGTGGTGCGGCACCGCCGCCCGGTCGGCCGCCGTCGGCTTGGCCGTGCCGATGTCCATGCCGCGGTAGACCTGCATGGAATCGACGGTCACGATCTCCCACGACCGATCCGCCGACGCCACGGCCATGGCGACCGCGGACTTGCCGCCGGCCGTGCTGCCGACCAGGGCGGCGTGCCGACCCACCGGCTCAGCCGGCCGCGACGGGGATCCGCGTCCGGTGGGTGGCCACGTGGACGATCTCTCGCAGCTCGCCGCGGAGGTGGTGGGGGGCCGCGCCGGTGATCTCGACGGTGGCGTAGGAACCGGCGCGGATGGGGGCCGCGGACGCGAAGTGGACCAGCTTGTTCTGCGCCGTGCGGCCGGTGAGCACGCCGTCGTCCTTGCGACTCGGTCCTTCGACCAGCACCTCCTCGGTCCGCCCGATCCGCGCCTCGTGGCGGCGCAGGGCGCTGCGCTCGACCACGTGGCGGAGCCGATCGAAGCGCTGGGCGACCACGTCGGCGGCCACGAACTCGTCGACCCGCTCGGCGGCCTCGGTACCGGGCCGAGGCGAGAAGATGAACGTGTAGGCCGAGTCGTACTCGGCCTCGGCCGCCACGGCGAGGGTGGCCTCGAAGTCGGCATCGGTCTCGCCGGGGAAGCCGACGATGATGTCGGTGGTGACCGCGAGGTCGGCGACGTGGCGGCGGGCGGCCGCCAGCCGGGCCAGGTAGCGCTCGGCCGTGTAGCCCCGGTGCATGGCGGCCAGCACCCGGTCGGATCCGGCCTGGAGCGGCAGGTGGAGGTGGTTGCAGACCTCGTCGTTGGTGGCCATGGCAGCGATGGTCTCGTCGCGCAGGTCCTTCGGGTGCGGGCTCGTGTACCGGACCCGGCGGATGCCGTCGATGCCCGAAACGGCCCCGAGCAGATCGGCGAACAGGGGCCGGATGCGGACGTCGTCGCCGGCCTTGCGGGCGGCGAGGGTGAGATCGCGGCCGTAGGAGTTCACGTTCTGGCCCAGCAGGGTGACCTCGGTGACGCCGTCGGCGGCGAGCCGCTCGACCTCCCCGACGATGTCGGTCACGGGCCGGCTGATCTCGGGACCGCGCACCGCCGGGACGATGCAGAAGGCGCAGGAGTTGTCGCAGCCGATCTGGATCGTGACCCAGGCGGCGTAGGGCAGCTCGCGCTTGGTGGGCAGCGCGCTGGGGAACTCGGCGTGGTCCTCGGCGGTGGCGGCCTCGAGGATCTCGGTCACCGGACCCTCGCGGCGAGCGGTGTAGAGCAACTCGACCGTGCGGCCCACGTTGTGGGTGCCGACGACCACGTCGACGTAGGGCGCCCGGGCCCGCACCTGGTCGCGGTCCTTCTGGGCCAGGCACCCGGCGACCACGATCTCCATGCCGGGATTGGCGTCCTTGACCGACTTGAGGTGGCCGAGGTTCCCGTAGAACTTGTTGTCGGCGTTCTCGCGGATGCAACAGGTGTTGAGCACCATCACGTCGGGGACGTCGTCGCCCGCGACGGGAACGAGGCCGTCGGCCTCGAGCAGGCCAGCGATCCGCTCGCTGTCGTGCTCGTTCATCTGGCACCCGTAGGTGCGAACGCGGTAGGTGCGGGCGGACACGGCTGCCCAGGCTACGCGGCCCGGCGCCGAGCCAGGCAGCCGGGCCGGGTGCTAGTGGAGGTGATCGCCCACCACGAACGAATCCGCCACCGGCACGGTGTTGGGTTCGTGGTCGTGCTCGTGGGGCCGGTGCTCGATGCGGAGCCGGATGGCGGTGCGATCCTGGCCGTCGATGGTGATGTCGGCGAACGCCGGCACGCAGACCAGGTCGATGCCGCTGGCGGCCACGTAGCCGCGGGCGATGGCGATGGCCTTGATGGCCTGGTTCAACGCGCCGGCGCCGACGACCTGGACCTCGACCGCCCCGTGGCTGCGCACCACTCCCGCCATCGCTCCGGCGACCGAGTTCGGGTTCGACCGTGTCGAGACCTTGAGTTGCTCCATGGCGATGCCCCCGACCAGCAGATGTATGCGCCTCTCCGGTTCACTTCGACATGGGTTCACCTCGTTCCTGCGGCCCGACCGATCGGGTTGGCCGGGCCGCAGGAACGGCCCGTCAGTCGTCGAGGGAGATGGGAGCGTCGAGATCGATGTCCTCGTCGTCGGCGACCTCGTCGTCGGCGACGACACCGATGCCGACCTGGGTCCGGATCCGCTCGGAGATCTCGACCATGATCTCGGGGTTCTCGGCCAGGAAGGTCTTGGCGTTCTCCCGGCCCTGACCGAGCTGCTCACCGTCGTAGGTGTACCAAGCCCCCGACTTCTTCACCAGGCCGAGGTCCACGCCGATGTCGACCAGCGAACCCTCGCGGCTGATGCCCTTGCCGTACATGATGTCGAACTCGGCCTGCTTGAACGGCGGGGCCACCTTGTTCTTGACCACCTTGACCCGGGTGCGGTTGCCGACCACCTCGACGCCGTCCTTGAGGGCTTCGATGCGCCGGATGTCGAGCCGGACCGAGCTGTAGAACTTCAGCGCCCGGCCACCGGGAGTGGTCTCCGGGGAGTTGTGGATCATGACGTCACCGGCGAAGTAGTTGTGCGTGCCCTCGATCTCGAGGTCGTAGCGATGGTTGTCGCCCGGCACCGGGTGGAACGTCTCGATCTTGGTGATCGGCACAGGGACCAGCACCGGGCGTTCCTCACCGAGGATCGGTTCGACGGCGAACCGCCCCCGGTACTTCGGGAGCAATTTGTAGTCCATCGACGGATGCACGAACGGGGCGATCAACGCGTGGAACTTCGCCGTCTCCGCCGTGGGGAACTGCAGGACAGCCATCCTCCGCTCGCCCCGCTCGGTCAGCTTCGCCCGGATGCCCCAGGTATCGGCCAGGTAGTCACGGAGTCGTTGCCGGCTCGTCGGCTCCATCGCCTGCACGCAGATCTCGGATCTGCCGCTACCACCTCGCGTCCGTTCCTGCAATCCCTTGGAGCGCAGGGTGAATCCGCCATCGTCCATGTACCAGATGGCGAGCGAGAGCGGGGTGAGGCGCTTGAGGTAGTCGTGGCTCAGCACCTTCTGCCCGTCGATGTACATGGCATCACGGAGTTCAGCCAGCTCGGACAGGGGTTGCACATCGTGGAAGACCGCGCCCTTGTCGTTGGTCGAGCGGGACACCGTGACGTTGGCGAAGAGCGCGGCCTTCCAGTCGCTGTACTCGGCCTGCTTCTGCCCGTGCCCCCATCGCAGACGCGCCGCCAGCCCGTTGCGGGTCGGCGACAGGGCGGCGTCTCCCATGAGCCCTCCGAGCAGGACCTCCCACTGGAAGTCCGAGAGGTGGTGCGTGGAGGCCTCGAGGACGGTGTCCCCTTCGGCCAGTTCCTGTGCCTCCCGCCAGCCATGCGGGGTACGGACCTGATGGTTCTTCGTGACCGTGAGGCACGACCGACCCTTTCGGGCGGCGTGCGGCACGTGGATCTTCAGGAACTCGCCGGTTTCGCCGTTGTCGAACCAGTTGACGACCTTCTTGGGTACGACTCGTCCGAGATCAGGATCGTAGGAGAGCACCTCGACCGGCAGCTTGTCCCGCACGATCTTCCCGATGGGCATCTTCGAGCCGTCGCCGAGCGTCACGAGCGTGCGGCCGTACACGCAACCGAACATCACGCCGATCTTCTCGCGCAGCTGGTTGATGAAGATGCAGATGGTCTGCGACTTCGACAGGTTGCCGGTGAGCTTGCGCAGGGCCTGGGACATGAGCCGGGCCTGGAGGCCGACGTGGGTGTCGCCCATGTCGCCCTCGATCTCGGCTCGCGGGGTGAGGGCGGCAACCGAGTCGATCACGATGACGTCGATGGCCGACGAACGGATCAGCATGTCGGTGATCTCGAGCGCCTGCTCCCCCGTGTCGGGCTGGGAGATGAGCAATTCGTCGACGTCGACGCCGATGGCCCGGGCGTAGACGGGGTCCATGGCGTGCTCGGCGTCGATGTAGGCGCAGATGCCGCCGTTGCGCTGGGCCTCGGCCACGACGTGCATGGCGAGGGTCGACTTGCCCGAGGACTCGGGCCCGTAGATCTCGGTGACCCGGCCCCGGGGCAGGCCGCCGATGCCGAGGGCGAGGTCGAGGGCCAGGGCACCGGTGGAGATGGACTCGATGTTCATCGAGGCCTTCTCCCCCATCTTCATGACGGCGCCCTTGCCGAACTGCTTCTCGATGCTGCCGAGCGCCATGTCGAGTGCCTTGTCACGGTCCATTGCGTGTTCCTTCCGAACGGTCGATCTGAGTCGGTCGATCTGTGGTGGGCTGCGTCGCAGCGAGATGCCGCAGGACGGCATGTGTCCTGACGGTACGAAGATGGTCTGACAGGAACTCCGACGCAGAGTCTGACCGGCGCCGAACGACAGCAGCGTAACTTCGAACAGCCGTTCGATTCAAGGACTGTGCTCAGGGCCTGCGGCTCCGCCGCAGTCGTGCCGGCTGCTCGCTGGCGCTCCCGACGCCGGCCTGCTCGGGACCAGAAGGTTCGGCGTCCGAAGTCAGGGCGCGAGCAGGCGGTGGCGGAGGGTGTCGAGGAGCGAGATGGTGGCGAACTGGCGGATCCGCTCCCGATCGCCAGGGAGCCGGATCTGGCGGACCTCGACGTCGCCGTCGATGTCGGAGGCCAGGAACACCGTCCCCACCGGCTGGCCGTCCTGGACGTCGGGGCCGGCCACGCCGGTCACGGCGAGGCCGACGTCGGCGCCGAGGACCCGGCGGGCGCCGGCGGCCATCTCGGCGGCCGCCGACTCGGACACCACCGGCCCCTCGGTCACGCCGAGCACGTCGTACTTCACCTCCGATGCATATGACACGATCGAACCCCGGAACCAGCGGCTGGCGCCGGGAACAGCCACCACGCGAGACGCCACCAGCCCGCCGGTGACCGACTCGGCGAGGCCGAGGGTCCAGCCCCGGGCCAGGAGCAACGCACCGACGGCGTGCTCCATCGTCTCGTCGTCGACGCCGAAGACCAGATCGCCGAGCACCGCCCGCACGCCGGCCTCCTCGGCGTCGACTGCGGCCCAGGCCTGGCCGTCGTCGGCGGCTTTGGCGGTGATGCGCACCTTGAGGCCCTCGATGCCCGAGGCGTTGAAGGCGATGGTCGCCGTGCCCGATGCATCGAGGGCGCGCATGCGCTCGTCGAGCCGCTCGGCGAGGCCGGACTCGGACTCGCCCCAGGTCCGCAGCGTCCGCGACACGATGGTGGCGGTGTCGCCGGAACGGCGGCGCAGGTCGGGGACGACGGCCCGGTCGACCATGTCGCGCATCTCGTGCGGCACGCCGGGCACCGCGTAGACGACCTTGTCGCCCACGGGACAGATCAGTCCCGGAGCGGTCCCCCGCGTCTGTGGGATCGACGTGGCGCCCACCGGGACGTCGGCCTGGCGGAGGTTGTTGTCGGGCATGTGCCGGCCACGGGCTTCGAACATGGCACGCATCGCCCCGACGAGGGAGTCGTCGCGCCCGAGCTCGACACCCATGACCTCGGCGATGGCCTCACGGGTGACGTCGTCCTGGGTGGGGCCCAGCCCGCCGCAGCAGATCACCGCATCGGCGCGCTCGAGCGATTCGCGGATGCAGGCGACCATCCGGTCGTGGTTGTCGCCGACCCGCACCGAGCGCAGGCAGTCGATGCCGGCGATGGCCAGCTGCTGGCCGATCCACGCCGAGTTCGAGTCGATCACGGTCCCCAGCAGCAGTTCGGTTCCGATGGCGACGACCTCGCAGCGCATGGCGGGCGACGCTAGCTGTGCTCATGGCGGACGGCAGGTCCTGCGCACAGCCGGCGTCGGGAGCGCCAGCGAGCAGCCGGCACGACTGCGGCGGAGCCGCAGGCCCTGAGCACAGCTCAGTGGCGGTGGCGGTCGCCGGTGAGGCTGAGGGCCCGAGCCCCGTCGGTCACGTAGCTCACGCCGGTGACGAGGGTGAGCGCGACGGCGATCCACAACACGGTGGCGGCGATCCACGAAGCGTGGTCCATCGCCGGCGGGAGGAGCGCGAAGCCGATGGCCACCTCCTGCACCACGGTCTTGACCTTCGCCGCGTAGCGGGCCGGGATGGCGATGCCGCGTCGGCCGTAGACGCTGCGGAGCACGGAGATCCCCAGTTCACGGGCGGTCATCAGGACCACGGGCAACCACCAGAACGTGCCGGCCGCGACCAGCGCCCACGCCGCCCCCAGGACCAGGACCTTGTCGGCCAGGGGGTCGAGGAAGGCGCCGGACCGGGTCGTCCCGTGACGGCGGGCGAGGAAGCCGTCGAGGCCGTCGCTGCCGGCCAGCACGATCCAGGCGGCCAACGCTCCGTACGACTCGCCGTCGCGGGCCACGAAGGCGAGCAACGGCAGGGCGAGGATCATGCGCGTCACCGTGATGGCGTTGGCCGGTGTGGCCAGCGCCGAGGCTCCGAAGCGGTTGGTGGCGGTGTCGCTCATCGCACCAGGTGCAGGTGGCGGGGGCGCGCTCACCGACTTCCACGGCGTGCACGTCGGGACCCTCGGCGGAGCGGACCACCACGTCGACGAAGGTGCCGACCTCGCAGGTGGCCGGGATGTGGACGACACCGTCGATCTCGGGTGCTTCCCGGTGCGATCGACCGATGCCCGGCTCGTCGACCAGCACGGACACCGTGCGTCCCACGAGTTGGTCGCGCCGGGCGGCGGTGATGTCGTCCTGCATGCCCCGCAGTTCGAGGAGGCGGTCGGTGACGAGCGCATCGGGCACCGCGCCGTCGAGGTCGGCGGCGTGGGTTCCCTCCTCCTCGGAGTAGGAGAAGAAGCCGCACCAGTCGAGCTCGGCCTCCTCGACGAAGTCGAGGAGGGCGTCGTGGTCGGCCTCGGTCTCGCCGGGGTAGCCGACGATGAAGTTCGAGCGGAACACGGCGTCGGGTTGCCGCCGCCTGATCGTCCGTATCCGTTCGAGGTAGCGCGACCCGTCGCCCCAGCGCCGCATCCGGCGGATCAGCGGCCGGGACACGTGCTGCAGCGACAGGTCGAAGTACGGCACGCCGGTGCGGCAGATGGCGTCGATCAGCTCGTCGGTGAGCTCGGAGGGGTACAGGTACAGCAGGCGGACCCGGTCGACGATGCTCGCCATCTCGTCGACGAGGGGCACGATCTGCTTGCTGCCCACGCCCTGGTCGCGGCCGTAGCTGGCGAGATCCTGGGCGACGAGCACGATCTCGCGCACGCCGCCGTCGGCGAGGAGGCGGGCCTCGTCGACGAGCGCCGAGCGGTCCCGTGACCGTTGCTTGCCCCGGAACGACGGGATGGCGCAGAACCCACAGGCCCGGTCGCAGCCCTCGGCCACCTTGATGTAGGCCCACGGCGCGGTGGGTGCGGGGCGGGGCATGTTGAGCAGGTCGAAGGCGGGCACCGCCAACTCGGACCCGGGGCGGCCTCCGATGGTGACAGGGACCCAACCGTGCTGGTCGGAGACGATGGGGCCGCCGAAGCCGACCACCCGGTCGACCTCGGGAAGCGCTTCGGCCAGTTCGGCGCCGTAGCGCTCGGCCATGCAGCCGGTGACCACGAGCTCGGCGCCGAAACGTCGGTTGTCGCTCAAGCCCAGGATGGTGTCGATGGACTCCTGGCGGGCTTCCTCGATGAACGCGCAGGTGTTGACCACGACCAGATCGGCGGCGTCGGCGGTGTCGGCGGGCAGGTACCCGTCGGCCAGCAGCGAGCCGGTGACCCGGTCGGAGTCGACCGCGTTCTTCGGACATCCGAGCGTCTCCACCCAGAATCGGCGAGGGGCCATCGCACCGAGGGTACCGGGGTGCCCGGCATCGAACCGACTCGCGCCCGGGCCCGGGGCCGGGGCAGGCCGGTGGCCGCTACCGACCGAAGGCCATGCGCAGCCCGGGCCGGGGCCAGGGCAGGCTGACGAGGCGTCCCGTTCCCGACAACGTGACGAAGGCGGTGTCGAGATCGTCGCCGCCGAAGCAGATGTTGGTCACGAGCGGATCGTCGAAGGCGAGGTGCTCGACGGTGGCACCGTCGGGGGCGATCGAGGTGATGCCTCCGTTGATGAGCGTGCCCACGCACACCCAGCCGTCGCCGTCGACGGCGAGCGAGTCGAGGAGCTGGTGGCCGGCCAGCCCGGCGAGGAGCTGGCCGCCCCCGGCGCCGGACGGATTCCCCTGCGACTCGTCGACGGTGCCCGGGCCCGACAGCGCCCACCGCCACACGCGCCCGGTGTGGGTCTCGGCGGCGTAGAGGGTCGACCCGTCGGGTGAGAGGCCGACGCCGTTGGGGGCGTCGACCGGGAAGATCTTCTCGACGCACGACGACCCGTCGGTGCTGGCGTAGTGCAGGCCGGTGCGGTCGGAGGACCGTTCCTCCCGGACGCCGTGATCGGTGAACCAGAAGCCGCCGTCGGCGTCGAAGACGATGTCGTTGGGGGCCCGCAGCGGGATGCGCTCACCGGTCGGCGTGGTCGATTCGGTGTAGAGCACCTCGACCTCGCCCGTGTCGAGATCGACCCGCTGGATCGAGCCGCCGGTCCACACGGTCGGAAGTGGACCGGGCAAGGTGAACCCCATGACCTCGATCCAGTCGAAGCAGGCGCCGTTGTTGCACACATAGGCCTTGCCGTCGGGGCCGATGGCGGCGCCGTTCGGGCCGCCGCCGAGCTCGAACCGTCGCCGGAGGCCGCCGTCGGCCTCCAGCCAGGTCAGGGTGCCCCGCTTGATCTCCACGAGGAGGATCGAGCCGTCGTCCAAGGCGACGGGTCCCTCCGGGAACTGCAGGTCGGACGCGATCTGGGTGACGTCAGGCATGGGCCGGCATCTTGTCAGAGCGATCATGGCCCGGCGCGCGTAGGTTCCATCCATGCCTCGCCTGACGCCCGCGCAGGTCACCGAGTTCCTCGGCGAGCCCGGCCACCTGGTCCGCATCGCCACCGTGGGACCCGACGGGGCGCCGTCGGTGGCGCCGATCTGGTTCCTGCACCGAGACGGCCGGATCTGGTTCACACCTCGCGAGCGGTCGTCGTGGTGGCGCAACATCCGCCGCGACCCCCGGGTGGCGATGACGATCGACGAGGATGTGGCGCCCTTCCGCAAGGTCTTCGTGGCCGGCGCCGTCACCGTCGAGTTCGAGCCCGGCCAGGACGACGATTGGCGGGCCACCTACCGCGACATCGCCATCCGGTACACGCCGGATGCCTTCGCCGACGCCTACATCAACGCCACCGTCCACGAACCACGGGCCCTGCTGTCGCTGCCGCTGGACCCGGCGGCGGTCACCACCTGGCGCATGCCGCAGCGAGGCGAGGACCCGGCCGGGGTGTGGGCCGGGCAGTACTACCACCGGCGACCGGCACCAGAGGAGTGGGTGCCCGAGCGACGGGTCTGAGTTGCCGCGTCGGCGAACTCGTCCGCCGGCCCCGTCGAGACACCGGTTCAGGCCAGCAGGGGCACCACGATCAGGTACGCCGCCACCAGCAGGACGGCCTCGATCCGCTGGAGCCGCCGCCCCGTGAAGAGGAAGAGCCAGGCCGCGAACGCGACGGCGACCATCACGACCGTGCCCATCCCGGCCAGGGCGGGGTCGTCGAGGGTGCCGGTTCCCAGCAACCCGACGCTGGATCCCACGGCGAGGCTGTTGAACAGGTTCGAGCCGAGCAGGTTCCCGATGATGAGCTCGTCCTCGCCCTTGCGGGCCGCGGCGATGCTGGTCACCAGCTCGGGCAGCGACGTGCCCAGCGCCACCAGGGTCAGACCGACGAACCCCTGGGCCAGCCCGAGGCGATCGGCGATGTCGGAGGCGCCGACCACGGTCAGTTGGGCGCCAGCGACGACGCCGACCAGGCCGAGCAGGGTGCGGACCGATTCCCGGCGCAGGGAGATGCCGTCGTCGTCGTCGAGGTACTCGTCCACCTCGCTCACCAGTTCCTCGCTGTTGCCCGAGGGCCCGAAGAACATGAACGCCAGCGCGGCGACGAGGCTGACGAACAGGACGACACCCTCCCAGCGCTGGACCCCGCCCTGGACGAGCACGGCGAACAGGACGACGGCACCCACCGACAGCGGCGCCTCCCGACGCAGTATCGAGGAACCGACGGTCATCGTGCACAACAGCCCGGCGATGCCGAGCACCAACGTGAGGTTGGCGGCGTTGGAGCCGATGATGTTGCCGACGGCGATGTCCTCCTTGCCCTGGGTGGAAGCGATGGTGGACACGACCAGCTCGGGCGCGCTGGTGCCGAATCCGACGATGACGGCACCGATCACCACCGGCGGGACGTTCAGCGCCGCTGACAGCCGGGCCGCCCCGGCGACGAACCCATCAGCCGCCACGGTGAGCAACCCGAGCCCGACGGCGACGGCGAGGAGGGCGAGCAGCACGCCGTCAGGATGTCGCACGGACGGGGGCGGGTACGAGTCAGCGGAACAACGTCGTCGGTCCCACGGTTGGCCCGGACATGGCCGAGGACACGATCCGCACGCGAGCGATCCGGTTCCACGAGACCGGCGGCCCCGAGGTGCTGCGCTGGGAGGAGATCGACCTGCCCGCGCCGGGGCCGGGTCAGCTGCGACTGCGGCAGACCGCGGTCGGGTTGAACTTCGTCGACACCTACTTCCGGTCGGGCCTGTACCCGACCCGCACTTCCGAGCGGACTCGGCAACGAGGCGGCCGGTGTGGTGGAGGCGGTGGGCCCGACACCGAGGGCTGGTCGGTGGGTGACCGGGTCGCGTACGGCACGGGGCCGCTCGGGGCATATGCCGAAGCCGTGGTGGTGCCGGCCCGAGCCGTGGTCCGCGTGCCCGACAGCATCGACGACCGGACGGCCGCGGCCGCGATGCTCAAGGGCCTGACGGTCCAGTACCTCATCCGCCAGATCCACGACGTCGGTCCCGACACCGTGCTGCTCGGCCACGCCGCGGCCGGCGGCGTCGGGCTCATCCTCGGCCAGTGGGCGAAGTCGCTCGGTGCCACCGTGATCGGCACGGCCAGCACGCCGGAGAAGCGGGAGCTGGCCGCAGCCAACGGCTACGACCACCTCATCGCCTACCGAGACGAGGACGTCGACGTCGCCGCCGAGGTGAAGGAGCTGACCGGGGGTCGGGGGGTCGACGTGGTCTACGACGGGGTGGGCGCCGACACGTTCATGACGTCGCTGGACTGCCTCCGACCCAAGGGCCTGCTCGTGACCTACGGGAACGCCTCGGGACCGGTCGCGCCCTTCTCCCCCACCATCTTGTCGACCAAGGGCTCGCTGTTCGTCACCCGGCCGACGCTGGCGAACTACGCCGACACCGCCGAGCACACCCAGGCGATGGCCGACGACCTCTTCGCCGTAATCGAGTCCGGTGCTGTCCGGATCAGCATCGACCAGACCTATCCACTGGCCGAGGCCGCCCGGGCCCACGTCGATCTGCAGGCGGGGAGGACCACCGGCTCGACCGTGCTGGTGCCCTGACCGGCCTGACGAGCGGCGAGCTCGGGACTCAGGTCCTGGACAGCAGGTCGTCCAGTTCGGCTTCGGTCATGAGCACGTCGCGGGCCTTGGAACCGATCGAGGGACCGACCACGCCGCGTTGTTCGAGGATGTCCATCAAGCGACCGGCGCGGGCGAAACCGACCTTGAGCTTGCGCTGGAGCATCGACGTGGAGCCGAGCTGGCTGCGCACGATGAGCTCCATGGCCTGGAGGGCGAGATCGTCGTCGTCCTCGTCGCCCGTGCCGCCGCCGGGCAGCATGGCACCGGCGTCGGTCGCGCTCTCGCCCTGCACCTCCTCGACGTAGGTCACCTGCGGGGCCTGTCGCTTCCAGTGGGCGACGATGCCGCGGACCTCGTCCTCGGTGACCCACGAGCCCTGGATGCGGTGCGGGCTCGAGCTGGTGGGCCCCAGGAACAACATGTCGCCCTTGCCCACCAGTCGTTCGGCCCCGGTCTGGTCGAGGATGACGCGCGAGTCGGTGGCGCTCGACACGGCGAAGGCGAGCCGGGCGGGCACGTTGGCCTTGATCACGCCGGTGATGACGTTCACCGACGGCCGCTGGGTGGCGATGATGAGGTGGATGCCCACGGCCCGCGCCATCTGGGCGATGCGACAGATCGACTCCTCGACGTCGCGGGCCGCCACCATCATGAGGTCGGCCAGCTCGTCGACCACGACGATGACGAAGGGCAACCGGGAGTACTTCTCCTGCTGGGGCTCGTCGGGAGCGGACGAGCTGCGCACGGTGTCGTCCTCGAGCTCGGCCAGGTCGCCCCGGTCGTAGGCCTCGTTGTAACCCGTGATGTCGCGGACACCGATCTCGGAGAGCAGGTCGTAGCGTCGCTCCATCTCCTTCACCGCCCACGACAGGGCGTTGGCCGCCTTCTTGGGGTTGGTGACGACCTGGGTGAGCAGATGGGGCAACCCGTCGTACTGGCCCATCTCGACCCGCTTGGGGTCGATGAGGATCATGCGCACCTGGTCGGGTGTGGAGCGCATCAGGATCGACGTGAGGATCGAGTTGAGGCAGCTCGACTTGCCGGCACCGGTGGCGCCGGCGATGAGGATGTGCGGCATGGCGGCCAGGTTCATCATGTGCGACTTGCCGTTGATGTCGCGTCCGACGGCCACCTCCAAGGGGTGGGTGGCCTTGGCCGCCTCGGTGGAGGCGAGGATGTCGCCCACCGCGACCAGCTGGCGCCGGGCGTTGGGCACCTCGATGCCGATGGCCTGCTTGCCCGGGATGGGGGCGAGGATGCGGACGTCGGGCGTCGCCATGTTGTAGGCGATGTCCTTGGCCAGGCTGGTCACCTTGTTGACCTTGACGCCGGGGCCGAGCTCGAGCTCGTAGCGGGTGACGGTGGGCCCCACGACCATGCCCACGAGCCGCGTCTCGACCCCGTGCTGGGACAGCGACGCCTCCAGGCGACGGCCGTCCTCCTCGATGGCGTTGCGGTCGACCTCCTGGCTGCCGGTGCGGACCAGCAACTTCGCCGGCGGCAGCACCCACGACCCGGCGGCGGGTGCGAGACGCAGGCCGAGCTGCTCGGGTTGGACGTGGTCGGGTGCCGGCACCGAGATGGCGACCGGGCCGCGCTCCTCGTCGGACGGCTCGGGCAGAGGGGGCTCGTCGAGGTCGTCGCCGCCGTCGTAGGGAACCGGCTCGCCGCCGACGGTGATGTCGATCCGGCCGTCGCGCCGGTCGGCCCCGTCGTGGTCGACGTGGTCGGCGGCGTCGAGGTGGAACAGGGAGCCGAACGCGCTCCGGACCGCCTCGTGGAGGGGGCGGAACGTGGCGACCGCGCCCTCGGCGGCCACCCGGACCGGGATGCGGGTGATGACGAAGAAGGCGATGACCAACAGCGTGACCAGCACGACCACCGCACCCCAGGTGGCGGCCACGGCCAGCAGCGGGGCACCGACGGCCATGCCGACCAGACCGCCGGCGCGGCCCCAGGCGTCGAGACCGTCGGCGAGCGCCGGCGCGCCCCGGCCGACGTGGAGCAGCCCCGTGCCGGCCAGACCGAGGAGCACGCCACCCACGGCGAGGTGGGCGCGTCCGATGGCGCCCGAGCCGGTGACCGGATCGTCGTCACGGATCAGCGCGATGCCGATGAGCACCAGGACCGGGGGGACCAGGACACCGGCGAGGCCGACGAGACCGCTGGCCGCGGCCGCGAACAGGCGCCCGACCGGACCGGCGATGTCGGCGTAGAGGCCGGCGCCGACGATGGCGGCGATGCCGATCAGCGCCAGGCCGGTGACATCGGCGTACCGGCCCTCGAGGGCCGATCCCACCGTCGCCGTGACGCGTCGTGTCGGTTGCTTCGCAGTCGATCTCGACCGCGAAGCCGATCGCTTCCGGGTCGTGGGCTTCTTCTTCGAGCTGGCGCGCGTCCCTGCCACAGTGCCAACAACGCTAACACCAGCCACAGGAACCCCGTCGGACCCCATGACGACACTATTGGGGGACGATTCGTCGGCGATTCGTCGCCCAACGAATCAGCCCGCCATCGGGCACGAATCTGCGCAGAATCGGCCCCGAACTCAGGCCTCCAGCACCACGGGCACGATCATCGGCCGGCGCTTGGTCTCCTTGTTGACGAAGCGACCGGCGGCCCGGCGCACCGCCCGCTGCACGGCCTCGATGTCGGAGAGGTCCTTGACCTCGCCCACGCCCTTTTCGACCGCGGCGGCGCAGTCGGCCAGCAACCCCTCGGCCTCGGCCTCGTAGACCCAGCCCCGGGTGACGATCTCTGGTCCGGTGATCATGGCACCGGTCTCCACGTCGACGGTGACGATGACCACCACGACGCCCTCCTCGGCCAGCACCCGCCGGTCGCGGAGCACGCCCTGGCCGACGCCGCCGATGGTGCCGTCGACGTACAGGTAGCCCGCCGGCACCTTGCCCACCGCCTTGAGGCCGGCGTCGTTCAACTCCAGCTGGTGGCCGTCCTCGCACACCCACACGTGATCGGACGCGATGCCCATCTGGCGGGCCAGCTTGGCGTGGGCGACCAGGTGGCGGTACTCGCCGTGCACCGGGATGAACCACTCGGGCCGCACGATGGAGTGGTACGTCTTGAGCTCCTCGGCCTTGGCGTGGCCGGTGGCGTGCACGTCGGCGATGCCCGAGTACACGACCTCGACGCCCTGGCGCACCAGGCCGTCGATCACCTTCGACACGTTCATCTCGTTGCCGGGGATCGGATGCGAGCTCAAGATCACGGTGTCGTCGGGCGTCAACTGCAGCCAGCGGCTCTCGGTGGCCGCCATGAGCGCGAGCGCCGACATGGGCTCGCCCTGGCTGCCGGTGGAGATGATGCACACCTTGCCGGGCTCGTGCTTGTCGATGTCCTCGATGTCGATGAGCGTGTCGTCGGGGATGTCGAGCAGGCCCATCGACCGGGCCAGGCGCACGTTCTTCTTCATCGACATCCCGAGCGTCGCCACCTTGCGGTCGAACGCCCGGGCCGCGTTGGCGATCTGCTGCACCCGGTGCACGTGGGAGGCGAAGCAGGCGGTGACGATGCGCCGGCCCTCGTGGGCGTGGAACAGGTCGTAGAGGACCTGGCCCACGGAGGATTCGCTGGCCGAATGGCCGTGCTCCTCGGCATTGGTGGAATCGGCCAGCAGCAAGCGGACGCCGGGGTCGTGGGCGATCGATCCCATCCGGCTCAGGTCGGTGAGGCGCCCGTCGACCGGCGTGAGGTCGATCTTGAAGTCACCGGAGTGGAGGATGACGCCTTGCGGGGTGTGGATGGCGGTGGCGAACCCGTGTGGAACCGAGTGGGTGACGGGGATGAACTCGCAGTCGAACGGCCCGATCTGGCGGCGTTCGCCATCGGTCACCGGGATGAACTCCGTCCGGTCCAGCAGCCCCGCCTCCTCGATGCGGTTCCGGGCCAGACCCAGCGTCAGCTCGGAGCCGTAGATCGGGAAGCTGACGTCGCGGAGCAGGAACGACAGGCCGCCGGTGTGGTCCTCGTGCCCGTGGGTGGCGATGCAGCCCTCGATGCGATCGGCATTGTCGTACAGGTACGAGAAGTCGGGGAGCACCAGGTCGACACCGAGCATGTCGAGGTCGGGGAACATCAGCCCGCAGTCGATCAACATGATGCGCTCGTCGACCTCGATGCAGGCGCAGTTGCGTCCGATCTCGCCGAGACCGCCCAGGAACGTGATCTTCACCGGAGCAGGCATGTGCGCACCGTACCGGGAACGCCACCCCGGTCAGTCGTTCAGGGCGCCCCAGATCTCCTTGGCCTCGGCCTCCAGGCCGTCCGGGGTCGGGCCCATGGGCGGGCGGCACTCCCCCGCCGGGAGGTCGAGCGTGCGCAGCATGGCCTTGGTGGGCACCGGGTTGGGCGCGTCGAGGGTGGACTCGAACCCGTACGACGGCAGCAAGCGCTGGTTGATGCGGCGGGCCTCGGACACGTCGCCGGCATCGAAGGCCTCGACCATGGCCTTGAGCTGGACCCCGGCCCAGTGCGACGCCACGCTGATCGCACCGCGCGCCCCGACGGCGAGGAGCGGGAGGGTGAGGTTGTCGTCGCCGGAGTAGACCTCGAAGTCGTCGGGAGCACCGGCGATCACCGCGGCCGTCTCGGCCGGATTGCCGGCGGCGTCCTTGAGGCCGACGATGGTCGGGACCTCCTCGGCCAGCCGCACGATCGTCGCCGACTCGACCTTGCGCCCCGTGCGTCCGGGGATGTCGTAGAGGATGATCGGCAACTCGGTGGCGGCGGCGATCATCCGGAAGTGGCGATCGAGCCCGGCCTGCGACGGTTTGTTGTAGTACGGCGCGACGATGAGGAGGCCGTCGACGCCGATGCCAGCCGCCGATTCCGACTGCCGGATGGCGTGCGCGGTGTCGTTGGACCCGGTGCCGGCCAGCACGGGCACGTCCACCGCCTGGCGGACGGCACGGAACAGATCGACCGACTCCGTGGCCGACAGGGTCGGCGACTCACCGGTGGTCCCGTTCACCACCAGACCGTCGCTGCCGTGGTCGACCAGCCAGCGGGCCAGGCGCTGGGCGCCGTCGAGGTCGAGGCTCCCGTCCCGCTCGAACGGGGTGATCATCGCGGTCAGGATCTGACCGAACCGGGCGTTCGGGAGCATTCCCATCATCGGTTCCCTTCGGTGGCGCGTTCGGTGCCGAGGGTCGCGAGCAGGTCTTCGTGCAACTCGAACCAGTGCGAGTGGTAGCTCGGGAACATCGGCTTGGTGAAGTAATCGTGGTCGCCGGCGAGCACGCGGTCCAACGCAGTTCGGAGCCGCTGGCGGTGACCGGAGAACCGGGCGAGCGTGGCGGCGAGCCGCTCGATGACCGGATCGACCCGTTCGTGCACCGACGCCAGCCGGGCGATGACCCCGGCGTCGTAGTCGGCGTCGGCATGGTCGTTCACCGCCTGGGTACCGTCCACGGGCCGCAGCTGCCAGGCGGTGCAGACCCGGAGCAGTTCATCGTTGTGGGGGCGGAACGCCTCGTAGGCCGACTCGATCTCGCCCCGCGAGCCGGTGGCCTCGAGCTCCTCCGCCAGCAGCCGCGCTCCCAGTGAACGCCCCTCGGGTGTGGGCAAGAAGCCGGGCATGCGACCGTGGCGGTAGGCGACCAGGTCGCCCGCCTGCAGGGTGGCCAGTTCGGCGCGGACGTCGTCGACGTCGCGGCCGATCAGCTCCGCCACGACCTCGGCCTCGGCGGTCCCCTTGAGCCGCAGCGCGTGGAGGGTCAGCAGGCGCAGCGACGACGTGTGAGCCACGGGGGCAGGGTACTGCCGGGGCCGGCGTCGGATCGGGGCGAGGCTCGCCTACCGCGGGCCGCGCAGGAGCCGGCCGGGCAGCGCGCCGGTGAACCGATCGTCCTCGACGGTGACCTCGCCGGCGCAGATCGTGTAGCGGTAGCCGTGCGCCCGCTGGAGGAGACGGCGGGCACCGGACGGCAGATCATGGACGATCTGGGGCTGCTCGGCGCCGAGGGTCTCGTAGTCGATCACGTTGACGTCGGCCCGCATCCCCGGGGCCAGCAGGCCGCGGTCGCGCAGGCCGTAGAACTCGGCGGTCTCCCGGGTCTGGCGGCGGACCACGAACTCGAGCGGCAGGGTGCCGGACCCCGCGGTGCGGTCACGGGTCCAGTAGCTGACCATGAAGGTGGGCATGCCACCGTCGCACACCGCGCCGCAGTGGGCGCCACCGTCGGAGAGCCCCATGCGCGTGTTCGGGTGGGTCTGCAGCGTCTTGGTCAGCTCGAGGTCGCCGTAGGCGTAGTTGAACAGCGGGAAGTACAGCATCCCGGTGCCGGGTCCGCCCCCGCCGTCCTCGGCCAGCACGTCGTAGGCGACGTCCTCGGGTCGCCGGCCGGTGGCCTCGGCGATGCCGGCGACCGATTCGGCATGGCTGGGTTCGTAGCTGGCATCGCCCCGGAACGGGAACATGCGACTCCAGGTCGTGCTCACGAAGCGAGCGAAGTCGCCACCCAGGTCGATCGGCTCCTCGTCGATGAACCGCCGGCGGTACTCGTCGGTGAGGGCTCGGGACCGTCGCTCGTCGGGCGGGAGCAGGGCGAGCTCACCCCAGGCCGGCTTGAACAGGAACGGGTGCAGCGTGAGGTCGAAGGCGAAGAGGATCCCGATGGCGCGCCCCGCCACCTGGCAGAAGACCGGGAGGCCGTCGGCGGCCGCCTCGTCGAGCAGGCGCAACGAGGTCTTCCAGTAGTCCGGATCGGTGTCGGGCTGGTTGAGGTTGAAGCTCACCGGCTGGCCGGTGATGGCCGCCACCTCCCGCATCCACCCGAACTCGTCGCCGACGCGGATGTGATCGGGGCTGTACTCGAAGACCCCGTGCCCGGCGGCGGCGATGGCCCGGCCGATGCCGACGAGCTCGTCGTCGCCGGCGTTGGTGCCCGGCACCAGCTCGCCGTCCACCGAGCGATGGATCGGCGTCCGGCTGGTGGAGAAGCCGAGCGCACCGGCCCGCAGCCCGGACTCGACCAGGGCGGCCATGCGGTCGATGTCGTCGGCGGTGGCCGGTTCGTTGGCCGCCCCCCGCTCGCCCATCACGTAGGTGCGGATGGCACCGTGGGGCAGCTGCGTGCCCACGTCGCACACGTACTGCCGCCGGTCGAGGGCGTCGAGGTAGCCCTCGAAGCTCTCCCACTCCCACTCGATGCCGTCGCTCATGGCGGCACCGGGGATGTCCTCGACCCCTTCCATGAGACCGATGAGCCAGTCGCGCCGCTCCGGCGCGACCGGTGCGAACCCGACGCCGCAGTTGCCCATCACCACCGTGGTGACGCCGTGGAACCCCGATGGGGTGAGGTAGGGATCCCAGGTGGCCTGGGCGTCGTAGTGGGTGTGGATGTCGACCCAACCCGGCGTGACCAGCAGCCCGGCGGCGTCGATCTCCCGTCGGCCCGGGCCGATGTCGTCGCCGACCGCCACGACCCGGTCGCCGTCGATGGCCACATCGGCGGTGCGGGCGGGATCACCCGAGCCGTCGACCACCGTTCCCCCTCGGATCACCAGGTCGTGCATGCCTGAAGAGGATAGGTGGCTCAGGCCGCGGACCGAAGGGCCCGGTAGAGCAGGCGGGGGTCGCCGAGGCGCCGGCGCAGCTCGCGCTCGAGGCCACCGATCGGGTACAGGTTCTGGGGCGCACGGGTGTCCTTGTGCGCCTCCGATGCGAAGCGAGGCAGCGCCAGCGCGCAGCTGTCGGCCAGCTGGCGGACGTCGTCGACGGTGCGATCGGGGCTCGCCTCGCACCGCACCACACCGGCCCAGCCGTGCGACAGGTCGCCCGGGAGACGCAGGTACCACGACCACCGCCGGAACCGGTCGCCGATGAGGAACACGGGCGTCCGTTCACCGGGCCCGAGGGTGACGACCACATCGCTGACCAGGGCAGGCAGGTAGGCGACGTGGTGGGTCTTCACGTAGCCGACCGCGTGCTGCATGGCTCGTCGCTCGTGCAGCGGCCCGTCGACGATCAGGAGGCAGTCGGGGGCCACCTGGCGCGAGACGTGGTGCTCGAGCTCGCCCATGGCGGCCTGCAGTCCCAGCGACAGCGCATCCGGTGAACCCGAGCCCACCTGGCGGACGCCGAAGCGGCCGTGACGGGTCACGATGGGCTCCAGGTCGGGCCCGTCGCAGAACAGGCTGCGCTGCACCTCGGCGTCGACCACGGTGGCGGCGCCGTTGCAGCGCACGACACCGGCGGCGTAGCTGGCGCAGATGCCCGGGCGGGGTGTCGAAGGGTGGGGGCCGCTCCGCCCGCCGGTGACCCAGACCCGGGCCTCGACCCGCCGGACGCCGTCGACGAAGGCCAGCTCGGCCGGCACGGCGGTGGTGGGAGCCGGCCGCAAAGGGCGCCACTGCTCGGCGGGCAGCTCCACGCTGACATCGACGACTGCCTGCGACTCCTCGAGCGCACCGGAGGAGACCGAGCTGCCGTAGTCGGGCGCCCACTGCTCGACGACGTACTTCATCGACCGGGCCTCATCGACGGGCCTCATCGACCGGACCTCACGTCTCGATCCGCCGCACGGTGCTGGTGCCGGGGGCCTTGGCGATCTCGAACCGGACCGGGACCCGCTCGGCCAGCTCGCGCACGTGGGAGATGACACCGACCATGCGACCGGTGGCGCCGAGCTCCTCGATGGCGGTGGCGACCACGTCGAGCGTGGCGGGGTCGAGGGTTCCGAAGCCCTCGTCGAGGAAGATGGCGTCGAGGCGGGTGCCGCCCACCGCCGACAGCTCGCTGACCCGTTCCGCCAGGGCCAGGGCGAGCGCCAGCGAGGCGAGGAACGTCTCTCCGCCCGACAGGGTGCGGGCCAATCGGCGCTCGTCGGCGTTGGCATGGTCGACGACGGCGAACTGGTTCTTGTCGTCGACGGTCATGGCGTACCGGCCCGACGACAGCTGCTCGAGCCACGTCGACGCGCCGACGAGGAGGGTGTCGAGCGCTTCGTCGAGCAGCCAGGCCTCGAACCCGCGGGCGCCGAGCTGCTCGGCCAGCAACTCGTGCACCTGCCGCCGCTCGTCGAGCCCCGACCGCTCGTCGCGCAGCCGGGCGGCGTGGTCGCGCTCGGACCGCAGCTGGGCCAGCGCCGCCGTGGCGGTGGCGGCCTCGGTGACGCACGCGTCCCGGAGCCGATCGATCGAGGCGATGGCGACCCCGGCGGCCCGGGCCCGGTCGGCGAGGAGGTCGAGCTGTTCGGCCCGCCCCTTGCGGAGGGCGTCCCGATCGGCGCGGATCGCGGCGGCCCGCTGGGCGGTCTCCTCGCTCGTCGCCCGGGCCCAGTCCACCAGGACGCCCCAATCGGCGGCCAGATCGTCGGTGGTGGCCGGCGGCCCGAGGGCGGCGACGCCGTCGCGCACGGCCGTGAAGCCGGCCCGGGCGCTGGACACCTGGCGGGTGAGCGCCTCGGACTCCTGCCGGGCGCGCTGTGACGCGGCGCGCGCCGCGGTGTCGCCGCGCCGGGCTTCGACGAGCGCCTGTTCTGCCGCCGTGATCGAGTCCAGCAGCCGTTCGAGCTCGGCGGGAGCTGGGGCATCGGCCAGCCGGGTGGCCACCGCGTCGCGCTCGGCCGTGCGCTGCCGGAGGCGGTCGTGGTACTCGACGAGGCGGGCCTGGTGGGCCGAGCAGGCCGCCGCGGCCTGGCGCTCGGCCTCGCTCGCCTCGCTCCATCGGGCCTCCGCTGCATCCAAGCCCTCGGTGCCGGGGGCGGCCAGGGCGGCGATCTCGTGCCCGCAGACGGGACAGTCGTCGCCCACGTGGAGGTGGCGGGCGAGATCGGCGGCGGCGTGGTCGAGCCGGGCCCGTTCGAGGGCGGTGGCCGCCGCGTCGAGCTGGGCCCGGGCTGTGGCCGCCCGGGCCCGGACCTGCTCGGTCTCGGACTCGAGGTCGGCGACCATGGTGCGGCCGGTGTCGACCTTGGCCGACAGCTCGGCGAGGGCCGCGTGGTCGCGCTGGTGGGCAGCCAGCTCGGTGGCGGCGGGGAGCGCGGCGCGCGCCGCGTCCGCCGCGGCAACGGCCTGGGCGGTGGCCACCTCGGCCGCGGTGGCTGCGGCCACGGCGTCGGCCGCCTCGCTGGCCCGGACCGCGAGGTCGGACACGCCGGCGGGGATCTCGACCTGGCCGAGCCGCGTGGTGGAACGATCGAGCTCGTCCAGTTCGAGATCCATCGACCGGAGCTGCTCGTCGATGTCGGCCAGGGCGGGCGCCGCCGCGTCCAGCTCGGCGACGACGGCCTGGACGGCGACGAGATGCGCCGACGCGACATCGACGGCAGCGTCGGTGGCATGCCCGCTGCGTTGGAGCTGCTCGTCGAGGGACTCGATGCGGAACGCGATCCGCTTGGCTTCGGCCCGGGCCGCACCGGCAACCCGCTCGTAGACCCCGAGGTCGAGCAGCTTGACCAGTAGGTCCTGGCGCTTGGCCTTGGTGTCGTGGAGGAGGGCGGCGAAGGCGCCCTGCGGCAGGACGACGCACTTGGTGAACTGCTCGAGGTCGAGGCCCAGCAGCTCGGTGACCGCAGCGGTGAGTCCCTTGGCGTCGTCGGCCAGGACGGTGCCCGTTCCGTCGGCGCCGAATCGCTCGAGCCGGGCTTCTTTGGTGGTGGCTCCGGTCTTGGTCCGGCGCACGACCCGGGTGGCGCAGTGGTGGACGTCCCGGACGGTGAAGTCGAGCCGGACCCGGGCCTCGAGCGCCCCCTGGGTGATGACCGGATGGACGAGGTTCTCGCTCTCGTAGCGGGGCACGGACCCGTACAGGGCGAAGACCATGGCATCGATGACGCTCGACTTGCCCGCGCCCGTGGGTCCGACGAGGGCGAACAGCTCGGCATCGGAGAAGTCGACCTCGGCCCGCTCGCGGAACGCCGAGAACCCTTCGATCTCGAGGCGGCGCGGTCTCATGCCGTGACCTCGTCGAGCAGCGACTCGAACGCCGGCACCAGGCGAGGATCGTCGATGCCGGCTTCGACGAGGTAGGCGCCGAACAGCTGCGACGGCGTGGCGTCGGCCGGGCGGTTGGTTCGGGCCGGGCGGTCCTGTTCCGGCACTCGCACGACGACGTCGACGGCGTGGTCGAACCACTGGCGGATCTCGTCGGCCAGACCGGCCCTCCTGCTGTCGGTGACCACCACCCGGAGGAAGTCGTCGCCGGTGCTGCCCCGGGCCGCGTCGAGCTCGGCGATGGTGCCGGTGAGGGTGCGCAGCCTGCGTCCTGCGGTGAGGGCGACCTCGCGGGCTGCCGCGGGCGCGCCCGGTTCGAGGTCGACGACGGTGACCGACTTGGCGTCGGTCGTCTCACCGAAGTCCAGCTGGAGCGGTGACCCGCAGTAGCGGATCCGGGTGGGGCCGGGGATGTCCTGGGCCCGGTGGAGATGCCCGAGGGCGACGTACTGGGCGGTGACCGGGAAGGCGAGGGCGCCGACGCTGTAGTCCATGACCGTGTGGGCCGAGCGCTCGCCACCGCCCATGGTGCCGCCGGCCGCGAACAGGTGCCCGCACACCAGGTTCACGGCGTCGGCCGAGAACCCCTGGCACAGGTTGGCGACGATGGCGCGGACCCGGTCGTCGTAGGCCTGGTTCAGCTCGAACGCGTCGTCGCGCATGAGGGCATCGGCCCGAACGATCCCCCGCTTGGACACGAACGGGAGCAGGGCGAGGCGCACCGGCGTGCCGGCCACGGTGCGCTCGACCACCCCACCGTCGTCGGGCCGGGCGACGTGGCCCAGCACCGTGACCCGACCCAGCGACAGCAGCGGTGCCACCGCCTGCAGACGGCGGGGGTTGTCGTGGTTGCCGCTGACCACGACCACGGGCGCCACCTCGGCGAGCTGGAGCAGGGCCCGGTAGACGATCTGCTCGGACTCCGGGCCCGGCGCCGACGTCTCGAACAGATCGCCGGCCACGAGGACGAGGTCGACCGCCTCGCGCCCGGCGACGTCGGCGATCTCGGCCAGAACCGCGGCGTGCTCGTCGGCCCGGCTCTGCCCACGCAACAGCTTGCCGACGTGCCAGTCGGACGTGTGGAGCACGCGCACGCTCACGACAACCCCTCGAACGGGTCGTCGGGCACGGTGGTCGTGCCGGGCGCGGCCCGGCCGCCGGTCTCGGACACCCGGGTGGCCCAGGCGGGGAAGGGGAACTCGATCACCACCGGGACCGGCAGCTGCGGCTGGCTGACGATCATCGTCCCCGGCTTGATGATGGTGGACCGTTGCCGCTGGACGGGCGGCAGCCAGCCGTACTCGCCTCGCGTCGCCTCGGCGGAATCGAGCCGGCCCACGACCCGGATGGCCGAGTTGGCCACGATGCGACGTTCGACCTCGCTGGCCGTCTGCTGGGCCCCGATGAGGATGATGCCGAGCGAACGGCCCCGCTCGGCCACGTCGAGGAGCAGCTCCTTGATGGGCGACGAGCCCTCGCGCGGCGCGTACTTGTTGAGCTCGTCGAGCACCACGAACTGGAGTGGCTCGGCCGTGCCGGACCGCTCCTTGGCCTCGAACGCCTGGCGCAGGACCACACCGACGACGAACCGCTTGGCCCGGTCGTTGAGGTTGTGGATGTCGACCACGGTGACCTGGTTGGCATCGAGATCGACCGGGTGGCTGCTGCGCCGTTCGACGTCGGCTCGCACCAGGTGGTCGAGGTGGTCGACGGAGCCGAAGAGCCGGCGCACGAAGGCCCCGACCGTGCCGCTCCCGATGGCGCGGCCCGCCCATTCGGTGACGGTGAGGTCGTCGTTCAGCCGGTCGTCGATGAGGTCGACGAGCTGGCGGAAGGAGCGGATGGACTGGCCGTCGATGCTGACCCCACCGCTGCCGGTGGGGACCGCGCCCTCCAGCCGGCGGGCCACGTTGTGCACGACCATCGTGTACTGCTGGCGATCGTCCTCGGCGTCGGCGAACAGGAACGGCAGGAGCCGTTGCGTGCAGAACTCCTCGATGGTCCAGAAGAACGGCTTCACCCCCGAGGCCCGGGCCCCGACCTGCGGGGTGGCGCTGGCGTCGCCGGGGCGGGGCGGGGCCACGATGCCGACGCTGGAGAACGGGCCGGCCGGCAGACCGAGCGAGGCATAGCGGGCCCGCTGGGTGTCGTCGAGCTGGGCGTTGTGGTGGTCGAGGAAGAGGAGGTCTTCGCCCTTGACGTTGAAGATCAGCGCCTTGGTGTTGGCCTGCGCCGCCCCGAGGACGCCCGAGTGGAACAGCGAGTACAGCAGGAAGGTGGCGTAGGTGGTCTTGGTGGCGACCCCGGAGACGCCCGAGATGTTGACGTGGGCGCCGCGGGTGCCGTCGAGGAACTCGGCGTCGAGGAAGAACGGTTCGTCGTCGCGGGACAGGCCCGCGGGCACCTTGTTGCCCATGTCGTCGAAGTACAGGGCCCGGCCCCGCTCGTCGCCCGTGGCCTTGCGGACCGCGGTGCCCGGCAGCGGTGGGACGAAGACCTCGGGCTCGACCCGGGTGGTCATCACCTTGGCCGCCCGCGTCACCTGGGCGGGGAGGACGCCGTCGGTGATGAGGAAGACGTCGGAGTCGTACTGGGCGCCCTCGTGGCGGGCCCGCACCTGCTCGACCATCCCGTAGAGCTCGACCCGCTGGCCGTCGGGGAGGACGCGATCGGCGGCGACGACGTCGTCCAGCTGGAGGTACTGATCGTCGGCGATGGCGACCCAGTACTCGAGCGGGGTGGCGTCCTCGGTGCCGATGACACGACCGACGGGCCGGGCAGCGTCGAGGTCGGTGGGGACGTCGGTCATCTGATCCGACGGTAGCGACGAGGGGTGACAGGAACCGCGGATGAGGGTCAGGACGGGGGCTCGGTGGCCCGGACCTCGTGGCCGGGTGCGTCCTCGTCGAGGACCAGCCCCATCAACACCGTGTCCCACAGCGAGCCGTCCCGCCGGCGGTACTGGCGGCGGCGGTACCCCTCCTCGACGAACCCACATCGTTCGTAG
Source organism: uncultured Acidimicrobiaceae bacterium (assembly GCA_963747745.1). Lineage (GTDB taxonomy): Bacteria > Actinomycetota > Acidimicrobiia > Acidimicrobiales > Salinilacustritrichaceae > Salinilacustrithrix. The sequence continues at coordinate 41,852 of CAVVGJ010000001.1, forward strand.
AGCGCCCGGGCGGCATGGTTCCACGGCCAGTGCTCGAGCTCGATCTTGTGGATCGGCTGACCCCTCGCCCACTCGATCGCCGCCGACATCAGTTGGGCACCGATCCCCTGGCCTCGGTGGGTGCCGGACAGGTTCATCCCGAGGTGGGCGAGTCCGCGGCCGTCGCTCAACAGCCCCAGCGATCCCACGATGGTGCCGTCGATCTCGGCCACGAGGAACGCCACGGGGAGCCCGGCCGCGGCATCGTCGATGGTCTGGCGGAACTTGACCCGGTCGCCCTCGACGTCGATGGGCGCCTCGGTGGCGATCCAGATCCCCTCGGCGGCCACCTCGGCCCGGATCGCCAGCACGGCGTCGAGGTCGTCGGTGGTCGCCGGCCGGACGATCGCAGCCATGCCCCAGTCTGTCGCCCCGGGCACCCCGGCGGCAGCAGAATTGCGCGCTCGCGCACGTTTCGCGGGCCTGAACCACGCTCTGGCCGTGGTCCTGGCCCGCGAATGCCCGCGTGCGGGCTTCGCGCCCGGCGTCAGCTGGCGTTCGACGAGTTCGTCTCGCCCTCGGCCAGCGCGAACATCTCGTACTCCTCTTCGGTGTCGGCCCAGTCCTCGAACTGGATGACCCCGAGCTCGGTGAACTTGGTCCGCAGCCAGCCCTGCCCATTCTTGGGGTTGCGGTCGAGGAGGCCCAGCTTCTTGCAGTTGGGGACGATCTTGGCGAAGAGCATCGACTGGAACATCTCGCGCTCGGGCGCCGCCATCACGAGGGGCAGGACCTCCTTGACGTCGAGGCCCATGCGCGCCCAGACCTCCTGCTGGAGGAAGCGGTCACGCATGCGCACCGCGGCCTCGAAGGCGAACTCCTGGCGCTCCTTCATCTCGGCGTCGGACAGCTCGCCGTAGTACTCCTTGAGCGACAGCACGCCGAAGGCCACGTGGCGGGCCTCGTCGGACATGACGTAGCGGAGCAGCTTCTTCAGCAGCGGTTCGGTGGTCATGCCGTGGATGAAGCCGAAGGCAGCCAGGGCCAGGCCCTCGACCATGATCTGCATGCCGAGGTAGGTCATGTCCCAGCGGCTGTCGGCGATGATGTCGTCGAGGAGCATGCCGAGGTGAGCGTTGAGCGGGTAGTGGCCCGACAGCTTGTCGTCGAGGTACTTGGCGAAGACCTCGACGTGGCGGGCCTCGTCCATCACCTGGGTGGCGGCGTAGTACTTGGCATCGATCCACGGCACCGTCTCGACGATCTTGGCCGTGCACAACAGGGCGCCCTGCTCGCCGTGCATGAACTGGCTCAGCATCCAGTTCTGCGACTCGACGCCGACCTGGAGCCACTCCTTCTCGGTCCAGCGCTCGAAGGGCGTACCGGCCAGGTCCATCTCCGGGCCGATGCCGGCCGAGCCGGCCTGGTTGGCCATGACCACGGCCTCCTGGTCGACCTCGATCGACCAGTCGAGATCGGTCTCGCCGTTCCACTGCGACGTCTTGGCCTTCTCGTAGAGGCGGTTGAGCGCGGGACGCTCGCCCTTCTCGTAGTTCCAGGTGAACAGGGCGTCGGCGTTGTCCTGGACGGCGCGGATGGTCTCGCCCTCGTCGGTGCCGACGACGGACAGGATGGCCTCGACGTCGTGCAGGTCGGCGCGGCCGACGATGCTCTCGTTCTCGGACTGGGCGGCCTGGGCGGCGGTGGGGTCGGTGGTGGTCATCGGTGTGTTCCTTCGTGGGGGATGGGCAGGGGGACTGGACGGGGCCCGGTCGCAGGCTGCAGACCGGGGAGGACGTGGCGCCGGACGAGCCGGCGGATCGAGGTGGCGTCCCGGGGATCGACCTGATCGCTGGGGTGCAGCGTGTACGACAGCACGATCCGGACCAGGTGCTCGGCGGCGTTGAAGGCGTCGTCGGGCGAGTCGAGATGGGGTTCGAGATACGGTGCGGCGAAGGCGGCGGCCATGGTCAGGACGTCGCCGAGGCGGTGGAAAGCGAGCTGCGGGAGGAGCAGGCCCGGCTCCAGGGTGGCGATGGTGCGGAGCGCCTCGTGCTCGGCCAGGAACCGCATCGACGCGGCGAGGCCGGCCACGAGCAGATCCTCGAGGTCGTCGTGGCGGTCGAGCTCGGCGGCCAGGTCCTCGAAGAAGCGACCCATCTCGGCGGTGAGCACGGAGGCGAACAACGTGTCGCGCCCGCCGGGGAAGGCCCGGTACACGGTGGCCCGCGACACGCCGGATTCGCGGGCGACGTCGTCGAGCGTGGTCTTCGTGAGGCCGAACCGGGCGATGCAGACCAGCGCGGCCGCCCGCACCCGGGTCTCGGTGCTGTCCGTTCCGCACGTTTGCGGACTCGTTGCCAGGATTGTCCCCATCGCAGATGAGACACTAAGGCCAGATCTGTCTCAGCGTCCAGGCCGCGACGTATGCCATGGGTCACACCGGGCCCCGCCACCGCGTCGGATCAGCCGGTCAGCACACCGGCGAGGATCCGGGTCCGCACCGCGGCACCGACCTGGGCCGCATCGGTCAGGTCCCACGAGCCCGAGGTCCCCACGTACGACAGCACCATGCGGGCCCCGTGGTCCGCCGCCCGGTCGAGGTCGACGTCGCCGTTGACCTCGTCGGACCCGGCGAGGATGGAGCGCAGGTGCGAGCGCAACGCCTCGTGGATCATCGGGTGGACCGTCGCCAGGGGCGGGGCCAGGACCTCGGCCTCGGCGGTGAGCAACCGCTGGAACACGCGGTGCTCGCCCAGCAACCGGTGCGCGGCGGTGACGAGGGCGGCGACGTGATCCACGGCACCGGCGCCCGGGGGGACCTCGGCCAACAACGCGGCGAAGAAGCGGGCGACCTCGCGACGCAGCGTGGTGTCGATCAGCTCGTCGCGCCCGCCGGGGAAGTGGCGGTAGACGGTGGCGCGCGACGTCCCGGCCCGGGTCGCCACCGCTTCGACCGCCAGGCCCCGCAGGCCGTGCTCGTCGACCTCGGCGTAGGTGGCGTCGAGCACCCGCGTCCGGAGGTCGTCGCCGGCGCCCGCCACCGTCAGGTCGCCGACGGCGCGGGCTCGTCGGTCGCCTCGTCGTCCGTGTCGTCGCCGGGGCCGTCGGCCTGCTCGGCGGTGTCGTCCGACGAGCGGGCGGACCCCTCGTCGGGAGCGCCAGAGGCCTCGCGCGCCTTGTCCTGGGCGACCCGGCGCAGGATGATCGGGTAGCCGATGACGCCGATGGTGGCGAAGATGAACCACTGGACGGCGTAGCTCTTGTGCGGGCCCAGGCCGATCTCGGGCGGCGGGACGGGGAAGATCTCGTCGGCGTCCGGCGGGGTCGACGAGACGCGCTGGAGCGACCACGGGCTGCCACCGACGATCCGAGCGCTCCTTCGACCGCGTCGCGCCGCAGGCAGGCCGCGCCGGCGGGGGTGCCGGCGTCGTCGCGCCGGATGCCGCAGTTGCGGGTGTCCCAGGGCATGATCGTGCCCACCACCTCGACGGTGCCCGACGGCGGCGGGGGCGGGTCGATCCGACCCGAGTCGAAGCCCTGGAAGCCCCGGCTGACCGCCACGATCGAACCGTCGTCGAGCCGCATCGGGGTCACGATCCACGCGCCGGGCAGACCGTCCTTCGAGCGGTTGTCGATCTGGATGTCCGCGCCACGCACGTAGGTGCCCTCGACGGTGGCGCGGCGGTACCGCAGCGTCTCGATGTCGGCGGGCTTCGTCTCGGCCAGCAGCTGCGGGAGGGCCACGGCGGATTCTTCCCGCCGGGCCGTGATCGTGTCCCGGCGCTGCTCCTTCTCGTCGAGCCGGCGCAGCTGCCAGAAGCCGAGGTTCACGAACAACACGACCAGGAAGATCGAGAAGAGGTGGGAGAGCAGCCAGAGCGGTCGAAATGCGAAGCGATACACCGCTCTCGGATCCTACGGACCCGACGGGGCCCCGACGCAGTCGCTACCGGGCGACGAAGTGCGAGGCGCAGTACGAGTTGCGGTTGACCCGTCCCATGCCGAGCAGGTCGTGCAGCGGCGTGTAGCTGAACGTGGCCCGGATGGTCAGCGCCTCGAGCGCCGCAGCCTGCTCGATCTCCTGGGCCACCTGGGCCCGGTCCGCCGGGGTCGGTGCGGCCACCAGCCGCTCGGCGTTGCGCCAGGCCTGCTCGCGCCAGGCGACCAGGGCCTGCACCATGACCGAGTTGTCGACGGTGATGCCCGGGATGTCGCCGTCGTCGACCGTGCTGTCGAGGTACTTGGCCGCCTCGGTCAGCAGGTACTGGTTGGTGGCATCGAGGAAGTCGTTCACCCGGTCGTGGTCGGCCTTGCGGCTGGTGCCGTCCGGCTTGACCAGGCCGATCTCGGCGAGGACGAACGGCAGATCGCGGTTCACGTGGGCGTTCATCCCGAGGAAGACGTTGCCCATGCCGGACACGGCCTGGTCCTGAGCGGTCTGGAACGCGATCCGCCAGGCCGGCGGGACCTCGTCGACCCGACCGGCCGCCCAGTCGTCGAAGGCGGAGAAGTAGTAGTCGGCGAAGGTGGCGTCCTCGTGGTTGACGAAGGCGTTGTCCTCGAAGAAGTTCGGGTCCTCGACCGCGTTGCGGTACTCCTGCGTGGTCACGAGGTAGGTGAAGGCGAACATCGAGTCGTGGTCGCAGGCCAGGTCGTCGTAGCGCCGCGTCATCTCCCGGATGGTGTGGTCGACGCACTGGACCTTGCCGGTCTTGCAGTCGTCGCTGGTCGAGACCACGTACTCGGTCGCCGTCGTCGCCGGGAGGTAGGTCGGCCAGTCGAGGAAGAACGGATCCTCGTAGTCGGTGGCGCCCGCGGGGGTGACGAACGCCACCGACGTCGCCAGCGTGGCGATCGACAGCATTGCCCCGACCAGGACCTTGGTGAATGCCCGCATGCCCGAACTCCCCCTCCGTGTGCTCTCCGCCACTGAGGGTCACATGACTGACGATGGCTGGCCATGGCCCGATGGGGTGGTTTTGCGATCACCCGCGGCGTGGCCTCCCATCCTCCGTCCGGGCCAGTCCGGCGCGACCTGCCAGAATCCGGCCGTGCCTGACGCCCACCGCCTGGCCCGGACGCCGCCAGGTCCCCACACGCTGCGCTGGCTGATCGGGCCGGTGATCTTCCTGATCATCTGCTCGAACGTCGCCAACCTCACGTGGGCCAGCCTCCAGGACACCCATCCCCTGCTCCTCATCTCGCTGAGCAGCATCAACCGGTACCTCATCTTGGTGTCCGACCAGCTCGACGCCGTCAGCTACTACGCCGTCGGCACCATGCGCCTGCTGGTGAGCGACCCGCTCTTCTTCCTGATCGGCTACTGGTACGGCGATCGGGCGCTCGAGTGGATGGACGCCCGGGCCCCCAACTACGGACCGATGCTGCGCCGCTTCCAGGACGTGTTCGGGAAGGCCGCCTGGCCGCTCGTGCTCATCGCGCCCAACAACTTCATCTGCCTCTTCGCCGGCGCAGCCGGGATGAAGGTCTGGCTCTTCTACGCCGTCAACGTGACCGGCACCATCGGACGCCTGTACCTGATCCGCGTGCTCGGGGCCACCTTCTCGTCCCCCATCGACGACGTGCAGTCCTTCGTCAGCCAGTACCGGTGGTGGTTCATCGGCCTCAGCGCCGTGGCCGTGGCGTGGAGCCTGCGCAACGAGTTCTCCGGCGGCGGCGAGATCGACCAGCTCCGCCACCTCGAGGAGGACCTGCTCGAGGAACGCCCGGATCCACCCGAGGACCCCACCTGACCGATCCGGAACTGCGACCCGGTTGTGGTCAGCCGTGGCTCGACGGGATCTGCGCTCGGGCCTCGAAGCCCCGCACGTCGCGCAACAGCTCCTCGTCGACGGGACCCTCGCCGTGGAGCACGTTGACGTCCCCGGTCGTCTCCAGGACCACGGCCCGGACGTCTTCGAGACGCAGCACGTTGGCCTCCCGCAGCTTGGCCAACACGTCCCCGCGAGTGACCCGCGCCCGGGTCAGGTGCTCGGCGATGATCTGTCCGTCGACCATGAGGGCGAGGGGGCGGTTGTCGACGACGCGGCCGGCGGCGCCGTTGCGGCGCCGGAGTCGGGCGACGATCCACTGGCACGAGTACAGCGTGACGAGCGCGACGACGCCGTTGGCGAGCGAGGTCGACGACGCGGCGACGGAGGCCATGACCGAGCCGGTGGCGACGGTGACGGCGAAGTCGAAGCTCGACATCTTCGAGAACGCTCGCAACCCCACGACTCGCGCCACGGCGATGACCACTCCGAAGATGGCGACCGCCGAGACGACGACGAGACCCACCTGCTGCCAGTCGGTCGAGAGCCAGGTCTCGGTCATCGGGGCGGGTCCGGATCGAATGTGCGCACGACCCGGTCACTTCCCTGCCGGCCTACCCGATATGCGACATCGGATGGGGGTACGCAGCCGCGTCCAGTTCCGGAGTGGGGCGGTACGCACCCGCGTCCAGTTCAGGAGTCGGGGTCAGAGACCGAGGAGGCTGTCGAGGCCGACGGTGAGGCCGGGGCGGTCGGCCACCGCCTTGACCGCGATCAGGACGCCGGGCATGAACGAGACCCGGTCGTAGGAGTCGTGGCGGATGGTGAGCGTCTGTCCCGTGGTGCCGAGGAGGACCTCCTGGTGGGCCACCATGCCCCGCATCCGGATCGAGTGGATCGGGATGCCGGCGGGGCCCTTGCCGCCGCGGGCCGAGGCGACGACCTCCTTCTCGGTGGGATCCGGGGCCCAGTCCGCCGACGCGGCCGCCATCCGCTCCGCGGTGAGCATGGCGGTGCCGGACGGCGCGTCGACCTTGCCGTCGTGGTGGTACTCGAGCACCTCTGCGGTGTCGAACCACGGGGCGGCCAGCTCGGCGAAGCGCATCATGAGCACGGCCCCGATGGCGAAGTTGGGGGCGATGATGCAGTTCGAGCGGGTGAAGGCGCTCCGGAAGCGCTCCAGGTCGTCGGCGCTGAAGCCCGTGGTGCCCACGACGGCGTGGACACCGGCCTCGGCGGCCCAGGCCAGGTTCTCGCATGCGGCGTCGAGCCGGGTGAAGTCGACCACGACATCGACGCCCTCCCGCTCGAAGGCGGTGGCGTCGCCGGCCACGGTGATGTCGGGGACATCGGCTCCCTTGGCCACCAGGTGGAGGTCGATCCCCTCGTGGTGCGGGTCGACCGCCGCGACCAGCTCGGTCTCACTGTCCGAGGCCACGGCAGCACAGACCGTGCTGCCCATGCGGCCGCCGGCTCCGAACACACCCACGCGAATCGTCACGGCCAGCAGAGTACGCAATCACGGCAGCATCGGGCCCGACCCGGACGCCGTCGGTGCTCCGCGGCATCGGTACCGTTTCGGTCATGACCCCACGTCGACGCTGCCTGATCCGTCCCGCCGGACGTGGGATCCGCCCGACCTGCCGGTGCCGACGCCGCCGACCCACCGCGCACCGCCCGCGCGTCCGGCACCCCGACGGCGGCGGAGCCGGCTCCCCGACTTAGATCGCGGCGGCGAGGGCCCGGGTGTCGACGGGTCCCACCGCCGCCACGGAGCGCGGGGCCCGCAGCAGCGTCCGCAGCAGCCGGTCGACGTCATCGGTGGTGACGGCACGGATCCGCTGGAGCTGCTCGTCGATGCTGGTGACCGACCCGGTGGAGAGCAACGACCGGCCGAGGCGGGCCATGCGGCTCCCCGAGTCCTCGAGGCCGAGCTCGGTGGCCCCGCACAGGAAACCGATGGCGACCCGGAGCTCTTCGTCGGTGACACCTCCTTCGATGACGGTCTGCAGCTCGGCGTCGAGGGTGTCGAGCAGCTCGGCTGACCGTCCGGGCGAGGTCCCGACGTAGACGCCGATGAGTCCGCTGTCGGAGTAGGACCCGATCCAGGAGTACACCGAGTAGGCCAGCCCGCGCTCCTCGCGGATGGCCTGGAAGAGCCGGGACGAGGATCCGCCGCCGAGGATCTGGTTGGCCACGTGCAGTGCGTAGCGGTCGTCGTGGTCCTGGGTCAGGCCCCGCCAGCCCAGCACCACGTGGACCTGTTCGCCATCGCGGCTGTGGGTCGAGAGGGGGACCACGTCCGGGGCCGGCGCGGTCCGTGCCGGTACCTGCCCACCCGCGGGGAGGTCGAGGCGCTCGGCCACGGCGGCGCAGTACTCGTCGTGGTCGACCAGCCCGGCGGCGGCGACCACCAGGTTGGCCGGGCGGTAGTGCGTGTCGAAGAACTCGACGATGTCGTCGCGGTGCATGGCCCGCACCGTGTCGGCGTCGCCGAGCACCTCGCGGCCGAGGGGATGACCCGGGAACAGCCCTTCCATCGACAGCATGTGGACCCGGTCGTCGGGCGTGTCGAGCGCGGCCCACAGCTCCTCGAGGATGACCTCGCGCTCGGCGTCGATGTCGGCCGGGCGCAGGGCCGGAGCTGACAGGATGTCGCCGATCAGCTCGACACCGAGGCGCCACTGCGCGGCCGGCAGCCGGGCGTGGAAGGCGGTGTGCTCCCGCGCCGTGTAGGCGTTGAGATCGCCACCCACGGCATCGACCGCCTCGGCGATCGATCGGGCCGAGCGGGTCTCGGTGCCCTTGAAGAAGAGGTGCTCGAGGAAGTGGCTGGCGCCGGCGATCCCCGGCGCCTCGTCACGCCCACCGACCGCGACCCACACCCCGGTGGTGACCGAGCGGGCATGGGCCATCTCGTCGGTGACGACGCGGATGCCGTTGTCGAGGGTGGTGATGCGGGGTTCGGTCATCAGCGAGCGTTCTGGCACCACGATCCTCGGTCGAGGACCGACGATCGTGGCGCCAGAAGCGGGATTTCGGTTCCGGGTCCGGATCGGGATCGGGATCCGGACGGATCAGCGCCGGCGGCCCCGGCTGCGGCCACCGCCGTCGCCGCCACCGGCGGGCTTGTTCTCGGGACCGAGGTCGCCGAACTCCTCCTTGAGCTCCTCGTCGAAGGCGTCCTCGAAGGAGACGAACTCGGTGCTGGTGGCGGAGTCGTCGTCCGAGGACGACTCCCGCTTGGGGGCACGATCGCGGTCGCGGTCGCGTCCACCGCCGGAGCGACCCCGATCGCCGCGGTCGCGGTCGCGTCCGCCGCCGGAGCGGCCCCGATCGCCGCGGTCGGAACCCTCCTCGTCGGGCGGCTCGGAAGCCATCGACAGGCTCACCTTGCCGTTGGGGTCGATGTCGTCGACCCGGACCTCGATCTCCTGACCCAGCTCCAGCTCGTCCTCGACCTTGTCGATGCGGCGCTTGCCGCCGATCTTGGAGATGTGGAGCAGGCCGTCACGGCCGGGGAGGATGTTGATGAACGCACCGAACTTGGTGATGTTCACCACCCGACCCATGTAGGTGGCGCCGATGTCGGCGGCCGGCGGGTTGACGATCAGTTCGATCTGGCGGCGGGCTTCCTCGACGGCATCCTTGTCGGTGCCACCGATGGTGACCGTGCCGATCACACCGTCGTCGTCGACGCCGATGTCGGCGCCGGTGTCGCCGGAGATCTGGTTGATGACCTTGCCCTTGGGCCCGATGACCTCGCCGATCTTGTCGACGGGGATCTCGAAGCTGATGATCTTCGGGGCGGTGCCCTGGACGTCGGGGCGAGGCTCGGCGATGCAGTCGTGCATCACGTCGAGGATCGTGTCCCGGGCCTGCTTGGCCTGCTGCAGCGCGTCGGCGAGGACGTCGGCGGGAAGACCGTCGATCTTGGTGTCGAGCTGCAGGGCGGTGACGAAGTCACGGGTGCCGGCGACCTTGAAGTCCATGTCGCCGAAGGCGTCCTCGGCGCCGAGGATGTCGGTGAGGGTGGTGTACTTGCCGTCGGCGTAGACCAGGCCCATGGCGATGCCGGCGACCGGCGCCTTGATCGGCACGCCACCGTCCATCAGCGACAGGCTCGACGCGCACACCGACGCCATCGAGGTGGACCCGTTGGAGGCCAGCACCTCGGAGACAAGACGGAACGTGTACGGCCAGTCCTCCATGTTGGGGATGACCGGCAGCAGGGCCCGCTCGGCGAGGAGGCCGTGGCCGATCTCGCGGCGCTTGGGGCTGCCCACGCGGCCGGTCTCGCCGTTGGCGTGCGGCGGCATGTTGTAGTGGTGCATGTACCGCTTCTTCTCCTGCGGCCCGAGGTTGTCCAGGAGCTGGTCCATCTTCGGCATGCCGAGGGTGAGGACGTTGAGCACCTGGGTCTCGCCCCGCTGGAACAGGCCGGAACCGTGGGCGGTCTCGAGGACGCCGACCTCGGCCGACAGCGGCCGGATGTCGGCGGGGCCACGGCCGTCGATGCGGACGCCGTCGTTCACGATCCGTGAGCGGACGGCGTCCTTGAGGACGGTCTTGATGGCGTTGCCGATCTCCTTCTCGCGGCCCGGGAACTCGTCGGCGAGCTCCGCACGGATGGCGGCCTTGACTTCGCGCTCGGCGTCCTCGCGCTCGGCCTTGATCGCGATGGAGCCGACCTCGCGGAGGCGGTCGGTGGCGACCTCGCGAACCTTGGCGAGGACGTCGTCCTCGTAGTCGTTGGCCGGCGTCCACTCGAGCGGCGGCCGGGCGCCGTAGGCCTTGACCAGCTCGCGCTGGGCATCGATGGAGTCCTTGATGGACTGCTTGGCGTCCTCGAGGCCCTGGGCGATGGCGGCCTCGGTCACGAACGGCGCACCGTTCTGGTAGTGCTCCCACGCCCGCTCGGTGCCGTTGGCCTCGACCATCATGATGGCGATGGAGCCGTCGTCGGCCTCGCGGCCGGCGACCACGAGGTCGAAGGTGGATTCCTCGATCTCGTCGTGCTCGGGGTGGGCGACCCACTCACCATCGGTGTCGAACGCCATGCGCACGGCGCCGATGGGGCCCTCGAAGGGCAGTCCGGACAGCATCAGGGCGGCGGAGGCGCCGTTGATGGTGAGGACGTCGTAGGGGTTCTTGCCGTCGGAACCCATGATCGTGGACACGACCTGGGTCTCGTTGCGGTAGCCGTCGGCGAAGCTGGGCCGCAGGGGCCGGTCGGTGAGGCGGCAGGTGAGGATGGCGAGGTCGGTGGGACGACCCTCACGACGGAAGAACGAGCCGGGGATGCGACCCGCGGCGTACATGCGCTCCTCGACGTCGACGGTGAGGGGGAAGAAGTCCATGCCCTCGCGGACGGTCTTGGCGCCGTTGGCGGTGACGAGGGCCTTGGTGCCGCCGATGCTGGTCAGGACGGCGCCCTGGCTCTGCTGGGCGAGCTTGCCCGTCTCGAAGACGAGCTCCTTGTCGGTGCCGGGGATCGGCGCGGAAACCCGTGTGGGTTCGGTGGTCATTGGGAATGCTCCTGTGTGGCCGACACGGGTCGTTCCCGTGGGCCTGGTTCGGTGGTGGCAGGGCCAGTTCCCAGTCGGCGCTCCCCCGAGTCGACTCCGCTGCGAGGCGGGACACTCGGGAGATCGGCGTACTGGCAGCTGGCCTGTTCGGTACTGCCACCGGTTTGTGATGGGTGTGAAAACGACGGAGAGCTGCCACCGGGGCAGCTCGTCCGTTCCTCCCTAACGGCGCAGACCGTGCTGGGCGATGATCGACCGGTAGCGCTCGACGTCGTTCTTGCGGACGTAGTCGAGGAGCCGCCGGCGACGACCGACCAGCTTGAGCAGGCCGCGTCGGGTGTGATGGTCCTTCTTGTGTGTCGACAGGTGCTCGTTGAGGTGGTTGATGCGCTTCGTCAGAAGGGCGATCTGGACCTCGGGTGAGCCGGTGTCGGTGTCGTGCAGTCGGTGTTCGGCGATGATGCCGGCCTTCTGCGCATCGATCTGTTCGGACATACGTGAAGAAACCTCTGGATTCGTGTGGGTATCGGACCCGGCTGCCCCAACCGTGCCTGACGAGGAGGGGAAGCGGTGGCATCGCACGCCTCTGCACGCGGCAGGGACGGCACGAGGCCTTCGGGGACTCTACCAGCAGCCCGCCCTGATCAGGCCAAACCAGCCACCACTTCCCGCTCGGAGCGGGTCAGGAGCCGCAGGAGCGCTGATTGGTGGCGGTCGCCGTGGCCAACTCGGTCATGTCCCGCTCGAGCTGAGCCTGGATGCTCGCCATGGCCCGGCGGACGACGCTGTCGAGCTCGCCGGCGTAGACGATGCGATCGGGAAGGTGGTACCCACCTTCGAATCCGAGGGGACCCCGGTCGACGCTCAGCGCCTCGATGCACGACCAAGTGCCGTCGACGCAGGCCCAGTGGCGGTTCCAGGTGAGTGTGAACGGCGCGGTGTACACCCGTGCGTCGACATGGACCTCGCGGAACTCGTTGTCGGCCTGCCACTCCCCCACCTTCTTCGCGACCAGGGCCCCGAGGCCCGCAGTCAGCTTGAGGACGATGCCGGCCGCCTCGGCCGGGTTGGTGGGCACGTCCGAGACGACCTCGCCGGCCTCGCTGCTCACCTGCCCCAACCCCTGCTTGCCGACGTACTGTCCGGCATCCTTGGCAGCCGCGCCTCCCGTTCCGAACGCCGCCTTCCCGGCGGAGAGGCCGAGGCTCACGATGTCGCTGACGGCACCGACCTCGTCGCTCAGGACCTTCAGCTCCAACGCCATCCGCTGAGCCGCGGCCGGATCGCCGATGTCGCCGGGTGTGATCCGCAGGTGGTAGTCGACGGCCAGCGGGCGGGTCGTCGTGGACGAGACCATCTCCGGCGGCCGGGTGTCGCCCGGCTGGCAGGGGCCGCCTTCGACCGGCGGTCCGGCGATCGACACCCCGATGCCACTCACCGCTCCCGCGTCAGTGGCCGCGGTGCCGTCCGCGCCCGTCGACGTTCCTGCGCCAGCTGACGCGATCCCCATGCATTCCTGGTACTCCCGCGCCAGGGCCGCGGCGTGGGCGCGGGCTTCCTGGGCGTCGGCCCGGGCCCGGTCGGTCAGTTCGTGGCGTTGCGCGGCTGACACCTCGTGTTGCGCGATGAGCTGCGCGCCGTCCGACGACAACCGACCCGCCTCCTGGTCGGCACGGAGCTGCTCGATGGTGGCGTCAAGTTCGGCTGCGCTGGCCTCCAGATCGGCCGCGGCATCAGCGGTGGCTGCCGCGTTGGCCTCGGCGTCCTGCCATCGGGCCCGAGCGTCGGCGCATGGATCGGCGGCCTCGTCCCGCCGGCGGAACACCCAGAAGCCCAGGGCACCCAGGCCCAACGCGAGGGCGACGATGACGAGCCACGGGAACCCTCGGCCACCGTCGTCGGTCGCGTCGGCAGCCGCGGGGCCGGCGTCGACCGCCGTCGTGGTGACGGGCGTGGACGCGGTGGTGGACGGCGCTTCGGTGGTGGCGGGCTGGTCACCGGCGAAGGAGAACCGCTCCCCGTCCCAGCCGACGATGTCGATCTCGGAGAAATCGTCAACCGTGAGATCCACGGCGTCGGCCGGGCCGCGAAACGTGACCTCGCTCCATCCCGCGATCTCGGCGGCTGGGATCAGCATCAGGACGGCATCGGAGGAAAGGAAGCCGATCGCGTTGGTGGCGACGTCGTGGAAGGCACCGTCGTACACGGTCGAGTAGGTGTGCCAGCCGTCGGTGTCTCGGTAGAGATTGATGCCGCGGTTCTTGCCGAAGTTGGGATCGGACGGACCACCGCCCCCGTAGACCGGATCACCGGGGACCACGAAGTACGGGCCGAACTCGTCACGGGGGCCGGCGAGGCCGCGGGGATCGTCCACGATCCTGGCGCCGAGCGCGATCCAATCCTCGATCTGCCCGTCGACCGCGACACCGGGTTGCGCTGGACTGATGAAGTGCGCGTAGTCGAAGAACACCCGATCGGCCGGATCGGGTGACGGGTCGGCGGTCACTCGAAGCCGAGCCGCCGACACGGAGACGAGGTCGCCCCCCGGTGGCTGGGCGTCGCCAGCCTCGTCCGACACCTGGGTCCCGTCGTCGAGGACCTTCTGCAGCAACTGCGACAGCGCGCTGTCCTCGGTGCCAGCATCCTGCGCCCCAGCGCTCGGGGCGAGCGCGGCCCCGGCTGACACCACCAGGACCAGCGCGGCCCCCCGAATCCTGCCGATGACCCCCATGACATCGCTCCCCTCACCTGCTGCTCAGACCGTAGGCGCATCGCGCCTGCGACAACGGCCCGAGCTCAGGATTCGCGGGCGGGGTGGATCGTGTACTGGTAGGACGGCTTGCGGCGCCGGGCGGTGAGACGGGCGAACTCGAGCGGCGGGGTCATGGCCCGGATCTGGGCATGGGGCACGAAGCAGGCGTCGTCGACCTCGGTGAGCGTGGCGGTGTCGGGGTCGAGCCCGAGATCGCGGACCGCGTTGCGGTACGCCTCGCCGAACGTGCCCTGGAGCAGGTCGGCGACGATGGCGGGAAGGGTCTCCGGGTCGCGCAGCGGCCAAGCGTGGCCCGCGCCCTCCACCACGACGAACTCGCCGTTGCTGCGCCGGGCCGCGTCCTTGGCGGTCTGCACGGGGACGGCGAAGTCGCGCGTGCCGTGGATGGCGACCACCGGCACCTGCTCCTGGGCGAGGCGCTGCAGCATCCACCGGCTCCCCCGGCTGCGCAGGATCGACACCGCCGGGCCCAGCAGGCGCCAGGGTCGGGTGACGTGGCCCACCAGGGTCGGGAGGAACAACCGGCCCAGCTTGCGGGCCTGCTCGGGGTTCTTCAGCACGGGCGGCGTGGCCATGACGTCGACGGCCAGCAGCACCACCACGCCGGCCATGGCGGGCGGGAACATGCGGCCGACGTTCACGAGACGGTCCCAGGCGTCGCCCACGATGGCGTCGATCAGGATCACGCCGAGGGCCCGCTCTGGTTCATTGGCGCACAGCTGGGTGACGACCCGGCCGCCCATGGAGTGACCGGCGAAGAAGGCCCGCTTGATGCCGAGCTCGTCGAGGACGCGCCCGAGCAGGTCGGCGTACTCGCCGAAGTTGGCGCCACCGGCGGGCAGACCCTGCGTGCTGCCGTGGTTGGCGGTGTCGATGGCGACGACCTTGAAGCCCATCGACACCAACCGCGACAGGGTCTGGGCGTAGAGGAAGCCCTCGGCGGTGAAGCCGTGCACGAGCACCAGCGGGATCCCGACCCCGGACACGGCGACGCCCACGCGGTGGCCGTCCGCCAACGTGATGACGTGGCGGGCGAGCCGGGGGGCGGCCACCACGCCACGCTCGGGGGCACCGTCGGATTCGGGGCCGACGACGGGTGTCTCGGCCTCCGGCAGCAGCGTCAGCAGGGTCCGGGTGGCCAGATCAGCGCCCGCCCGGGGCGAGATGTCGCGCCGCGCCTCCCGCCGGATCGGGATCACCACGGCGTCGGATGGAAATGCCTCGTCGGCCGTGCTCACGCCATCAGATCCCGTTGACCCATGTCACGAGTATGCCAGCGGAGCCTGTCAGGATCGTTGATCGCCGACGTCCAGGACGGCGCGGGCGGCATCGCAATCACGGGTCATCTGGGCGACGAGATCGTCGACGGAGTCGAACCTGATCTCGCCCCGGAGCCGCTCGACGAAGCGGACCCCCACCGATTCGCCGTAGAGGTCGCCGTCGAAGTCGAGGAGGTACGCCTCCAACAAGCTGGCATCGGCGGTCTCGTAGAAGGTCGGGCGGCGGCCGAGGGAGATCGCGGCCGGGTGCTCGGTGCCGTCGGCACGTTCGAACCAACCGGCGTAGATGCCGTCAGCCGGCAGCAGGATCGATCCCGGCACCGACACGTTCGCGGTCGGGAAGCCGAGCTCGCGGCCCCGGGCATCGCCGTGGGCGACGACGCCGCGGACCTCGTGGTAGCGACCGAGCATGGCGGTGGCGGCCGGCATGTCGCCGTCGGCGAGGGCACGCCGGATGGCGGTGGACGAGACGCGGTCGCCATCCCGGGCCGGGTTTCCCGCCGCGTCGACCAGGTCCATCCCCAGCACGTCGAAGCCGGCCTCGGGTCCGAGGCGGCGGAGCATGTCGACGTTGCCGGCCCGGCCCTTGCCGAAGTGGAAGTCGGTGCCCACGATCACCGAACGGGCCCGCAAGCAGCCGACCAGGACCGTCTCCACGAAGTCCTCGGCGGTCTCGGCGGCCCGCGCCTCGTCGAAGGTGAGCACGACGGTGAGATCCACGCCGGTGGACTCGAGCAGCTCCAGCTTCTGTTCCAGGTCACAGAGCAGCTTCGGCGCCGACTCGGGGCGGACGATCGCTGCCGGGTGGCGGTCGAAGGTGACCACCGCGGCCAGCAGGCCGCGGTCGGAAGCCTCCGTCTTGACCCGCTCGATCACGGCCTGGTGGCCGAGGTGCAGTCCGTCGTAGGCGCCGATCGTCACCACCGACCCGACGCCGGGGTCGGGACAGGCGGCGGTGTCGCGGACGATCTGCACGGTGCCGAGGCTACGGCTGCGACGAGAACGCCGGGAAACCGGAAGCCCAGGTGCGACGAGACGGATCTCAGAACGAGTCGGAGATGCTGAGCGCGGCTGGTCCGAGGACGACCACGAACAGGGCCGGCAGGATGCAGAACACCAGGGGGAAGACGATCTTGACCGGCAGCGACGCCGCCTTCTCCTCGACCCGGGCCCGCCGCTTCTCGCGCAGCTCCTGGGACTGGATCTTCAGCACCCGGGCGATGGGCAGGCCGTGCTTGGTGGACTGGCGGATCGAGACCACGAACTGGCGCAGGTCGGGGACGTCGGTGCGTTCGACCATCCGGTCGAGCGCCTCCTGGCGCGGCATGCCCACCTGGAGGTCCTGGAGGACCCGCTTGAACTCGTCGGCCAGCGGACCACCGCGGCCTTCGGCCGAGCGGGCCATGGCCGCATCGAATCCGAGGCCGGCCTCGACGCTGACGGTGAGCTGGTCGATGACGTCGGGCAGCGCCTTCTCGATCAGGCCCTGTCGCTCGCCCACCTTACGGTCGAGCCAGGCGTTGGGACCGAGGAAGCCGATCAGGACGATGACCAGAGCGAGCAGGACCGTGTTGCGGTCGACGCCGTTGCCGCTGAGGATGGCGAAGGCGAGGAAGATGCTGATGCCGATGGACAGCACGCGCAGCACCAGCACACGCTCGACCGTCCAGCCCGTGTCCCACAGGCCGGCGAGCTCCAGCTTGCGCTGCGTCCGCTCGCCGGCTTCGGCGCCGGAGAGCCGCTTGCCGCCGCGGGCGATGGTGGCGAAGACGGGGTCGAGCAGCCGGGTGCGGGCCGAGGCGCTCAGCGCGATCTGGCGGCTGTCACCGATGCGACCGCCGCGCGCCAGGTTCTCCTGCACGGTGTCCAGCGGCTGCTCGGCGGCGATCGCCCACACCAGGACGATGATCGAGCAGGCCACGAGTGCGGCGGCGATGTAGACGTAGAAGGGCATCAGGTGTCTCCTAGAGCTCCACGTCGACGAGCTTCTTGAGCCAGGCGGCACCGGCCACGAGCATGACCACGCCACCGGCGAGCATCAGCAGGCCGGCGGTGCGGTGGAACATGGGTCGGAGGTAGTCGGGGTTGGTCGTCCACAGGATGAGGCCCATGCCGACGGGCAGAGCGGCCAGCACGATGCCGGACAGCCGGCCCTCAGCGGTGAGGGCGGAGATCTGGCGGCGGAGCCGGTTGCGGGCCCGGATGGTCTCCGACACCTGGTCGAGGATCTGGGCCAGATCGCCGCCGACCTGGCGGTGGATGCGCA
The DNA here is from genome assembly GCA_963747745.1 of uncultured Acidimicrobiaceae bacterium. Classification (GTDB taxonomy): domain Bacteria; phylum Actinomycetota; class Acidimicrobiia; order Acidimicrobiales; family Salinilacustritrichaceae; genus Salinilacustrithrix. The sequence continues at coordinate 59,452 of CAVVGJ010000001.1, forward strand.
TGGCGTCGACCACCCATTCGAAGTCCTCGTTCTGGACCCGCTTGGCGATGCCCTGGAGGGCGTCCTCCATGTCGCGCCCGAGACGGGTCTCGAGGATGGCACGCTGGAACTCCACGCCGATCGGCGCTTCCATCTCCTGGGCGACGCTGTCGATGGTGGCGCCGAGGCCGAAGCCGGATCGCAGCGAGCCCGCCATCATGATCAGCGTGTCGCTGAGCTGGTCGGCGAACTTGGCGTTGCGTCGCGAGGCGAGGAACCGCAATGCGGTGGGTGCGCCCAGGGTCGGCACGAGCACACCGATGGCGATGCCGATCGGGCCCATGACCAGGTAGAGCACGAAGCCGGCGGCGAGGGCGATGCCGAGGACGAGGGCGACGAACTCGCCGGCCCGCATGATCAGCCCGGCCCGATCGAGGCTGGCGTCGATGACACCTTCCCGTTCGCTGCGCTCGACCGCCCGCGAGGTGAACCGGGTGGCCGTGTCGCGCACCGAGGTCGCGATCCGTTGGACGGGCCCGGCCTCGGGATCGACCACGCGGTCGCTGCGCAGCGACCGGCGCTTGGGCCGATCGGTCGCCGACGGGGGCGACCACGTAGGCGGTGATGGCGAGGGCGGCGGCGATGAGCAGGGCACCGAACCACAGGATCCAGGGCTGCTCGAGCCCGGCCGGGCTCACCTCCGTGGTGAGCCGCGGCGGAGGCGGGGCCACGGCGGCGGCCTCGGTGGTGGTCGGTCCGGACCGGTTGGGCAGGGCGATGTCGATCGAGGCCGTGTCGCCCGTCTTGTCGACGGTGACCTCGAAGGTGGCGGTGGGGTCGGCGGTGACCGACTGGAAGACCACCTCGTACTGGTTCGAGATGCGCTCGCCGATGCTCACGTAGACGTCGGTCAGCGCGTTGGGATCGCTGGCCGAGACGACCTCGCCGCCGGTGGGATCGGCGAGCTTGGCCAGCGTGGCGTTGTCGGCGTCACCGGTCTGCAGCGACACGGCGTAGAGCTGGCCGTCGCCCGCGCCGAGGGCGCTGACCGCGTCGTCGATCGACCGGGTCGAGGAGGTGTCGGCGCCGTCGGTCAGCAAGACGATGGCGGCCCGGTCGCCGTCGGCGGAGGCGGCCTGCTGGGCCGACAGGGCCACGGCGTCGTAGATGGCGGTGCCGCCCTCGGCGGCCAGGGCGTTGATGGCGTCGCGGCTGGCGTTGCGGTCGCGGGTGAAGCCGGACCGCAGATCGGCCGTCGTCGAGAAGCTCACCACCGCGACCCGTGCCGATGACGGGAGGGTGTTGAGCAGGTCGAGCGCGGCGACCTTGGCCTTGGCCAGAGGATCGCCGGCCATCGAGGTGGAGACATCGATGGTGAGCACGACGTCGACTTGTTGGTCGGAGAGCGCCGTCACCTCGGCCTTGACCGGGTCGCCGTTCTCGGTGATCCCGAGGTCGTCGGGGCCGAGCGCGGTGACGGCGGCGTCGCCCGACACCGCCACGGCGAGCCGCACGGTGGGGAAGTCGGTGAGGTCGGTGCGGACGATCTGCACCGGCGACACCGACTGCGCCGCGGCCGGACCGGCCAGCACGAGCAGCGACAGGAAGACGACGGCGACGAGCGATGCGCTCCGGCGCACGCGGTTCGTCACTTGTGCCTCCGGTTGGCGGACAGGGCGTCGGCCACCACGGTCTTGATTCGGCGAACAGCTCCGACGGGAACTTGAAGCCCTGGTCGGAGAGGCGCTCGGAGAAGCTGGGACGGATCCCCGTGGGCTCGGGAACGCCGCGGAAGTGTCCGTCGTCGTCCATGCCGGCGCTGTAGTCGAAGTCGAACAGCGTGTTGGCCGTGATGGTGTCGCTCTCCATGCCCACGACCTCGACCACCTGGGTGATCCGGCGGGAGCCGTCACGGAGGCGGCTGATGTGCACGATGAGGTCGAGCGCGCTGGCGATCTGCTCGCGGATGGCCCGCATCGGCAGGTCGAGCCCGGCCATCAGCACCATGGTCTCCATGCGGGACAGGGCGTCGCGGGGCGTGTTGGCGTGCAGCGTGCCCAACGAACCCTCGTGGCCCGTGTTCATGGCCTGGAGCATGTCGAGGGCCTCGCCGCCACGGCACTCACCGACGATGATGCGATCGGGACGCATGCGCAGGGCGTTGCGGACCAGGTCGCGGATGGTGACCTCGCCACGACCCTCGATGTTCTGGGGCCGGGCCTCGAGCCGCACCACGTGGCGCTGGGCGAGCTGGAGCTCGACCGCGTCCTCGATGCTGACGATGCGCTCGCCCTCCGGGATGAAGTTCGACAGCACGTTGAGCAGCGTCGTCTTGCCGGTGCCGGTACCGCCGCTGACCAGGATGTTGAGCTTGGCCTCGACGCAGGTGGAGAGGAAGTCGATCAGCACCGGCGTGGCGGCACCGGTGTGGATGTAGTCCTCGGCCCGCAGCACGGTCTTGGCGAACTTCCGGACCGTCAGCGTGGGGCCGTCGACCGACAGCGGCGAGATCACCGCGTTGACGCGGGAGCCGTCGGGGAGGCGAGCGTCGACCATGGGCGACGACTCGTCGATGCGGCGACCGACCGCGCTCACGATCCGGTCGATGACCCGCCGCAGCGACTCGTCGCTCGGGAAGCTCACGCCGGTGTCCTCGAGCAGGCCCCGGCGCTCGACCCAGATCCCGTCGGTGTTGTTGGCCATGATCTCGGTGACGTCGGGGTCGTCGAGGAACGGCGTGATCGGGCCGTAGCCGATGACGTCGGAGCTGATCTCGTCGACCAGCCGGGCCTTCTCGTCGGCGGTGAGCGCGGTGTCCTCGGCGTTGAGGATGTCGGCGAGCGAGTCGCGGGCCATGTCGAGCAGCTGCTCGTCGGACATGTCGGCCGTGTTGGGCCGGGCCGCGATGCGCTCCATGAGCGCGGCGGACACGACCCGCTTGATGTGGCTGTACGGGTCGACGCGGTGTTCGACGGTGGGCTGTACCCGGCGCTCCCACCCCTCGTCGCCGTCGGCGGTCTTGAGCCGGTCGCCGAGTTTCATCAGTTTCTCCTCCGCAGGAGTCCGCCGGCCCGCCGGGCTTCGTGCTCGTCGTGGTGATCGGCGTTGGGATCAGGGAGGAAGCGATCGACGAGCTGCCACAACGGCGCGATGGCCGGTGACCCGTCGTTGGCTTCCAGGACCGGCATGCCCTGGTTCATCGAGACCGGCAGGGAGACGTGGCTCGGGACGAGCACGTCGGGCTGCATGCCGATGGTGGCGGCGATGTCGCCGATCTCGAGACCGACCTTGGCGTCGGACCGGTTGAGCACGAAGTGCCGCTCCTGCTTGGTCATGCCGATGCGGTCGAGGGCGTCGATGGTCTTGTGCAGGCCGCGCACGCTGGCCACGTCGGTGGCGGCGACGAACACGATGTCGGTGGCGTGGTCCATCACGGCCAGGGTGCGCTCACCGAGACCAGGGTCGGTGTCGACCACGACGAAGCGGAACTCCTCGGCCAGCATGGTCACCGCCTTGGTGAAGGCCTGGGCGGTGATCTCGTCGGCCACGCCGGGCAGATCGGGAGCGCACAGCGCGAACAGCCCCGACCGGTGCGGCGTGAGGTGGACCTTCACCTCGGTGACGTCGTGGAGGCCGCCGGCGATGGCGTCGCGGACGCTGGTCTCGGCCAGCAACCGCAGCGCGTTGCCGACGTCGCCGAACTGGAGATCGGCGTCGACGAGCACGACCTGCTTGGGGGCCCGCTTGGCCAAGCCCACCGCGAGGTTGGTGGAGACCGTGGTCTTTCCCGCCCCACCTTTCGGGGACAGGACCATGATGAGGCGATTGCGCGTCTCGTTCGTGGCCGCCCGAAGCGTCTGGCGGCGGTCGGCCACCTCCAACGCCCGCTTGACCGCCTCGCGGACCCGGTCGCCGTCGGCGCCGGGAGTCAGGACGTCGCGGACCCCGGCCTGCATGGCGTGGGCCACGACGTCGGTGGTCGCCTGGGCGTAGAGGACCAGCGTCACCTCGGGACGGAGATCATCGAAGTCCTGGGCGATCTGGATGGCGGCGTTGACGTCACCCGTCCCGTCGATCACGACCACGGCCAGACCCTGGGTCTCGGCACGCGCTCCGGTGCTCAGTGGGATCGTCCGAACCGGGATCCCGTCGCCGACCGCGTTGCGGACCGTCTCCTCGAGGGTCTGAGCATCGGAGAGGACGAGGATCATCCGACTGGCGCCTCTGGGTTGATGACGTTCTCCACGCTGATGCCGGTGCTGGGCACCAGCGCATCGCCGTGTTGCAGGGCCATGTGGAGGTTGGCGTTGAGCGACTGACCGTTACGAACATACAGCAGCCGCTCGGCATCCGGCCCGGTGAGGGCGAGGGTGACGAACAGCGAGCCCTGGGCCGGAGCGGTCCGCTCGGTGGCCGATTGCGCCACGGCGTCGGCCGGCAGCGGGTTGCCCTGGACGTTGGTGACCAGTGCCTGCTGGATGATGATCTTGGTGATCGTGAAACCCGACACGTCGACGGTGCCGTTGGTGGTGACGTTGGGCGGCGGGTTCTGCTGCAGCGGGTCGTTGTTGAACGGGATGAACTGCGAGCGAGCGGCGGTGGCGATCACCGCGATGTGGTCGCCGGGAACCGGCACGCCACCCACGAACTGCTCCTGCGACATGGCCACGGTGACCTCGAGGAGGCCATCGGGCACCTCGACGGCCGTCTTGCGGGCCGAGAAGGAGTCGGGCTCGACGAAGCGGCTGGCCAGCAGGGTCTCACCGCTGACGATGTCGACGTCGTTGACCTTGCCCTGGACCTGCACCAGATCGGCGATGACGCCGACGGGGGCGATCTTCTCCGGGATCTGCTCGGTGTGGACGAGCTTCTCGATCTGGGCCACCGGGGTGCCGGCAGGGATCTGTTGGTCCGCGACCAGCGCCGTGACGAGGGTCTCGCCCTCGAGCGCTCGATCCTCGGCACCTCTGACGAAGACGATCAGCACAATCGTGCCGACCACCGCCATCACCACCGCGGCGATGATGCCCACCACTTTCTTGTTCACAGTGTTCTTCTCCCGGACGAAGCGTGTGTTTGAAGAGTTTCCCGCATTATGAGAGCCAGGTGGTGTATCGGCGCGTCACTCCAGAATCTCAACCTGAAGAGTGACTCAGTTGACAGTGACGCTCACGGTCGGGGTGTACGACAACTCGTCGCCAGTCCTGTGTCAGCACCAGGTTCCAGGTGTTGGTGACACCCTGGCCGTTCGTTCGTCTTGTAGTTGCCGGTACCAGACTGCTGCGACCGCGCTCATGGTGGTGGCGTCTGATCGTTGAGACCGTCAACGGGTTCTCGTGGGTCGGGTTGCCATCATTCCGAAGCGTCACCTCGAGGTCGCTGCAATCAGCGGAGTCGCGAGACAGTGATCGTGAACGTCACCGGCGAGGTGGAGTTGTTCCGCTGTTACGCCATCGGTCGCAGTCGTCGAGCTCTGTGAGATGGATCGAGAAGTCACACGTGAGGTGGATCGGCGTGGAGGTCGGAGGATCGTCGTGGACGGCGGCGCCGCGAGTCGTCAGCGTGGGGTTGTTCGTACAGCGCAGACGTGTCGGCTAGCGGTCGCGCAGATGTGGGTCGGGACCTGCTCGACGATCGGTCGTCGAGTCAGGGAGCCGCACTGGCCGTCGTCAAGTAGCGCTGATGACGCCGTTGATCGAGTCACCTCGTACAGCACGTGCGAAGACGTCGAGACCCATCGTCGTGTCCGGTCGACGGATCTCGAAGTCAGGTCGGATCGACGGCACTCTCGGCGCAGAGTCAGTTCGATCGCGGATACGACGTCACGGCGTTGGATCGTACCGATGCGCACTGGCGTGCGACTCCGCTTGCGACGGTCCGTGGCAGTCCGACCGACAGACCGGGAAGTCCACGAGTCGTGCAACGCTGTCGGGTCAGCGACGGTCATCGCATACGATCGCGCGCGTCGGAACCCGCGGTCCGGTGTCCACCCACCGCGCGCCAGGCGTTGCTGTCCGATCGGTCGCCGGACTCGACATCTGGCCGTCGTATCCGCCGTGGTGCGAGCGTCGAAGCAGAACATCGCACGACGGCGTCATCGAGATCCGCCATGTCGCACGAGCCGATTGGTCGAGTCGACGGTCCGCACGGAACGTCGACTCGTGGTCATGGTTCGCCACGACTGGCCGCTGCAGTTGTCGTTGCCGAAGTCGCATGCGTGACCGACTGTCGTCTGCCCGTGTCGAAGTGACTGTCCGAGGAACTGGCGAGCGTCATCGTGTGACGACCGTACTTCGACGTGACGACCGGCGCTCGTCCGACGTGTCGGCACGCACGATCGTCTCGACTCCGGCGACGCTGTGCCATACCGTCACCGACGTCGATCGTCGAGCTCGGAACGCTCGGTCTCGACGATGGCTGTCGCTGTCCGGAGTCGGCATGCACCCGTCCGCGCGCCTCTCGGGCCGCCGAGTTGATCGACTGCTTCATGTCGTAGGCGATGCCGAACTGGACGATCCCGAACAGGAACAACGTCAGGATCGGCATGACGAACGCGAACTCGACCAGCGATGCGCCCCGGTCCTTCGATCTCGATCTTCCTCGCCGCATGTCCAATTGCCCTCCGCCCCCGGAACGTTGGTTCCGGACCTCCGCGGTTGCCCGATTCTCCCGACTGGTTCATCGTCACCTGAACCGTCGAGCTTGAGCTCTCGTGTTCCACCCGTGACGCCGCTGCGGCGGAATCGTACAACACGTTGCGTGCGTGACCGCGTCGGAGCGGGGAAATATCGGAGATTCCGGATCGCCCGGAATGTCCGGAATCTGCGGCTCAGGACGCCGGCGCCACGACGACCTCGGGCTTGACCGTTCCCGCCCGGTGCGGGCCGTAGACGGCCAGCAACACGCCGTCCTGCGCCTGCACGGCCCACGGACCGTCGTGGTCATCGGGGATGCCGAGGCGGGACCGTTCGAGCGGTCGCCCATGGCCCACTTCGACCGCGGTGGCGGTGTCGACCACCGCGGTCGGAAGGTCACGGAGAGCGTTCGCCGGGCTCAACACGTCTCGCTCGGGATCGACCTCGTCGATGCGGTGGGCATCAGCAACGGAGTGGGATCCCGCCTGCGTCCGGCGCAGGTTCCGCAGGTGCGCACCGCCACCCAGCGCCGCTCCGAGATCGGCGGCGAGGGTCCGGATGTAGGTGCCCGACGAACAGGTCACCTCCACGGGGTACACGCCGGCAGCCGTGGGTTCGTCGACTCGGAAGGCGTGGACCGTCACCGGTCGAGGCTCGCGGGCCACCTCCTTGCCCTCGCGGGCCAGCTCGTGGAGCCGCTTGCCGTCGATCTTCACCGCCGACACCATCGGTGGGACCTGCATGATGTCGCCGGTCAGCACCTCGGCCGCCGCCCGCACCTCGGCCAGGGTGACGCCGGCCATGTCGTGGCGGGCGGTGACCTCACCGGTGTCGTCCAGCGTGGTGGTCTCGGTCCCGAGCACGATCTCGCCCACGTAGGTCTTGGGCAGGGCGGTGAGGAAGCGAAGCAGCCGGGTCATCGAACCCACCCCGACGAGGAGCAGCCCGGTGGCCGGCGGGTCGAGGGTGCCGGCGTGGCCGACCTTGCGGGTCCCCAGCACCCCGCGGGCCTTGGCCACCACGTCGTGGCTGGTCCATCCGACTTCCTTGTCGATCAGGACCAGTCCGTTGTACGGGGACGGACGGGACTTGCTCACGGCGCGGCTCGCCCGCCCACGACGGGCAGGCGTTCGCGCACCAGCTCGATCGTCTCGGGGATGGGCGCCTCGGAGACGAACCCCGACATGAACGAGTGCCCTCCCCCACCGAGCTCGGCGGCGATCGCGCCCACGTCGACGTCGCCCGTCGATCGCAGGGAGACGCGCAGACCCTCGCCGGGCGCCTCCTTGAGCACGCAGGACACCTCGGCCTCGGCACAGCCTCGCAGGTGGTCGATGAAGCCCTCCGTCTCGTCGAAGGCCACGCCGTAGCGAGCGAGGTCGTCGGCGGTCAGCCAGGCCGAGACGAACCGACGGTCCACGTCGAGCCGGGCCCGGGCCAGCGCCATCGACATGAGCTGCACGTACGGGAACCGATGCTTCTCGAACAGCTCGCGGGTGACGTCGGCGATGGGCAGGTCGTAGTTGGCCAGCTCCTCGGCGAGGTGGAACACCTCCGGTGTGGTGTTCGGATACTGGAACCGGCCGGTGTCGGTGACGAGGCCCACGTAGAGGCACAGCGCGGCGTCGCGGGTCATCGTCCAGCCGAGTTCGTCAGCGAGGAGGCGGACGATCACGGCCGTCGCCGCGAGGTCCTCCCGCACGAGGTTGTGGGTTCCGAATCGCTCGTTGTCGGGGTGGTGGTCGAGGACCACGACCGTCTCGGCCGAGGTCGCCACCCGGCCCAGCTCACCAAGCCGATCGACGGACCCGAGGTCGAAGGTGACGAGCAGCGGTGGGTCGGCCGGGAAGGCGGACGGCGGCGTGCAATCGCCGAGGCCGGGCAGGAACTCGTAGTGCGGCCCGACGACGAACGGCGCCGGCCACGACGCGGTCGAGCGCTTGCCGTTGGCGGTGCAGAGCAGGTGCATGCCCAGCATCGAGCCGAGGGCATCGCCGTCGGGATGGTGATGGCAGGCGAGCGCGATGTCGTCGGCGGCACGGATGACGTCGGCGACCTCGGCCAGCGTCGTCATCCGTCGTCGCGCTCCACGCCGGCCTCGGGAGCGCCGCTGGCGTTCGCCCCGTCCTCGTCCTCGGTGGCCGGCTCGGCATCGTCGGGGATCTCGAGGTCACGAAGGATCTCCTCGATGCGGCTCGCCTTGCGCTCGACCTCGTCGGGATGGAAGGTCAGGATCGGCGTGCGCCGCAGGTGCGTCTGGCGGTTCACGGCCTGCTGGAGGCGGGGGCGGTGCTCCTCGAGCACCTCGAGCACCACGTCGTCGCTCGCCCCCAGGTCGGTCCAGAGCACCTTGGCGTGCTCGATGCCCGGATCCACCTCGACCGCGGTGACGGTGAAGAAGCCGAGCCGCTCGTCGTCGATGCGCCGGATCTCCTCGGCCACGATCTCCCGGACCAGCTCGTTGAGCCGAGCGGTGCGGGGGTAGCGGCGCGAGCCGGACTGCCGTCGTCGAGCCATCCGTGCAGCCTGCCATACGTCCGAGAGCGAGATGGCCCCGACGCGGGCCAGATCCGGGCGGCCCAGGTCGCCGACCCCGGAGTTCTTGTCAGACCCCTTTCGTACCATTGGTTCCATGAGTTCGGGGCCCGCCACCTACGCCAGGCACGAGGACACCGCGGCCGCGGCCCGGGTCTGTCTCGATCACGCGGCGGCGATGGCCGCCTCATTCGCGGACACGCAACGCCAGCTGGTGGCCACGCTGGTCGAGCTGTGGCCCACCGCGGCCTGGTTGGCCGCCGGGGCCACGTCAGCGAAGGCGTGGCTGCTGGCCTACACCCCGCTCAGCTACCACGAAGCCCACCGGCTCGAACAGGTCGCCGAGCTGTGCGCCAGCCACCCCGCCCTGGCCAATGCCGTCACGTCGGGGGCCATGGCGGTCAAGCGGGCCGTCACCCTGGCCCGGTTCGTGACACCGGCACGCGCCCCGTACCTCGAACCGTTCCTAGCGCCGCTGCTGGAGTTGAACGGCAACACCACCGACGACGATGCCTTCACCACCGCCGTTCGGTACTGGGCCGGCCAGGTCGACCAGGAGATCCGACCCCGCACCGCACGGCCCCACACGCTGGCGTTGACGCCCTCGCTGTTCGGCGGCGGCGAGCTGCACGGACAGTTCTCCCCCAGCGCCTTCGCCACCATCGCCGCCGCCATCGCCGGCTGGACCCAGGACCCCGACCCGGCCGACGCCCCCTACCAGCGCTCCCTACGCGAGCGTCAGGCCGACGCCCTCGACGACCTCTGCGCCGCATCCCTCACCGGTTCCGACAACCCCGACATCGACGACGACGGCGAGGCCGACTTCGACGACGACGACGGCGCCCCCGATGACGCCGACGATCGCCACGACCCCGACCATCTCGCGGATCCCGACCACGATGGCCAGGCCGACGAGGGCACGGCCGACGAAGGCACGGCCGACGATGACGAGGCCGCCGAGCTCGAGGATGCCCGCGCCCGCGACACGTTCGACGGTTTCGCCCCCACCGACACCTTCGACGAATGGCTCGCTGCCACCGAAGCCGGCGAGGACATCACCGACCTCGACGCCCTCCGTCGCCGGCTGCGAGCTATGGAGAAGGTCCGGCGTCGCCGCACCCGGCGCCGCACCCGGATCCGTTCCGGCGCCACCATCAACGCCGTCATCGACGTCCGCAGCCTCCTCGGCCTGCGCGACGACGCGGACCTCGAAGGCCTCGTCCTGCGCGGCGACGGCTGGCACCTGACCCGGGAGCTGCTCGAACGGCTCGTCTGCGACTCCGGACTGCTCGCCACCCTCTTCGCCGGCCCCACCAAGATCCTCGACGCGAACGCCCGCGCCGAGCAGTTCTCCAAATCGCAACGCCGTGCGCTCGCGGCGCGCGACGGGGGCTGCGTCTTCCCCGGCTGTCACCGCCAGCCCCGCCATTGCGACGCCCACCACCTCCGCCACCGCGCCCACCACGGCCCGACCGTCACCGGAAACGGTGCCCTGCTGTGCCGCTTCCACCACCGGCTGATCCACGAATACGGCTGGCGACTGCAGATCCACGACGAACACTGGGTCGCCATCGACCGCCACGGCCAGGTCTGGACCGGGAGACCGGCCCCACCGGAGGTGGCCACCGCGGCCTGACCAGCCACCCGCGGTGGCCACCCCGACGCCGGCTACCACCCACCGACGCCTCCACGGCGACCCGATCATCAGGTCGACCCGACCACCGAGCATTCCCCGCCGGTGGTCGGGTCACCGGCGCGCCTACTCGACGATCACGTCGACCTTCTCGTCGTAGAAGCACACCAGGCCGGCGATCGGCAGCGCCTCCCGGGTGGTGAGGTCGTACGCCCAGGCCACGTCGGCATGGACGGTGCCGCCGGCGCGGGCCGACCAGTAGTCGCTGGTGACGCCCTTGTACGGGCACCGGGTGCGGGTGTCGGAGGCCTCGAGGTGCTCCCATCGCACGGCGGTCCGGTCGAGGTACCAGCGGGTCCGCAATCCGGTCTCGAACACGGCCACCGGGGAATCGGACTCGGCCAGGACGACGCCGTCCTTCTCGACCCGCACGTGACGGCTCGAACGCAGGGCGTCGACGCGGGTGTACGGGTTGCGGGGGTGCACGAAGATCTCCTCGTCCTCCTCGAACCACGCGTCGATGGCCCCCCAGTCGAAGCGGTAGGTGCGATCGAGGCCGGCGATCGTGGACGACTCGAGGTACCGGGCCGCCCCCGGCGCCACCCGATCACCGCTGCGCACGTCGCACCGTCGCATCAGGCCGCGGTCGGTGTCCTCGATCGGGCCCGGATCGCCGATCATCGACCCGTCGACGTCGTCCTCCGGCACGAAGAACTGGGGGTACTCGGGGCGCTCCCAGACGTAGGTGGCGCGGACGGTGTCGACCAGCACCCGATCGTCGAAGACGGCACGCACCCGCCGCGGCACCGGCGCGGTGTCGTTGACCGCCACCGGGGAGGGCGGGTGTCCGGACGCGGGTGTGGTCTGGGTCATGGTCTACCTCTACCCCGCTGGGCGACGCTCAGGCCGTGTCGACCCACCATCGCTGAGCGTCGACGACCTCGACCTCCGGGAACGACCACACGAAGCGGTCGACCTGATCGAGCACCGCGTTCACCTGCGAGACCGACCCCGACACGGTCGAGAACGCCAGCACGGCCTGGTCCCAGGTGTCCTGGAGATCGACCTCGGCCGACGCCACCCCGAACCGGCGGTGGGCGCCGTCGAGGATCGGCCGGATGACCGAACGCTTGGCCTTGAGCGAGTCGCCGAGCGGGATCCGGACCTCGATCTCGAGGACCGCGGATTTCAGCAACGGACCCTCGGTCAGCTCGAGCTGGCCGCCGACAGGGTCGGCGCGATCTCGCGCTCCTCGTAGGTCTCGATGATGTCGCCGGGGCGCAGATCCTGGAAGTCGCTGAGCCCGATACCGCACTCGAATCCGGCGCGCACCTCGGTGGCGTCGTCCTTGAACCGCTTGAGCGACTGGATCGAGCCCTTCCAGATGATGGTGCCCTCCCGGAGGAACCGGACCTTGGAGTTCCGGGTGATGACCCCGTTCTGCACCATGCAACCGGCGATCTTGCCGATGCGCGGCACGGAGAAGATCTCGCGCACCTCGGCGTCGCCGGTGACGACCTCTTCGTACTCGGGCTCGAGCAGGCCGACCATGGCGGCCTCGATGTCCTCGAGCACCTTGTAGATGATCTCGTAGGTGCGGATCTCCACGCCCTCGGACTCGGCGAGGTCGCGGGCCTTGCGGTCCGGTCGCACGTTGAACCCGATGATGGTGGCGTTGGCCGCCGCCGCCAGCTGGATGTCGTTCTCGGTGATGCCACCGACGGCGCGGTGCACGAACCCGAGCTTGACCTCGTCGCGCTCGAGCTTGCGCAGCGAGTCGGTCAGCGCCTCGAGCGAGCCGTTGACGTCGGCCTTGAGCACCAGCGACAGCGTGGCCGTCTCGCCGGCCTGGATGGCCGAGAAGATGTCCTCGAGCTTGGCCCCGCCGCCCATGCCCGCGGCCTCGCGGCCCAGGTTGGCCTGGCGGTGGTAGTGGTCGCGCTTGGCGGCCACGTCCTTCATCGTCTTGTCGTCGGGAGCGACCACGAACTGATCGCCGGCGTCGGCCACGTCGGAGAGACCGAGGACCTGCACGGGCATGGAGGGCGCGGCCTCCTTGATCTGCTCACCGTGGTCGTCGATGATCGCCCGGACCCGGCCGAATGCAGCACCGGCCACCAGCGGGTCGCCGACGCGGAGCGTGCCGCGCTCGACGAGGATGGTGGCCACGGGGCCGCGACCGACGTCGAGGTGCGATTCGAGCACGGTGCCGGCGGCGCGGCCTTCGGGATCGGCGCGGAGGTCCTCGACCTCGGCGACGAGCAGGAGGCTGTCGAGCAGCTCGTCGACGCCGTCGCCGGTGAGGGCCGACACCTTGGCGAAGATGGTCTCGCCGCCCCACTCCTCGGGGATGAGGTCCTGCTCGGAGAGCTGCTGCATCACGCGGTCGGGGTTGGCGCCCTCGCGGTCCATCTTGTTGATGGCCACGACGATGGGTACGTCGGCCGCCTTGGCGTGGTTGAGCGCCTCGAGGGTCTGGGGCATGACGCCGTCGTCGGCGGCGACGACCAGGACGACGATGTCGGTGGCCTCGGCGCCGCGGGCTCGCATGGCGGTGAACGCCTCGTGGCCCGGAGTGTCGATGAAGGTGAGGACGTGCCCGTCCTTCTCGGCCTGGTAGGCGCCGATGTGCTGGGTGATGCCACCGGCCTCGCCGGCGACCACGTTGGCCTCGCGGATGTGGTCGAGGAGCTTGGTCTTGCCGTGGTCGACGTGGCCCATGACCGTGACGATCGGCGGCCGGTGGGGCAAGTCCTCGGTGTCCTCTTCGTCCTCGTCGTACAGCTCGTCGACACCGAGGCGCCGCTGGAGCTCGACCTCCTGCTCCTCGCCGGGGTCGACGAGGCGGATCTGGGCGCCGAGCTCGGCGGCGAACAGCTCGATCATGTCGTCGGTGAGCGACTGGGTGGCCGTCACCATCTCGCCCTGCTCCATGAGGAACCGGACCACGTCGGACGCGGTGCGGTTCATCTTGGGGCCGATGTCCTGGGGCGTGGAGGCGCGCTCGATGACGACCTCGCCCTCGGGCACCGGCGCGTCGCGCGGCGTGAAGCTGGGGGCCTCGATGGGCTGGAGCTCGTCGCGGTTGCGGCGACGGCGGCCACCACGGCGCTTCGGTGGGCGGCGACCGCCACCGGGGCCGGGACGTCCGCCACCGGGGCCACCGCTGGGGCGCGGGCCACCACCGGGAGGCGGCGGCGTGTAGCGGACCTGGCCGGCCGCGCCGCGGCGGGCGGGACGGTTGCCGGGGCCGCTGGGGGCCGACACGGGGCCACGCCCACCGGCGCCGGGCGGCGGCGGGATGGGCTTGCCGCCGCGGGAGATCATCGGGCCGGGGGGCGGCGGGATCGGCTTGCCCGACGTGGAGCGGGGCGGCGTGACCGCACCGGACGGCTTGGCGCCGGGATCGGCCGGAGCCGAGGGCGGCCGGGGGGCTTCGCTGGCCGCGGGGGCGGTGGATTCGTCGGATGCCTCGGCCGGCGGGGGCGTGGGCGCCGCGCTGGGCGGCGGGGCGGGCGCGGCTGAGGGAGGCGGCGGGGCCGGGGCGGCAGACGGCGGCGGTGGGGCGGGGGCGGGGGCGGCCTGGGCGGCCGGTGCCACGGGGGCCTCGTCCTCGCGGGTCCGGGGCGGCGGCCCCTCGCTCCCGCTGGAGCGGACGACGCGAGCAGGCTTGGTGGCGCGGACCACGGGCGGGCGCGGCGCGTGTCGGGCGACGGCGCCCGCGACGGAGCCTGGGCGGCCGGGGCCGGGGCCGGTGCCGGGGGTGGGGTGGGACCGGCCGGTGCTTCGGCGGCGGGAGCGGCGGGGGCGGGCGGTTCCGGAGCGGTCTCGGGCTCGGGGGCCGGCTCAGCGGCCTTCTCGGGCGCGGCCTTCTGGGACGACACCGGGGCGGCAGGCGCCTCCTCGGCCGGCTTCTCCTCGACGGGCTCCGGCTCGGGCTCGCGGATGAGACCCTCCCGCTCGGCCTTGCGGCGGACGCGGTCGGCTTGAGGCTCCACGATGCTCGAGGAGTGGCTCTTGACGCCGATCCCCAAGCCGTTGCAGAGGTCGACTGTCTCTTTGTTGCTGAGGCCCAGCTCCGTGCGAGCTCGTACACCCTGATCTTGCCTGCCAAGAGTCTTCGTTTCGCCTTGCGTCGTCGTCAGTGGATCTGTCGGGGATGTCTTGTCTGTGCTGGTCGGGAGGGGGTCTGGATCGCTTCTCGTGTGACGTGTGTGGCTGTTCGTGACACGGGCCCGGGTCCGACAGGATCCGAGCCGCGATCCATCATCCTCGCGCGTTCTGTCCTGAGGTACGAACCGACATGGCTGCGCTCCGTGCCTGGGCACGAATTGCGGTCATGACCGATCCGGGCTCGATCGGACCCCGGAGGGCTCGTTCGAATGCCCGGCGACGCAGCGCCAGTGCTGCGCAGTCTTCGAGGGTGGCGGCACACAGCCACGCTCCCCGACCGGGGAGTGTACGGCCGATCTCGACGATTCCCTCCCCACCGCCGTCCGGGCCGGGCGCCTCGCGGCGCACGAAACGGACGAGCTGACCCGATTCGGCCACCCGTCGGCAGCCGATGCAGGTGCGGGTCGGGTGGCGCCCTCCGGGCGGGGTGGCGGTCAGGTCGGCTCGGTCTCGGCGTCGCGGCGACGCCGGTCGCCTCGGCGTCGCCGGCCTCGGCGACGGCCGGCGTCCGACCTCGAGCGCGCGTCGGGCTCGATCGGCGTCCGGGACCTGCTCCAGGCGTTCGGACGGATCGTCGCCGACCTCGACCGGTTCCGCCTCGGCCGCGGCCTCGGCCAGGTCCGGTGCGGGATCGAGGGGCTGCACGCCCTCGCCCTCGGCGGCCATCTCGGGCTCGGAGGAGCCGGCCTCGCCGGGATCGGCCGCCGCATCGGGTTCGCTGGTCGGGGTGGTGTCGACGTCCTCGGGATGGTCGACCGAGGCGTCGGTCTCGGGGACCTCGTCGGCGTCGGAAGATTCGAGGTACTCGGTGGCGGAGACGGCCGGGCCGCCCTCGGCGGGCTGCCACACCTGCTCGCCGGTCTCCTCGTCGACCACCCACTCGCCCTCGGCCCAGTCCTCGGCGGCGTAGGCGGCCTCGGCCTCGGCCAACTGCGTCTCGGACTTGATGTCGATGGCCCAGCCCGTGAGCCGGCCGGCGAGGCGGGCGTTCTGGCCCTCCTTGCCGATGGCCAGGCTGAGCTGGTGGTCGGGGACGATGACCATGGCGGTGCCGGTCATCTCGTCGATGCGGACCTCCTTGACCCGGGCCGGCTGGAGGGCCTTGGCCACGAACTCGTAGGGGTCGTCGGAGTAGGCGACGATGTCGATCTTCTCGCCCCGCAGCTCGGTCACGACCTGGCGGACGCGCGAACCGCGGGCACCGACGCAGGCGCCGACCGGATCGACGTTGGGCTCGTTGGAGGCCACGGCCATCTTGGTGCGGTGGCCTGGCTCGCGGGCGCAGGCCTTGATCTCGACGATGCCGTCGGCGATCTCGGGCACCTCGAGCTTGAACAGCTCGAGGATCAGGCCGGGGTGGGTGCGGGACACCACGATCTGGGGGCCCTTGGCCGTCTTGCGGACCTCGACGATGTAGGCCTTGAGCCGGGCGTTGTTCTCGGGTCGCTCGTGCGGGACCTGCTCGGCCTGGGGCAGCAGGGCCTCGACCCGGCCCAGGTCGAGCAGGGTGTAGCGGCTGTCGTTCTGCTGGACGATGCCGGTGACGATGTCGCCCTCGCGGCCGGCGTACTCCTCGTACTTGAGCTCGCGCTCGGCCTCACGGATGCGCTGGGTCATGACCTGGCGGGCGGTCTGGGCCGCGATGCGCCCGAAGTTGTCGGGGGTGACGTCGAACTCCTGGCCGACCGGCACGCCTTCCTCGTCGAGCTCCTGGGCGAAGACCCGGATGTCGAACGTGCCGGGATCGATGGTGACCCAGGCGTACTCGTAGGCGCCGGGCATGCGCTTGTAGGCCGACTCGAGCGCGTCGGCCAGGGCGGCCATGAGGGTGTCGACGGAGATGCCCTTCTCGGCGGCGAGCGCCTGGAGGGCGTCGAACATGTCGGGGTTGCTCATGATCGTGCTTTCTTGCCGGAGGTGGATGAGGAGCCCGACGGCTTCTTGCCGCCGGGCTTGGGGGCGGGGCCCCAGGAGAACGTGGTGCGGGCGCGCTCGACGTCGTCGTAGGCGACGGTGCGCGATCCGCCGGTGGGGTGGCCCTGGTCGTCTTCGAGGGCGACGGTGAAGCCGTCGTCGTCGGCGGCGGTGAGGGTGCCACGGATGCGGCGATCGCCCTCGACGTCGGGGTTGGTCCGCACGGTGACGGCCTCGCCGATGGCGCCGCGGAAGTGGTCGGGCGTGCGCAGCGGCCGTTCGAGCCCGGGGCTGGTGACCTCGAGCGTGTAGCTGCCACCGATCACGTCGGCCTCGTCGAGCTGTTCGCCCAGGTCGCGGCTGACCTTCGAGAGGGTGTCGAGGTCGATGCCGCCTTGACGGTTGAGGGCCACCACGAGCTTGCCGCCGGCGAGGGTGACGTCGTAGATGTCGGCGCCGGCGGCGGCCGCGAGAGGTTGGACCATGGTGCGGACGGTGTCGACCTTGGTCATGGTGCTCCTCCTCGCTCGTCAGCCGGACATGAAAGAAGCGTGGGCCGCAGCCCACGCTTCCAACAGGAAACGAATTGCCGACGAGTATACCGCCCTCCGGCCCGGTCGGCCCAGGGAGCACAGCTCAGTAGCTGCGGGCGCAGATGGCGTGGAGGTCGGGCTCGTCCTCGTCGAGCGGCACGGTGCCGTCGGCCCGCTGGATGCAACGGACCGTGACCGCCTGGGCGCCGAGCGCCTCCTCGGCGTCGCGGACGACCTCCCAGGGCACGCGGGCGAACCCGGTGGCCGCCGCCTCGAGGGTCTCCTCGACGGTGGCGGTGTCGGCGGAGTGCTCGTCGCGGAACGCGGTGGCCTCGGCCAGCAGGCCGGCCTGGATCTCGCCCAGCAGCGTCTGGACCGTGGCGGCGGCGTCGGCGACCGCGACGGGACGCTTCTCGCCCGTGTCGCGCCGGACCACGGTGACCATGCCGTCGACGATGTCGCGGGGACCGATCTCGATCCGGACCGGCACGCCCTTGAGCTCCCAGTCGGTGGCCCGGCGCCCGAACGCGGTGTCGACCCGGTCGTCGAGCCGGGCCCGGACGCCGGCGGCGATCAGCTCGTCGTGCACGGCCGACGCGGCCGAACCGGCGCCCTCCTCGTCGCGGATGAGGACCGTGACGACCTGGATGTGGGCCAGGACGGGTGGCACCCGGAGGCCGTCGTCGTCGCCGTGGCACATGATGAGGCCGCCCACCATGCGGGTGGACGTGCCCCACGAGGTGGTCCAGCACAGCTGCTGCTGGCCGTCGGCGTCGAGGTAGTCGATGTCGAAGGCCCGGGCGAAGTTCTGGCCCAGCTCGTGGCTGGTGCCCATCTGCAGCGCCTTGCCGTCGCGCATCATCGCCTCGCACGCCATGGTGTTGATGGCGCCGGCGAAGCGGTCGTAGCTGGGCTTGATGCCGAGGTGGAGCGGCATGGCCAACACGTTGACCATGAAGTCGGCGTAGGCCTCGTGGAGGATGCGGGTGGCGTAGGCGTGGGCGTCCTCGCGCGACACGTGGGCGGTGTGGCCCTCCTGCCACAGGAACTCGGTGGTGCGCAGGAAGATGCGGGGTCGCAGCTCCCAGCGCACGACGTTGTTCCACGCGTTCAGCAACAGGGGCAGATCGCGGTAGCTCTGGGTCCACTTGGCCATGAACTCGCCGATGACGGTCTCCGACGTGGGCCGCACGACGATGGGTTCGTCGAGATCCTTGCCCCCGGCGTGGGTGACCACAGCCAGTTCGGGGCTGAACCCCTCGACGTGCTCGGCCTCCCTGGTGAGGTAGCTCTGGGGGATGAAGAGGGGGAAGTAGGCGTTCTCGGCGCCGCACGCCTTGATGCGGTCGTCCATCTCCGACTGCATCCGCTCCCAGAGCCCGTAGCCGTAGGGGCGGATGACCATCGTGCCGCGCACCGGGCCGTTGTCGGCCAGCTCCGCCTTGTTGAGGACGTCCTGGTACCAGCGGGGGAAGTCCTCCGCCTGGGGGGTGAGCACGGGTCTGCGGGCCATGGGCTGCGAGCGTACGTGCCGACGCCGGCCACACCCTCGCCGGTTGCCCCGGCTCGTCGCACCGACCTGTCAGGATCAACGGTCGTCACGTCGAGCGGGTACCCCAGGGATCGTCATGTTCCGAATCCATCGCAGCGAACGGGCCGACGCCCTGGTCGACGCGCTCGTGGAGATGCTGGCCGGGCACCGCCGGCGACCCCTTCGCGGCCGAGGTGGTCGCCGTCCCGACCCGCGGGGTCGAGCGGTGGCTGACCCACCGGATCGCGGCGCCGTGGGCCGGACCGCGCAGGGCGGCGCCGACGGGGTCTGCGCCAACGTCGAGTTCCCGTTCCCGGGCCGGCTGGTGGGCGACGTGCTGGCCGGGGCCACGGCGTCGACCGCACCAGGACCCGTGGCGGCCCGAGCGGCTGGTGTGGCCCGCTGCTGGAGCTGATCGACGACCAGGCCGGCGAGCATTGGATGGCGTTGGTCGGCCAGCCACCTCGGCCTGGCGCCGACCACACGGGCGACGGGTAACGAGGCGACGACGCCGACGCGCTGCGCCGGGCCCGCCGCTTCGCCACCGCCCGCCACCTGGCCGACCTGTTCGACCGCTACGCCATCTACCGGCCCGAGATGGTCTCGTGCCTGGCTCGACCACGCCGGCCGGGACACCGTCCCCGACGTTCCCGCCGATGCCCAGTGGCAGCCGCGAGCTGTGGCGTCGGCTGCGCCGACCGCGTCGCCAGCCCCAGCCCTCCGGAGCGGATGGCGAGGCCTGCGCCCGCCTCGAACGGGCCGGGCCGTCGACCTCGAGCTCCCCGGCCCGCGTGTCGCTGTTCGGACTCACCCGGCTGCCCGGCCACCTACCTCGACGTGCTCGCGGTCGATCGCCACCTCAGCCGACGTCCACCTGTTCGCCCTCCACCCCTCGCTCGGCGCTGTGGGACCGCATCGCGGCCGACGGTGCCGCCGCACTGCTCGTTGCCGCGAGCCGACGACCCCACCCGTTCGGTCCCGCACCAACCCGCTCCTGCGCACATGGGGCCGACGACACGCCGTGAGATGCAACTCGTGCTCTCGTCCGGCGGCGACGCCCGACCAGCCCACCATCCCGTCGACACCGGGGCCGGACCGACGACGCTGCTCGGACGCGTCCAGGCCGACATCCGCGGCCGACGCCGCTCCACCCGGGCGCCCCTTCGGGCACCAGACGGCGCCGGACGCACGATGCGTGCTCGACTCCCACGACCGCGTCGATCCAGGTCCACTCGTGCCACGGACGGGTCCGACAGGTCGAGGTGCGCGCGACGCCATCTGCCACGCTTCTCGCCGACGACCCGACCCTCGAGCCGCGCGACGTCATCGTCCTGTGCCCCGACATCGACGAGTTCGCGCCGCTCCTCGCACGCCGCGTTCGGCGCCCGGCGCGCCCGACACCGATCCCGCCGCGGTCGCCGCCCCCGACCCGGCACCCCCGACCTGCCCTACCGGCTCGCCGACCGGTCGCTGCGCCAGACCAACCCCCTGCTGGGTGTGCTGGCGAGACCTGCTCCACGTGGTCGACGGGCGAATCACGTCCGCCGAGCTGATCACGTTCGCCGGACGCGAGCCGGTGCGCCTGCGCTTCCGCTTCGACGACGACGACCTCGAACGCTCGCGAGTGGACCACCGACCCGCCGTGCGCTGGGGCCTCGACGCGGCCACCGCGAGCCCGGTACGGCTGGGCATGTCGACGCCAACACGTGGCGGGCCGGGCTCGACCGGATCCTGCTCGGCGTGGCCATGGACGAGCGACGGCGTCGCGGCTGATCGGCGGCCGCCTCCCGCTCGACGACGTCGAGAGCGGCGACGTCGACCTCGCCGGCCGCTTCGCCGAGCTGGTCGACCGGCTCGACACCGTGGTCGACCGGTGCGGCCGAGCACCGGCCCATCGCGGCGTGGGTCGAGGCGCTCGGCGAAGCGGTCGACCTGCTCATGGCGCGACCACACGGGCCGAGGCCTGGCAGCGGGCAGGTCGACGGCGTCCTGCGCGAGGTGCTGGGCGAGAGCCACCAGCGGCGGCGCGGTCGCCGGCGCGGACGCTGTCGCTGACCGAGGTGCGGGCGCTGCTCGCCGACCGGCTCCGTGGGCTCCCGACCCGCGCCGACTTCCGCACCGGCGCCGTCACCATGTGCACGCTGGTGCCGATGCGGGCCGTGCCCGCACCGGGTGGTCTGCGTGCTCGGACTCGACGACGGCGCGTTCCCCGGGCACCGGCCGGCCGACGGCGACGACTCTGCTCCGGCGACCCGCTCGTCGGTGATCGCGATCCCCGGACCGAGGACCGCCAGCTGCTCCTCGACGCGCTCCTGTCGGCCACCGACCGCCTCGTCGTCACGACCACCGGGCGCCGACGAGCGCACCAACGAGCCCCGCCCGCCGGCCGTGCCCCTGTCCGAGCTGCTCGACGTCATCGACCGGACGGCGCGGACCGCCGACGGCGGCGACGCCACCGAGTCCGTCGTGACCAGCCACCCGCTGCAGCCGTTCGATCCGTCGGCCCACCGCGACGGTGGCGACGGCCCGTGGGCGTTCGACCGGGTCCACCTCGCCGGCGCCCGCGCCCTCGACTGGCGAACGGGCGTCGCCGCCGCCGTTCCTCGGTGCCCCGCTCGCCCCGACGGCGCCGGCGACGGCATCGTGGCCTCGACGACCTCGTCCGCTTCGTCCAGCATCCGGTCCGCGAGTTCCTCCGCCAGCGCCTCGGCGTCAACGTGTGGGAGGACGACGACCAGCTCCCCGATGCGATCCCGGTGGAGCTCGACAACCTCGAGCGCTGGGGCATCGGTCAACGCCTGATCGAGCGGCTGCTGGCCGGCGACCCGATCGAGGCTGCGGTCGAGGCCGAGCTGGCGGTCGGTGCCCTGCCACCCGATGCCATGGGTCGGGCCACGATCGGGTCGATCCAGGCCGTGGCCACCCGCATCCACGAGGTCGCCGAGGCCGTCGGCGCGGCGGGGCGACCGCATCGCGGGAGATCGACATCGCCCTCGGCGACGTCCCGGGTGCGGTCCGGTCGCGGTGGTCGGCACCGTCACCGGCGTGCGGGACGACGCCATCGGCACGGTCTCCTACAGCAGCGTGGGCGCCAAGCACCGGCTGGCGTCATGGGTACGGCTGCTCGCCCTGTCGGCCGAGTATCCCGAGATGCCGTGGCGGGCCCTGACCGTCGGCAAGTACAGAGCCGGCGGGCGAGCGGTGGAGCTCGCCGCCTTCGACGGCCCGCCCGACGCCCGCCGAGCCGCGGCGGTCGCCGGGCTCGCCGATCTGGTGGCGATGCGGGCCCGGGGGCTGTGCGAGCCGTTGCCCATGCCGTGCAAGACCAGCGCGGCGTGGGCCGAGGCCCGGCGGGGGAACCGGCAGCCGGCGGTTCGGCGGCCCGCGACTGGGAGTCGGATCACGCCTTCCCCGGCGAGGACGCCGACCGGAGCCATCAGGTCGCCTTCGGGGGCGTGCTTCGCTTCGACGAACTGCTGCGCATCCCACCGACCGAGGCGGAGACCGGGACCGGCTGGGCCGAGGACGAGGACAGCCGGTTGGGCCGCCTGGCCCGCCGGCTGTGGGACCCGGTCCTGGCCCAGGAGCGCTGGCGATGAGCGCCGTCACCCGGGCCTCGCCGGGATGCCGCCCGGCATCACGGTCATCGAGGCCAGCGCCGGCACCGGGAAGACGCACCGGGTGACGTCGCTCGCGGTCGAGGCGATCGCCGGCGGCATGCCGGTCGACTCCCTCCTGCTGGTGACCTTCACCCGGGCGGCGACGGGCGAGCTCCGCGACCGGGTGTGGCAGCGCCTGGTGCGCACCGAGGCCGACCTCGCCGGCTACCTGTCCAGCGGGGTGGTGCCCGTCGACGAGCTCAGCGCCCGGCTGTGCGCGGCGGACGAGGCGACCGTGGCCGGCGCTGGGCCGGGTCGTGTCGGTGGTCGCCGAGTTCGACGCCGCCACCATCGCCACCATCCACGGGTTCTGCGAGCAGGTGCTCAGCCAGGTCGGCTTCGCGGGCGACGTCGAACGAGATGTCGAGTTCCTCGAGGACCCCCGCGACCTGACCGAGCAGGTCGTCGACGACCTGCTCGTCCAGCGGTTCCACAAGAACGTGGCCTTCCCGTTCCCCCGGGACCGGCCCGCGGGTCGCCCGGGCGGTCATCACCAACCCGCACGCCCGCATCCTCCCCGGCCAGGACTGCGACGACCCGGGTGCCGCCATGCGGGCGCGGTTCGCCGGCACGGTGCGGTCCCGGCTCGAGCTGCGCAAGCGCGAGCTGCGGGTGATCGGCTACGACGACCTGCTCAGCCGGCTCGAAGCCGCCCTGTCGGGTCCGCAGGCCGACGTGGTGCGCCGCCGGCTCGACGAGCGCTACCAGCTCGTCGTCGTGGACGAGTTCCAGGACACCGATGTCGTGCAGTGGCACATCCTCCGTGACGCGTTCTGGCGCACGGCGCCACGTCGCTGGTGCTGGTGGGCGACCCCAAGCAGGCCATCTACGCCTTCCGGGGCGCCGACGTCCACGCCTACCTCGCGGCGCGCCGGCAGGCCGGTGCGGACCGGGTCGAGGCGCTGACCACCAACTGGCGCAGCGACGCCGGCCTGCTCCGTGGGCTCGACGCGGTGTTCGGCTCGGCCACCCTCGGCCATGCCGACATCGCCTACCGGGTCATGGCGGCCGCCGACCACCACCGAGAACCACGCCTGCGGGGTGGGCGCCGGACCGCCCCCGTGCGGCTCCGACACGTGCGGCGCGACGTCGCCGACGCGGTGCTCACGCCGACGACCGGTGACCTCCAGGTCGACTGGGCCCGAGCGTTCGTGGCCCGGGACCTCGCCGCCGACGTCGTGTTCCAGCTCGATGCCGCCTCGCGGGCCACGATCGTCGAGCGGGACGCCGACGGCACCGAGCAGGAACGTCCGGTGCAGCCCGGCGACATCGCCGTGCTCGTCCAGCGCCACAAGGACGCCGACCTGGTCCGGGACGCGCTCGCCCGGGTCGGGGTGCCGACCGTGGTCAACGGCACGGGGAGCGTGTTCGACACCGCGGCGGCCCAGGACTGGCTGGCCCTGCTCGAGGCCATCGAGTCGCCGGCGGCCACGACCAGGGTCCGCAGCGCCGCGATGTCCAGCTTCTTCGGCTGGCGGGCCGAAGACGTCGCCGTCCGTGACGACGAGGCGTGGGACGCCGTCCACGCCGACCTCCACGAGTGGCGACGGGTGCTGGTCGACCACGGCGTCGCTGCCCTCTTCGACCGGGTCCAGGCCGGGCGAGCGCTGCCAGCCCGGCTGCTCGGCGTCCTCGGCGGCGAACGCACGCTCACCGACCTGCGTCACCTCACCGAACTGCTGCATGAGCAGGGAGCGGCGAGCGACAGCAGCCCGGCGACGCTGCTGACCTGGCTCCGGGAGCGGATCCGGCGGGCCGAGCGCGAGGCCGACGCCGAGAACCGCAGCCGCCGGCTCGAGACCGACGCCCGCGCCGTGCAGGTGTGGACCGTCCACCGAAGCAAGGGCCTCGAGTTCCCGATCGTCTACGCGCCGTTCCTCTGGCGGGCAGGCTGGATCCCGCCGGACGCCCCACCCCTGTTCCACGACGACGACGGAGAGCGCTGCATCGACGTCGGCGGACCCCGGCCCGACGCGGCCGACCACGTGGCCCGGCACGTGGCCGAGCAGCGGGGCGAGGAGCTCCGGCTGGCCTACGTCGCCCTCACCCGCGCCCGGCACCAGGTCGTGCTGTGGTGGGCCTCGACCCACGGCGCCCACGAGTCGCCGCTCGGCACCCTGCTGTTCGCCCCGCACGCCGCCGGCGGGGAGCTCGCCAACACGCCGGACGACGACCGGGCCCGCACGGTCCTCGACGTCGTCGCCCTCGAAGCGCCGGGCGAACTGGTGATCGAACGGGCCCACGGCGCGACCGATGCCCGCTGGCACCCCGGATCGTCCACCGGCACGCAACTCGACGTGCGCCGCTTCGGCCGATCGATCGACCGGTCCTGGCGGCGGACGTCGTACTCGGCCATGACCGCGGCCGCCTACGAGGAGCACGCAGCCACCCACGTGCCCGGCGCCGCGCCCGAACACGACGACCGCGGCGCCGAAGACGAACGGCTCCCGGTCGAGGCCGTCGTGTTCGGTGACGCCATGGCCGCCGACGAGGAACGGCTGCGAGCGGAACCGAGCCGCTTCGGCGACACCGGCGGGGGCGCCCGCTTCGGCACGCTGGTGCACGCCGTCCTCGAGGACGTGGACTTCGCCGCCCCCGACCTGCCCGGCGCCCTGCGGTCGTCGCTCGAGCAGCGCAGGCGGGGCCACGACGACCTCGACGCCGACCGCCTGGTCGACGGGTTGGCCGGAGCGATCGAGACGCCGCTCGGTCCGCTCGTCCGGGACCTGCGGCTGCGCGACGTCCCGACCACCGATCGCCTCGACGAGCTCCACTTCGAGCTCCCGCTCGCCGGCGGCGACGAGCCCACCGGCCATCGCTGACCGATGGCGGCGATCGC
>CAVVGJ010000002.1:0-19179 GCA_963747745.1 uncultured Acidimicrobiaceae bacterium
GACCGTTCTGGGGGGTCGTGGCCGAGCGACGTGAACGGCCCGACTGACCAGGGTCAGCGGTCGGGCAGGTCGATCCGGCCGAAGACGGTGAGCTCCTGGCGGAGCGGCACCAGGTCGCGCCGGTAGTGGCGATGGGTCGACTCGACGGCCTCGCCCACGGCCCGGCGGGCCTCGGCCAGCTCGGCCCGGAGGCGCTCGATCTCGGTCTCGAGCGCGATGACCTTCTTGACCCCGACCAGGTTCAGGCCCTCGTCGGTGAGCTCGGAGATCCGGCGCAGCATCTCGATGTCGGCCTCGGAGTAGCGGCGGCTGCCGCCGGTGGTGCGGGCGGGGTCGACCAGGCCCTTGCGCTCGTAGATGCGCAGCGTCTGCGGGTGGACGCCGGCGATCTCGGCCGCCACGGAGATGACGTACACGGCCCGGGTGTGCCGCTCGGACTCCTCGGTGTCATCGGGTTCGGTGGGCTCGCGGTCAGCAGCCATGGATCACACCCCCAGGTGGGCGCGCGGTGACTCCTCGGAGACCGACGCCAGCGTCTCGATGGCCTTGCGTTCGGCGGCCGAGAGCTTGACCGGCACCGCGACCTCGATGGTCACGAGGAGCGAGCCCGTCTTGTGCCCGTGCCGCACGCCCCGACCGTTGACCCGGAAGACCTTGCCCGACCGGGTGCCGGCGGGAACGCGGATCTTGACCGGCTCGCCGCCGAGGGTGGGAACGGCGATCTCGGCGCCGAGCGCGGCCTCGGCGAAGGTGACCGGCACCGTGATGGTGAGGTCGTTGCCCTTGCGACCGAAGAGGGCGTGGGCGCCGACGTGCACCGTGACGTGGAGGTCGCCGGGCGGGCCGCCGTTGCGGCCGGGACCACCCCGACCCTTGAGGCGGATCTTCTGGCCGTCCTTGACGCCCTCGGGCACCCGCACCTTGATCTCCCGCGGCCGGTGCTCGACCCCGGTCCCGCGGCAGTTGGTGCAGGGCGACTCGATGACCACGCCGCGGCCCTGGCAGGTGGAGCACGGCTGGGAGAAGGAGAAGAAGCCCTGGTTCTCGTCGAGCACGCCCCGGCCACCGCAGGTGGGGCAGACCAGCGGCATGGTGCCGGGCTCGGCCCCGCTGCCGTCGCAGCGCGAGCAGGCGGCCTCCGAGGTGAGGTGCAGCGCGGTGGTGACGCCGCTGACGGCGTCTTCGAAGCTGAGGTGGAGCTCGGCGGCGAGATCGTCGCCGCGCCGGGGACCCGTGCCGGGACCCGGCCCGCCCCGGCCGCCGCCGCGCGGGCCGCGGCCGCGGTTGAACAGGCCACCGAAGAGGTCGCCGAGGTCGCCGAGGTCGGAGGCATCGAAGCGGAAGCCGCCCTGCCCCCCGCCGCCGGCTCCGCCCATGCCGCCGAGCGGGCCCATGCGGCGGACCTCGTCGTACTCCGTGCGCTTCTTCTCGTCGCCGAGCACGTCGTAGGCGGCCGAGGCCTCCTTGAAGCGCTCCTCGGCGGCGGGGTCGTCGGGGTGCTGGTCGGGATGGTTCTCGCGGGCCAGCTTGCGGTACGCCTTGGTGATCTCCTTCTGGGTGGCGGACTCCGACACACCCAGGGTCTTGTAGTAGTCCTTCTCGAACCATTCACGCTGTGGGGGCATCGGGGCTCACCTCCTTCGAGATCGAATCGGTCGTCGCTCCGTCAGCAGTGAACTGACGCGGCGACGAAATATCCACGATGGTCAGCCCGACACCTTGACCATGGCGGGGCGGATGACCCGGCCCTGCCACAGGTAGCCGGTCCGCAGGACCTCGGTGACCGTGGGGTGTTCGTGGTCGCCGGGCTCGTGGACCACCGCTTCGGCCACGTTGGGGTCGAAGGGTTCGGCATCGGGGTTGACCCGTTCGAGCCCCTCCTTCTCGAGGAAGCCGAACAGCGCCGAGGCCACGGCCTCGACGTGATCGCTGCCC
Source organism: uncultured Acidimicrobiaceae bacterium (assembly GCA_963747745.1). Taxonomy (GTDB): domain Bacteria; phylum Actinomycetota; class Acidimicrobiia; order Acidimicrobiales; family Salinilacustritrichaceae; genus Salinilacustrithrix. The sequence goes on from CAVVGJ010000002.1 coordinate 1,936, forward strand.
TGGCTCCGGGCCGCGTCGATGGCGTCGAGCACGGGCAGGAGGCGCTCGACGAACGCGCCCTGGCTGCGGGCCAGCTCGTCGGCCAATCGCTTCTGGGACAGCTTGCGGAAGTTGTCGAAGTCGGCCGCGGTCCGCCGGTAGGCGTCGAGGAACTCGTCGCGCTCGGCGACCAGGGCATCGATCATCTCCGGGGTGAACTCCTCGACGACGACCTCGTCGTCACCCAGCACCGTCTGCTCCGACGCCGGGACGGTGCCCGACTCAGCGCCCGGATCGGTGGGCGGGTCGGGGTCGGCCACCGGTGGGGTGGCGTCCCCCACCGGTGGTGACTGCTCGTTGGGCTCGCTGGTCATGATCGACCGATCACTCGTCCACGATCTCGGCGTCGACGACCTCGTCGTCATCGGCCGAAGTCGCGCCGGTGGCCGCACCACCGTCGGGGCCGGCCGAATCGGCCTGGGCCGCGGACTCGTAGAGCTTCTGGGTGAAGTCCTGCGAGGCGGTCATGAGGTTCTCGGTGGCCCGCTTGATCTCGGCCACGTCCTCACCGCCGAGCGCGGTCTTCAGCGTGGCGAGGGCGTCCTCGACCTTGGTCTTGTCGTCGCCCTCGAGCTTCTCGCCTTGCTCCTTGAGCAGCTTCTCGGTCTGGTAGACGAGCGTGTCGCCCTGGTTGCGGGCCTCGGCCTCTTCCTTGCGGCGGGAGTCCTCCTCGGCGTGGGCCTCGGCGTCTTTGACCATGCGCTCGATGTCGTCCTTGGCCAGGGAGCTCTGACCCGTGATGGTCATCGACTGCTCCTTGTTGGTGGCGCGGTCCTTGGCCGACACGTGGACGATGCCGTTGGCGTCGATGTCGAAGGTGACCTCGATCTGGGGCACGCCGCGAGGAGCCGGGGGCAGGTCGACGAGCTGGAACTTGCCCAGCGTCTTGTTGAACTGCGACATCTCGCGCTCGCCCTGCAGGACGTGGATCTCCACCGACGGCTGCATGTCCTCGGCGGTGGTGAACACCTCGGTGCGCTTGGTGGGGATGGTGGTGTTGCGCTCGATGAGCCGGGTCATCACGCCGCCCTTGGTCTCGATGCCGAGGCTGAGCGGGGTGACGTCGAGGAGCAGGACGTCCTTGACATCGCCCTTGAGGACGCCGGCCTGGATGGCGGCGCCGATGGCCACGACCTCGTCGGGGTTGACCGACTTGTTGGGGTCGTTGCCGGTGAACTCCTTGACCAGGTCGGTGACGGCGGGCATGCGGGTGGAGCCGCCGACGAGGATCACGTGGTCGATGTCGCCCTTGGACAGGCCGGCATCGGTGATGGCCTGCTCGAAGGGACCCTTGCACCGGTCGAGCAGGTCCTGGGTCAGCTCCTGGAACTTGGCCCGGGTGAGCTGCTCGTCGAGGTGGAGCGGACCCTCCTGGGTGGCGGTGATGAACGGCAGGTTGATCTGGGTCGACTGGACCTGGCTCAGCTCGATCTTGGCCTTCTCGGCCGCTTCCTTGAGACGCTGGGCCGCCATGTTGTCCTTGGCCAGGTCGACGCCGTGCGCGTTCTTGAACTGGTCGACGAGCCAGTCGATGACCTTCTGGTCCCAGTCGTCGCCGCCGAGGTGGGTGTCGCCGTGGGTGGACTTGACCTCGAACACGCCGTCGCCGATCTCGAGGACCGACACGTCGAAGGTGCCGCCGCCGAGGTCGAACACGAGCACGGTCTGGTCGGCGTCGCCCTCCTTGTCGAGCCCGTAGGCCAGGGCGGCCGCGGTGGGCTCGTTGATGATGCGCAGCACCTCGAGGCCGGCGATCTGGCCCGCCTCCTTGGTGGCCGTGCGCTGGGCGTCGTCGAAGTAGGCAGGGACGGTGATCACGGCCTGGGTGACGGTGTCACCGAGGTAGGCCTCGGCGTCTCGCTTGAGCTTCTGGAGCGTGCGGGCCGAGATCTCCTGGCTGGTGTAGTCCTTGCCGTCGATGTCGACCGACCAGTTGGTGCCGACGTGACGCTTGACCGACCGGATGGTGCGATCGGGGTTGGTGATGGCCTGGCGCTTGGCCACCTCGCCCACCAGGACCTCGCCGTTCTTGGAGAACGCGACGACGGACGGGGTGGTGCGGGAGCCCTCGCTGTTGGGGATGACCACCGGGTCGCCGGCTTCGAGCACGGCGACGACGGAGTTGGTGGTGCCGAGGTCGATTCCGACGGCCTTGGGCATGGTGTTGCCTCCAGTGATGGGGTTGCTAGGGGGGAGAACGACGGGAGCAGCCCGACCGGACAGCTCCACGTAGGCAAAGCATAAAAGCTGAGTGCATCATTGGCAACTTTGGAATGCCATGATTCTGGCCATGTCGACCACGACGAGCCGGACGGCGGACGGGGCCACCATCGCCCTGGTCGGAAGCGGCGAGTACCTCGAGCACAGCCGGGCCGTGGACGAGCACCTCCTCGGTCTGCTCGACGTCGGTGGACGGCCGCCGCGAGTCGCCTGCCTACCCACGGCGGCCGCCTCGGAGGGCGAAGCGGTGTGGTCCGACTGGTCCCGGCGCGGTGTGGCGTGGTTCCGGTCCCTCGGTGCCGACAGCGTGGCCGTCGACGTGATCGACCGGGACAGCGCCGACGAACCCGGCCTGGTGGCCGACATCGAGTCCGCCGACCTCGTCTACCTCTCCGGTGGCAAGCCGACCCTGCTGCACCAGGTGCTGGACGGATCAGCAGCGTGGCGCGCCATCGAGGCCGTGCTGGCCCGCGGTGGCATCCTCGCCGGCTGCAGTGCCGGCGCCATGGTGCAGGGCGAACGGATCGCCGGCCTGCGGGGCGGGTCGCACGCCACTCCGGGCTTCGGCCTGCTCCCCGGGGCGATCGTGCTCCCCCACTTCGACGAGTACCCATCGATGATCGGTGCCGCCGTCTCCCGTCTCGTCGGCCGCGGCCTCAGCGTCGTCGGTGTCGACGGCGGCACCGCGCTGGTCCGCCACGAGGGCCGGCTCCGAGCGGTCGGCCGGGGCTCGGTGACGGTCTGGGGACCGCTCGGTCACCACCGGTTCTCGGACGAGGACCTTCCCGACGGCGCGATCGGGCCGACGTGACGGATCAGATTTCCTTGATCCGACTGTCAGTTCTTCAGGAACTGGCGTATTCTGCCGAGAACAACCCAGGTGTCGAGCGGGCGACCACGCAGTTCGAGGGAGAACGATGGGCGGCACACACGGCCGTGGGAGACGAAAGGGTAAGCGTGGCGACGCCGGCGCGAGCCTCGTCGAGTTCGCCCTGATCCTCCCGGTCTTCGCCATGCTGATCTTCGGGATGATCACCGCCGGTCTCGCTCTGAACGACAAACAGGAGATGACGCATGCCACCCGGGAGGGCGCTCGGTTCGCGGCGACCGTTCCGGCGGACCAGGTATTCACCTCCGGCACCTGGGCTTCCAACGTGCAAGACCTCATAGTCGAACGGTCGGCGGACACACTCACGGCATCCGACATCTGCGTGTCCTTGGTGGAAGGCAGTCCAGGCAGCGTCGTCGACAACAACAGCGACTACTCGACCAATGGGACGACTCCATGCATCGCCGGGCAGACGTACCCAACTGACGTCGACAATGGCCGACGAGTCCAGGTCACCGCGAGCAAGCCGGCCACGATCGACCTAATCGTGTTCGGCGCTTACCACGTCACGATGGACGTCGAGGCGACCGCGCTGTCGGAGCCGTCGGCATGATCCGTCGTCGACGCGGTACCAAGCGCGAGCGTGGTGCCACGCTCATCGTGTTCGCTCTGCTCCTCGTGTTCCTGCTCACCGTCGTGGCGTTTGCCGTCGACCTCGGTCAGGGCCGCCTCCAACGCAGAAGCAACCAGCAGATCGCTGACCTTGCGACGTTGGCTGCAGGCCAGTTTTTGGCGGGCTTCGGCGGAACGGGCTCGTCGCCCGTACAGACAAGCCCGTTCGATGCGTGTGTCGCTGCGGTCCACTCCGTGCAGGTCAATGCTGACCAGTTCCGTCCCACACTGTCACAGTCGGAGATCGAGTCGGCGTGCTCTGTGTTCTACGACCCGTATTCGGCGATCGGTACCCCTTGCGACTCGTCGTCTCCCACGCCGACGGAGACCTCCCCCATCGTCCGAGGCCCGTACACGCTCACCATTCGTTATCCAATCCCGGCGGGCGAACTCCAAGAAGACCGATTCCAAGGCGGAGTGGGGGCAGACGACGGAGACGACGCATGCAAGCGCATGCGGGTCACCCTCGAGCGGGACGACGACACCGCCTTCGCCGGAGTCATCGGGATCGACAGCATTCACTCATCAGCCTCTGCCGTGGTCCGAGGAACGATCGAACCAGGTGGAGAGGCGGTACCCGCATTCCTCATTCTGGAGCGATACAAGTGCGGGGCGTTGGGTAACAGCGTGGGCGGAGCTAGCGAGGGAATCGTCGTCGAAGCCGACGGCGATCAAGCGGGCTATATCCATGTGGACAGCGATGCCACCGGTGCCGTGCCTACCTACTGTTCGAACAGTACGACGAACGCCGGCGGGGTGACGACGTACGCGTCCCCGTTACCCTCAGGCGATCCCAGCCTCACCGTTGAGTCAGCCGGCGACTCGTTGGGAGTCCTCTCGATTGTGGCGACAGGGAGCCGAGCTGCGTACGGAGGCGGCTTCAACGTCACGCCAACCGAAGGCGCGGACGTGATATCGCGAAGTCCCGTTGACGAGGTGTTCGAGGATTCAGCCGGTGACAACTCGGCGCTCGTGCCTTTGCACGCGGCCTCCTACTCGGACGTGTCGTCGACCGCGAACCTCGGGCTCGACAGCCCCTCATGGGTGGAGCTTGGTTGTGATCTAGCACCCTCGGCCGCGGACCTTGCGGACGCCACCGCGCGAAACTGGTTCGTCAACTGCAGCAACGCTAATTTCAACTCGGCCGCCATGGATGCCGCCATCGACACGCCAGCATCGACGATGGTCGCTCCCGATCAGATCGTGTTCAGTAACGACGTGAACGTCGCGAACGGTCACATGCTCAATGCGCCCGGGGTGACCAAGGTGGTGGTCCGAGGCAGCGTGTCGATTGCGGGGTCGCTCCGGCTCCCCGACGTAGAAGAGTTCTATGTGGGGAATGGTGTCAGCGTCGGCAACAACGGAGACCTTCGAGTGGGCACCGATGCCGTCCCGACGAAGTCCGGCTCAACCGGAAACGACAGCGTCGATACGGTGTGCGACGACGAGAACGCACAAGACGAATCCATTGCGATGGCCGTGTTTTTCAACAACAACTCGTCGAATTCCGCACGAGCCTTAAGCATCGCCGGAACCGCCGCCCTGTGCGAGACGACCGTCTATCTCGCCGGTCCCAAGACACCCACGAACGCCAGTTACGAAGCGAAGAGCGACACCACAACCTCTGCCTACGGCTGCGACGAACTGCCTTGTCCGGCAAACACAACGAACCTGACGAATGCACGATGGCAAATCGGTGGTCTCGTGGAATGGACCGCTCCGAATCAGTATCCAAACGAGGATGCACCGAGCCCGCGAGGCCGCGAGGATCTGATGTTCTGGAGCGAGGCAGAGGGAACGTCCACGGTCAGCGGAACACTTGTGTCGTCGGGAATCTCCGTCTCCCCCAATATGCGGGTCGAGTTGCAGAGTCCAGCTCTCAGCAACCCGCGGAACGCCCAGTTCATCGCCCGCCAGCTGTTCCTCTTCCAGGGCACGCTTCGAATGCATCCCCTCGTTCACGACAGCGTGCCTGTTCCGGCACCAGGGAATTACACCCTGATCCGTTGAACCGGCGCAACGCGGAGTCCGGTCTTTGAGACACTGGTGGTCATGGCGGCCCCCCTGATCGAGACGGTCGGCTTGACGAAGACGTATCCCGGCGGCGTCACCGCGCTGGACGAACTGGACATCTCGCTCGAGGCCGGGACCATCGGGCTGGTCGGGGCGAACGGCGCCGGCAAGTCGACGTTGTTCCGGATCCTGCTCGGGCTCACGCGGCCCGACTCGGGCACGGTGCGGGTGGCGGGGATCGACGTCGGGGCTGACCCGATCGGCGTGCGCTCGAAGCTGGGGTTCATGCCCGAGCACGACTGCCTCCCCACCGATCAGAGCGCGGCCGACGTCGTCGCCACGCTGGGCGAGATCGGCGGCCTGCCGGCCCGGGCCGCCCGCCAGCGGGCGTCCGACATCCTCGATCTCGTCGGTCTCGACGAAGCACGCTTCCGGCCCATCGAGGGCTTCTCCACCGGCATGCGCCAGCGGGCGAAGCTGGCCCAGGCACTCGTCGCCGACCCGTCCATCGTCCTGCTCGACGAACCGACCGCCGGCCTCGATCCGGCCGGCCGCCACGAGATGCTCGACCTCGTCCGGCGGCTCGCCACCTTCGGCATCACGGTGGTGATGGCCACCCATCTCCTCGACGACGTGCAGGTCACCTGCGACCAGGTGGTCATGATCGACGCCGGTCGCCTGGTGGCATCGGGGCGCACCGAAGCCCTGCTGGAGACCACCGGATCGGTGCGGGTCGACGTGTCCGGGCGAGGGCCCGAGCTCATGGCGGCCCTGCCGCCAGCGCTGGCCCAGGTGGCCACGCTCGGCGCTGACGGCTCGGTCGAGATCGTGGTGGGCGGCGACGACGACCTCGATGCCATCGTCGGCGCCGTCGACGCCGCGGGTCTCCCGCTCCACGGTCTGTCGAGCCGGCGGCACTCGCTCGACGACGTGTTCATCGACCACAGCCGGCCTCGCCCGACGCCGGCGGCGCCATGACCGCCACTGGACGGGTCTACGACCGCGGCTACCGGCCCTACGAGGGCGTGCTGGGCGGACGGCGGGCGGCAACCGCCGCGCTGTGGCGGGCGTCGGTCCGTCGCGCCCTCGGCATCCGCCGGTCGTGGCGGCAGAAGCTGTTCCCCTGGTTGCTGCTGGCCATCGTGTCGGTGCCGGCCATCGTCAACGTCGGCATCGCCTACATCACCCGCAACAGCCCGGCCGAGAACGTGGTCCAGATCATCACCTACCGCGAATACGTCGGCGTCTCTACCGCGCTGTTGGTCTTCGTCGGGTTGACGGCGCCGGACGTGATCTGCCCCGACCGGCGCAACCGCGTCCTCCCGCTGCTGTTCGCCCGTCCCCTCACCGGCCGCGACTACGTCTTCGCCAAGGTCACCGCCATCGCCACCATCGTGTTCGCCTTCGGCTTCATCCCCCAGGCCGTGCTCTTCATCGGTCAGATGCTGGTGAGCGACGCCGCCTTCACCTACCTGCGCGACAACCTCGCCGTGTTGTGGCAGGTGCCGTTGGCGGTCCTCGTCCTCGCCATCTACTACGCCGTGCTCTCGCTGGCCATCGCGTCGTTCACCACGCGGCGGATCATCGCGGCCGCCGCCCTGCTCATCGTCCTCCTCGTCTCGTCGGCGTTCGCCAACATCGTCGCCGGCAACAACGGCCGCCAGTTCGGGCCCGAGCCCCAGTCGGCCTGGGCGGTCGCCAACCTGCTGGCCCTTCCCCTGCACGTGCGCGACCTCATCTTCGAGGGCAAGATCCTCGAACCCCCGCTCGCCGGCGTCGACGGCGGCGCCCTGCTGGCCGTGGTCGTCCTCGTGGCCGTGGTCGCCGCATCGCTGGGCACCTTGTTGTGGCGCTACCGCTGGGTCGAGGCCTGATGGAACCGCCCGCCCTCGATCCGGCCTTCGTCGCCGACGCCACCGTCACCGTCGAGGACGTGTCGGTGTGGTTCGGCCAGAAGGTCGCCCTCTCGGAGCTGTCGTGCTCGTTCGGCCCCGGCGTGACCGGTCTGCTCGGCCCCAACGGCGCCGGCAAGACCACCCTGATGCGAGCGATGTGCGGGTTGATCCCGGCCCGGCAGGGCCGCGTCGACGTCCTCGGTGCCGACCCGCGGCGGGACCGTGCCGTCCAGGCCCGCATCGCCCTCGTGCCGGAGGAGGACGCGGTGCCCGAGGCGCTCAGCGCCCGCCAGCTGGTGCGGTACCAGGCCACGCTGGCCGGTGTACGGGATCCCGGCGCGCTCGAGCGGGCCATCGACGAGGTCGACCTGGCCGACGTGGCCGACCGGCCGCTCGGCGGGTTCTCGAAGGGCATGCGCCAGCGGGGCAAGATCGCCGCCGCCCTGGTGACCGCGCCCGACGTGCTCGTCCTCGACGAGCCGTTGAACGGTGCCGATCCCGTCCAACGGGTGGCGCTCATCGAGCTGTTCCGGCGACTGGGCCGCGACGGCAAGACGGTCATCGTGAGCAGCCACGTCCTCCACGAGGTCGAGCGGCTCGCCGATCGGGTCGTGGTGCTGCTCCACGGACGGCTCGCCGCGGCGGGCGGGCACCAGGCCATCCGCGATGCGATGGCCGACCGGCCCCGCCGGGTGCTGCTGCGCAGCGACGACGACCGTCGCCTCGCCGCCGACCTGCTCGGCCTCGAACCCGTCACCGCGGTCGAGCTCGGCGCCGGCGGACTCACCGTGGCGACCAGCAACGCCGGCAGCCTGGCCGTGGCCCTCCCGGGCGTGGCCCGGCGCGGCGGCGTCCGCCTGCGCGAGGTCCGGCCCCTCGACGAGTCGCTCGAGAGCGTCTTCACGGAGCTGACCCGATGACCGCCACGTCCGGCGGCTCCGCCGCTCCCGCGGGCACCGCGCACGTCGGGACGACGATGACTCGCCTCCCCGCGCTGGTCACCTACGTGTTCCGCGCCTGTCTGCCCCGCAAGCGCCTGGCGGTGCTGGCCCTGCCGTGCCTCACGATCCTCGCTTGCGGCCTGATCACCGGCACCATCGAGAACGAGACCACCGCGCACGCCTTCGCCAGCGTGGCCAGCGTCGGCATCTTCGGCCTCGCCATGCCGCTGGGCACCCTGGTCGTGGGCGACGCCGTCCTGGGGGCCGAGGTGCGATCGGGGACGCTGTCGTTCACGTGGCTGACCCCGACCCGGTTCTCGGAGTTGGCCGTCTCCCGGTGGTTCGGTGGGTGGGTCGTCTGCCTCCTCACGCTGGTGCCGTCGGCCGCCCTGGCCGCCGTCATCGCCGGCGTGCCCGGCCGGGCGGGAACCATCGCCATCGCCACCGCGGCCGGCTCGGCAGCGCACGTCGCCATGTTCGTGCTCATCGGGTGCCTCACCCGGCGGGCCGCGGTGTGGTCGCTGGCCATCGTCTTCCTCGTCGAACGACTGCTGGGCGCCGTGCTGTCCGGCATCGCCCAGCTCTCACCGACCTGGCAGGGTCGGGCCGTCTACGTCGGGCTGGCCGACGCCGGCGATCTCCATCGCGCCGGCATCCCCGAGGGCTGGGACGCCGTGGTCCGCCTCGGCATCCTCACCGTGGTCTTCCTCGCCCTGTCGACGTGGGGGCTGCGCCGGCTGCAGCTCACGGGCAGCCGGGACTGAGCTCCTCGTCTCGTAGACCTACAGAACGGCCGGGTTCCGGGTCAGGTTCCAGATCACGGCCGTGAGGATCTGCTCGCGCAGTTCGTCGTCGGCGTCGGTGAACCGGAGCCCGTACTGGTGGAGCATGACGCCGGCGGGCGTCCGCCCGTAGAGCGAACGGGTCTGCACCGTGGCGGCGCGCTCGATCCGGAGGGGAACGTCGGGGCCGGGCAGCGTGCAGCGGACGACGACCTCGTGCCCCTCGGACAGCTCCTTCGCACAGATGAGCCCGAGTCCGCCAGCCGAGAGGTCGACGACCTTGGCCTCGCCGGCACCGGCGTCGCCCGCGTCGTACCGGGCGTCGAGCACCAGCGCGAGCCGGGTGTCGGCCCGGTGCGGGCGGCGGTTGATGGTGACCGGCATGGCGATCCCGAACGGGCCGTGATCGTCGTCCCGCTCGTCGCACACCACGGAATCGAACAGGTACACGGCGTCGTCGACCCGGTCGAAGCGCACCGACACCAGCTGGCCGACGCTCAGCGAGAGCATGCCGTCGCGACGGATCGGCAGGTCGATCCAGATCGTGTGCCGGTCGACGTCGGCCACGTTCGATGCGTAGCCACCGAGGCTGTCGGTCAGGTCGGAGATCCGCAGCGCCAGCCCCGGCTCGATGTAGCGCTGGCGCGCCGCGGTCTCCGCCCGCAGATGGGGTTCGTCCACTTCCAACATCTTCGCCCTCCCTCTCCCGCCATCGTAGGACGACCATCGGATCGGTGCTGGTACGGAGCTGCAGGTACCGTCGGCGCCCATGGCGCACACCCTCGTCCTGCTCCGCCACGGCCAGTCGGTCTGGAACCTCGAGAACCTCTTCACCGGCTGGTACGACGCCGGGCTCACCGAGCTGGGCGAGTCCGAGGCTCGCGCCGGCGGCCGCCTCCTCGCCGACAAGGACGTCCTCCCCACCATCGTGCACACGTCCCTGCAAACGCGTGCGATCCGCACCGCCGAGCTCGCCCTCGCCGAGTGTGACCGGTCCTGGATCCCGGTGCGCCGGCACTGGCGGCTCAACGAGCGCCACTACGGCGACCTCACCGGACGTAACAAGGCCGAGACGGCCGAGCGCTTCGGCGCCGACCAGGTCCACATCTGGCGGCGCAGCTACGACATCCCCCCGCCCCCGATCGCCGACGACAACGAGTTCGATCCCGCCGACGACCCCCGGTACGCGCAGGTCCCGCCCGAGCTCCGGCCCCCGAGCGAGTGCCTCAAGGACGTCGTCGAGCGGATGTTGCCCTACTGGTTCGACGCCATCATCCCCGATCTCGCCGCCGGGCACGTCGTGCTGGTGGCCGCCCACGGCAACTCGCTGCGGGCGCTGGTCAAGCACCTCGACGACATCAGCGACGACGAGATCCCCGGCCTGAACATCCCCACCGGACAGCCGCTGGTCTACGAGCTGGGCGACGACTTCCGGCCGATCGAAGACCGTCCGGTCGAGGAGCGCTACCTGGCCGATGCCGACGAGATCGCCGCCGCCGCGGAGGCCGTGGCCAACCAGGCCAAGGGCTGACGAGCGAGCGACGCGGCAACCGAGACTCACCCCCCAACCCCGGTTCTGGTGGGTCGACGGTCGTGCATGGCTGACCGATGACCGACCAGAACGGATTGGGGGGCGGTCAGGCGTCGGGCGCTGCCGGGCGGGCGCGCTCGACGATGGCGGGCAGGTCGAGGCCGGTGGGCAGGGTGCCGAACGCCCGGCCGGAATCGTCGCCGAGGCGTGACGCCACGAACGCGTCGGCCACCGCCGCCGGCGAGTGCTGGAGCAGCAGCGAGGCCTGGAAGACCGTCGCCATGGCCTCGACCACGCGGCGGGCGCGGTGCTCGATGGCGTCGAGATCGCCGAGCTCCTTGCGCAGGCCGGCCGCGGCGGCGTCGAAGCGGGCGTCGGTGCCGGCGACCACGTCGAGCTCACGCCAGTAGGCGTCGAGCGCCTCGGGGGCCCGGGCCAGCGCCCGCAGCACGTCGAGGCAGATGACGTTGCCCGACCCCTCCCACACACCGTTGACCGGTGACTGCCGGAACAGCCGGGGCAGGTCGGACTCCTCGACGAAGCCGGCACCGCCGAGGCACTCGAGGGCTTCGGCGGCGTGCTGGGGCGCCCGCTTGCAGGTCCAGTACTTCACGACCGGGGTGACGAGGCGCTTCACCAGCTGCTCGTGCTCGTCGGCGGGGTCGGCGTCGAAGGCCCGGGCCAGCCGGAGCGCGGCGAGCGTGGCGGCCTCCGACTCGATGGCCAGGTCGGCGAGGACGTTGACCATGAGCGGCTGCTGATCGAGGCGAGCACCGAAGGCCGAGCGGTGCGCGGCGTGCCACGTGGCCTGCGCCACGCCCTGACGCATCACCGCGGTGGAGCCGAGCACGCAGTCGAGCCGGGTGTGGTTGACCATCTCGATGATGGTGCGAACCCCGCGCCCCTCGTCGCCGATGCGGGCGGCCCAGGTGTCGAGCAGCTCGATCTCGCTCGACGCGTTCGACCGGTCGCCCAGCTTGTCCTTGAGGCGCTGGATCCGGATCGGGTTTCGGGTGCCGTCGGGCATCCACCGGGGCATCAGGAAGCACGTGAGGCCGCCCGGCGCCTGGGCGAGCACGAGGAAGGCATCCGACATCGGCGCCGAGCAGAACCACTTGTGGCCGGTCAGGCGGTAGCTGCCATCGGGCGACGGGGCCGCGGTGGTGGTGTTGACCCGGACATCCGAGCCGCCTTGCTTCTCGGTCATGGCCATCCCGCAGGTGGCGCCGGCCTTCTCGGCGGCCGGGCGGTCGGCGGGGTCGTACACCGACGAGACCAGCCGTGGCTCCCACTCGGCCGCCAGGTCGGGCGCGTGGCGCAGGGCGGGCACCGCCGAGTAGGTCATCGAGATCGGGCAGATGTGGCCGCCGTCGACCTGGTACCAGGTGATGACCTTGGCCGCCCGGGCGACGTGGGCGCCGGATCGGTCGTCGGCCCAGGGACCGGCATGGAGACCGTGCTCGATCGCCGTGGTCATGAGGCGGTGGTAGTCGGGGTGGTAGTCGACGACGTCGATCCGGTGGCCGTACCGGTCGTGCGTGCGCAGTTCCGGCGGATTGCGGTTGGCCCGGCGGCCCCACTCGATGGACTCGGGCGACCCGGCGAGGCGGCCCAGGGCCCGCAGGCCGTCGAGGGCCCAGGCGGCACCCTCTCGCTCCACGCTCTCGGCGAGGGCGGCGTCGCTGGCGAAGACGTCGTGCCCTTCGAGCGGCGGAGGCTGGTTGCTGACCTCGTGGGTGTCGAACGAGCTGGTCATGAGCTCGATCGTACGACCGAGAAAATCGCTGCGGATCACGCTCGGAAACCGAACGCGATCCACAGCGATTTTCCAGGGAGACCGCTAGATGGCGTCTGCTCCCATCTCGCCGGTGCGGATCCGGGTGAGGCGGTCGACGGAGGTCATCCAGATCTTGCCGTCGCCGATCTTGCCGGTCTGGGCCGAGCTGGCGATGGCCGCCGCGACCTTCTCGGCCTCCTCGGTCGCGCACACGACCTCGATCTTCACCTTGGGGACGAAGTCGATCGTGTACTCGGCGCCCCGGTAGGTCTCGGTGTGGCCGCCCTGGCGACCGAACCCCTTGACCTCCGAGACGGTGATGCCCTGGACGCCGACCCCCTTGAGGGCCTCCTTCACGTCTTCGAGCTTGTGCGGCTTGATCACCGCAGTGACGAGATGCAACACGGTTGTTCTCCTAGTTCCTCATGTGGTCGGTGATGGTGGTTCAGACCGGGACGCTCGACGAGCGCGAGGTGGGCAGGCCCGCCTCGGCGCCGGCGTAGGAATCGGGGGCGTAGCCGAGGTGGCCGTGCTCCTCGATGTCGAGACCGGCGAGCTCCTCCTCCTCGGTGGTGCGCAGGCCGATGGTGTGCTTGAGGGCCTGGAACAACAGCCACGCCGCTCCGAACACGAACACGAAGTGCGCACCGACGTACAGGGCCTGGGTGCCGAGCTGGTCGAGGCCGCCGCCGTAGAAGAGGCCGGCGTTCTCCCGGCCGAGGAAGGCGTCGTCGTAGCGGGCGAACAAGGCGATGGAGAGGGTGCCCCACGTGCCGCAGACGCCGTGGACCGAGATGGCACCGACCGGGTCGTCGACCTTCATCCGGTCGAAGAAGGCGACCGAGTACACGACGAGCAGGCCGCCGACGGCACCGATGACGATGGCGGCCCAGGTCTCGACCGAACCACACGGTGCGGTGACGGCGACGAGGCCGGCGAGCATGCCGTTGCACGCCATGGTGACGTCGGGCTTGCCGTCCTTGAGCCAGTTCACGATCATCGCCGTGCAGGCGCCGGCGCAGGCCGCCACCAACGTGCGGACCGCGATCTGGGCCACGAAGTTGTCGGCGCCCAGTTCGGAGCCCGGGTTGAACCCGAACCAGCCGATGAACAGGATCATGGCGCCCAGCACCACGAACGGGACGTTGTGACCGGGGATGGCGCGGGGCTTGCCGTCGGCGCCGTACTTGCCGATCCGGGGGCCGAGGACCATCGCTCCGGCGAGGGCGGCCCAACCGCCGGTGGCGTGCACGACGGTGGAGCCGGCGAAGTCGGAGAACGGGAAGTGGAGCTGGGCGAGCCAGCCGCCGCCCCACGTCCAGCGCAGGATCACCGGGTAGATGAACGACGTGATCGCCAGGCTGTAGACGAAGTAGCTCTTGAACTTGGTCCGCTCCGCCATGGCACCCGAGACGATCGTGGCACCGGCGGCGGCGAACGCGGCCTGGAAGAAGAAGAAGGTCGCCGGCGAGAGGTTGAGCGTCTGCACGGCGTCGGCGTTCTCGATGCCCTTGATGCCGAGCCCGAATCCGAACCAGCCGCCGAGCATCTCGCTGCCGCCGAAGCCGATGCCGTAGCCGACCAGGGCGAAGGCCAGCACGCCGGCCATGCCGTCCATCAGGTTCTTCATCATGATGTTGGACACGTTCTTGGCCCGGGTGAGGCCGGCCTCGACGAGGGCGAACCCGGCCTGCATGAAGAAGACGAGGATGCCGGCGAGGAAGACGAAGATGTTGTCGAGGATCGCCTGCGTGGCTGCGGGGGCAGCCTCCCCGGCGTCCTGGGCGGATGCGGGGTTGGCCAGAAGCAACATGGCTGCTCCGACGAGGCCCGCTCCGATGAGCAACTTGCGCTTCACGGGTTGACTCCTTGGGGTAGTCGAATGTTGTGGTGCACTGGGCGATCGAGCGGACGCGCAGGGCCCGCGGATGACAGGGATCTGACCCGGAACTGACCGTAAACATCGACCGTTGCACGGTTGTTCGCTCGGGATGACAGGCCCGACAACGCTGTGTGACCGGAGTGTTTCGGGGCTCCGGGACGGCGGGGTCAGCCGCCGCTCACCGCGGTCGGTTCGAGGAGGTAGCCGCGTGATCGCACGGTCCGGATGGCGAGGCGGACGGGCTCGAGTCGGCGCCGCAGCCGGAGGACGTGGACGTCGAGCGCGTTGCGGCCCGGGGCGCCGTCGGGCCAACCGGCCGCCGCCAGATCGGCCCGGCTGACCACGGCGCCGAAGCGACGAACCAGCGCGCCGGTGAGTCGGGCCTCCACCGGCGGCAACGGGGCCCACCGCTCACCGAAGCGGATCACGCCATCGGCGTCGAGCTCGGGGACCAGCTCGAGCGTCTGCTCGATTCGGAGGCGGAGCCCCTCGAGGCGGGCCCGCACATCGAGGTCCCCTGAGGACTCGCGCACCCAGTCCTCGAGTGGATCGGCGGCGATGGGCGGGGCGGCGTCGGCCTCGACGATGAGCAGCCGCGCCCGGCCCCGCCTGGCCAGCTCCTCGCGGGCGCGACGCTCGCTGGGCCAGCGCAGCGTCGTCACATCGTCCATCGGGAGCTGACGGTACGGAGGAAACGTTTCGCGGTTGTTTCGCCCCGGTACCCATCAGTTTTCGTGCCCCGGTCATCCTCATCGGCCGGGCGGCATCTCAACCACGAGCGCAGCGGCCGCGGCTTTCGTACACTCCCGCCATGGCTCGCACCCACGTCACCGACCACCTCGCCCAAGTCCCGCTGTTCGCGGCCTGCTCCAAGAAGGAGCTGGCCCTGATCGCTCGCGCCACCGACGAGATCACCCTCAAGGACGGGCACGTGCTCACGACCCAGGACGAGACGTCCCGGGAAGCATTCGTGATCGTCTCGGGTACCGCCACCGTGAAGCGCAACGGTCGCAAGGTCGCCGAGCTCGGCCCCGGCTCGATGATCGGTCAGCTGGGGCTGCTCGATCGCGGCCCCCGCACCGCGACGGTCGAGGCACAGGGTCCGGTCGACGTGTTGGTGATCGGTCCCCGGGAGTTCTCCGCCATCCTCGACGACGTCCCGTCGATCACCCACAAGCTGCTGAAGTCGCTCGCCACCATGGTGCGTGACCTCGACAAGAAGGCCTATGGCTGAGCCGCTCCGGCTCGCCGCTTCTGGAGCGTGATGACGGCGAGCCAGACGCCGGCGCAACAGGCGGTGGCGAGCCCGACGAGCGCACCGCTGGGTCCGTCGTCCTGCTGAGCGCCGATGGGCACGGGTGCGGCCGCCAGGTCGGGGTCATCGTCGCGACCGATGGGGTCGGGAACCGAGTCGGCGGCCGCTGGCGCGTGGCTGGCATCGCCTGACGTGGTGGTGACCGCGGCCGACGTGGGAACCGGAGCGACGCGGGCCGGCGAGCGGTCGGCCGCCGACGAACGACCGGCCACCGTGGTGTCCGGCGCCCGGGCCAGGGTCGTCGAGGTGGTGGCCGCCCGGCGAGTGGTGGACGACGAGGACGGGGGCGCAGCGGCGCCGGCGGTGGCGGCCCGCACGTCGAGCAGCCCCGCTCCGTAGACGCCGGCGGACCCGATCCCGCGGGCGGTGCCCAGCATCCGGTCGACGGCGTCCTGGGGCGACAGGCCCCGGGCGCGGAGGGCGGCGAGCGCGCCGGACACGTGCGGTGCGGCCATCGACGTGCCGGCCATGAGCGCGCATTGCCGGTCGGGGTAGGCCGACAACACGTCGGCGTCCTTGGCGCCACTTCCATCGCCGCCCGGGGCGGCGATCCCCCACCGGGCCGAGCCCACGGACGACGCGTACCCCGCCTTCACGTCCCGGTTGGTGGTGGCGGTGACGACGACCGCATCGAGATCGCCGTAACCGGAGCCGAAGACGCCGCCCAGCAGACCGCTGTTGCCCGCCGCCAGCACCGGGATGGACCCGTGCGTCCAGGCGTAGGTGATGGCGTCGCGGAACGCGCTCCCGCCGCCGTCGAGGAAGGACAGGTCACCACCCAGCGACAGGTTGATCACGGCGGCGCCGTGGTCGGCGGCGGCGCGGATGCCCTTCACCACGTTGGTGACCGTCCCCGATCCGTCGGCATCGAGGACGCGGATGGGGAGGATGGACGCTTCCGGCGCCACCCCGATGGTGACGGGACCGTCCCCGCAGTCGATCGAACCGCCCGCGGCCGTGCCGGCCACATGGGTGCCGTGGCCCTCGGGGTCGCCCGCTTGCGGGTCCCCGGTGAAGTCGAGTTGCGGGAGCACCCGGTCTCCGAAGGCGGGATGGGTGGCATCGACGCCCGTGTCGACGATGGCGATGACCACTCCCGGCGCCGTGCTCGGACCGCCCACCCGGCTGATGTTCCACGGCGCGTCGGTGGCCGAGGCCGGCACGATCGCGGCCAGCACCGCGCCCACCGCTGCCGCGGTTGCGGCGGCGACCCGCATCCAGGGCGATGATCTGCGCGAATCGGGCACCGCACCATCGTGCCCCCTCACGGACTCCCGCACCACGTCGTGCTCTACGGTTCCGCCGTGGCCGGTGCACCCATCGATCCCGAGGCGGCGACGCCCCAGCC
>CAVVGJ010000003.1:0-19141 GCA_963747745.1 uncultured Acidimicrobiaceae bacterium
TGGACAGCACGGTCACCCGGACGCTGCCCCGCACCGGTGACGAGAGCGGCAAGATGGCCACGGTCGGCCTCGGGCTGCTCATGTTCGGCATCGTGCTCACCATGGGCAGCCGCCGCCGGCTGCGCACCCTGAGCTGACTCGACGGGCCCCGAGCCCGCACGAGGAACTGACGATGGCCCGGCCGCATCCTGCGGCCGGGCCATCGCCGTGTCGGGGGTCGGGGCCAGGATCCGTTCGCTCCCGCCCGACGCAGTCGCCTACCGTGTACCAACGGCTCTCCGACGGGGAGCCGGTCCGACGTTTTCGGGCCTGAACGCGGTGCCGTCCACCAGTTGACGGTCAGAAAGGGAGGGCCGCACGATGCCGGCCACCATCGTCGTGGGCACCCAGTGGGGTGACGAGGGCAAGGGGCGCTTCGTCGACCTGTTCTCCAAGGAGATGTCGATGGTCGTCCGCTACCAGGGCGGCCACAACGCCGGGCACACCATCGTCGTCGACGGTGAGTCGTTCGCCCTCCAGCTCATCCCCTCGGGCGTGCTGTACGACCACATCACCCCGGTCATCGGCAACGGCGTCGTGGTGGACCCCAAGGTCATGCTGGCCGAGATCGAGATGCTCGAATCACGCGGCGTGCGCTGCGACAAGCTCCGGCTGTCGGGCAACGCCCATCTGATCTTCCCGTACCACCAGCTGCTCGACCGGATGACCGAGCGCTGGCTGGGCCGCAACAAGCTGGGCACCACCAAGCGCGGCATCGGCCCCGCCTACGCCGACAAGGCGTCCCGGGTCGGCATCCGGGTCCAGGACCTCTACGACGAGAAGATCTTCCGGGAGAAGCTCCGGGTCGTCCTGCGCGAGACCAACCCCGTCCTGGCCAAGGTCTACAACCAGCTGCCGGTCGACGAGGACGAGATCGCCGACACCTACCTGGGCGTCTACCGCGACGCCATCCAGCCCTACGTGGCCGACACCGTCAACCTGGTCCACGAGGCGCTCGAGGCCGGCCAGCACGTGCTCTTCGAGGGGGCCCAGGCCACGTTCCTCGACCTCGACCACGGCACCTACCCCTACGTCACCTCGTCGAACCCGGTGGCCGGTGGCGCCACCGTCGGCGCCGGCATCGGACCCCGCCACGTCACCCGGGTCGTCGGCGTGGCCAAGGCGTACCTCACCCGGGTCGGCTCCGGCCCGTTCCCCACCGAGCTGCTCGACGAGACGGGCGACAAGATCGTCGACATCGGCCACGAGTACGGCGTGAACACCAAGCGCCGCCGCCGGCCGGGCTGGTTCGACGCCGTGATGATGCGCCACGCCGTCCGGCTGAACTCGCTGTCCGAACTGGCCATCACCAAGCTCGACGTGCTCGACACCTTCGACACCATCAAGGTGTGCGTGGCCTACGAGGTCGACGGCCGGCGCATCGACCGCATGCCCGACAACCAGTCGGTCATCCACAAGTGCCGGCCGATCTACGAGGAGCTGCCGGGCTGGAAGACCGACGTCACCGAGTCGACCGAACCGCACCACCTCCCCGACAACGCCAAGCGCTACATCGAGTTCCTCCAGGCCCAGTGCGGCGTGCCGATCAGCCTCCTCGGCGTCGGTCCCAGCCGCGACCAGTACGTCCAGCTCGCACTCGTAGTCGGCTCCGCCCCGACCGCTTCTGGCACCACGATGAGCGGTCCGTGGGCGGGAAACCTGCTGCCAGAACGCTCGGGGGCGGCCACAACTCGTTCTGGGACCACGACGAGCGGTCGGGGAGCGGAAGACGTGGTGCCGGAACGGTCTGTGGGGGCGAAAGAACGGGCTCGGGTACGCTCGCCGGCCTGTGAAGGTCGTCGTCGTCGGGTCCGGAGGTCGTGAACACGCGCTCGCCGCCGTGCTCGGCCGTACCGCCGACGTCGTCGTCACGCCCGGGAACGCCGGCATCCCCGGTTCGGTCAGCACCCCGCCCGAAGCACTCGATGCCGACCTGTTCGTGATCGGCCCGGAAGGGCCGCTGGTCGACGGCCTGGCCGACCGGCTCCGGGCCCAGGGCAAGCTGGTCTACGGCCCCGGCGCGGACGGCGCCCGCCTCGAGGGCTCGAAGGCGTGGATGAAGGAGGTCGTGGCCGCCGCCGGGGTCCCCACCGCCCGCTTCGCCGCCTTCGACGACCTCGAACCGGCGCTGGAATACCTCCGCAGCCTCCCCAGCCCCTACGTGGTCAAGACCGACGGGCTGGCGGCGGGCAAGGGCGTGCTGGTCACCTCGCACCTGATCGATGCCGAGGACGACGTCCGGGCCAAGCTCGCCGGCGAGACCTTCAGCGGCGCCGGCCACCGGGTGGTCATCGAGGAGCACATGGAGGGCAGCGAGCTCAGCCTCCTCGCGGTGTGCGACGGCGAGCGGGCGGTCGCGCTGGCCCCGGCCCAGGACTTCAAGCGGGTCGGCGACGGCGACCGGGGCCCGAACACGGGCGGGATGGGGGCGTACTCGCCGGTGCCCAGCGCCGACGAGGACGTCGTCCAGCAGGTGCTCGACGACTTCATCGCGCCGACCCTCGCCGAGCTGCGTCGCCGCGGCATCGACTACCGCGGCACCCTCTACGCCGGGCTCATGCTGACCTCCGACGGGCCGAAGCTCATCGAGTACAACGTGCGCTTCGGCGACCCCGAATCCCAGGTGGTGCTGCCCCGCGTCACCAGCGACCTGACCCAGCTGCTGGCCGAGGCCGCCGCCGGTGCGCTGGTGCAGCAGCCCACCTTCAGCGACGACGCCTGCGTCACGGTGGCCTGCGCCTCCGAGCACTACCCCGCCTCGCCCCGGCTGGGCGACGTCATCTCCGGGATCGACGAAGCAACCGCGATCGACGGAGTGCAGGTGTTCTTCGGCGGCGTGCGGACCGGTGATGTCCGCGACGGCGTCCCCCAGCTCATCACCGCCGGTGGCCGGGTGCTCTACGTCGTGGGAGCCGCCCCTACCATCGAAGCGGCCCGGGCCAAGGCGTACGAGGGCGTCGCCCGCATCGACTGGGCGGGCATGCACCACCGTCGAGACATCGCCGCCCACCCGAGCTAACCGCCAACCGAGACAACGAGGAGCAGTCGAAGTGCACAAGGTCGCAGTCCTGATGGGATCCCCCCGCGACGCCGACAAGATGAAGGCGGCGTCGGAGACGCTCGAGGGCTTCGGCATCGAAGCCGATGTCCGGGTCCTCTCCGCCCACCGCAACCCGGCCGAGGTCACCGCCCTGGCCACCAGCGCCCGCGACGAGGGCTACGTGGCCTTCATCTGCGGGGCCGGCATGGCCGCCCACCTCGCCGGCGTCGTCGCCGCCCACACCACGCTGCCGGTCATCGGCGTCCCCCTCTCCGGCGGCATGTCCGACGGGCTCGACGCGCTGCTCTCCACGGTGCAGATGCCCAAGGGCATCCCGGTGGCCACCGTCGCCGTCAACGGTTCGCTCAACGCCGCCCTGCTCGTGGTCGAGATGCTGGCCATCAGCGATGCCGGCCTCGCCACCAAGCTCACCGAGGACCGCGCCGCACGCGCTGCGCAAGCTGAGCCGCTTCGCCCGCAGACTTCGTCTGCCGCTTCCTTCTCCGGGTCCGCGGGCCTTGGCAGAATGGGTCGGTGACCGGACCCGCTGACCCCGTGCTCCCCAACGTGTTGGCATCGCGCTATGCCAGCCGTGACATGGTGCAGCTGTGGTCGCCGGCCCACAAGGTCGTCCTCGAACGGCGGCTGTGGCTGGCGGTGCTCGAGGCGCAGGCCGCCAACGGCCTCGACGTACCGGCGGGAGCGATCGACGACTACCGCGCCGTCGTCGACAAGGTCGACCTCGGGTCCATCGAGGCCCGCGAGCGCGTGACGAAGCACGACGTGAAGGCCCGCATCGAGGAGTTCTCCGCCCTGGCCGGCCACGAGCTGATCCACGCCGGGATGACGTCGCGCGACCTCACCGAGAACGTCGAGCAGCTCCAGATCCGCGACGCCATGGTCCTGATCCGGGACCGCACCGTCGCCACCCTCGCCGCCCTGGCCTGCCCTGGCCACCACCTACGCCGAACAGCCGTTGGCGGCCCGGAGCCACAACGTGGCCGCCCAGGTCACCACACTGGGCAAGCGCTTCGCGGTGGCCGGCGAGGAACTGCTCGTGGCCTTCGAGCGCCTCGACGCGCTGATCGAGCGCTATCCGCTCCGGGGCATCAAGGGCCCGGTCGGCACCCAGACCGATCAGCTCGACCTGCTCGGATCCGACGACGCCGTCGACGCCGTCGAGGCCGCCGTCGCCCGGCACCTGGGGTTCCGCCACACCTTCACCAACGTGGGCCAGGTGTATCCCCGGTCGCTCGACCTCGAGGTCGTCGGGGCCCTGGTCCAGCTCGCCTCCGGTCCGTCGAGCCTGGCCACGACCATCCGGCTCATGGCCGGCCAGGAGCTGGCCACCGAGGGGTTCCTGCCCGGCCAGGTCGGCTCGTCGGCCATGCCGCACAAGATGAACAGCCGGTCCTGCGAGCGGGTCTGTGGGCTCAAGCACGTCCTCGCCGGCCACCAGGCCATGGTCACCAGCCTCGCCGGCGACCAGTGGAACGAGGGCGACGTCTCGTGCTCGGTGGTGCGGCGCGTCGCCCTGCCCGACGCCTTCCTCGCCCTGGACGGCCTGTTCGAGACCTTCCTCACCGTGCTGCGGGGCTTCGGCGCCTACCCGGCCGTCATCCAGACCGAGCTCGACCGGTACCTCCCGTTCCTCGCCACCACCAAGGTCCTCATGGCCGCGGTGCGAGCCGGCGCCGGCCGCGAGGAGGCCCACGAGGCCATCAAGGAACATGCCGTGGCGGTGGCGCTCGCCATGCGCGAGCAGGGCCTCGCCGTCAACGACCTGCTCGATCGGCTGGGGACCGACCCGCGGCTGCCCATCGACGCCGAGGGCCTCCGCGCCGTGCTCGCCGACCCCATGGCCGTCGCCGGTCGGGCCGTCGCCCAGGTCCGAGCCTTCGTCGACCAGGTCGCCACCGTGGTCGAGCGGTTCCCCGACGCGGCGGCGTACACCCCGGGCGACATCCTCTGACCCCGCGGCGATCGCAGATTTCTGGGAGGGATCCCGCTCTGGCCAGCGTCCCATTGCTGTGGGTACCTGCACCCTCTCCGATCCGATCATGACCGAGGCCGACCTCGTCGAGGCTGCTCGTCGCGGCGACGCCGCCGCGTTCGAGGTCCTGATCCGGCGCCACGACGACCACATGCGGGGCCTGGCGTTCCGGATGCTCGGTGGGCAGGCGGCGATGGACGATGCCCTGCAGGATGCCTATGTGAAGGCCTTCCGGGCCGTTCGCCGCTTCCGCGGTGACGCCAAGTTCTCGACGTGGCTGCACCGGATCGTGGCCACCACGTGCATCGACCACCTCCGCCGCCGCTCGCGCCGCGCCGAGGACGAGCTCCCCGACGACCCCTCCCCCGCCCGCGGTGGTTCCTTCGACCCGTCGGCCGAGATCGCGGTCCGTCGCACCGATCTGCGCTGGGCGCTGCGCCGGCTCGATCCCGACCACCGCGCCACCCTCCTGCTGGTCGACGGCGACGGGATGTCCTACGACGAGGCAGGAGCGGTGCTCGGCATCCCGGCCGGGACCGTGTCGAGCCGGCTCACCCGGGCTCGCGCCCACATGCGGACCCTGCTCGATCTCGGTGAGGAGGAGCGATGACCGAGGAACACCGTGACGACGAGCTCAGCCGCCTGCTCGACGACCTCCGGGCCCCTGACCACCGGGACGGCTTCTGGGCCGACGTGCGCGCCGACCTCGCCGCCGAAGCCGCCCCCACCGTTGCCAGCCCACCGGCGGCCGCGTCCGACGGGCACCGGGAGGGCGGGATCCACACCGAGGGCGACGACGCGGTGTCGCTCGGCGCCCATCGCGCCCGGCGCCGGCTCCCGGTGCGGCCCGCCCTGGTGGCGGCCGCGGTGGTGCTGATCGGACTGCTCGGTGTCGGCGTCGCGTTGCACGAGGACGGCGACGACTCCGTCGGCGTCACCACGAACCCGACCGCGGTCACCGGCCCGAACGTCCTCACCGCCCCCACCGGGCCGCTCCGCGCTGCCGGCGACCCGGTCGAGCTCGGGGCCGGGCGGGTGGTGGGCGTCGATCCCACCGGCACGTTCGTCTACCTGGCCGACGCCGCGCCCGACGGCGGCATGGGCTGCGAGGGCAGTCCGGCGCAGTCGCTGTTCGTGCAGCGCGCCGACGGTGGTGACCGAGCCGTCGCCCTCCCCGCGGCACTGGGTGACGCCACCGGCGGCATCGAGATCCGCTTCGGCCCGCAGGGAGAGGTGGCGGTCATGACCCAGTGCGAGGGCTACGGCGCCGCCGTCGTGACCGGCACCCTGGCCGACGACGGGACGATCACCGATCCGGTCGAGCTCACGATCCGCGACCTCGACCTGGGCCGGCCCGTCGACTCGATCCTCGACGTCGAGTTCCGCTCGGCCGGGACCCTGGTGGCCACCACCTACACGGTCGGGCCGGACGGCAGCGAACACCGCCACCTCTACGAGCTCCCGACCGCATCGGGCGAGGTCGTCGATCTCGGGCCCACCGATGTCATCCACCTCGACGTGACCGCCGACGGCCGGGTGGCCACCTCCTCGGCCGACGGCACCATCCGCCTCGACGGTGCCGTCGTGGCCCAGATCCCCGGCGTGGTCGGCCTCTCGGTCTCGCCGTCCGGACGCCAGATCGTGGTGGTCACCGGTGACCGCGACGGGCTGATCGCCGTGGACACCACCTCGGGAACGCAGACCGTGCTGTCCCAGGCCCGTGGCGGCCAGCGGTGTCGCCACGGCCATCGCAGTGGAGGCCGTGTCCGACGGGCTCGTGGTCGCCACGGTGGGCGACGAGAGCGGGGGCTGGCACGTGATCTCCGTTGCCTTCGACGGCGCGGCACCGACGATGGGACTCGACCTCCCGGTGTCGGCGCCCACCGAGGTGGCCCTGCCGGCAGATCTGTCGCGCCTGTACGTGACGGTGCCGGGAGGCGCCGGCGACGGGACGAGCGTGGTGGCGCAGGACCTCACCCGCTGACCGTGTTCCGCGAGCGCGCCGTCGTGAGGCAGGCTTGGTGTCGTGACGATCGACCTCCCCCTGCTCAACACCGGCAAGGTCCGCGGCATCTACGACGCCGGACCAGGACCCGACGGCGCCGACCGGCTCCTCATGGTCACCTCCGACCGGATCTCCGCCTTCGACGTGGTGATGAACGAGACCATCCCCGACAAGGGGCGCGTCCTCACCGCCATGTCGGCGTTCTGGTTCGACCTCCTCGCCGAGGTCGCCCCCAACCACCTGATCTCCACCGACATCGCCGACTTCCCCGACGGTGCCCGCGACCCCGAGCTCGCCGGCCGGTCCATGCTCACCCACAAGGCGGAGATGCTGCCCATCGAGTGCATCGTCCGGGGCTACATCACGGGCTCGGCGTGGAAGGAGTACAAGGCCTCGGGCACCATGCACGGCGCCGACATGCCCGCCGGGCTCCAGGAGTCCGACCGGCTGCCCGAGCCGGTGTTCACTCCCTCGACCAAGGCCGAGATCGGCGAGCACGACGAGAACATCGACTTCGCCGGCGCCATCGACCTCGTCGGCAAGGAGGTCGCCGAGCGGGCTCGCGAGATCGCCGTCGCCGCCTACCAGACCGGCGCCGACTGGGCCCGGGAGCGCGGCATCATCATCGCCGACACCAAGTTCGAGTTGGGCTGGATCGACGGCGAGCTCGCCATCTGCGACGAGGTCCTCACGCCGGACTCGTCCCGCTTCTGGCCCGCCGCCGAGTGGGTCCCGGGAACGACACCGCCCAGCTTCGACAAGCAGCCGCTGCGAGACTGGCTGGCGGCGGTCGACGGATGGGACAAGACGCCACCACCGCCCACCTTGCCCGACGACGTGGTGGCCGCCACCTCCGCCCGCTACCGCGAGGGCTACGAGCGCATCTGCGGCAAGTCGCTCGACGACTGGCCCGGCAGCGCCTGACGCCCTCAACCGGAAAATCGCTGTGGATCACCGTCGGAAGGCGACCGCGATCCGCTGCGATTTTCCCGAGGGGCGGGGCGCGTAGATTGGCGGCCATGCGCTTCGACGTCCAGGTGGAGACCAGCCCTCGCGCCGGCATCGCCGACCCGGAGGGGGCCACCATCGAGCGGTCGCTTCCGGCGCTGGGCTTCGAGGGCTTCAGCGGCGTCCGGGTGGGGAAGTCGATGCGCTTCACCGTGGACGCCGACAGCCTCGAGGCAGCTCGCGCCCGGGTCGAGGACGTGTGCGCCCGGTTCCTGACCAACCCGGTCATCGAGGACTCGGTCGTCACCGTCACCGAGGCGACGGCATCCGAGGCGCTTCGGTGAGCGCCCGCATCGGGGTCGTCCTGTTCCCGGGTTCGAACTGCGAACAGGATGCGGTCGAGGCCATCACCAGCCTCGGCGGCGACGCCGAACTGCTCTGGCACGGCGACGACCACCTCGGTCAGGTCGACGGCGTCATCGTCCCGGGAGGGTTCGCCCACGGCGACTACCTGCGCCCGGGGGCGATCGCCCGCTTCTCGCCGATCATGGGCGCGGTGCAGGACTTCGCGGCCCGTGGCGGACCCGTGGTCGGCATCTGCAACGGCTTCCAGGTCCTCACCGAGGCGGGAATGCTGCCCGGTGCCCTCCAGAAGAACGCCGGGCTGAAGTTCCTCTGCACCACGGTGACGCTGCGGGTCGAATCCACGGATTCACCCCTGACGGCCCGGACCCAGATCGGCCAAGAGCTGCGGATCCCGATCAACCATTTCGAGGGCAACTACACCTGCGACGCCGAGACGCTGGCCCGGCTCCGTGATCAGGATCAGATCGTCGTCCGCTACGTCGACAACCCGAATGGGTCGGTGGACGACATCGCCGGTGTGTGCAACGAGACCAGGAACGTGGTCGGTTTGATGCCTCACCCGGAGCGGGCGTCGAACGTGCTCCTCGGCTCGGTCGACGGCATCCCCATGCTGCAATCGCTGCTCGCCGTGGCGGTCGCAGCACCGGTGTGACCTGCCGGTTCAGCTCCCGCGGGTGATCCCGGCCCGCTTGAGCACCGCAGCCTCGACCCCCAGCTCCCTCCACGCCGCGTACGAGATCGACTTGCGCTCGCTGTAGGGCTTGGCGGCCGTGACGAAGTCGTTCTCGAGCGCGCTGAGATCGGGCTTGTTCTCGATCGCTTCGAGCTCGGCTTCGAGGTCGATGCGGTCCTGGATCATCTGGAGCTTCTTCACCGGATCGGCACTGTCGAGCTCGGCATTGATCTTGTCGAGCTGCTTGCGGATCGATTCCGGTGTGCGCTTCCGGCCCCGCTTGGGCTTGTGTTGCTCGAGTGCTTCGAGGTAGTTGCGCACCGATTTGCCTTGACGGCGCCCCTCGGCGAGTGCGTCTTTGTGCTCTTGAGTCATTGCGCGTTTCTCAGCCATGGCTACCAAGCAAACCACAGGATTCGAACACGTTCAATTCGCCGGATCTCATTGTCACCAATGGGGCCGCAGTCATTGACGACATTCAGCGTGACGCTGGCCGCGATGGATGGACGACACGCCACCGCGGCCTAGCGTTGCGACCATGGCGCCTCCCGCTGAGCCACTCGATCCTGCCGTCCACCGGGCGCTGGGACTGACCGACGACGAGGCCGAGCGGATCGCCGCCATCCTCGGCCGTCCGGCCAATCATCTCGAGTTGGCCATGTACTCCGTGATGTGGTCGGAGCACTGCTCGTACAAGTCGTCCCGCCTCCACCTCCGGCGCCTGCCGTCGGAGGCGCCCCACGTGCTGGTCGGCCCCGGCGAAGGCGCCGGCGTGGTCGACGTCGGCGACGGGATCGCGGCCGCGTTCCGCATCGAGAGCCACAACCATCCGTCGGCCATCGAGCCCTACGAGGGCGCCGCCACCGGCGTGGGCGGCATCCTGCGCGACGTGTTCTCGATGGGTGCGCGGCCCATCGCCCTCATGGATCCACTGCGGTTCGGTCCGCTCGACGATCCCCGCAGCCGCTGGATCGCCGAGGGGGTGGTGTCCGGGGTGTCGGGCTACGGCAACTCGGTCGGCGTCCCCACCGTCGGCGGCGAGACGGTCTTCGATGCCACCTACCAGGGCAACCCGCTGGTGAACGTGTTCTGCCTCGGCGTGCTGCCGCAGGACCGGTTGGCGCTCGCCCGGGCGTCGGGTCCGGGCAACCTCACGGTGCTGTTCGGCTCCGCCACCGGGCGCGACGGCATCGGCGGGGCCAGCGTGTTGGCATCGGCCGCCTTCGAGGAGGGTCACGAGGAGAAGCGCCCCAGCGTGCAGGTGGGCGATCCCTTCGAGGAGAAGCGCCTCATCGAGGCCTGCCTCGAGATCCTCGACGCCGGCCTGGTGGTGGGGATCCAGGACCTGGGGGCCGCCGGCATCACGGGCGCGGCGAGCGAGACCGCCGCCAAGGGCGGCGTCGGCATGGATCTGTGCCTGTCCGAGGTCCACGTCCGCGAGGCCGGCTTGGAGCCGTTCGAGATCATGATCAGCGAGAGCCAGGAGCGCATGCTCGCCATCGTCGAACCGGCCAAGCTCGACGCCCTGCTGGCGATCTGTGACAAGTGGGAGATCGCGGCGTCGGTCATCGGCACCGTGACGGGCACCGGACGCTTCCGGGTGCTCGACCGCCTCGATGGCGAGGTCCTGGCCGACATCCCGGCCAACTCCCTCGACGACGACGCCCCCTTGTACGACCGGCCCCTCGCCGCGCCCGCCGATCGCGCCGAGGCCGCCGCCGACACCGCCGACGTCCTCGATGCGCCGGTCGATCCGAACGAGGACCTGCTCGGCCTGTTGGCCGACACGACGTGGGTGTCGTCGCAGTACGACCACCAGCTGTTCCTCAACACCGTCGAGGGTCCCGGTGGCGACGCCACCGTCCTGCGCCTCAAGGATCCCCGTACGGGCGTTCCCACCGGGCGGGGCCTGGCCCTCACCACCGACGGCAACCACCGCTGGTGCCGTCTCGATCCCCGCTCGGGCACGGTGGCCGTGGTGGCCGAGTCGGTGATGAACCTGGCCTGCGTCGGCGCCGAACCCCTCGGCCTGGTGAACTGCCTCAACTTCGGCAACCCCGAGCACCCCGAGGTCATGTGGCAGCTGAGCGAGGCCATCGACGGCATGGCCGAGGCATGCCGGGCGCTGTCCGTGCCCGTCGTGGGCGGCAACGTCTCGCTCTACAACACCTCGGGCGGCGTCGACATCGATCCCACGCCCGTGGTCGGCACGGTCGGGTTGATCGCGGCGCTCGACCGTCGCCCGCCGAGCATCGGCCTGTATGCCGGCACGACGCTCGTCCTCGTCGGCCAACCGGCCACGTCCCTCTCCGGCAGTGCGTGGGCCTGGTCGCAGGGCCACCACCGCGGCTCGCCTCCACCGGTCGACCTCGCCGCGCATGGTGTCGTCGCCGGGTTCGTCCGGGAGGTGGCGGCGACCGGGCGGGTGGTGTCGGTGCACGACCTCGCCGGCGGCTTCGGACCGGCCCTGGCCGAGATGGCGGCGCGGGCCGGGATCGGCGCCACGGTCGAGCTGCCGCCCCCGGGGGGCCACCTCGCCCTCTTCGCCGAGACGCCCTCGGCGGTGCTGTGTGCCATCGACCCCGACGACGTCGACTCCTTCTCGTCCGCCGCGGCCGACGCCGGTGTACCGGCGAGCGTGGTCGGCGCCGCGGGCGGGTCACGGCTGCGGATCGGCCAGCTCATCGATCTCGACGTCGCCGAGGTGCGCGCTCGCTGGCGCCGTGCCCTGCCCGACGCTCTGGGGGCGGGCACCGCGCACGGCTGACCCGGATCTCTACGGCCGCGTCGTGGAGTGCTGCTCCTGTTCGTGCTCGATGACGTGGGCGAGAGGGACGAACAGCAGTCGCTCGAGCACGAAGTACTTGGCCACCCACAGCACCCCGAACGAGCCGATGCTGGCGGCGCTGAGCACGAGGACGTTGCCGTCATAGCGGGTGTCGGCCCACGCCACCGCGAACGTCGACAGCACCAGGCCGAGGACGGCCATGAGCCAGAACGGGACGATCTCACGGGTGAGGCTGTGACTCCCGCGCTTGTTGAAGGTCCAGGCCCGGTTGATGAGGTAGTTGGGTACGGCTCCGAGCGTGACGGCGATGATGTTGGAGGTGACGGCCGGGAGGTCGATCACCACGAGGCAGAAAACGAGGGTCACCTGGCTGGTGACGACCCCCGACACCGAGGCCGCGCTGTACTTCACCAGCTTGGCGACGGCCGGTCGGTGTCCGAGCCGGCGCTCGAGCTGCCGGTCGATGCGGGAGAGCATCCGCCGAGCGTACCGACGGGGTCGATCCAGGTCATGGTGCGGCGGCCGGCGCCCGATCCCTCGGCCCGCGCCGTCGATGCGACAAGATGAACGGTCGAACCGGCTCGAAGCGGAGGAACCATGAGCGACGACAGCGGTGACGCCCCCGATCTCGGCGCCGCGCCGCCAGCCCGCATGCTCGCCGAGGTCCGGACGCTGCTCGACGAGGTCCGGGAAGCCTTGCTCGACACCGCGTCGGGCGAGGTGGTCGGTGCCCTCTGGGAGGAGTTCCGCAGCGTGCGGGCCTCCCTCGACGAGCTCGCCGGCGCCGCGGCAGCCATCGAGCAGCTCGCCCGACTCCAGACCGACATGTCCGAACTCACCGCGGCCGTGCAGGACCTGGTGGCACGGTCCGAGGGGGGCGAGGGCCCGGGCCCGGACAGCGGGTCGGACGACGTGCTGCGATCGGTGGCGACGGACGTGGCTGCGCTGCGCAGCGAGCTGTCCGAAGGACTGGTGGTCGAGCCGTCCGATGCCCTCGCCGGCACCGTGGACCAGCTGCGGGCCGACCTCGCCGGACTGCACGACCGGATGCAGGCCGTCACCGAACTGCGCTCGGCGGTCGACGAGCTCCGAGCCAGCAACGAACGGTCGGGGAGCGACGACGATCTGCGCTCGATGCGCACCGGGATCGAGGACATCATCGCCCGGCTCGACGAGGGCCTCGAGCTGGCCGACGACATCGCCCCGCCGGCCGCCGACGCCGGACCCGAGCTGGCCGACCAGGTGGCCACCCTCCGCGACCACGTCACCGCCGAGTTCGACTCGCTGCGCCAGCTCATCGACACCATGGCCTCCGCACCCGACCGCGACGCCGATGCCGCCCCCGAAGGCGACGAGTTCGCCCGCATCGACCCCGACATCATCGACCTGCTGCGCGAGGAGATCCGAGCCGGCGGCGGCGTGTCCGACGACGTCGTCGATGCGTTGCGCAAGGAGCTGATCGCGCTCCGACGCCGCATCAAGCTCCGGGCCGAGGGCGAGTTGTTCTCGACCCAGCAGCTCGATCACATCGCCGACGCCGTCGCCCGGCGGCTGGCGGAGTGATCTCGCCCCGTCGACCACGGCACGGCTTCGGCACGTCGTCGAAGGACCGGTAGCGTGACACCGGACAAACCCGTAGGTCCCATGCCGACGCCTCCCCCGCCCTCCTCCGCCGAACCCCCATCGATCGACCGGATCCGGGAGCCGGACCCCGGCCCGACCGGCGATCTGGCGATCCCGGCGATGTCGGCGACGAGCTCAAGGAGGCGTGCGGGGTCTTCGGCATCTACGCGCCGGGCCAGAAGGTGGCCCAGCTCACCTACCTCGGCCTCTTCGCGCTCCAGCACCGCGGCCAGGAGGCTGCGGGCATGGCCGTCTCCGACGGCACCGAGCTCGTCACGGTCAAGGACACTGGCCTGGTGGCCTCGGTCTTCGACGACCGGATCCTCAACGGCCTGCCCGGACATCTCGCCATCGGTCACACTCGGTACTCCACCACCGGCTCCAGCGTGTGGCAGAACGCCCAGCCGGTGGCGCGGGGCGCGGCCGGGCACCAGATCGCCCTCGGGCACAACGGGAACCTGGTCAACACCACCGCGCTGGCCGACGATCTCGGCATGCTGCCCGGCACCGGCGCCGTCACCTCCGACAGCGACCTGGTGGTCGAGCTCATCGCCCGCGCCATCGAGCGCGACGACGACCGCGGCGACGACCGCGAGCTCGAGCGGGCGATGACCGAGGTGCTCCCTCGGCTCGAGGGGGCGTTCTCGATCGTCTGCATGGACGAGGCCCACGTCGTCGGCGTCCGCGACCCCCACGGGTTCCGACCCCTGTGCCTGGGCCGGATCGAGACCGGCTGGGTGCTGGCTTCGGAAACGCCCGCCCTGGACCTCATCGGTGCCCACTTCGTCCGCGAGCTGGAACCGGGGGAGATGATCGTCATCGACGCCACCGGGTACCGCTCGGTCCGACCCTTCCCCGCCTCGTCCATCGACCCCCGGCTGTGCCTGTTCGAGTTCGTCTACTTCGCTCGGCCCGACTCCACCCTGTACGGCAAGAACGTCCACCAGGCCCGGGTCCGCATGGGACGCCAGCTCGCCCAGCAGGCCCCGGTCGACGCCGACATGGTGATGGGCGTGCCGGAGTCCGGCGTCCCCGCCGCCGAGGGCTTCGCCCTGGAGTCGGGCATCCCGTCCGGCCACGGCCTGGTGAAGAACCGCTACATCGGACGCAGCTTCATCGCCCCCAACCAGCAGGCCCGCGAGGCCGCGGTGCGGATGAAGCTCAACCCGTTGAAGGAGAACCTCGCCGGCAAGCGCGTGGTCGTGGTCGACGACACCATCGTCCGGGGCACCACCCAGCGGACCCTGACCCAGATGCTCCGCGAGGCGGGCGCCACCGAGGTCCACCTGCGCATCTCGGCCCCGCCCGTGATGTGGTCCTGCTTCTACGGCATCGACACCGGCGTCCGCAGCGAGCTGCTCGCCGCCAACATGGACCTGGCCGAGATCCGCGACTTCCTCAAGGTCGACTCCATCGCCTACCTCACGCTCGACCGGCTGGTGGCCGCGACGGGCACACCCCAGAGCGGCTTCTGCGACGCGTGCTTCACGGGCGACTACCCGGTCGAGATCCCGGTGAGCCTGGGCAAGGGCGTGCTCGAGATCGGGTCGTCGGGCGAAGCACCGATCACCCCCGCCCCGGAGAGCGGCATCGCCGCCGCCGTGGCCCAGCGCAGCGCCGCCGTGCTCGGCCAGCTCGGATTCGACAGCTGAACATGGGCGAGACCTACGCCGGCGCAGGTGTGGACATCACCGCCGGTGAGATCGCGGTCGAACGCATCAAGGCCCACGTCCGGTCCACGTTCCGGCCCGAGGTCATCGGCGACATCGGCGGGTTCGGCGGGTTGTTCCAGTTCCCCGCCCACCGCTTCGACCATCCCGTGCTCATCTCGTCCACCGACGGGGTGGGCACGAAGGCGATGATCGCCCACCAGACCGGTCGCTTCGACTCGATCGGCATCGACCTGGTCGCCATGTGCGTCGACGACATCGCCTGCGCCGGAGCCGAACCGCTGTTCTTCCTCGACTACATCGCGGTGGGCTCGCTCGACCCCGATCACATCGATCAACTCGTCTCCGGGGTGGCCAAGGGCTGCCGCGATGCCGGGTGCGCCCTCATCGGCGGCGAGATGGCCGAGCACCCCGGCGCCATGGAGCCCGGGGAGTTCGACCTCGTGGGCTTCGCCGTCGGCGTCGCGGAGCGCGACCGCATCCTCGACGGCTCCACCGTTCGGCCCGGCGACGTCGTCCTCGGCCTGCCCTCGCCGGGTCTGCGGTCCAACGGGTACTCGCTTGCTCGGCGGGTGCTCCTCGACGTCGCCGGCCGCCAGCTCGACGAGCCCGCCTACGAGGGCGCCCACCACAGCTTGGCCGACGAGCTGCTGACTCCGTCGGTGATCTACTCGCCGGCGATCGCGTCGCTGCTGCGCGTGGTCGATGTCCGTGCCGTGGCTCACATCACCGGTGGCGGCATCCCGGGCAACCTCAACCGGGTGCTCTCGTCCAAGCTCGACGCCGTGATCGACCGGTCCACGTGGGAGCCGCCCCGGGTGTTCACCGAGATCCAGACCCTCGGCCAGGTCACCGACGAGGAGATGGCCCGGGTCTTCAACATGGGCATCGGGATGGCTGTGGTCGTCCCCGACACCGATGTCCACGTCGCCCTCGACGTGCTGCGCACCGCCGGCCACCGGGCGATCCAGATCGGGGTGCTGGAGCCGGGCGAGGGACGGGTTCGCTACACCGGTCGGGCCGCCTCGTGACCACGGTGATGGTCGTCGACGACGAGCCCGACATCCAGTTGCTCCTCCGGCTCGAGCTCGAGGCCGAGGGCTACGACGTCATCACCGCCGACGACGGGTTCGAGGCGCTCGACCGCATCCCGGCCCTCGAGCCCGACGTGGTGCTGCTCGACATCATGATGCCGGGACTCGACGGCTGGAGCGTGCTCGACCAGCTCGAGGAACCGGTACCCGCGGTCATCGTGGTCAGCGGGTTGGCCACTGACCGCGACGAGCACCGCCGCCACGCCATCGAGCTCGGTGCCCTCGGTTTCGTGTCCAAGCCGTTCGACTCCGAGAAGCTCATGGAGCTGATCGCCACGACCGCGCTTCTCGACGCCGACCAGCGGCAGGAGTTCCGTCGGTGGCTGCTCGACGGCGGGGCGGGCGCCTCGTAGCCATGGCGTCCGTGGTGAGAACCGTGAGCTGGGTCCTGGTCTTCGTCGCGCTGGGGGTCGTCGGGGCCGCGTGGTTCACGCCTCGTCCCGACCTCGACGCCGGCCAGGCCGCCGACGCAGCCGTGGGTGCGCTGGCGTCGGTCGGCTTCGACGCCACCGTCACCAAGCCGGTGACCCTGACCACGCACGACACTGCAGACGGACAGCAGGTGGCCGTGTGGGACGTGTTCGCCGACGTCGACGGCGACGAGATCGAGACCCAGGTCCGCGTCGACGAGGGCCAACTCGTGTACCTCGACGACCGCATCGGCGCCGACCGTTCCGATCGCCTCCTGTCCGACGACCAGTTCGCCGCCATCGCCGACTACCGCGACCGGGTGACGCTCGACGACTGGATCGGGCGCAACGTGGCCGCGTCCGCGGCCGGGGCCCTGGTCGCCCTGCTGGCCTTCGTCGTCGCCAAGCGCTCCGATCCCCTGTGGAGGAACCCGTGAACCTGGTCGAGCACATCCGCACCCACTCCGTCCGCGAGGGTGACTTCGTCCTCAAGTCGGGTCGACGGAGCAACTGGTTCTGCGACGCCAAGCAGACCACGTGTCGGCCCGAGGGGATGGTGTTGGTGGCCGATGCCGCCCTCGCTGTCATCCCCGACGACATCACGGCCATCGGCGGCCTGACCATGGGCGCTGACGCCGTGGCCTTCGGCGTCGCCGCCATCGGCGCCACCCGCGGGCGCGCCCTGCGGTCGTTCAGCGTCCGCAAGGAGGCCAAGGACCACGGCGGCGGCGGCCGCATCGCCGGTGCGCTCGAGCCGGGCGATCGGGTGGTCATCGTCGAGGACGCAGTGACGCGCGGCGTGTCGATGCTCGAGGCCGCCGATGTCGTGACCGACGCCGGCGCCGAGCCGGCGCTGCTCCTGTCGGTGGTCGATCGGGGGGAACGATCGCCGCCATGGCCGACGCTCGGGGCATCCCCTTCCTGGCCCTCGTGACGGCCCCGGAGCTGGGATTCCCCTACGAAGGGCCGTGAGCGCCGCGCCGGAGGCGAGCCACACCGGCGACCGACTCGATGCGCTGCTCGGCGTAGCGATCGGCGGCCTCGGCCGGTGTGATGCCGTCACGCTCGGCGATGGCGATGATCTCGCGCACCGTCTGGCCGATGGTCTCGATGCGCCGCCAGGCCCGGTCGTGGTCGTACCCGGCGGGCTCCTCGGCGATGTTGATCACGCCACCGGCATTGGCGACGTAGTCGGGGACGTAGAGGATGTCGCGAGCGGCGAGCCGATCGTCGTCGTCGTCGGTGGCCAGCTGGTTGTTGGCCGAGCCGGCCACCACCTCGCAACGCAGCTCGGGGATCGTCGTCTCCGACAAGACGGCGCCGAGCGCGCACGGTGCGAACACGTCGCACTCGGCCTTGTGGGCCTCGTCGGGTTCCACCACCGCGACCCGCTCGCGGCCATGGGCGGCGACCGTGGTCTCGAGCGCAGCCGGGTCGACGTCGGCGATCGTGACTCTGGCGCCATCGGAGACCAGGTGATCGACCAGGGCCCGGCCGACCTTGCCGACACCCGACACCACCACGTGGCGCCCGGCCAGATCGGGTGAGCCCCAGCGCAGGTCGGCGGCGGCGCGCATGGCCCACAGCACCCCCCACGCCGTGGCGGGCGAGGGATCTCCGGACCCGCCGAGCGACGAGCTGACCCCGGTGACGAACGGTGTCTCCCGCCGGATCAGGTCCATGTCGGCCTGGCTGGTCCCGACATCCTCGGCCGTCAGATAGCGACCGCCGAGGCCGTCGACGAAGCGGGCGTAGGCGCGGATCAGCGCCTCCGAGCGGTCGGTCCGCGGGTCGCCCCAGATCACCGCCTTTCCGCCGCCCTGGTCGAGCCCGGCGGCGGCGTGCTTGTAGGTCATGCCCCTCGCCAGGCGGCAGGCGTCGGTGACGGCTTCGGCCTCGCTGGCGTAGGGCCAGAAGCGGGTCCCGCCGAGGGCCGGACCGAGCGTGGTGGAGTGGATGGCGATGATCGCCCGCAGGCCGCTGGGTTCGTGGTGGCAGAAGGCGACCTGTTCGAAGCGGTGATCGCCGATGACCGTCATCTGCTCGAAGATCGATGGTGGGGTGGATGCGGACGGCAGGGGCACGAACGTGACCGTATCGGGACCACCGGCCCGCATGAGCCGGGGACGGTCGGCAGCGGCCACAGCGGACAAACAGGGACTAGTCATCCATCAATGGTGAAATGGCCCACCCGGGCTATCGCCAACTGAATGCACGTTCCGTACGTTTGAGTCTGAACCTGGGACACGTCGTGCCGGCGACCCACGAGGAAGACACAGCACACCATGGCAGAACACGAAGGCCTCGATTCCCCCAAAGCACTGCTGACCCCGTCGGAGGTCGCGGCGCCGTTTCGTGTCAACCCCAAGACCGTGATGAAATGTGGGCGTGCCGGCAAGCTCAACGCCATCCGCACCCTGGGCGGCCACCGGCGGTTCAAGGCATCCGAGATCCGCCCCGGCCTCGAGGAGATGTCACAGTCCGAGGTGTGA
>CAVVGJ010000004.1:0-110122 GCA_963747745.1 uncultured Acidimicrobiaceae bacterium
GGGTGCGCATGACCCCATCGAGGTGGGCGGGTCGCTCGCGACTTCCTGATAGCTGTTGTGGCAGGCGCGACCGAGCTGGCAATCGTTACGGATCTGAGGATGGCGTGGATCTCAAAGCTGGTGCAATAGCCAGGTTCCTCCGCCGATCGTGGCGATCAAGACTGACGCGGGGAGCGTGATCTTCCACGCCCCCATTTCCCCGGTGTCCTCCCACCGACCAGCTCGCTTGTCACCGGTTCGCTTCCATCCCAAGAGCTGCTCATGCGATGCCCGCATGTAGAGAGAAATCGCGATTCCAAAGACGCCGATCACGAACAGCCGGGCTGGGTTCACCACCGTCATGATCGCACGACTGGCGGGAACCAGTCTGAGGTCAGCGCAGCCTCACGAGTCCACGGCTGGTGGGTGGAGTGCGGATTCCACGTGTTGACCAACCAGGCCCGTCACTTCGCTCCAGGCCTGCCGGTCGTCTGCGCTGTCCCGAGCGATGCTCAGCCCGAGGGCAACCCCTGCGATGCCAAGCAGCCACGCAATCGGGTTCACCGGATTCATCAGGGATGCGATGACGGAGGAAACGAGCACCGTCGTCAGGACGATCCGCATCACGATCGGGGTACGGGTCGACTCGATCCTCAACAGCACCTCAGTGCCTTCGATGCTGGTTCGAATGCTCACCTTGCCGCGGGCGTTGGGTGAGATGAGTTGGAGGATCGTGGCGGCGCGTCGGCGGCAGGAGATGGTGGCCGAGAGCGTCGGCGGTGCTTCGGCCCGTGACCCTGGCGAACCGGAGGCTCGATGGCCGGTCGACCGTCAGGTCGACCTCGGTCCCGGTGGTCAGCGATGCCAACACGTCACGGGGATCTCGATTCGTGACATCCACGGACTCGATGGCCGGGAAGATTCCGAACAACGGGGCGCTCCCTACAAGGTGGTCAGGCCATTGTTCCCCATCTCCACGCGGACCGAAGTGCCTGATGGAGGATCGAGGGCGACGCTGAGCTGGTGCTCGTAGCGTCATCGGATCCCGGGCTCGGCTGGCTCTTGAAGTGCCTGCTGCTCGGCATGGTCGGGTTGGCTTCCGAACGAAGCGCCGGCCGGTTCGGGGTCCATGTCGCGGCGTGGCTCGAAAGAGGCGAGCAGCACCAACCCACATCAGGAGTGCCCGTCGTGACGCACCACATCGGCGTTCACGAAGGAGAGGTACTCCATGACGATCATCATCGGGATCGACCCGCACAAGGCCACCCACACCGCGGTGGCCATCGACGAGACCGAAGCACCGCTGGCCGAGTTCCAGCTCGCCGCTGACCGCTGCCAGGCGCAGCGGCTGTTGGCGTGGGCGGCGCCGTTCGAGGACCGGGCGTGGGCGGTCGAGTCCGCCGACGGGCTCGGCAAGCTCCTCTCCCAGCAGCTCGTCGCCGAAGGCGAACACGTCATCGACGTGCCCGCGACGCTCGCTGCTCGGGTCCGGTTGTTGGGGTCGACGAAGGCATCGAAGAACGACCCGAACGACGCGCTGTCGACGGCGATCGCCGGGCTCCGGCACTGCGGGCTCCGTCGGGTCGCTGCCGATGATCACCGCGTTGGCGGTCCGGATGCTGGTCCGCCGATTCGGTGACATCACCGCCCGACGCACCCAGGCCGTGTGCCGGTTGCACGCGGTGTTGATCGAGCTGATCCCCGGCGGGATGCCCAGGAAACTCAAGGCCGATCAAGCGTCGGCGGCGTTGCGCAAGGTCCGGACCGACAACCCCGTCGACGTGGCCCGCAAGGCCATCGCCGCCGACCTGGTCCTCGACATGCGCCGCTGCGACCGCGAACTCGTCGAACTCCGCAAGCGCATCGCGGACGCGGTCGACGCATCCGGGACGACGTTGCTCGAGGTCTACGGGGTCGGCCCGATCGTGGCCGCACTGATCCTGGGTTATGCCGGTGATCCGGCGCGGTTCGCGACCAAGGAGAAGTTCGCCGCCTACAACGGCACCGCCCCGATCGAGGCGTCGTCGGGCCCGAAGGCGCGGCATCGGCTGAACCCGCGCGGGAACCGCAAGTTGAACCACGCCATGCACCTCATCGCCGTCACCCAGATCCGCAACGCCGGCACCCCGGGGCGGATCTACTACGACCGCAAGCTCGCCGAGGGCAAGACCAAGAAGGAAGCGCTCCGCGCGTTGAAGCGGCGGGTGTCCGACGCCGTGTGGCGCCAGCTGCAGGTCGACCTCGGCCGACGCTGATGAAGTGACCCGGGTGGACACTCAGGAACGTCTACGTACTCCAGCGTGACCGGCTCTGCATCCTGAACAGTCGGCTCTTCGGAGAAGTCACACCCGGGCCACCAACAACCGTACGCCCACCGACCCAGGCTCTGCTTCGACGCGCTCGAAACAAGAGTCTTGACAGAAAGAGGCTTCGTTATGCCGGTCGGGTTGTCGCCCCGAAGATCTGTTATCTGAGGGAGGATGGTCGACGTGAAGCGGTCGACTGCTGTGCGCCATCTCGTGGAGATCGCGGAGGTGGCGTCGGATCGTCTTCCGTTGAGGGACTCGGCGATCGGGTGGCCGCTCGAGGAGCTCTGGGTGTCGGGCTCCTTCCTCGACCCGTCGGCTGACGGCGAGGGCGGCGCGGTCATCTTGTTGGTTGACGTGCCGCCGGATGAGTTGTCGTGGTTGACGTTGCACCCGGTCGGCGAATACGTGGGCGAGGTCCTGCGGTTGGGGAAGCGACCGGTGTCGTGGTGGTACCGACCGGCCTCGTTGCCGGCCTGGAGCTGTGAGCACCGGCGAGTGGCACGGTTCTGGACGGCAAGTGATGGCATCGACGACGCCGTGCTTGATCGGTTACGCAGCGGAGATCTGGAGGAGGCCGACGTGGTCGAACCCGACGAGGACGTCTTGGTCGAACAGTTGGCCGCGGAGCTCGTGACAGCCCGGGTGCATCTGCGGTCGGTGCTGGATCAGTACTGGGATCGTGAGTGGCGCCGGGACCACCGCCCGGAAGAAGACCATCTGTGGCGCGCTGCAGAGGCGGTGTCCAGACTCGAGTTGGCCATCGACGAGGGACCACTCTGAATCACCCGGCCTGCTGGTGGCCAGGGTGTGGTGTCAGATCGCGAGGCCCGGGCCGCGAAGGTTCGGTGGAGGCACGCGCGGGCGTCGATCGTCGGGTGTGGCGATGCCGGCGTCGATCTCGAGGCGTTGGGTTTCTCGATCGAGCGCTTCGAGGCGGTCGAGGGCAGCGGGGTGTGCGAGCAGCCATGCCTCGCGTTCAAGCCGGTCCACGCCGAGTTGTAATTTGGCGCTGTCGAGTTCCTCAAGTCGGGTGCTGAGGTCGTCTTCGATCGGCCCGCCGATCGAGAGCCAGACCTCTCGGGTCCGGTCGACCGCTCTCTGGTGCTGATCCACGAGGCTGTTGGCTTTGTGGCGTTGCCAGCGGCCGAGCTCTCTCCGTCCAGCATGGCGAGCAGCGCGGTGGAGGTCGGCCTCGGCAGCGACGTAGCGTTGGGCGGCCTGGCCGGTGGGGGTGTCGGTGTAGCGGCCGGTGCCGGTGCGGAGTTCCTCGAGGTGGTCGGTCACTTCTTGGCGTTGCCGGTGGAGTTCGAGGTAGTCGGGTTCGGCGGGCATGGCCGCTTGGATGGCGGCTCGTTCGGCGCGGAGCCGTCCGAGACGGAGCCCGGTCTCGGTGCCAGGCATGAGCGCTGGCCGGAATGGTTGTCCGGGGGTGGCGGGGAGGTCGGTGTCGAGGGTCCAGCGTTGCCTCCGGTCGACACTCCAGTCGCGTTGAAGGTCCTCGGCGGCCTGGTCGAGGGTGTCCGCCGCGCAGTGGATGGTGGTGGTGTGGCGGGCGCGGGAGAGGGCAACGTAGGTGAGCTCTCGTCCTCCGCCGTTGGCGTAGACGTGGGCTCGGTCGACGGTGGCGCCTTGGGCACGGTGGACGGTGGTGGCGTACGCGTGGTCGAGGTGGTGGCCGTCGATCGCTTCACCCGACAACGTCACCGCCTTCTGCCCACCGCCGAAGTCGATGGTGACGGTTCCGGTGGTCTTGTCGATGCTGGTGACGAGGCCGCGTTGGCTGGTCACGAACCTTCGGTCGGGGTCGGGGGCGAGGGCGACGACGTGGTCGCCGGCTGCTGTAGCGGCGGCCGCCGGCGGCGTCGACGCTGGTGTCGCCGAGGTGTCCCGCGGCCGCGACGGTAGAGGCGGGCGAAGTGGTTGAGTTGAGCGACGTCGGCGCGCCGCCACGCCAACATGACCGTGTCGTGGCCGGCCTCGAGGTCGTCGTGCCCACGCGGCCGATGGTGGCGAGGAGCGCGTCCCACCGCTCCTCGTGCCGGTCGATCCGACCCTGGGCGGCATAGAACGACACGGCTCGGCCGACGTTCCCGGAACGCAGTTGTTCGAGTGCGGCTCGTTCGACCGGATCTCGTTGCCGGATGTTGTCGTCGAGGTGGTGGACGGCGTCGGGATGGCGGGTGGTGAGGGCTTCGAGCCCACCGCCGGGTCCGACCGCGCCGAGCTGATGATGGTCACCGACCACGATCACTTTCGAGCCGTGGAGCTCGACGGCGGTGAGCAGGGCGAGCATGGCGGGGTCGTCGACCATGCCGGCCTCGTCGACGATCAACACCGTCGACGGGTCGAGGCGTTCGCGGCCGTACTGGAGTCGCCACAACAGGCTGGCGGTGGTGTGGGAGTTGATGTGGGCGGCGTCGCCGAGGGTCTTTGCGGCCTGTCCGGAGGTGGCGGTGCCGATCACCCGATGCCCGGCGGTCTCGTATGCGGTCCGGAGGGCGTCGAGGGCCGTGGTCTTGCCGGCGCCGGCGACACCGAGGACCAGCTCGAGCTGCCGACCCGACGTTGCCGCGGTCGTCACGAGGTTGTGTTGGCCGGGGGTGAGGCGGGCTGCGATGTTCCATTCCTTGTCCCGGATCGCAGCGACGGCCGTGTCGGGATCGACGGACACGGCCGTGGTGTTGGCGGCGAGCCGATCGGCGCAGTCCGCGATCGCTTCCTCTGCGGCACGGGCTGAGGCGAGGACCCAGGCCCGGTTCCGGGCCCCGGGCTGACCGAGCAGCGGCAATGCTTCGGGATGCGCCAACACCGCGCCGACCGCCCGGGCGAGTTCGTCGGGGTGACGGCCGTGCAGCTTGGGGGCGAGGTGACGGATGAGCTCGGCCCGCCCGAACTGCTTGTCCCCAGCGAGCGGCCCGGTGGGGGACAGGACCCACTCGACCAGGCCAGCGAGCTCGTGGTCGGACAGACGTTCGGGCGGTGCGACGGACGGCGCCGCGTGTTCGATCGACTCGACGATCCCGGCCGGTGTGAGGCCGATGGTGGCGAGTTCGTGATGCCAGTGGTCCATCAACTGTTCCGGGGCGAGTTCGTCGCCGTTCTTCTCGGGCCGGTTCGACCGGGCCGTTGTTGAGCGGAGCCGGTAGGAGGCGTCGGGGCCGACCTCGTCGTCGATCGGCCTCGGACCGTTTCGAGAACAGCCGGCATGCTTCGTCGGGGATGCCGGTGATGGCGAAGTGGTCGAGCTTCCCCGACGGACCGTGATCGGCCCCGATCCCGTAGCCGAGCTGGCGGGCTTCCCACGCCGCGTGCAACCGGCCGACCGCGGTGGCGGCATGCACCATGTCGCGGATGCCGGCGGTGTCGAGGGCTTTCCAGCCGCCCTGGTCGTCGAGCATCTCCACGACGTTGGCGACCAGCACGTGGTCGTGGGGGTTGGGGTCCCCGGCCCGGGAGGTGGCGTGGCGGGTCGTTCCGTAGGTGAGTCCGGAGGTGGGGGTGCGGACCTGGAGACGGCCACGCCGGCCGCCCTGGCGTTGGGTCCAGGCGTCGAGGAACGCCATCGTCGCGTGCGTTTCGGCGTCGAGGATCCGGTGCATGTCATCGGCCCGGCCGACCACCCCCAACACGGCGACGGTCTTGTGGGCCGACACGACGAGCTCCATGCCCGGCCGTTTCGTCGATGCCAACCGGTCCCCGAGCACCGGATCCTGGGCGCCGCCGTCAGCGAAGACCGAGTAGTAGTCCTCGGTTCGGACCGGTCCGGTCAACCCGAGCCGGGCGGCGCCGGCCCCGTTCCAGACCATGGGGGTCTCGCCTCGGGAGCCGTAGTAGGCGAGGGTCTGGCCCGGGAAGTCGTCGCCCCGTTGCGCCACGACCTTGTCGTGGTAGCGGACCGAACCGGCTCCCATCATCGTCACCCACGCCACGACGGGCCTCCCTTCCAACCCCGAACGGGTTGCAATCGTGT
This sequence comes from uncultured Acidimicrobiaceae bacterium, assembly GCA_963747745.1. GTDB lineage: Bacteria > Actinomycetota > Acidimicrobiia > Acidimicrobiales > Salinilacustritrichaceae > Salinilacustrithrix. The sequence continues at coordinate 6,259 of CAVVGJ010000004.1, forward strand.
TCTCGTCCCGTCCCGTCATACGGCCCTTCGCCGGGTCCGTCCACGACTTCTCGACGGTCGGACACGCTTGGTCACTCACGGACAAACCTCGCCACGGTCCCGGCGATCGTCGACGCCGGAAGCCGGCTCTGACCCGCGCTCCGAGCGGACCTCGATCTCGGCTCCCTCAGCCCTCGCCGAACTTTGCCAACCGGGTTTCTTCGCGAGAACCGGCCGCCTCGCCGGCCTAGTGGTTCGAGGACCCACGTCCGGGCCTCGTCCCACCGACCAGCTCGAGGAGCCCGCCGCCATGGCCGCCACCGTCGGCCTCCCCAACCTCATGGACATCCCCACCCTCGCCGCCCACCTCGGCGTCTCGGTCCGCCACATCCGCCGACTCGTCCACGAACGCCGGATCCCGTTCATCAAGTGGGGGCACCTCATGCGCTTCGATCCCGTCGAAGTCCAGGCCTGGCTCGACCAATGCCGCTACCAACCCCAACGCCACGCCATCTGACGACCCGGCACCTCCGGGCGCGGGTACCAGGCAGGTACCAACGCCAGGTCAGCCCCGGTTTCGGCTCCGTCGGCGACGGTCGGACGCGGGCCCTGGTATCTCGATTGGCCGGTACCCGAACAGGTCACCGCCGGTGCGTCGCGGATCTTCTCGGACTTACTTGGCCGTTTCCGGGGTCCTGGAAAGGGCATTGGTAGAGGTAGAGGGCCGAGTTCGGGTCCTCCCATGACTCAGAAACCCCGGAGGAAGTTCCCGATGACGACCACCAGTCAACCCGCCAAGCTCATGACCATCGAAGAAGTCGCCGAACGTCTTGGCGTCTCCGTCCGCCATGTCCGCCGCCTGGTACACGAACGCCGGATCCCGTTCATCAAGTGGGGACACCTGCTGCGCTTCGATCCCGACGAGATCGAAGCCTGGATCGAGGAGGCCCGATACGAGGTGCGTAGGCCCGGTCGCTGAGCCGACGCGTGCCGTCGGTCAGTCCGGCGGCGCCGCAGACGCGGCGTCGCCGGCGAGGCGGTCCATCTCGGCGTCGATGAGATCGTTGCTTCGATCCTGCTCGTCGACGAGGACGCCGGCGTACACGCGCATCAACACGTCGATGGAGTGGCCGAGACGGCGAGCGACTTCGGCGGCGGGCACGCCGGCCCGCAGCATCATGGTCGCCGCCGCGTGGCGGAGGTCGTAGAGCGTGGCGGTCGACAGGTTCGGGTCGTCGCCCCAGACAGCGGTGCGGGCTCGATCCCAGATCTCGCTGTAGTTGGAAGCGGTCATCGGTCGACGTCGGGCGTTGAGGAACAGCGGCCCGGTTCGGTCGTCGAGCAGGTCGAGGTGCCATCGCAGTCGTATCACGAGCTTCGGTGGGAGTGGCACCTCTCGGGTACTGCCTGCGGCTCGGTGCTTGAGACCCTTGTCCTCCCACCGCTCCCCGCTGTCGGTGTACTGCGCGCCGGGCTCGGTGGTGGCGCCCCGGAGCCGCGCCAGTCCCCAGCCAGATCGCGGGAGCTCGAGGTCGTTACCCCGCAGTGACACCGCCTCGGACGGCCGCATGCCGGCGAGGCCGACGCAGGCGAACAGCGCGGCGTAGTACTTGGCCCGTCGACCCTGACCAGCCACGTGCTCGACCAGCACGAGGACGTCGCTGATCGAGGGGACGGTGGCGACGTCGACGGTGAGGTCCCGGGCGGGAGTGCGCCACTCGATGCGGTCCATCGGGTTGCGGTCGAGCAGGTCGCGGCGGACCGCAGCGCGCAGCACGGCGCCGACGGTGTTCTTCCGCCGTCGTGCGACGGCGGCGCTGACGGGCTTGCCGTCCTGACGGGTGGTCGCCGCGGTCAACACTCGCTCGAGGTCTCGCGGCGTGATCTCGTCGAGGCGCAGTGACCATCGCTCCAGCCACCGCGGCAGGTCGTCCGATCCGTTTTCGCCGGGGAGGTAGCCGGCGGAGCGGAGCCACGTAGCCAGATCGTCCGGTGGCGCAGGAGCATTCTGGCGGACCATCAGGGGAGCGACGGTCACCAGGGTCTCGACGGCGGTGCGTCGTGTGGTGCCAGCCCACTGGCGCCACTTGAGGGCGATCCACTCCTGCGACCACAGGAACCATGTCAGCGTCTCGGCGGACCACGAGGCCGGCTCACCGGTGGCGTCGTCGAACTCCTGACCGTCCCGGGCCGCGTCGAGTAGTAGTTGCCGGAACCGCTCGGCCTCGGCTCGGGTCTTGATCGACCGCGTCCGGTCCCTGCCGTCGATCCGCCACTTCACGCGGTAGCGACGCTTGGCCGTCGGCGTGCCCTTCGCGGGGACACCGAGGGCGAACACCTGCACCTTCTGTGGCGTGATCACTCGTACCACTCCGTACCACTGGGACCCTCGATTGTCGGAGAATTGTGGTACCACAGTGGTACGGCCATCTGAGAGCCTCCCCAAAACGAAATCTGCCGGCCAGCGGGCTTCCTTGCGAGAAACCCTAGCTGACCAGCAGTTTCGATGGCGGAGGGAGTGGGATTTGAACCCACGGAGACCCGAAGGCCTCAACGGTTTTCGAGACCGTCCCATTCGTCCGCTCTGGCATCCCTCCTGGGGCGCACGACACTAGCCAAGGGCTCCCTGGTCCTCACAGAGCGACATGCCCGACGTCAGCGGCGTTCGGCGAAGAACTCGGCCAGCACGCCGGCGCATTCCTCGGCCAGGACCCCGGCGGTCACGTCGAACTCGTGGGGGAGCCGGGGGTCGGTGCCGAGGTGGTACAACGAGCCCAGCGCACCGGCCTTGGGGTCGGCGGCGCCGAAGACGACCCGGCCGATCCGGGCCGCCACCAGGGCACCGGCGCACATCGGGCACGGTTCGAGCGTCACCACGACCGTCGCTCCCGGGAGCCGCCAGGTGCCGGCTGCCGTGCAGGCGGCGCGCAGGGCGAGCAGTTCGGCGTGGGCGGACGGATCGGCCGTCTCCTCCCGACGGTTGCGCCCCCGCGCCACCAGGGCACCGTCGACGAGCACGACGGCGCCCACCGGTACTTCACCGGCGGCGCCGGCGAGGCGCGCCTCGTCGAGAGCCAGCCGCATCGCATCGTCGTCGAGCACGACTGCACCGTAGACGGCGTCCGCGGCATCGCCGGCGAGCGTCCGGAAGGAGGTGTTACCGGCGGTGTCGAAGTCAGGACACGCGAGTGATCGGACGGCGCTGGGGCCGTCCGGCCGCTCGGCGAGGCGGATGCCCCGCCGAGCGTCGGTGCGGCGGAGGGAGAGGGATTCGAACCCTCGGAGGGTTGCCCCTCACACGCTTTCCAAGCGTGCCGATTCGGCCGCTCTCGCACCCCTCCATCGGGGTCTGCCAGACTACATGTCCGATGCGCCCGCTCCGAAGGTGGCGGCCGGGTCCTGTGCAATCGCAACCCGTGAACCGAGTCAGGGCCGGAAGGCAGCAGCTCTCAGCGGTGCTTGTGATGTGCCGCAGATCGCCTGGCCGTCACCTTGGCAGCGGGCGCATCCGCGGATAGACCGCGGTTTCGACTGATCCCCGGGGCAGAGGCGGGCACGGATCGGCGGGGACCATCTCCCGATACAGTCGGCGCGGTCATGGCCTACCAGTCGCTCTACCGTCGCTACCGCTCGCAGCGCTTCGACGAGGTATTGGGCCAGGACCACGTCACCAAGGCGCTCAAGAACTCCGTGCGCGAGGGGAGGGTCGCCCAGGGCTACCTCTTCTCCGGACCGCGGGGCACGGGCAAGACGTCCACCGCCCGCATCCTGGCCAAGGTCCTCAACTGCGAGCACCCCGTCGACGGAGAGCCTGACACCACCTGTGAGAACTGCCGCGCCGTCGAGGAGGGCCGACAGGTCGACTGGCTCCAGGAACTGGACGCGGCGTCGAACAACGGGGTCGAGGCCATGCGCGACCTGCTGGGCCGGGTCTCGATGGGAACCAGCGGCAACCGCAAGGTGTACGTGCTCGACGAGGTCCACATGCTCTCCACCGCGGCGTCCAACGCGCTGCTCAAGACGCTGGAGGAGCCGCCCGACCACGTGGTGTTCGTCCTGGCCACCACGGAGCCGGAGAAGGTGCTGCCGACGATCCGGTCTCGCACCCAGCACTTCGACTTCAAGCTGCTGCCCGCCGACGTGCTGGCCGACCACGTCCGGTACGTCATCGCCGACGCCGGTCTCGATCTCGGCGAGGACGCCGTCGACCACGTCGTCCGGGTCGGTGGCGGATCGGCGCGTGACACCCTCAGCGCACTCGACCAGGTGGCCGCCGCCGGTGGGGTCATCGACGCCGGGTCGCCGGCCGAGGACATCGTCGATGCCCTCTCGGCGCGCGACGCCGGCGCCGCCCTGCTCGCCGTCGACGCCGCCGTACGGGCCGGGCGCGACCCTCGGGTGCTGGCCGACGCGCTGGTCGTGTCGTTGCGCGAGGCGTTCCTGGTGGCGATGAAGGCACCCGCCGGTGGCATGTCCGACCGGGCCGCTGCTCGTGCGGCCCAGGTGGCCGAGGCGCTCGGCCCGGCATCGCTGACACGGGGGCTCGAGGCGGTGGGCACCGCGCTGGTGGAGATGCGCCAGGCCCCCGACCCGCGCATCCCGCTGGAAGTCGCCCTGGTCCGGCTCACCCGTCCCGACACCGCCGACGACCTCACCGCCCTCACCGCACGCATCGAGCAGCTCGAGCGGAGGCTCGCGGCCGGCGCGCCCGACGCCGGGTCGGGCCCACCCGCCCCGGTCCCGGCTGCTCCCCCGGTCGACTTGCCGGCGGATGATCCGCCGGCGACCACCACCCCTCCCACTCCCGCGTCGGGCCGGCCACGACGTGGCGCCGACGCCGCCCGGGCCGAGCTGGCCCGCCAGCACCCCGCCGCTCCCGCGCCGGAGCCGTCCGCTCCCGGCGCGCCCGCGCCCGGCTCGCGGCCCAGCCTCGGTGGCGTCCGGCGCGCTCGGGAGACCGGGACTCCGCCCGACGCCCCGGCACCCGACACCCCGGCACCCGACGCCCCGCCACCGGTGGCTCCGGAGACGGCTCCGGCGTCGGCAGTCGTGCCGGGCGACGGCGACGGCGACGTCCCGGGCGCTCCACCGACGCTCGACGAGCTCAGTTCTGGATGGGACAGCGTCCTCAGCGGGTTGAAACCCCGGGCGAAGGCGCTGTTCAAGCCCGGTCGGTTCGTCACGTCCGAGGGTCGAGTCGCTCGGTTCGCGCTCCCGAACCAGGCCCACCGCGACCGGTGCCTCGACAAGCGGGACGAGGTCGCCGCCGCCCTGGGCCAGCACTTCGGCCGTCCCGTCTCGCTCGAGCTCGTGGTCGACGACACCGGGCCGGCATCGGATGCGGGGCCGGCCGCCGGCGACGGAGGTGCTCCCTCCGATCCACCCGCCGGGCCCGACGAGGTCGACCTCGACGAGCTCACCGACGCACCCGATGCCAGCGTCGGCGGCATCGCCCAACTCAAGGACGCCTTCCCGGGCGCCGAACTGGAGGACCGATGAGCGACCAAGAACCAGACACGGCCGGTCTCGACCTGGGGGGCCTGCTCGGTGGTCTCGGCGGCGGCGGCGGTCTCGGCGACCTCCTGGCCCAGGCGCAAGCGGCGATGGCCGCCAGTCAGGCCGCCGCCGACACCGAGGTCGAGGGCACCGCCGGGGGCGGGATGGTCAAGATCCGCGCCACCGGGGGCGGCGACGTCCGCCGGGTCACCATCGACCCTGCGGTGGTCGATCCGAGCGACATCGAAGGGCTCGAGGACCTGGTGACCGCCGCGCTCCGCGATCTCTACGCCCGGGTGGCCGAGCTGCACGCCGGCGCCATGGGTGGGCTGGACCCGTCGGCGATGATGGGAGGGCTCTCCGGCATCCTGGGCGGCGACGCCGTGGACCACGACGTGATCGACACCGACAGCACGGAGGCCTAGCTGGCGGTGCACGCCGACGCGGTCCAGAACCTCATCGATCAGCTCGGCCGGCTCCCGGGCATCGGGCCGAAGTCCGCCCAGCGCATCGCCTACCACCTCCTCAAGGTGCCCGAGCAGGACGCGCTCGCCCTGGCGTCGGCGATCGGAGAAGCGAAGGCGCGGGTGCGCTTCTGCGAGCTGTGCCACAACCTCTCCGAGGCCGAGCGGTGCACCATCTGTGCCGACCCCCGCCGCGACACGACGGTCGTGTGCGTCGTGGAGGAACCGCGCGACATCGTGGCGGTCGAGAAGACCGGCGGGTTCCAGGGCCGCTACCACGTGCTCGGCGGCGCCATCAATCCGATGGAGGGCATCGGACCCGACCAGCTCAAGGTCCGCGAGTTGCTGGCCCGCATCGATGCCGAGGGCGTCACCGAGGTGATCCTGTGCACGAACCCCAACCTGGAGGGCGACACCACGGCCATGTACCTGGCCCGGTTGCTCACCCCGCTCGGTGTTCGGGTCACCCGCATCGCCAGCGGCCTGCCCGTGGGCGGTGATCTGGAGTACGCCGACGAACTCACCCTCGGCCGAGCCCTCGAGGGTCGCCGAGAGGTCGAGGCATAGGGCGCGAACCGGCCGGGACCGGACATGACGAAGGCGACCCCCAGGGGAGGCCGCCTTCGATCGAGGTGGTGGGCGCTGGCGAAGGGGTCAGCCCGAGCACCGGTGCAACCGGGCGGGGGCGGGCGGGAAACCGACCAGCATTCCCGGCACCCGGACTGACGTTGCAGTTACATTACATCCGTAACACGGCCGAGACAAGTCTTGTGACCGGTGTCACTGCCAGATCTCCGGTTGTGGCGATTTCGTCGGGTTTCGCCCCCGGTGTCGGGCCGGCCGGTGGGTCAGTCGACGAGGGCGGCCTCGGCGCCCACGGAATCGACGAAGCCGGCGTCCTCGGGGGCAGCGGGGCTCGATCGGAGCACCAGATAGCCGATGATCCCGGAGATGAGCGAACCGCCCAGGATGCCGATCTTGGCCGAGTCGGTGAGGTCGATCTCGCCGTGGAAGGCGAGGCCGGCGACGAAGAGCGCGACCGTGAACCCGACGCCGGCGGTGATGGACAAGCCGAAGATGTGCCGGTAGGACACGCCGCGGGGCAGGCTGCCGATGCCGAGGTGGTCAGCGAGCCAGGTGAAGCTGAACACCCCGATCGTCTTGCCCACGAGGAGGCCGATGGCCACGCCGAGGACGACCTTGTCGGTGGTCAGCCCGTCGAGGGCATCGCTGGTGAGGCGCACCCCGGCGTTGGAGAAGGCGAACAGGGGCACGATGACGAAGGCGACCCAGCGCTCCAGCTTGAACTCGAGCCGCTCCAGCGGGGACTGGGTCTCGGCGACGAGTCGACTCAGGTCCTGGAGCTCGGCCTGGTTGAGGGCGTACTCGTCGGTGGTGACCACGTCGTCGGCGTAGACGTCGTCGGCCCGGTCGACCAGATCACGGGCATCGGCGGCGAATCGACGCGGGTCGAGGAACGACCACGCCGGGGTCATCAGACCGAGGGAGACGCCGGCCAGCGTGGCGTGCACGCCGGATTCGTGGACGGCGAACCACAAGAAGATGGCGATGCCCACGTAGACCGACATGGACCGGATGTGGAGCCGCTTGCAGATCGCCACCACGCCGAGGGTGGCGAAGGCGATGGCCAGCCAGCCCAGGCTGAGGTCGTCGGTGTAGAAGATGGCGATGACGACGATGGCGCCGATGTCGTCGGCGATGGCCAACGTGAGCAGGAACATCTTGGCCGCACTCGGGACCCGTGGACCCACCAGGGCCACGACCGCCACCGCGAACGCGATGTCGGTGGCCATCGGGATCCCCCAACCGTGCGAGCTGCCGGTGCCGGCGTTGAAGAAGGTGAAGATGATGGCCGGGGCGATCATCCCGCCCAGGGCGGCGATGGCGGGCAGCGCCGCCTTGCGCGGATCGCGCAACTCGCCGTGGATGAGCTCGCGCTTGATCTCGAGGCCGACCACGAAGAAGAAGATGGCCATGAGGGCGTCGTTGATCCACTCGACGAGACTCAGATCGACGTGGGCGAGCGAGCCGATCTCGACTCGGATGTCGGTGGCCCACAGGGTTTCCTGGGCGTGCCACCACGGGGAGTTCGCCCACGCCAGCGCGGCGACGGCGGCGACCAGCATGAAGATGGCACCGGAGGTCTCGGTCTGCATGAACCGCTGGAGCGGCTGGACGAATGCCCGGGGCACGAAGCGGTCGGACTCCGACCACGTGTGGCGCAGCTCCGTGCTGCTGGGCGATTGATCGTCGGACATGGGCGTGGGTTACCTCACATGGGGGGCGCCGGCGGGCGCTTCAGGGTCATGGACACGATGGTGCCGTCGTCGGCGGGTTCGAAGGTGACCTCGTCGGTGAGCACCCGGATCAGGGGGATCCCCAGCCCGGATTCGTGCTGGAGGCGCCGCGGGTCGGTCGGGTCGGGGAGGGCACGGAGCTCGTCGGGATCGAAACCGGGACCTCGATCGCGGATGTCGACCTCGAAGCGGTCGTCATCGAGGACGCAGGACACGATCACCGGATCGTCCCGGGCCTCGGGACGGTGGGCCTTGATGGCGTTGCTACACGCCTCGGTGACGGCCAGGCGGAGGTCGTCGAGGCGGGATTCGGGAAGCGGGGGATCGAGGGCGGCGGCGGTGGCGACCACGAGACGCACGACCGCGAGGTAGTCGAGCCGGGGCGGGATCTCGAGGCGGATCTCGGCCACGAGTCGCGCTCAGCCGCGCTCGGACGACGCGGCCACCGCATCGTCGACGGTCGCCTCGATGGTGAACACCTCGTCGAGGCCGGTGACGTCGAAGACCTTCAGCAACCGGCTGTTGGTGCACACCAGCCGGAGGTCGCCACCCGCGCTGCGGGCTCGCCGGATGGCACCCACGAGCACGCCGAGGCCGGTGGAGTCGATGAAGTCGACGTTCTCGATGTCGATGACCAGCTGGGTCGTGCCGTCGCCGATGATCGCCACGAGTTGCTCTCGGAGCTCGGGCGCGGCCGCCACGTCGATCTCGCCGGAGGCGGCCACGACGGTCCAGCCGTCGACGTTCTGGTCGGAGATCTCGAGTTCCATGCCGACCTTCCATGGTACAAGCCCGTCCGCCGCGGACCGCTTCGCGGGCCGGCGGTCACATCGGTGGAACTACACGCCTGTCATGCGTCGCCGGCTGGGCGTACGCTCGAGCCGTGGTCACGCCGTCGGCACCAGGGGCGGGGTCCGCGGCAGGCGGGCTCGAGGCACTCGTCCGCGGGCGCGCCGCCCGGTTGTTCGAGCGGGACGAGGCCCATCTCCCGGCGCCCGATCGTCTGGTGCACGTCGAGCGCATCCCGGCGAAGGCGGCGCGCTTCGGGGAGCTACGTCGTCCGTTGCCCGACGCGGTCGCCCGTCGCCTCGGCGTCGATCGCCTCTACTCCCACCAGGCCGAGGCCATCGACCTGGCCCGCGCTGGCCGGTCGGTCGCGGTCGCCACGGGCACGGCATCGGGGAAGTCGCTCGTGTACCAGGCCGTCATCGGAGAGGCCGCCGTGGCCCCGGTCCGTCCGGGCACCGCGCTCTGCGTCTACCCCACCAAGGCGCTGGCCCACGATCAGCTGCGGTCGTTCTGCGATCTCGACCTCCCCGGTGTGGTCCCCGCCGCGTACGACGGTGACCTCGGCCGCGACGAGCGCTCGGATGCCCGCCGCAACGCCACGGTCCTGCTCACCAACCCCGAGATGCTCCACTGCGGCATCCTCCCCCACCACGCCGGATGGATGCGGTTCCTGGCCCGGCTCGAGTACGTGGTGATCGACGAGCTCCATCTGTTCCGGGGCATCTTCGGCAGCCACGTCGCCCACGTGCTGCGCCGTCTCCGCCGTCTTGCCGCGCACTACGGAGCCGACCCGACCTTCGTGTGCACCTCGGCCACCATCGGTGAGCCCGCCACGCTGGCCCGGGCGCTGACCGGTGTGGACGTCACCGCGGTGACCGACGACGGTGCTCCCGCGGGTGAGCGAGTGGTGGCCATCTGGAACCCGCCGATGCTCGACACCGACACCGGCGTGCGCGCCTCCACCCACTCCGAGACCGCAGGACTCGTGGCCGAGCTGGTGCGCGACGAGCGCCGCACGATCGGGTTCTGTCCCAGCCGTCGGAGCACGGAGCTGGTGGCGGAACGCGCCCGGCACCAGGTGCCCGCTGATCGCCGTGGCCGGGTCGTGGCCTACCGCGGCGGATACCTGGCCGAGGAGCGCCACGAGATCGAGCGGGCACTTTCCGCCGGCGCCCTCGACGCCGTCCTCACCACGTCCGCCCTCGAGCTCGGCGTCGACATCGCCGGTGTCGACGCCTGCGTGCTCGACGGCTTCCCCGGAACGGTGGCCTCGCTGTGGCAGCGGGTGGGACGCGCCGGTCGCGAGCAACAGGAGTCGCTGGCGGTCCTGGTCTGCGGCGCCGACCAGCTCGACCAGTGGATCGCGACCCATCCGCGGCAGCTGTTCCAGCGGCCGCCGGAGGCGGCGGTGATCAACCCCGCGAACCCCTTCGTCGCCGATCCGCACCTGCGCTGCGCCGCCTTCGAGCTCCCCCTCACCCACGACGACGAGCGGTACTGGCCCGGCCTGCTCGACGACAGCGTGCGCCGGCTCGTCAACGGGGGCGAGCTCACCGTTCGTCCGCCGGGCCAGGGCACGGCCGGAGGACGCGGTCGTCGTCGCCGCCCGTCGCTGACCTCGCCGGTGGCGGTCTGGAACGGCGGTGGGTGGCCGGTCGACGGTGTCGGCCTCCGTTCCGGCTCGCTCGGCCAGGTCAAGATCGTGCGTCCCGACGGGACACCGGTCGGGACCGTCGACCGCAGCCGCGCCGGCGAGGTCGTCCACGAGGGCGCGGTGTACGTCCACGCCGGTCGCCACCACCGCGTGGTCGACCTCGACCTCGACCTCGGTCGGGCGGTCGTCGAGCCCGACGACGGTGCCAGCTACACCTCGGCCGTGACGAGGATGGACTTGCGCATCAACGGCGAGGACGAGGTATCCCGCCTCGGGCCGGTGCACCTCGGTCTCGGACCCATCACCGTGACCACGCGGGTCACGGGCTACGTGCGCAAGGACTCGATCACCCACGAGGTCGTCGAGCGCTGCGGACTCGACCTGGCCCCCTCCTTGCTGGAAACGCGCGGCGTGTGGCGGGTCATCCCCGAGGCGGTCCTCGCCGGCCTCGGTCTGGTCCCCGACGCCTGGCCGGGCGTGCTCCACGCCGCCGAGCACGCGGCCATCGGCGTCCTCCCCCTGTTCGCCATCTGCGACCGGTGGGATGTGGGTGGCATCTCCACCGCCCGGCACGTCGACACCGGTGCACCGACCATCGTGATCTACGACGGGTATCCCGGCGGGGCCGGCATCGCCGAGCTCGGCTTCGCCGAGGCCGAACGGCATTGGGAGGTCACCGCCGAGGTGGTGGCATCGTGCCCCTGCACCGCGGGGTGCCCCTCGTGCGTGCAGTCACCGAAGTGCGGCAACGGCAACGAGCCGCTCGACAAGGCCGGTGCGGTTCGCCTCCTGACCGCGCTCTCGCGCTCGGGGGCCACGGAGCGGTCGACCCGGGCCAGTGCCTGAACGGCACCGAGCCCCCGTCAGAACTGCCGGTCAGAACTGCTTCGCCAGCCGGTTGAGGTAGACGAGGTGGCCGGCCCAACCGAGGAGCACGAGCGCTCCGGCCATGGGCGCGATCAGGCCCACGCCGTTGCCACCCTCGGTGCGGATGATCGACTGACCCTCACCACCGCTGGCCAACTCGGCCGCCGAGGTGTCGGTGGTGTCGGTGGGCCGGGTTCCGTAGTCGAGGGTCCCTTGGTAGCCGGTGTCGGCCGTCGTCGGTGGTCCGGATGACCGGCGGGTGGTCGGCGTCGGCCGCCCACCCCCGGATCCGAGCTGTGGGAGGACGGGCGCCGACGAGGTGGTCGGTGGCGAGGTCGTGGTCGTCGGGTCGGGCGCCATCGACCCCTCGGCCACGTCGCTGCCCTCGGCGGGGGAGGCGATGGGACCGTCCGCCCCGTTGCGCAGCGCTCGCACCCGGTAGCGATAGTCGCCGGGTACCGCGATCTGGTCGATGAGGAGGGGCTCGTCGTCGACCCCGAACGTGGGTCCGACCGGGGCGTAGACGCCGAACGCGCCCGCCTTCTTCGGACCGGCCCGTTCGACCCGGTAGCCGAGCGCGTCGGGTGCCAACTCGTCGTCGGTGAGCTTCGCCCAGGTCACGGTGATGGTGTTCGCCTTGTCGTCGACGACGGCATCGACCGCGGTCACGGGCAGGGGTGGCACCGCCACGGTCACGACGGCGACCATGGGTTCCTGGGTGCGTGGATCCGCAGAGTCGGCGGTGGGTGCGGCGAACGCGGTGGCCGTGGCCTGGATGGCGAAGCGCCCATTGCAGGGCCAGGTGACCGCGTCGGGTGGAACGTCGAACTCGTAGGTGGTGGGGTCGCTGTCGGCGTGCTCGGAATCGGTGGTCGCGGTGTCGCTCACCGCTCCGATGTCGGCGGGGACGCAGCTCGTCGTCGGGGGCGGTGTCGAACGAGTCGGCGCCGCCCCGGCCGAACTGCACGTCGACGCCGGTGATCGGCGAGTCGGCGTACGCGAAGACCCCGGAGATGGGGAAGGCCCCGACGGTCATGGTGGCGGCGCCGGAGGTGAAGGGCTCGTCGAAGTGCGAACCGTCCCAACCGCCGTCGACTTGGGCCAGCGCGGCGGGCGCGGCGACGAAGACGCCGGCTGCCACCGTGGCGGCGATCGCGCCGAGCAGGCGGTGCCGGCCCGTGGGCCGTTCGCTCTGCTCAGGCATCGAAGGTCTCGGCGCTGACCATCGTGGCCGTCACCACGAGCCGCCGGCGGGCCGATCCCTTGGGGTGGCACGTCGTGAGCGTGAGACGCGCCTCTCCGGGAGTGTTGTCGACGACCGCGGTGTCGGTGGGCAGCACGACCTTCCACGGTTCGCGGAGCTCGTAGGTGCACTTGCCGATCGGGGTCTCCAGCGTGATCCGATCACCGGGCTGGAGCAGGTCGAGGTCGTGGAAGGGATGGCCGTAGGTGGTGCGGTGGCCGGCGATGGCGACGTTGCCGACCTCACACGGCAGCGGGGTGCTGGGGTAGTGGCCGGCGCCGGCCCGCAGCGCCGAGGCCGTGGTGCCCTCCACCACGACGACATCGAGCCCGATGCGGGGGATCTTGATGCGGGTGAGGCTGTCGCCCTCCTGCACCTGCCGGTGCACGTAGGCGTCGTGGATCTCGGGGCTGGCCAGCTGGCGGTCGAGCTGGCCCTGGCGGCGTTGCTGCTCGAGGTTGGTGAAGAACGGGTACCCGATGACTCCGGCGGCGCCGAGCAACAGCGCGACCGACAGGGCCGACAGCGCGACCCGGGCCAGCCTCTTGCCCTTGAGGAACACGACGATGCGTTCGACCAGGTTCTGCGGGGGTCGGGCGGGGGGTGCCGGAGCCGGCGTCGGTGTCGTCGCGGGGGAGCTGGGTGCCGTGCGTTGGATGCGACGGGTCAACGCGACCGCCCCGGCGCCGATGGCAGCGATGAGGAGGAATGCGGCGAAAGGGAGCATCGTGGGGAAAAGCCTATCGACGGCCCGACGGCGTCCTGCCGTCGGGCCATCACCCGGGCGAGGGTCGGTTCAGGGGTGTGGGTTCAATCGAGCCGGCTGCGGCGCAGCAGGGCGAGGCCGAGACCGGCGAGCCCGACGGTGGCCGCCAGGGCCAGGCCGTTGGGCGTGGTGCCGCCGGTGCGGGGCAGGGCAGGGGGAGCGGTGACGGGAACGGCAGGCGGCTCGTCCCGGGGGAGCGGGACGTCGGCGCCGACGACCGAGGCGCAATCGGCGAGCGAGAGCTCGATGCCGCCCATGAGGGCGTCGCCGTTGAGCAGGTCGAGGCGCACGCCGCTGGCCCGGGCGAAGGTGCTGCCGTCGTCGTTGGTGCCGGTGTCACCAGCTGCGACGGAGATGGTCGACGAGCCGAAGGGATCTGGCAGGGGGATGTCGACCGATTGGCCGGGAGCGACCGTGACCTCGGCCAGTTGCGGGCTGGACGGGACCCGCACGGTGACGAGGGCAGGATTGGCCGTGGCGGTGGGCGTGCTGCCGTCGGTCTTGGCCACCACCGAGGTGGAGGCGTCGCCGATCACCACCGAGATCACCGGAGGGGCATCGATGCCGCCCACCGGAGCGGGATCGAGGATGTCGAGCTGACCGCCGGATGCGGTGCAGGTCGAGGTGACGGCGTCGGCCGTGGCCTCGGTCGACGCCGTGGTGTTGCCGATGTTCAACGTGGCCAGCGGCGCGCCGTTGAACAACGCCGTGAAGAGGTCGCCGAGCGTGTCCTGCAAGCCGAGGTTGGTGGCGTCGTCGACCGGTTGGAGCACGGGGGCCAGGCCGCTCAGGAGCTGATCGACCCCGCCCTGGGCCTGGTCGACCACGTCGGCGAGGGGGGTGGCGACCAGGGGGTCGATGGGGTCGAGCTGGAGGGTGCCGACCCGAGCCGTGGAGTCGGCGGCCGGTGCACCGTCGGCGATCTGGGCCTGACTGGCGCTGCAGGCGAGATCGATGACGAGGCCGGGGATCTGATCGAGGACGCCCTGGCAGTTCTCGTCCGGCGACCCGTCGGTCTTGCCGTCGGTGGTCACCTCGGCCGAGGTCTGCCCGGCTGGCGCCAGCGGGTTGGCGATGCCGTCGCCCGTGGCTGTGGCCTTGGGGGCGGAGGAGATGTCGGCGTGCGTCTTGCCCGCGGTGAGCTGTTGGCCGAACAAGGACAGGCCGAGGGCTTGCCCGTCGGCGCTGGCGCTGTAGGTGACCTCCTGGGCGCTCGCGCTGGGGATCCCGAGTGTGGAGACCGCCGCCGCACCGAGTGCTGCGATGCCGGCCAGACGCCGAATGCTCATCAGATGTCCTCCTGCGTGAGGCGATGCGCTCACGCGTGCTCGTGGGTACCCGACCCGGACCGGGGGTTGTTCGACATGGCGGGAGGACTTCCCTGCTCCCTGACCGAGAAACGCGGTCAGGGGTCCTCGAGCCGCATCGTAACCGCGGCGCGCAAGGTGGGATCCGGAACCAGTGCGCCCACGAGGGGCAGGGCCGTGCGCGATCGATACGTCACGTCGACCCGGACGCGGGCATCGATCCGGTGGGTGTCGACGTGCAGGCGATCGGGGTCGAGGGCGGTTGTCGAGGCGAGGGCGCCGTCCCGGGCGGCCCCCGGACGCGGATCGACCGCGGCGGCACGCGCCGCCTCCCGGCTGGCATGGGACACCAGGAGCTGGTCGCGGCCGACGAGGGCGAGCTGGAGCACGAGGAGGACGCCGACGAGGACGATGGGGAATCCCAGCGCGAGCTCGACCGTGGCCTGGCCGCCGGAGCGGCGACCAGGCCGGGCCGCCCGTCGTCGAGCGATCACACCTTCCCGATCACCGAGTCGAGGACGGCGTTGAAGAGCTTGCCGATGCGACTCGTCTTGCCGGCCCACGCGATGAACACGACGGCGACGGTGGCCGCGCCGAGCAGGACGAGGGCGTACTCGGCGGTGGACTGGCCGCGATCGCGGCGGCCGGCGACGGCGCGCCGGACGATGCCGGCGACGAGGTCGCCGGTCCGGTCGACGAGCGACAGGGCGGCGGCGTGGGCGGCGACGATGTGGACGTACATGGGGGTTCCTCCGTTCGGAGCGTGGTGGAGGCCGAGGCCTCGAGTCGTCCCCCGTCGAGGGAGGAGAGGGTGCCGGCAACGATGGGCGCCACCGTGAGCAGACCGAAGGCCGGCAGGGTGCACAGCACCAGCGGGAACAGGAGCAGCACGGGCAGGCGTCGGGCCCGGGTCTCGGCCGCTCGCCTTCGCCGGGCGCGGGACGCGGTGCCGACGCGCTCGAGGACGGGCCGGAGCGGGGTGCCGTGGCGGAGATGGTCGGCGATGGCGCGTAGCAGGGGTCGGGCCGGCTCGCCCCACGCGGGCTCGAGAGCCTCGAGGGCGTCGAGCAGACCGGTGCCCGCCCGCACCGCGCGCTGGGTGGCCTCCAGCTGGCGGTGCAGCGACGGGGGCGCCCAGCGGGCCAGCACCGGGAGGGCGGCGTGCACGGTGAGGCCGGCGCCGGTGGTCAGCGTCAACAGGTCGACGAGGTCGGGGATGTCGACCTCGATGTCGCGTCCCTCGCCGCGTGAGCGGCGCATCCGCAGCCGACGCCACCGGCGGCCCAGTCCAACCGCCGCGATCGCCAACAGGGGAAGGACCGAGCGGGTCACGGCCACGGCCACGACGACGGCCAGGAGGCCGCCGAGACGGCGGTCGGCGGCCGGGTCGGACGGCAGGCCGACCTGCGCCCGGCACCATCGACCGATGGCGGCGAGCCCGGCCCGCCACGAATGGGCCGGTCGAATCCGATGGCGGCGGGCCTGAAGGGCGCGGACCCGACGGGGGGACACCTGGGACGGCACCGCGGCGGCTGCGGCGATCCCGGCCGCGAGCGCACAGGCCACCGCGATCATCGTGCCGTCCTCACCAATCGGTTCATCCAGATCGCCCCGGCCGCATCGAGCAGGAGTCCACCGGTGATGCATGCCCAGCCCGCGCCCGTTCCGAGGAGGAAGTGCGCCGAGGTGGGGTCGAGGCTGGTGAGCAGGAAGGCGAAACCCACCGGCGTGAGGGTGAGGAGCAGGGCCGAGAGCCGGGCCTGCACCGACAGAGCGGCGATCTCGTCGTCCGTTGCGGAACGGTCGCGGAGGCTGGCAGCCGCGGCGTCGATGGCCGCCGCACCGGGACCACCCAGTTCGGCCGCGACGACCAAGGCCGCGCCCGCCAGCCGGTTGGCTGCCGCACCGGGATGGGTGGGCGACC
The DNA here is from genome assembly GCA_963747745.1 of uncultured Acidimicrobiaceae bacterium. GTDB lineage: Bacteria > Actinomycetota > Acidimicrobiia > Acidimicrobiales > Salinilacustritrichaceae > Salinilacustrithrix. Next base: position 23,066 of record CAVVGJ010000004.1, read on the forward strand.
CCCAGTCATCGGCCCACTGGGCCAGCCCGTCGGCGAGCGGACGCCCGCTGCCGGCCTGGGCTGCGATCACGGTGAGCTCGCGGCCGAGGGGACCGCCCACGGTGGCCGCGTCGGCGATGGCGGCCCGAAGCGACGCCCCGCCCCGGAGGCCGGCCGCGATGGCGTCGAGCGCCAGCGGGAGCTGACGGACGCGCCGGGCCGCGGCTCGCCCCTGGGCGCCCACCACCAGGGCGGGGGGCGCGATGACGGCGGCGGCCAAGAGCACCGGACCGCCGTGCACCGCCATGGACGCCGCGCCCGCCAGCACGACGGCGGCGAACCAGCCCTGCAGCAGGACCCTGTGGTCGGACTCGACGCCCGCTCGGGTCAGGGCCCGCGCGATGGGCTCGGGCACGGGAACGGGTGCGGTGGGCGCGAGCTCCAGACGACGCAGCACCCGGTTGGCGTCGACCCAACGCCGGACCGCTGACCAGCAGGCGGCCGACAGGAGCACGGCACCGCCGGCGATCATCGCGGTGCCGGTCACCATGGCCGGTGGTCGACGAGGAGGCCGTTCCGCACGAGCGGCACCGTCGCCGACCCGGCACTGGGATCGTCGGTGACGGCGTGCACGGCCACGATGCGGCGGTGGCCGTGGCGTCCCCGTTCGACGTGGACGAGCAGATCGATCGCTGTCGCCAGTTGGTCTCGGACCGCGGCGAGCGGGAGGTCGACACCGGCGGTGAGGGCCATGGTCTCGAGCCGGCGTAGCGCCTGCACCGGGCCGTTGGCATGGCACGTGGACAGCGAACCGTCGTGGCCGGTGTTCATGGCCTGGACCATGTCGAGCGCCTCGCCGCCGCGGACCTCACCCACCACGAGGCGGTCGGGACGCATGCGCAGGGCGTTGCGCACCAGCTCGCGGATGGTGATCGCCTCGAGACCGTCGGCGGTGGCGGGCCGGCTCTCCAACCGGACCACGTGGTCACCCGGGAGTCGGAGCTCGGCGGCGTCCTCGATGGTGACGACTCGCTCGCCGGGATCGAGGTGCTGGCACAGGGCGTTCAGCAGCGTGGTCTTGCCTGCTCCCGTGCCTCCGGAGACCACGATCGACCGGCGCCGACGCACCGCATCGTGGAGGTGCTCGGCGATGGCGGCCGGGGCGAAGGCGGAAAGCGGCAGAGTCCGGGCCGCGAAGCGACGGACGGTGACGTAGGGCCCGTCGACGGCGAGGGGTGGGAGCGCGACGTGCACCCGGGATCCGTCGGGGAGGCGGGCGTCGACCAGCGGGCTGCGGCGATCGGCGCGCAGGCCGAGCGGCGTGACGACCCGCTCGACCAGTTGGGCGATGTCGCCGGCGTCGAGCACGACATCGGTGCGCCGGAGCCCGTGGGCCGATTCGACCCAGACCGGGCCCGGTCCGTTCACCAAGATGTCGGTGACCGTGGCGTCGGCGAGGAGGTCGTCGAGCTGGCCGAGGCCGTGCATGCGGGCCTGCACCCGACGGGACACCGCGGCCACCGAGGCGTCGTCGAGGAGGGGTGCGTGGGCCCGGACCAGGTCGCCGATGGCGTCGGCATCGGCGTCGAGATCGGTGGCCAGGACGGCGCGATGGATGTGGTCGTCGAGGTCGCTCACCGCCGGCTCCCCGCGGTGGTCCGGCCGCCGAGGTCGAGGTTCCGGCTCAACGCCCGGGGCATGCGGCTCCGCAGGAGACCGGCGTCGACGGCCCGGCTGATGGCCGGGTCGAACGGCACCGCGGTGCGGACGCGCGCCCCGACCGCGGTCTCGACGTCGTGGGAACCGAGGGCGCGGCAGGCCTCGCGGACGAGCGCCACCTCGGTGGGTGCCAGCTCGTGGGCGGCCTGGCGTCGCAGCGCGACGTAGCAGGCCCGGGTGACGAGGATGCTGCGGTCGGCGGTCCGGGCGATGGTGCGCCCGACGGTGCCCGGACGGGTGCCGCAGTCGACCACGACGGTACGGGGGCTGGCCGCGAGCAGCCCGGCGAGCACGGCAGCCCGATCGGGGTCCAGCCGGCCCGCCCCTCGGCCCACCAGGTGCAGGTTGGTGGTGACTGGGACGGCGATCCGGTCGAGGGCGTCGGTGGGGACCGATGCGCCGGCCGCCAGCCACTGGGCGACCCCGGATTCCGGCCGGCTCGAGCCGATGACGCAGGGCACGTCGCCATCGAGATCGACCAGCAAGGTGGGACCCGCTTCGGCGGCCCGGAGCGCATGGGCGCAGGCGAGCACGGTGGCGCCACTGCCACCCTTGGCGGCCCAGTAGGCGATGAGCACGGTTGATCCCCCTCGGGCGCGAGGCCACCGAGCCGGCGGCCATGCGGAAGGGGAAGGAACGAGGCGGGACCGGCGAGAGAGCACGGAACCGCACGAAACGCAACGAGAAGGTAGCAAAGCGGGTGGGCGTTCGCAACCGGCGGCCGGTCCTATCCTCGTCATCCTGTGGAAGCGGCCTTCTTCGATCTCGACAAGACGGTCATCGCCCGGCCGTCGATGGTGGCCTTCGGTGGCCACCTGCGCCGGGAGGGGCTGGTGTCGCGACGGCTCCTGTTGCGGGCGTTGTGGGCCCAGCTGATCTACCTCACGCTCGGTGCCGACGAAGCCCGACTGGCCCGGGTCCGCGACGCGGTGCTGCGGGTGTCCACCGGGTGGGAGCAGCGCCGGATCTCCGCCCTCGTCCGCGAGACCTTGACCGAGGTGGTCGACCCCATCGTGTACGACGAGGCCCTCGAGCTGATGCAGATGCACCGATCCGAGGGCCGGAAGGTCTTCATCGTGTCGGCGTCGCCGGAGGAGATCGTCGCCCCGCTGGCCCAGTACCTCGGTGCCGACGAGGCGATCGCGACCCGGGCCGTGCTCGACGACGACGGCCGGTACACCGGCGACGTCGAGCTGTACTGCTACGGGCCGGAGAAGGCCCGCATCCTGGAGGCGATCGCCGTCCGCGACGGCATCGACCTGGCCCGCTCGTACGCCTACTCGGATTCGGCGACCGACGTGCCGATGCTCGCCGCCGTGGGCCACCCGGTCGCGGTCAACCCCGACCGCGAGCTGGCTCGCGTGGCGCGGGAGGCGGGATGGGAGATCGTGCACTTCTCCCACCGGGTCCCGCTCCGAGAGCGGGTGTCGATCCCGTCGAAGACATCGCTCGGCGTGGGCACCGTCGCCGCGGCGTCGATCGCGGCCGGCGGCGTCGCCTACTGGCTGTGGCAGGAGCGCCGGCGTCCGCCCAACAGGGGTCTGGGTGCGGCGGCGAGCTCAGCGCGCGGGTGGTGGGCCATCGCCGGACGACGGCTGGCCGACGCCCGCGCACAACCCGAGTGGCGGCCGCTTCCCCGCCCGTCGACACGCCTCAGACGTGGCGGGCCTTCTTGGCGGCCACGCCGGCGAGGATGATGAGGGCGACGATCAGGACGAGCTTCTTCATGCCGGCATCGTAGGTCGTGCGGGTGTGCTCGGGCCCTGCGGCTGGGCTGCAGTCGTGCCGGTAGGGTCATCGGTCCCCCGGGAGGTGTCCGAGTACCTGGTGGGCTCCGCCGCCTTCAAAGCGGTTGGCACGGGCGATCCCCGTGCGGCGGGTTCGATTCCCGTCCACCTCCGCCACCCCACCCGTGACCGATGGGCGCTACTCGGCGTCGGGAAGCGGCCCGCCGACGTCGTCGAGCAGGGCCCGCACGGCGTCGCGCCGCTCGCGCAACTCGGCCCGGAAGGTCGAGTTGTCGGTGTCGGCGATCTCGTGGCTGAGGTCCCGCACGGTGCTGTTGAGGATCTCCCGCAGGAGGGCGGCGGCCTCATCGTTCAGGTCGAGGTGCATCGTCGGCTTTCGGCTCGTCCAACACAGGTGGTCAGGTGGTGATGCTACTGAGCGGACGAACCCTGCCGGTGCACGATGCCCGCCACGACGACCCCGCCCACCCGGCGAGGTCGTCGCAGGGGCCCGTCAGGCGATGGTGCAGTCGAGCGTCTCGGCGTCGCAGGTGACCGCGATGTCGTCGCCGTCGACCATCACGGGGGTCCGGGTGAGGAAGGTGGCGCCGTCGTCGTAGTCCTGCTCGACGAAGAGGTCGTAGCTGCCGGCGGCGAGGCCGTCGAACACGATGGGGTCACCGGTCACCGGAACCTGCGCCGCGACCACGCGGCCATCGGACTGCTGCAGGGTCACCGAGCGCGACGCGCCCTCGGTGGGCTCGACGGTGACCCGGATGGTGCCGGTGCTGGCCGGCGCCGGCTGCTCGGGCTCGGGTGAGGGGGCGGGGTCGACCGGTGCAGCCACAGCAAGGGCCGCCGCCTCCGTCGTGGTGGGCGCGGGCTCCGTGGTGGTCGTGGGGACGGCCGTGGTGGTGGGCGCGGGCTCGGTGGGGATCACGGTCTCGTCCGGCACGGGCGAGGTAATAGTCGTCGGGGTTGCGGTCGTCGGGGTTGCGATCGTCGCCGCCGGTGCGGCGAGCGAGGGTCGAGGTGCGGCCGACTCGGCGACCGGTGCGTCGGACCCGGTGGACGACTCACCCGACGCCCACTGGGGCGCCGCGAAGACCGAGACCCCCACGACGAGAGTGCTGGCGAGGATGGCTCGGGTTCGGCGTGGCACGGGGTGCTCCGGGTCGAGTGAGCCGCACGGTTCGGCTCGATGCCCTGATGGTATGAACGCTCTGCGTGGTCGTGAAGGGTGCAGATCGCTCGATTCCGGCGATCGGCGCACGCTCTGCGTCCAATACGCGCGCTCAGCGTCCAGATCGACACGGATCGGAGCGATAGATGCCCGGTGCGTGCGGGGTCAGACGGCGAGGAGATCGCGGGCGCCGACCTCGACACTCGGGTGGCGCAGCTTGCTCATGGCCCGGGCTTCGATCTGGCGGATGCGCTCACGGGTGAGATGGAAGTGCCGCCCCACCTCCTCGAGCGTCCGGGGATCGCCCCGATCGAGGCCGTAGCGCATCCGGAGGATGTCACGCTCACGGGGCTCGAGGTGGACCAGCATGCGTTCGACCTGCTCGGGGAGGAGCTGGGCGGCCGCCGCCGCGAAGGGCGAGACGGCGGCGGAGTCCTCGATCATGTCGCCGAGCTCGGCGTCACCGTCGTCGCGCAGCGGCTCCGACAGCGAGAGCGGCTCGGTGGCGTAACGCAGCGCTTCCGCCACCTTGTCGCTGGGGAGATCGAGCTCGATGGCGAGCTCGGCGACCGTCGGAGGGACTCCGTGCTCGCTCTCGAACCGGATGCGCGCCTTCCGGAGCTGGGTCAGCAGGTCGCCGGCATGGACAGGCAGGCGGATCGTGCGGCCGGTGTTGGCGATGCCCCGGGTGATGGCCTGGCGGATCCACCACGTGGCGTAGGTGGAGAACTTGAAGCCCTTGCGCCAGTCGAACTTGTCGACGGCGTGGATCAGGCCGAGGTTGCCCTCCTGGACGAGGTCGAGCAGAGGCAGGCCGCTGGCCTGGTAGCGCTTGGCGATCGAGACCACCAGACGCAGGTTGGACAGCACGAACCGGCGCTTGGCGTCGGCTCCTCGGCGCACGGCGCGCCGCAGCGACGCCAGTTCGGCGGGGGCGAGGTGAGTGGAGGAAAGGAGTCGCCCGGATGCTGCGGCTCCGGCCTCGATGCGCTGGGCCAGCCGGACCTCGTCGTCCTTGGTGAGCAACGGATGGCGGCCGATGTCGCGCAGGTAGAGACGAACGAGATCCTCGTCGTCGCGATCGCCGCGGTCGTTCGCCACGTCGGTGCTCCTTGTCGTGGGCACTTGCCGGGGTCGACCTGCGGGCTCTTCCCGCCGGTGGCCCCGGTGCCAACATACGCCTGCGGTCGAGATCGCGGAAGAGGCCTACACGCAACTGCAATCGGGGGTCAGACGATGACAGACGACGTCGAGGTGACCGTGGTGACGATGGTGTTCGACGCCACCGACCTGGACGCGCTCCTCGCCGTGCTGGCCAAGTACGTCGTCGTCTCGCGTGGCCACGACGGATGCCGCAACATCGACCTGTGCTCGTCGGCCACCCGGCCCGAGCGGGTGGTGGTGATCCAGAAGTGGGCGTCACCGGAGGCGCAGGCCGCCCACTTCGACTCCCCGGAGATGGTGGAGATGGCCCGGGCGTGCACAGGGCTGCTGTCGGGCCCGCCCGCGATCGACCTGTTGCAGGGCATCTCGGCCCACGATCTGGCCTGAGCGCGGGTCAGGCCGGTTTGCGGTCGAGCTTGCCCGGGTTCTGGGCCGCGGTGCGATCGCTGAGGGCGACGATCTGGGCCCACGTCATCGCATCCGCGTTCCACAGCTCCTCGAAGGCGGCGTCGGCGGCGTCGGTGAAGCCGTGGCGGTTGCGGAACGAGTACAGCCACCGCTGGCGATTGGCCGGGAACCCCTTGTGGACCAGGCGGCCGACCGTGTGGATCTCCCACGCCACCCGGTGGGAGACGTCGAGCACCTCGTCGGGCTCGGGATCACCGAAGTCGGGGTTGCGACGATCTGCGGCCCGCAGCAGGTGCCGGCCGAGGACGTCGCTGGTGTTGGCCTCGCTGAGCTGACGGAAGCGCTTGAGGTCCTCGAGTGCGCCGGATTCGGTCTCGATCACCACCGGGTCGGTGGAGACCAGCTCGGTGTGGCCGAGGGCGCTGGACTCGTCGACCCGGATCAGGATGTCGGCATCGAGGCCGATGGCGTCGGCCAGTGTGTCGGCGATGGCTGCGATGCGGTCGGCGTCGAAGTCGACGTAGCGGAACTCGGCCGGTTCGACCGTGGTGGCCATCAGCTGCCGGCGCCGGAGGTCGCGGTGGCGTTGGCCTCCCGGGCCAGGCGGCCGCGCTCCTCGGTCTCGGCGCGAGCCTCCCGCGACAGGTCGGCGATCTCGGTCATCTCGTCGTCGTCGAAGCCGGCGAGCTCCCGGAAGCGGCGGGCGAGCTGCACCGGATTGTCGTCTTCCTCGCCGCGGAAGCCGCCGAAGGAGAACAGCTTGTCGACGACCCGCTGGAACTCGAGCGCCCGCTTCTGGCGCTCCTTGTCGTTGACGGTGAGCCGGCGGAGCCAATCGGACCCCATCTTCACGTGGGTCACCTCGTCGGCCAGCATCCAGTCCTCGCAGAACTCGAGCACCGGGTCGCCGGCGATGTCGCCGAACTCGCGCATGGTGTTGAACACGTCGATGGCCAGACCCTCGAGGGCCCGGTTCACGCCGGTGAGCCGCAGCACGGGATCGGGGTTGCACGCGGCCTGGAACAGGAAGGCGTTCTCGCTGAACTCCCCGATGCCGGTGCCCATCCAGTCGGACAGCTTCACGCTGATCTCGCAGTGGCGGGCCTCGTCCCAGCACTGGCGGGCCATGTCGAGCTTGAGCTCGAAGGGGATCTCCTCCTCGCCGAGGTTCCCCGACGGCCCGACCTCGAAGTCGTAGCAGGTGCGTCCGGCGCCCTCGAGGGCTTGGATCTCACCGACGAAGATGCCGTGCATCAGGGCGCGGGCGGCGTCGGGGGCGTCGGGTCGTTCGGGGGTGAGGCGGCCGTTGCGGCGACGTGCCTTCTCGTTCTCGGGGGTGGCGTTCCGGGGATCGGCGATCCGCTCCATCATGTCGGAGCGCTCGAAGCGATCGTCGCGGGCCAGTTCGTCGGGGGACAGGAGCTTCTTCATGGTGTGGTTCCCTTTCGGTCGTTCCGTGTCACGCCGCGCCGGTGGCGGCGTCGTCTACGTAGGCATTGCCGATGGTGCCGGGGCCGCAGATGCCGCCGGCCGCCACGAGCAGCTTCTCGAGCTTGGTCTGGTGGGCGTTGGCCCGCTCGACCTCCTCGGGCGTCTCGATCAGCGAGGTCAGCATCAGCGTGCCGTCGGTCCAGTCGGCGATCTCGTCCTGGATGGCGAAGTCGAGCGAGCGGATGGTGGGGGCGTCGGTGATGGAGGAGGTGTTGTTGCGGTGGTAGGTGTACACCGCCACCTTGTGGGGGATCAGCACCCGGTAGACGCCGACCAGCTTCTCGATGGTCTGGTCGTGCTCACCCGGTTCGGTGAGGGCGTCCATGAACGCCACGACCTCGTCGTTGGCCGGCAGGGTGAGCCGATCGGGGTTCATCTCGCGCAGCTCGGGGAGTCGCTTGTGCCACAGCTCGGCATGCCAGGCGTGGTGGTAGCAGTGCGTGCCGAGGCGCATCTTGATGTCGAGCTCGGGCACGGTGGCGACCCAGCCGCCCAGGGCCTCGAACAGCTTCATCTCGATCCACTTGTAGTGGCCGACGCGGGCCGCGGTCTCTTCGACGCTGAACGACCCCGGCAGCTCGCGGCGGTCCCATGGCGCAAACGCCGCACGAGGCTTCTTCGAATCGGCCACACATCCCCCTGGACTCCGCCCGATGGGCGGTCTCATCTCGATAACGATCGCTATCAGACTACGCCGGACGGCATCTGTCGCGTCAATGGCACCGACCGGTCGGAGCGGGTTGCGTCAGTAGCGTGGGTCCATGCCCCGCCCGTCCGCCGTCGTCCTGCTCTCCGGTGGGCTCGACTCTGCGACGTGTCTGGCCCTGGCGAGAGCCGAGGGCTTCGCCACCCACGCCCTGAGCTTCCGGTACGGCCAGCGCCACTCGCACGAACTGGCCGCCGCCGGCCGCGTGGTGGCCGCCATCGGCGCCGCCGAGCACCGGATCGTGGACATCGACCTGGGCGCCTTCGGCGGGTCGAGCCTCGTCGGCGACGGCGAGATCCCCAAGGGCCGCGGCGACGGCGAGATCGGCGGCGGCATCCCATCGACCTACGTGCCGGCCCGCAACACCGTCTTCTTGTCCTTCGCCCTGGCCTGGGCCGAGGTGCTCGGTGCCACCGACATCTTCATCGGGGTCAACGCCCTCGACTACTCGGGATATCCCGACTGCCGCCCCGAGTTCATCGCCGCCTTCGAAGCCGTGGCCAACGCGGGAACGCGCGCGGGCACCGAGGGCGATGGGTATCGCATCCGCGCCCCGCTGATCGATCTGACGAAGGCCGAGATCATCCAGCGGGGCGTCGCCCTCGGCGTGGACTACGGACTCACGGTGACGTGCTACGACCCCACCGATGAAGGCGCGTGTGGTGACTGCGACGCCTGCATCCTGCGTCGCCAGGGCTTCGAGGGGGCCGGTGTGGCCGACCCCACCCGGTACCGATGACGACGGGCTGGTGAGGACGGGCTGATGGGCACGTATGCCGTCAAGGAGACGTTCCGCACGTTGCAGGGTGAGGGCTGCAACGCCGGTCGCGTCGCGGTGTTCCTGCGCTTCTCGCGCTGCAACCTGTGGTCGGGACACGAGCAGGACCGTTCCACGGCCATCTGCCGGTTCTGCGACACCGACTTCGTCGGCACCGACGGCCCTGGTGGGGGCGTGTTCCGAGGTGCCGAGGCGCTCGCCGACCACGTGGCAGCCGTCTGGGGTCCGGCTACCGACCGGCGCTTCGTGGTGTGCACGGGCGGCGAGCCGGCGCTGCAACTCGATGCCGAGCTCGTCGATGCGCTCCACGGGCGCGGGTTCGAGATCGCCATCGAGACCAACGGCACGGTCGAGCTGGCCGACGGCATCGACTGGATCTGCATGAGCCCGAAGGCGGGGACCGACGTGGTCGTCACCCGCGGCCAGGAGTGCAAGGTGGTGTTCCCCCAGGACGGGCTGGACCCGGCCGCGTTCGAAGCCCTGGGCTTCGATCACTTCCTGCTGTCGCCGATGGACGGCCCCGATCGGGCCGCGGCCACGGCCTCGGCCGTCGAGTACTGCCTCGCCCATCCGCGGTGGCGGCTCAGCCTCCAGACCCACAAGTTCCTTGGCATCCGGTAGAGAGAAATATTACGAACGTGTTGCAAAGTTGCGTCTTTTGTCACATGATGGAGGTCGGGCTGGGCGCTCGAACCTCCCGGAGGACCGCCATGCAGACATTCGTTGGTCATCATCTCTACGGCTGTGACGGAGCCGACGCCGGCGAGATCACCGACATCATCGGAGTCGGCGGCCCCGACCTGATCCCGGCCTGGCTCGCCGTCAAGACAGGCTGGTTCGGGCAGCGCCTGGTCCCGTTCGAGCTCGTCGACGAAAAGGGCGACCGCTTCGTGGCCCGGTGCACCGCGGCCGCCGTCAAGGGTGCACCAAAGGTCCCGGTCCACTTCGAGCCCACGGGGTTCGATCTCGACGACCTCTGCAAGTACTACGGCCTGGCGCCCGTGGGAGCCTGACCGCCTACGGTCGGGTGGGTGAGCGACAAGCAGCAGTATCGACAGGCGCGCTTCATCCGGCCTCCGGGCGCGTGCGAGATCATCCTCGTGCGTCATGGCGAGTCGCAGCCCGCCGACCCCGCGCGGCCGTTCCCGCTGGTCGACGGCCATGGTGACCCGCCCCTGCACGAACCCGACGGTTTCGAGCAGGCCGAGCGGGCGTGCCGGCGTCTGATCGACTCAGGCGAGGACTTCGCCGCGGTCTACGTGACCAACCTGCAGCGGACGCGGCAGACCGCGCAGGTGCTGCTCGACCACCTCGGCGTGGAACCCATCGTGGAAGCCGATCTCCGGGAGGTCTTCCTCGGCGACTGGGAGGGCGGTGAGTTCCGTAAGCGGGCGGCCGACCGCGACCCGATCATGGTCCAGATGTGGGCCGAGCAGTCGTGGGAGGTGCTGCCCGGCGCCGAGAAGTCCGTCGACTTCGCCGCTCGCGTGCGGGCGGGGATCGAGCGCATCGCCGCCGCCCATCCCGACCGGACGGTGGCGGTCTTCACCCACGGCGGGGTCATCGGCCAGATCATGTGCGAGGCCACCGGGTCGCGGCCGTTCGCGTTCACCGGGTCGGACAACTGCGGGATCAGCCACCTGGTCGTCAGCCCCGACCAGTGGGTCGTCCGAGCCTGGAACGACACCGGCCACCTGGCCAACCGGTTCACCAACGACCCGGAACCGCTGATCTGAGGAGGTGGTCGGGATGCAGATCGAGAAGGAGTTCGGCTTCGAGTCCGCCCACTCGCTCCCGAACGTGCCCGAGGGACACAAGTGTGCCCGGGTGCACGGCCACAGCTTCCGGGTGACGGTGCGGGTGGACGGTCCGGTGGGTGAGGTCACGGGGTGGGTCATGGACTTCGCCGACCTCAAGGCCGCGGTGCAACCGACCATCGACGCCCTCGACCACCGCTACCTCAACGATCTGGACGGCCTCGACAACCCCACCAGCGAGGTCATCGCCACCTGGATCTGGACGCGCCTGCGTCCTGGTCTCCCGGGGCTGTCGGAGATCGTCGTGCGGGAGACCTGCACGTCAGCGTGCACCTACCGCGGCGACTGACCCGCGGCTGCCGATTCCGCTGTCTGCTCCGACGCGGTGCGGAGCACACTGTTGCGGTGCCGGCACCGTCCACGCTGCTGCTGTTCGCCTCGGCCGCTCTCGTGCTCCTGGTGGTGCCGGGGCCCGCAGTCCTCTACATCGTGACCCGCAGCGCGGCCCAGGGGCGGGGTGCGGGCCTGGCGTCGGTCGCCGGCATCCACACGGGGACCATGGTGCACATCGCCGCCGCCCTCGCCGGGCTGTCGGCGGTCATCGCCGCATCGGCCACCGCCTTCACCACCGTCAAGGTGCTCGGCGCCGGCTACCTGGTGTGGCTCGGCATCGCCACCTTGCGCTCGGAGCGCGAGGGCGACGACATGGTGGTCCAACCGGCCCGCACGATGCGCCGCATCTACGTCGACGGGGTGGTGGTCAACGTGCTCAACCCGAAGACGGCGATCTTCTTCCTCGCCTTCGTCCCCCAGTTCGTCGATCCCGCGGCGGGCGATGTCCACCTGCAACTGGCCGTCCTCGGCGCAACGTTCATCGGGCTCGGCCTGATCAGCGACGGCGCCTACGCCATGGCCGGGGCTCGGGTCGGGGCCCGGCTGCGCCGCTCGCATGTGGTCCGACGCCGGACCCAACGGCTGAGTGGCGCGATCTACCTCGGCCTCGGTGCCTTCACGGCCCTGTCGGGTGGGCTGACCGACTGACGTCCTCGTAGCCTCGGGTCATGAGTGATCCCTCCGACGTCGGCGCCGAGTTGACCCTGCTCGGCCGCGAGCGCAACGGCCCCGTGGACCACGTCGAGACGTTCGCCGCACCCGTCGGGTGCACGGAGGTGGTGTTCACGACCGACGAGGTCACCTCGCTGTGCCCGGTCACGAACCAACCCGACATCTCGTCGGTACGGATCAGCTACGTGCCTGCCGAGCGCTGCATCGAATCCAAGTCGCTCAAGCTGTTCCTGTGGGGCTTCCGTGACCGTCACGTGTTCGCCGAGGCCCTGGCGGTGGAGATCGCCGACGAGGTGTGGGAGACGGTTCGACCGGTGTCGGTCGACGTGGTGGTCACCCAGCACGTCCGCGGCGGCATCGTCACCGAGACCCACTCCCACCACCCCCGCTGATCCGGGCCACCCGAAACAGGAACGGTTCTGGCACCACGATGTGCGGCCGGGCATCGGCGAACGTGGGTCCAGAACGGGATCAGGCGGTCAGGTGGTCAGGTGGTCAGGTGGTCAGGCGAGCATGGCGTCGTCGACGCTGATGCAGGTGCCGTTGAGCCGGTCGGCCTCGTCGCTGGCCAGGAAGAGGAAGGTGTTGGCGATGTCGGTGGGATCGAGCTCGCCGTCGAAGGCCATGATCCGCTCGACGAGCGAGAAGTCCCCGCCCTCCGGCACCCGGAAGTTGCTGATCATCGGGGTCCGCACGCCCGCGGGGGCGACGCAGTTGCAGCGGATGCCCTGCCGGCCGTACTCGACCGCGATGGCCTTGGTGAACCCGAGCACGCCAGCCTTCGAGGCCCCGTAGGCCGAGGCCCACACCGACGCCCGGAAGGCGGCGCTCGAGGTGGTGTTGAGGATCGAACCGGCGCCCTGCTCCAGCATCACCGGCAACGCCGCCCGGGTCATCTTGAACGTGCCGGTGAGGTTCACGCCGATCACCAGGTCCCAGTCGTCGTCGGTGACCTCGTGGGTGTGCTCGAAGCGCAGCACCCCGGCGATGTTGGCCAGGACATCGAGCCGGCCGAAGCGCTCGACGGTGGCGGCCACCGCGGCCGTCGCCGACGCGGTGTCGGACACGTCGCACGCCACGCCGGCGGCGTTCGGCCCGAGGTCGGCGGCGACCGTGTCGACGGCGTCCTGGGCCAGATCGGCCAGCACCACCGACGCGCCGGCTTCCACGTAGGACCGGGCCGTGGCCCGGCCGATGCCCGATGCCGCGCCGGTGACGAGGGCGACCTTGCCGTCGAGGGAGAACATCTCGAGAAACTAGAACGCGTTCTATCGACGGCGCCAGCGGGCGAACGGGCGATGTTCGCCCCCGCTCCGGTTCTGGTGGGCCATCGCGCCATCAGGAGCGACCGTTGACCGACCAGAACGGGGGTTGGTGGTCTCCACGGGGGGTTGGTGGTCTCGACGGGGTGTTGGTGGTCTCGACGTGGTGTTGGTGTGTCGACTCAGCCGGCGAGCAGGGCCCGGAGCTCGTCGACGGCCACGGCAGGATCGTCGACCAGGATCGCCTGCATCCCGGCGAGGCGGGCGCCGGCACAGTTCCCGGGATGGTCGTCGAGCATGATCGCCCGGGCGGGGTCGATGCTCCCCAGACGATCGAGGGCCAGGCGGTAGATGGCGGGGTTGGGCTTGCGGAGGCCGACCTCGGAGCTGTCGATGACATCGTCGAACAGCTCGTCGAGAGGGAGCAGGGGCCGCCAGGAGTCGCGTCCTTCGGCGATGTTGTTGGTCAGCAACGAGGTGCGGTAGCCGTCGGCGCGCAGCTGCCGGGCGGCGTCGACCATCACCTCGTGGACCTCGAGGTCGCCGATCATCTTCACCATGAACGACAGGTCGAGGCCGATGCCGTCGGCCTCGGCGCGGGCCATGGTGTCGGTGAGCCAGTCGGTGATGCCGATCTCGCCCCGCTCGGCCCGGTGCCAGGCGTGGTCGGTGTCCTCGGAGTACGGGCCCATCAGGTACTCGATGAACTCGTCCTCGCTCATGCCGTGCCCGGCGGCGTACTCGCCGATGGCGGTGAACGCCGACGACACCATCACGCCGGAGAAGTCGAACACCACGGCATCGAAGCCCTGCCGCACGTCAGCCGCCGTAGCCGTTGGTGATCGGGAGGCGTCGGTCCTTCCCGAACGCCTTGGGGGTGACCCGCGGCCCGACGGGCGCCTGGCGACGCTTCCACTCGGCCCGGTCGACCAGGCCGGTGATGCGCCGGACCAGCGCCTCATCGAAGCCGGCATCGATCAGCTCGGCCGCAGTCCAGTCGCCCTCGACGTAGCGCTCGAGGATGGGGTCGAGATCCTCGTAGGGGGGCAGGTTGTCGGAGTCGAGCTGGCCCGGGGCGAGCTCGGCCGACGGCGGCTTCGTGATGACGTGCTCGGGGATCACGGGCTCGGGAGACTGGGCGTTGCGCCACCGGGCCAACCGGTAGACGAGGGTCTTGGGGATGTCGCGGATCGGCGCGAAGCCACCCGCCATGTCCACGCCGTAGATGGTCGTGTAGCCCACGGCGAGCTCGGACTTGTTCCCACAGATCACCACCAGCCATCCCCGGAACTTGTTGGCCATGGCCATGAGGAGGGCGGCCCGGATCCGGCCCTGGAGGTTCTCCTCCGCCACGTCGGGTTCCGTGCCCTCGAACGCCGGAGCCAGCATGTCGAGCATGGCCGTGAAGGCGGGCTCGATGGCGATCTCGGCGAGCGAGATGCCGAGATTGCGGCACAGCGCTTCGGCGTCGGTCCGGGAGTGCTCGGTGGAGTAGCGCGACGGGAGGGCGACGGCATGCACGTGCTCGGCGCCGATGGCGTCGGCGGCGATGACGCTGCACAGCGACGAGTCGATGCCGCCGGAGAGGCCGAGCACGATGTCGCTGAAGCCGTTCTTGCGGGCGTAGTCGCGGGTGCCCAGCACGAGGGCGGCGTAGATCTCGGCCTCGCCGTCGAGCAACGGCGCGATGCCTCCGTCCACCGGGTCCCGGAGGGGATCGACCGACGCGCTCACCGCGAGCGTCGGTCGGGCCGGGGGGCGGAGGCGGCCGCGGGGATCGATCTGACGCTTGCGCCACTGGGGCCGGAGCTGGAGATCGTGGACGAGGATCTGCTCCTCGAACTGGCGGCACCGGGCCACGATCTCGCCGTCGGGGTCGAAGATCGCCGACGCCCCGTCGAAGACGAGCTCGTCCTGGCCTCCCACCTGGTTGGTCCACACGATGGCGCACGACGCATCGGCGGCCCGGGTGGCGAGCATGCGTTCGCCGCGCCGCCGCCTTCCCGCGGTGGTACGGCGAGCCGTTGATGTTGACCACCACCTCGGCTCCGGCGGCCGCCTGCTCGGCGATGGGGCCGAGCGGCACCCAGGAGTCCTCGCAGACCGACAGACCCACCGTGACCCCGTTGATCTCGACCAGCGGCTCGCCGCCGTCGCCGGCCACGAAGTACCGCTGCTCGTCGAACACGGTGTAGTTGGGCAGGTGCTGCTTGCGGTACACGGTGACGATCTCGCCGCCGGCGCAGAGGGCGGCGGCGTTGTGGAGGTCGCGGTCGGCGTCGGGGAAGCCGACCACCACCGCGCACCGACCCGTGCGAGCGGCGATCTTGTCCAGCGCGGCGCGGCAGTCGGCGATGAAACGAGGCTTGAGGAGCAGGTCCTCGGGCGGGTAGCCGCAGATGGCCAGCTCCCCGAACACCGCGAGGTCTGCACCGGCGGACTCGGCCTGGTCGACCGCGGCGAGGATGGCCGCGACGTTGGCGTCGAGCGCACCGACGGTGGGGTCGAGCTGGCAGAGGGCGACGCGGAGGCGGTCCACGACCGCAGCCTACGAGAGGGGCGACGCGGCGTCGCCCGCGACCGTTCCGGCACACTGATCCGGTGGGCGATCTCGACCAGCGCATCGCGTCCTCGGCCGAACCGCGCCGCGTCCGCGTCGTGCTCGACCGCCTCGACAGCGAGATGGACCTGGCCGCGGCGGACGAGTCGACCCTCGACGCCGTGGTGGCCGTCGCCGGCGCCAGTGACAGCCTGGGCGCGCTGATCGTCGAGGACGCCGCCGCCCGTGCCGTCCTCGACGATCTGGGCGAACCGGTGGAGCTCGACGGGTCCGATCCCGAGTCGCTGCGCCGCACCCACCGCCGGGCGTTCCTGCGCATCGCGGCGCTCGACCTGCTCGGCCGCACCGATCTCGAGGCCACGACCGGGGCGCTCTCGGACCTGGCGACCGCGTTGCTGGAGTGCTCCCTCAGCCTGGTCGGCGGCACCGATCTCGCCATCGTCGGGATGGGGAAGTTCGGGGCCCACGAGCTCAACTTCGTGTCCGACATCGACGTGCTGTTCGTGTCCGACGGCGACCCGGAGGCGGCCAACCGAGCCGCCCGCCGCGTGCTGGACGTCGCCGGCCGCTGTGTCCGCGTCGACACCGGGCTGCGTCCCGAGGGACGCGACGGTCCGCTCGTTCGCACCGTGACCTCCTACGAAGCGCACTGGGAGCGTTGGGCGTCCGCCTGGGAGTTCCAGGCCTTGCTCAAGGCGGCCGCGGTCGCCGGGCCGGCCGGGTTGCGGGCTCGGTTCGACGCCGCCGCCGCGACCGCCCTGTGGTCACGCCCGTTCGGGCGTGACGACCTGCGCCAGATCCGGCGCATGAAGGCCAGGGCCGAGAACGAGATCGCCCGTCGCGGCCTGTCCGACCGCGAGGTGAAGCGGGGTCGTGGTGGCATCCGCGACATCGAGTTCTCGGTGCAGCTGCTCCAACTCGTGCACGGGGCAGCCGACGAGGCGCTCCGGGTGAAGGCGACGCTCCCGGCCCTGCGCCAGCTCACCGACGGCGGCTACGTCGACGGCGGTGAGGCCGAGATCCTCGCTCGTGCGTACCAGCTGTTGCGCAACGTCGAGCATCGCCTGCAGCTGGTGAACGAGCAGCAGACGCACACCCTGCCCGAGGATCGGGAGCAGCGGCGCCGCCTGGCCCGGACTCTCGGCTACCGGGGCGAGACGGAAGGGGGCCCGACGGAGCTGTTCGACCGCGACCTGGCCATGCACCGGCTGGCCGTGCGCCGCGTGCACGAGGACTGGTACTTCCGACCGATGCTCGACGCCTTCGCCCGGGTCGCCCACGGAGAGGAGGCGTCGTCGGCGGAGATGACCGCCACCCGCCTCGACGCCTTCGGGTTCCGCGACCCGGCGCGCACCGAGCAGGCCGTGCGGGAGCTGTCCAGCGGCCTCACCCGCTCGTCACGGCTCATGCGCCAGCTGCTGCCGCTCCTGTTGGACTGGCTGTCGAGCGGACCCGACCCCGACCTCGGACTGCTCGGACTGCGCCGGCTCGCCACCGGCGAGCAGCGGACGCTGCGCCTCGTCACCGCGTTCCGGGACTCCGCCGAGACCGCGCACAACCTGTGCGATCTCCTCTCGACGACTCCCATCGCCACCGAGATCATCGAGACCAATCCCGATCTGGTGGAGCGCCTTTCCAACGTGTCGCGCCTCCAGACGTCCAACCGGACCGACCTGCTCGACAGCGCCTGGGACGCGGTCGGCTGGCGCGACGATCCGGAAGACCAGCAGCAATCACTGCGCCGGTGGTTCCGGCGCCACCTGCTCGGCATCGTCGCTCGCGACATCGGCGGCGCAGCCGACATCGCAGAGGTCGGATCCGACCTCGCGCTCCTCACCGAGTGCACGGTGGAGACCGCGCTGCGGCTGCTGCGGCCGACGATCCCGTTCGCCGTCGTGGCCATGGGCCGGCTCGGCGGACGTGAGCTGTCCTACGCGTCGGACGTCGACCTCGTCTTCGTCCACGACAGCGACGAGCGGGACGAGGCCGAGCGGATCGCCGGCGGCCTCGTCCGGCTGCTGCACGGTGCCACCCCGGCCCAGCGGATCGTCACCGTCGACATCGATCTGCGGCCCGAGGGACGCCAGGGTCCGCTGGCGCGCAGCCTCGACAGCTACACCGTCTACCTGGAGCGCTGGGCCGACGTCTGGGAGCGGCAGGCCCTGCTCAAGGCCCGGCCCATCGCGGGCGACGTGGCCGTTGGCCGGGGGTTCTCGGCCCTCGTGCAGCACGCGTCGTGGACCCGTCCGCCGAGCGAGGACGATCGCCGTGAGATCCGCCGGCTCAAGGCCCGGGTCGAGGCGGAGCGCATCCCGCGGGCCACCGAACCGTGGCGCCACTTCAAGCTCGGCCCCGGGGGCCTCGCCGACGTGGAGTGGACGGTGGAGCTGCTCCAGTGGATCGCCGGAGTGCGAGCCCGCAACACGCTCACCGCGCTGGGGCGGCTGCAGGAGGCGCAGGTCGTGTCGTCCGCCGATGCCGCGCTGCTCATCGATGCCCACCGCTGGTGTGATCAGCTGCGCAACCGGTCCTGGCTGTGCCTGGGCCAGGGTGATGTCGTGCCGGAGGCCCTGGAGCCGCTGGGGGTGCTGGCCCGCTCGCTCGACACCACCACGACCGAACTGGTCGAGCACCATCGCCGGACGACGAGACGAGCCCGCCGAGTGGTCGAGCGGCTGTTCTACGGCCTCGAGTGACCCACGGGCCACGCGTGGCCCACCGGGCTCGAGCGTTCCACCGCGCGGGCCTGCCGAGGATCCGCCGATCCACGTCGGTGGTCCGAGACCGCCGTGCAAGGATGCAGGGCATGGTCGAGAGGAGCCATCGCGGGCGGTTGGGAGCGGTCCTCGTCGTCGTCGGTCTGCTCGCCGGGTGCTCCGCGTCCCAGGATCCAGGGCTGGTCGACCAGCGGCTCGACGGTCCCGCGACGACCTCGCACACCCTGGGTCCTTGCCCGCCTGGTGGACCCGATGCCACCACACCTCCGGCCGGCTGCCTCGATCCCGACGGTCAGGTGGTGCGCCCCTGATCGGCGGTGGGGCGGAACGCATCGACCATGCGGGCCCGCCACGCCGACAGCGCCGGGTACTGCTCGGCGGTCGACTTGCCGAGCCGCACCACCACGAGGTCGAGTCCCGGGCACACCAGGATCGACTGCCCCTCGTAGCCGTTGGCCCAGAACGTTCCGACGTCGTCGCCGACCACCCACCACTGCGCCCCGTAGAGCCGGCCGTCCACGGGATCGACGGAACGGGCGCGACGGGCGTGGTCCACCCATCCGTCGGGAAGGATCCGCTCGTCTCCCCACATGCCGTCGCGCAGGTAGAGCTCACCGAAGCGGGCCATGTCCCGCGCCGTTGCCCACACGTACGACGACGCGATCCAGGTGCCGGCGTCGTCGAAACGGGGATCGGCCGACCGCATCCCGAGGGGACCGAACAGCCGCCGGTCAAGGAAGTCGCGGTACGGACCCTCGCCGCCCAGCGCGCGGCGCACGATCCCCGAGATCACGTTCGAGGTGCCTGACGAGTAGTTGAACGTCGATCCGGGGGTGTGGGCGAGCGGCCGGCTGGCCGCGAAAGCGGCGGTGTCGGCGATGCCCGAGCCGAACAACATGTCGATGACGTGGGACACGTCGCCGTCGACGTAGTCCTCGGTGAAGTCGAGTCCGTCGCGCATGGTGAGCAGGTGCTCCAGCGTGATGGACGAGCGAGGATCGTCGGGGCCCCATTCCGGGACCTCGGCAGGAGCATCGAGGTCGAGCCGACCCTCGGCGACGAGCATGCCGACCACGGCGTGGAGCATGGACTTCGCCATCGACCACGAGATGAGCGGGGTGTCGGCGGTGACCGGCTCTCCGGTGACCTCACCCCAGGCGTCGGTGCGATCGCCGTACCGCTCGGCCACGAGGCGGCCGTGGTGCACGACCACGACGGCGCGGGTCCGGGCCAGCGCTCCGGCCGGCTCCATCACCTCGTCGAGCAGGGCGTCGATGTCGACCTCGGGCTGGCCGGTGGGCCAGTCGGGCATGGGCCATCGCACGGCCTCGGGCTGCGCCGGCAGCGGGGGCATCGCGTGGTCGATGGGCGTGCTCACGGGGAGGGTGTCTACCGCGCCCGCGCAGGTGGGGGAGCTACCGGCCGTCGCGGATGTAGCCCACGAGCTGCTCGCGCTCGCTGGCCAGCTCGCCGATGCGCACCTTCACGACGTCGCCGATCGAGATGATGCCGGTGAGCCGCTGGTCCTCGACCACCGGCATGTGGCGGAACCGGCCCTCGGTCATGGTGTTCATGATCTGCTCGGTGTCGGCCCGACCGCTGCAGGTGGCGACCTCGGACTGCATCAGCTCACGGACGGCGAGCGACATGGCGCCGGCACCGGCGGACGCCAACCGGCGCACGATGTCGCGCTCGGAGATGATGCCGGTGACCGACGTGCCGTCCGTGGAGACGACGAGGGCGCCGACGTTGTGACGGGCGAGCGCCTCCAGGGCGGCGGCCACGGTCGCATCCGGCGCGATGGTGGCGACCTCGCGGCCCTTGGAATCGAGGATCTGATCAGCAAGCACAGCGGAGCCTCCGATGACGAGACGACGCTGACGAGTGTCCCACATCATCGGCGAGCCGTGTCGGCCCGTGGTCAGCCGGCCCGTAGTCAGGCGGCCTGGTTGTTGGTGCGCACCGCGACGAGATCCCGGAGCAGGCTGTCGAAGTCGTGGTCCTCGGCCGCGGTGCCGAGCAGCGCCCGGTGATCCACGGCGAACACCGTGGTGGGTTCGAGGGCGGTGACGGTGGCGTTGGCGAGGCCGTGGGCGATGGCGGTGCGTTCGCCCACGATCGACCCGGCAGCCACGGTGGCGACCCGTACGCCGTCGACGTCGATCCCGACCGAGCCCGACCGGATGAAGTAGGCGTGCCGGTTGAGGTGGCCCTGGTTGATCAGGACGGTGCCGGCATCGACCTGCACCTCGTCGACCAGACCGGAGAGCCGGCGCAGCGGTCGCGACGGAAGATCACGCAGGATCTCGATCGAACGCAGGTCATCGACTCGTGGGTCCGTGATTCGCATGTCTCCCAGTTTGCCGGAAATATCTAGCAATCCTGCCCACGCGGGTTGTGGCATGCGTCACCAGTCGCCGGACGACGAGGACGCGTCGCCGCCGCCGGCGGCCCGGCTGTGGCACGCTCGCCGGCGATGGCCAGCCCACCCCTGCAGCTCGAGTTCGTCACCTCGGCCGACCGGCTCGAGGGACTGCCGCCGACGACGGCCGAGGTCGCGGTCGTGGGTCGTTCGAACGTGGGCAAGTCGTCGCTGTTGAATGCCATCGCCAACCGGCACGGCCTGGCCAAGACCTCGAAGACGCCGGGGCGCACCCAGCTGCTCAACTGCTTCGCCCTGCGCGAGGGTGGCACGGTGGTCGACTGCCCGGGCTACGGATACGCCAAGGCCCCCAAGCACGTGCGGGACGCGTTCGGCCCGATGATCGAGGGCTACCTGCTGGGCCGCGAGGAGCTCACCATGGTCGCCGTCCTGGTCGACGGCGAGATCGGGCCGACGAAGCTCGACGTGCAGCTCCTGGACTGGCTCCGGTCCGCGGCGTTGCCGCACACCGTCATCGCCACCAAGCACGACAAGGTCAAGTCGAAGGCACGCGAGAGGCGGAAGAAGGACCTGGCCCACGGGTGCGGGCTCGATCGCTCGGACGTGGTGTGGGTGAGCGCGGCCAAGAACGTCAACGTCGACCGGGTACGCGAGCTGTTCCGCCTGTGGCTGGCCTGACCTCGGAGGTCCCCGGCGGGTCACCACCGCGGGTCTTTCCCGGCTGGATCGTGGTCGGTGCCGCGTTCGTGCTGCTGATGACCAACTCCGGGTTCATCTTCTACGGGCAGGCGGTGTACCTCGATGCCCTGACCGACGAGCGCGGCTTCTCCACCGGCTCGGTCTCCGCCGGCCAGTCGATCGTGTTCGTGGTGGGGGGCCTGATCGGTCCCTTCGTCGGTCGGCTCATCACCGACCACGACGTGCGGATCATCGTCCTCGGCGGGTTGGCGCTGGCCGTGGGATCGGTGCTGTTGCTGGGCCAGGTCACGACGCTGTGGCAGCTCTTCGCGGTGGACGCCGCGCTGGGTGTCGGCTTCAGCGCCGCCGGCCTCGTCCCGGCCACCACGGTCGTCGCTCGGTGGTTCCACACCAAGCGGTCGGTGGCCCTCGCCATCGCCTCCACCGGACTGTCGGTCGGTGGTCTGACCTTCACCCAGCTCGTGGGGTGGGGCGTCCGCCGGGACGGCATCGAAGCGGCGACACCGTGGCTCGCCCTCGTGTTCCTCGCCGCCACGCTCCCGGTCGTCCCCTTCCTGTGGCCGTCACCGGAGAGTCGCGGAATCCTCGCCTCCGGCGCGGTCGTGGGCTCGGTCGCCACCGGTGTCCCCTACGACATCGCCGTCCGCTCGCGGTTCTTCATCGCGATCACCGTCGGCTACGTGTTCGTGCTCGGCATGCAGGTGGGCGGAATCTCCCAGCTGGTCAAGCTCGGCAACGAGCGCGGTGGCGCGGGCACCGGCGGCAAGCTCATCGCCGGGCTGACCATCGCCAGCGTCGTGGCCCGACTCATCGGTGGCGTCGTCGCCGATCACCGGCCGCTCGTCCGTCTCGCGGTGGGGTTCGGCGCCGTGCAAGCGCTGGGTCTGTTCCTGCTCTCGTTCGTCGACAGCGTCGCCTTGCTCGTGGCGTGCGCGGTGGTCTTCGGTGCCACCATCGGCAACTTGTTGATGCTGCAGCCGCTGTTGTTCGCCGAGGCGATGGGGACGCGTGATTACGCCCGGATCTTCGCCTTCAACCAGCTCATCGTCGTGGTGGGCGTGGCGCTGGGTCCGTTCCTGCTCGGTTTCCTGCGCGACGTGCAGAGCTATCGGCTGGCCTACACCGTGGCCGGGGCGCTCGGATTGTTCGGAACCGCCATCATCGCCCGGGCCGGAACCACCGCCGCGGCCCGCCACGAGCTGTGGGATCCCGCGGGGTGAGAGCCATTCACTGCAGGGCGCAGCCGTCCAGGCGCGGCGTGGTGAGCCACAGCCGACCGAGCGCGAGCCAGGCGTCGCCGTAGTAGCTCGGCGCTCTCGCGGCCTGGGCCGTGGCCCGGTCGAGGATGTGCGCGGCGGCGGAGCGGTCACCGGCCGCCCCGGTCGCCGCCGCGAAGGCAACCGTCATGACGGGGTGACCGTGATCGACGAGCGGATGTCCGTCGAGACCGATGACGGCGGCCGGGACGTCACCGGAGATCTCGGCGCTGCGGTACTCGTCGACCATGGCGGCGGCGATGGCCCGACCGTCGGCGTCGCAGTCGACGGCGAAGCGCACGGCGACCCGGGCGGCGTCGTAGCCGTGGCGTGGCGCGCCGCCGGACGGCGCTCCGTGGGCCTCGATCGACGCTGGTTCGAGCACGGCCCAGTCGGGGACCAGGTCCGTCGTGGTCCGGCTGCCGATGGCGATGCGCCGGGCGGCATCGTCGAGTGCGCTCCACGTCGCGTCGCCGGTGAGGGCGGCCAGCGCGACGTCGGCGACCGGATCGGCGTAGCTCGGGTTCACCCACCGGCCGTCGGCGGCCCACGGTCCGGCCACGGCCACCGGCCCCGCGGTGCCGTCGATGACCTCGGAGCCGACGATGGCGCCGGCCATGGCGACGGCGGCGCTGGCGTAGGCCGGGTCGTGGAACCGTTTCGAGGCCAGGGTGAGTGCGTGGGCCGCGTCGACGTCGGCGTCGGTGGCGGGCATGTCGTCGACGACGTGCCCGTTGTCCCAGCGCCAGGCGAGGAGGTGGTCGGATCGTTGGAGGTTGGTCCGGGTCCAGTTCCAGATGTCGTCGAACCTGGTCCGGTCCGACAGCGCGACCGCGACGAGCATGCCGTAGGCCTGTCCCTCGCTCACCGTGTCGCCGCCCTGATCACGCCGGACGACCCGGCCGTCGTCGTCGACGTAGCGGTCGAGGAACTGCCGTCCGGCCGCCACGGCTTCCTGATCGGGCGACAGGGCCCGCGACGCGTCGGGGGCGCGCATCGCCGACCGCTGCAGAGGAGTTCGGGCTGGCGCGCCGCAGGCCGAGCCGACCACGGCCCCGAGGACCAGGAGCCACACCTTGGCGCGGCGTCGGCTGCTCACGCGACCGTTTCGAGCACGCGATGGCGGGGTTCGATCTCGTGCGTCGTCGTCGTTCGGGGTTTGCGGAGCGCATGCGAGGCGCCGGACCAGAGGACGGTGACGTGCAGCGCGATGAAGGCGACGTTGTTGATGGTGGCCGGCGACCGATCGCGCGCCAGCCCGTAGCCGCCGACCGCGACCAGGACCGCGATGCAGACCAGTGCCGGCAGCACCGCACCGGGCTGCCGACCGGCCTCGCCGTCCTTCGGCGTGACGACGAATCGGCCCGGCCGGCCCCGCAACACGGCGACGGATGCCGACACGTGGACC
Organism: uncultured Acidimicrobiaceae bacterium; assembly: GCA_963747745.1. Classification (GTDB taxonomy): domain Bacteria; phylum Actinomycetota; class Acidimicrobiia; order Acidimicrobiales; family Salinilacustritrichaceae; genus Salinilacustrithrix. The sequence continues at coordinate 47,328 of CAVVGJ010000004.1, forward strand.
CACCAGTTGGCGAACAGCAAGGAGTACGCGTCGAAGCCGTACGCGCCGGATCCGGTGGCGGCGAGGGTGGCGAGGGCGAGGCCGAAGTAGGGGAGGAAGGCGAGCAGGAACTGGTCGGCGCCGGTGGTGGCGATGGGCTGGGCCCCGGTGAGCAGTCGCAGCACCGGCATCGACATGTAGACGAGGAACGTCCAGCCGGTGAGGAAGAAGCCGGACGAGAGCAGGTACTGCAGCCGTCGACCGGGGGAGAGCGACGAGCGGAGGATCCGGGGGATGGCCGACAGGCATCCCCGGGCCCAGCGCAGCTGCTGGCTCACGTAGCCGGCCATGTCGACCGGTCCGAGACCGACCGCCAGGACCTCGGGCACGTAGATCGAGCGCCAGCCGCGTTCGTGGAGCCCGATCGACAGCTCGAAGTCCTCGGTGACCGAATCGGTGGGGAAGCCGCCGACGGACTCCAGCGCATCACGGCGGAAGACCACGTTGGTGCCGCAGCAGAACATGGCGTCGGCGGCGTCCTTGCCGACGGCGATGGGTCCGAAGAACAGCGACTGCTGGCCCCACGAGGCCGCGGCCACGGGGTGGTCGTCGGTGTTGGCGTAGTACTGCGGCGTCTGGGCGAAGGCGACGTCGGGGCGGGAGACGTGGGGAACGGTCTCGGCGAGGAACCGCGGGAGCGGCACGTGGTCGCAGTCGAGCACGGCCACGAACGGTGCGTCGGTCCGGGCCAGGGCGTGGTTGATGTTGCCGGCCTTGGCCCCCTCGTTGCCGGGCCGACGCAGGTAGCCGACACCGATCCGGTCGGCGAGGTCGGCGAGCTCGTCGCGCTTGCCGTCGTCGAGCAGCCACACCGCCGGGTTGCCCTCGAGCTCACGGGCCGCTCGCAGCGTCGGCTCGATGATCCCCACCGGCTCGTCGTAGACGGGGACGAAGACGTCGACGGCCGGGTCGGGACCGGGAGGCGGGAGGAGGGGCGACGGCCCGCGGCGGAGGCGACCGCGGGCCGTCGTCGCCCAGAAGCCGAGGGCTTGGGCGACGTTGAAGACCTCGACCACGACCAGCAGGCCGTAGAGGAACGGATTCCCGACTCGCGACGGTCGCAACAGCCACCACAGGTACACGAGCGCGGCCCCGGTGCCGGCGAGGGCGAGCAGCAGGGATCGGACCCCGCCGGAATCCCGGGGGGACCACGTCGGGGGGCGGAAGCGAGGGTCCCCGGTCATGGCTGGAGCTCCCACACGTGGACGTTCGGGACCTCGAACTCGTCGGTGAGGGTGCGGCCGCCCTGCTCGAGGTCGGCCAGCGCCTTGCCGACCCTGGCGCTCGTCGCCCGATCGTCCGCGACGCGGGTGGTGGCCAGGACCCAGGTGCGGGCATCCGGGGCGAGCTCGGAGCGGGCATCGATCGGCCGGGCGTCGAGCCCGGGGGCGTAGTAGTCGACGACGTCGGCGAGGTAGTCGGGTTCGTAGAGCAGGACATCACCGGGTTCGGCCTGCTGGGTGACCCGCTCGAGCGCCCCCTCGAAGTCGTACTTGCGCGGGTTGGCGCCGTTGAGTTGCTGATCGACGAGGCCCACGCCCAGCAACAGGACGCAGCCCATCGCGGCCAGGACCTGGGACCGGTGGCGGGTGAACACGGCGGTGACGCTGCGGGCGAGCAGGACCAGGACGAGCGGCACGATGCCGGCGAAGTATCGGAGCTCGAACAGGTCGCGCTTGAGGAAGCCAGCGGCCACGAACGCCGCCGCGGGGAGGCCGATGCAGATCAGCAACGCCGTGGTCCGGTTGGACCGGCCCCGCCCCAGCGCGCCGAGGCCGGCGAGGAGCAGCAGCGGCCACAGCGCGGCGAGCTGGGTCATGACCGCATCGGAGTGATAGCCGAGCACGGCCCACAGGGCGTTGGCCCCGATGGCGTACACCGACAGGTCACCGGCGAGGCTGGATGCCGACTGTCCCGCCTGGGCGGGGGCCGCGCTGAGCGAGGCCGCGGTGCCGGCGGCGTGACGCCCGGTGTAGGCGCCGAGCTGGTGCAGTCCGATCGGGAGCAGCGGGAGGACGGCGAGGGTGGCCGCACCCAGCGCAGCGGCCCACACCAACAGGAACCGTCTGCGCTGGGTGCGATCGTGCCGGCGCTGGAGGAACACGCCGGCGAACACGAGCTGTTGGGCCGCGATGGGGACGATGGCGAACCACTGGGTCCAGATCATCGCCGCGGTGCTGGCCGCGTAGGCCGCCCACGCCCAGCGGCCGTCGCCGCGGATGGCGGCGACCTGGGCCCACAGGGCGCAGGCCGCGAACAGCATGAAGACCGAGTACATGCGAGCTTCCTGCGAGTACCAGACCGCGAAGGGCGCGACCGTGACGAACGCCGCGGCCACCAGTGCGGTTCGTCGCCCGTAGAGGGCGTTGGCCAGCCCGAAGACGGCCGGCACCAGCAACGCTCCGGCCAGGATCGACGGGGTCCTGACCGCCAGCTCGCCCGCACCGGCGATGCGGACCATGAGCCAGACCATCGTGTGGTGGAGGGGCGGATGGACGTCGGTGTCGCGGAGCTGGGTGATCATGTCACCGAAGGGCAGCCGGGCCTGCGAGACCGTGATCGCCTCGTCGACCCAGAGGCCGCGGGTGGAGATCAGCCGGATCCCGCCGGCCGCCACCGTCAACCCGGCGATCATCATCAGATCGCCAGCGCGCGCCCACGACCTGATGGCGGCCACGATGCGAGCCCACGCCCGGTCGACGGTGGACGAGTCGATCCCCAACGCGCCGACGCCGATGGCGGTGGCCGTGGTGGTCGCGGCCACGATGCCGCCCGGGCTGGTGCCGAACGCGAACAGCGCCACGAGATGGATGGCCACGGTGGCGGCCACGATGCGCGCCACGGCCCCGTGCTCACCCCGAGCGCAGCGGCGGGCGGCGAGCACGCGACCGAACCCGAGGAGTCCCATGGCGACGACGTAGGGCACGAAGAGCGGGGCCGCGGCTTCGTACGCCGGTCCGAACATGACCCCGAGCAGCGGTTCGCCGCCGACGGCCGCGATCGTGGCCGCCACCAGCCCGACCGCCGCGGTGAGGGCGAGCGCGACGCGGCCGGCGTGGCGATCACGGCCGGCGGCAGGGAGGATGGCGAGCGGGATGGTCGCGGTGGCGAACGCCACCGCCCCGCCGGCCGTGGACAACGCGGCGAACAGGCCGGCGGCATCCCCTCCGAGTCGCCCCTTGGCGACGAGGAGGTCCTGTTGCTGGAGCACGGCGAAGAGGATGAACGTGGCGGCGGTCGCCATCGTCCCCGAGCCGTCCGACCGGTCTGCCCGTCGAAGGGTCGCCAGGGGACTGGCACTGAACCGCGGGTAGCGGGTTGCGGCGAGCGCGGCGTACCCGGCGCCGGCCACGGCCACGGCCGCGCCGGTGGGCCCGATCGCCGCGGCGGCCCCGACGCCGAGCAGGAGCCGACCGGCTGGTTCGATCACCAGGCTGGCGGCGATGTGGCGCCGGTCGTCGACCCCGAACAATCGTCCCCGCTCGAGACCGAGCAGGGCGGCACCCGGTGCCGCCGCGGCCAGGGCGAACACGAGCCCGCTGGGGACCGAGAACACCCGGGCCGTGATCGGCTCGGTGGCGGCGATGGCCACCGCGATCATGATGCCGATCGCGGCCAGACGACGCCGACGCCCGGCGAGGTCACCGGGGGCCAGCGCGGTCCCCGCGCCGATGCCGGCAGCCGGCAGGTGGAGGAGCACGTAGGCGCCGAGGAACACGCCGAGCTCGGCGAACTCGGCGGGCACGAGGACACGTGCCGCGGCAAGGGCGAACACGAGGTTGCCGATACCAGCCAGCCACTGGGCGGCCGCCACGCCCAGCTGCGCCCGGACCGCGCCGGCGACCGGTGACCGACCGAGCCGCTCCCGCAGCTCCGCGGTGGCGACGCTCACCACGGCGTCCCGTTCGGGGTGAGCTCGAGCCGGTCGCGGTCGAGCAGCTCGTCGTGCTCCCCGCCGGACACCACGACGCGCAGCAGCCGCATGGCGCGCTCGGCTGCCGCCTTCTCGCCGGCGACGAGGTCGGCTCGGGGCGCGTCGCGGGAGAGGAGGTCGACCGCGGAGCGGGCCAGCACCGCCGCGGGGGCGTGGGCCGGCACGGCCGGCTGGTCCAGCCGACGGGCCAGCGCCGCCAGCTTGGGTTCGTGGGCCAGGGCGAGGAACGGGCAACCGGCCTCGGCCGCCGCGACCAGCGCGTGGTGGCGCAACCCGATGACCGCCTCGGCCTCCCGGAACCGGTCGACGGCGTCGTGCAGCGTCCGGGGCCGATCGGCCACCGTCACCAGGCCGGGCTGGGCGACCCGACGATGGACCTCGCCGGCGACCTCGGCATCGGTCCCGTGGTCGGCCTGCCATGGTTGGAGCGCGACCGGGACCCCCTGGGCGACGAGGGGCTCCACGAGGTGCACGATCCGTTCGGTGAGGCGGACCGGATCGGTGGCGGCGAGATGGCTGATGGCGACCACGACACCGCGGCGCGAGCGGTCGACCCGGGGGGCGGGACCGTCGAGGATCGTCCACGCCGCGTCGGCCCCGACGCGGAAGGGTCCCGTCGCCCCGGCCCCCCGGAGCACGGCCGCGGATTCTTCGTCGCGGAGCACGAGCAGATCGGCGTGGTGGGCGATGGAACGGGCGAGACGGATCGCGGCGCGCGATCGGAGCTCGCCGGCACCGACGCCGACCAGCGCCAAGGGGATGCCGTGGACCCGGGCGCCGAGCTGGAGCACCCGGGTACGGGCCAGGAGTCCGAGCGGGTGCCGGCCGGCGCTCGGATGGAGAGTCTTGAACACCGTCCCGCCGGCGACGACGACGGCATCCGCCGAACGCATGGCGGTCCCCACGCCTCGCGCCGTGGGGGTGACCGAGCCCACCTGGTGCTCGCCCGCACCGGTGGGGACGCCGGCGACGATCACCTCGTGGTCGTGGAGGGCATCGAGGAACGCGAGGAGCAGGGCGTCGTCGCCGGGATTGTCCTGGCCGAACGCACCGCAGACGAGCACCCGGCTCATGCCGCGACCTCGGCGTAGAGCGCGAGGTGAGCGTCGGCGACGTCGGACCACGAGCGACCGTCGGCGAGACATGCCGTCCACCGCCGCAGGTCAGCCAACCCGCCGGGATCGTCGGCCAGGGCGCGCAGGCGAGCCGCGAGCGCATCCGGCGTGGAGGTGACCAGATCGGACGGCGCCCCGATGCACCGGGCCAGAGGCGCCGACAGCAGCATCGGGGTGCCGCAGGCCAGCGCCAGCGCCACCGCACCGCTGCTCGAGAACGGCTGGGGATACGGGAACAGGGCGACGTCTGCGGCGCAGAACCAGCGCACCACGTCATCGCCGGGCACCCAACCGGTGAACCGCGCCGTGGTACCGAACCGGTCGCGGAGTCGGTCGGCGTAGTCGTCGCCGCCGGCCGCCAGCCTCGGATGCTCGGCACCGGCGGCCACGACGACGATGTCGTCTCCCGCTCGTTCGCCGGCTTCGAGGGCGGTCTCGAGCCCCTTGTACGGCGCGAGGAACCCGAAGCAGAGCGCGACGAGTCGATCGTCGAGTCCGAGATCGCGGCGCGCCTCCTCCCGCTCGACCGGCGCGATCCGTTCGATCCCGTGCGGGATCACGGTGGCACCGGGGATGACGGCACGGAACGGCTCCTCGTGGACGATGGTGGCCGTGGCGGCGCGGCTGATGCTGTGCTGGAGGGCGCTGATGCCGACGCGGGCGACCGGGGCCGGAGCTGACACCCGGTGGAGCGCCGTGTAGTCACGGTCCACGGTGGCCGGATCGACGGTCTGGTGGAGCGTGACCACCGTGGGCACGTCCCGTCGTCTGAGCTCGGCGAGGGCGGCCAGCACCCCCAGCAACGAGGTCAGCCCTCCGTAGAGGAACAGCTCGAACTGCAGGTGGACGGCCGGCGCGCCCCAGTCAGCCGCCACCCGTGCGGCCTGGCGGACACCGGCCGCGTCGAGCGGGAAGCACCGCTCGACGCAGATGCCCTCGCCGTCGTGCTCGACCCGAGGGCCCGCGTCGTCGATCGGGGCGATCACGCGGACATCGGCGCCACCTGCTCGCAGGGCACGGGCGAGGTTGGCGGTGTAGCTCGCCACGCCGCTCCCGCCCTGGTGATGCGATCCGCTCAGCGGTGGGTACGGCGCGATGAGCGAGATGTCGGGCGCGCTCACGCCCCCACCAGGCCGCTCGACGACGGGGCGGGAACGTCGACCGGCTGCGGTTCGACGAGATCGATGACCACCGCGTCGCTCGTCGCGCGTTCGGTCGACTCCACGGGGATGACCCGATGATGGAACCAGAGGCGCACCGCGGAGGCGGCCATGCGTCGAGCGTCGACGAGGGCGTCGAGCTTGGAGCCGTCCTGGTCGACCCAGACGGTGGGGACCTCGTCGATGCCGTAGCCGAGCCGTCGCGCGGTCAGCAGCAGGTCGACGTCGAACAGGAAGTCCCGGGACGACAGCAGCGGGACGATCCGGGCCGCGGCCGCACCGGTCATCACCTTGGCGCCGCACTGGGTGTCGGCGAACGGCAGATCGAAGAGGCGGCGGATCGACGAGGCGAAGCCGGCCGAGGTCACCCGGCGGCCCAGCGACCGGGGCGATGGGCTGACCGAGGCGGCCATCCGCCGTGACGCGATCGACAGGTCGACCCCGTTCCCGTCCCGCACTCGCTCGGCGAGGCGGATCAACTCCAACGGTGGCGTGGCACCGTCGGCATCCACGAAGCCGACCAGCGGTGCGCCGCTGGTGCGCAGGGCCTCGCCCAGCACCCCGCCCTTGCCGAGCTTGGGGAACTCGAGCAGACGGACCCTGGGATCGACCGCAGCGTGGTGGCGGACGATGTCCGCGGTGCGGTCGGTGCAACCGTCGAGCGCGACGAGCAAGCCGATGCCGTCGTCGGCCAAGGCGCCCCGATACCGGTGCAGCGTCCGGTCGATCCGGCGCTCTTCGTTGTGGGCGGGCAACACGATGTCGAGACGCACGGCGGTCCTCCTCTGGTTGGTCGGTCCGACGATACGGATACCGGTTGGCTGGCGCAATGCAATCGTAATATTCGTTCCGTGGATATCGCCGCTGTGGCCACTCTGACCTGCATGTCTTGTCAACGAACGAAACGCATGTCACAGTTTCGTCATATACGGCGAGCGCCGGCGATGGTGACGACGAGGTCGCGCTGTCACCCGGATCGGTAGGGTCGCGCCGATGGACGACAAGCTCCGCGCCGTACTCGGCGAACTGCAGACCGCGATCGACCGTTCCGAGGCCGACGGCGTCATCGACGAGGACGAGCGAGCGGAGCTGCGGTCTCTCGTCGAGCGCATCGACACCCTGCTCGCCGAACCCGGCTCCGACGATCACGATGGGATCACCGAGCAGCTCGAGGAGTCGGCCATCCGTTTCGAGGGCAATCACCCGACGGTGGCCGCCGTCCTCCGCAGCGTGGTCGACACCCTCACCGGGTACGGCATCTGAGCGGGGGCCGAACGGACCATTTTCGTCCCGCGGCCCCGGTCGGACCGGTGCGCGGGACCTAGCCTCCCGCACACGGGCACCGTCAGTGGTCGATGAGGAGGGGCGGGCGCCAGGCAATGCCCACAGTTCGGGATGCAACGACCGCAGCGAGTCGCGCGCGGGTCGCTATCGGGGGTGCAGCGTGGCGCGCGGGCGCCGTGCAGCAGGCCACGGCCGAGGTCGGCGGCGGCGTGCGGGTCATCGAGTTGCCCGTCCCGGAACGACCGTGGCCGCCGTGGCAGGGATTGGCCGACCACGTCGCGGCGTTGTCGGATGCGGCCGTCGCGCTCACGCCGAGTCACGCCGCGGCCCTGGATGCGGCCGCGACGGGCCGGTTCCTCGGCGATCACCTCGGCGCAGGAGAGGATCTCCGTGGGCTGTTCGCAGCCACCGCGCTCGACGGACCGGTGCTGCTCCTCGTACCGGAGGCACATCGGCTCGATCTCGCCACGGCCGCGGCCCTCTCGTTCGCCTGTGCTGACCTGTCCGGCCTCGACATGTCGGTGCTCGTCACGCAGGCGCCATCGACGCGGGGGGTCACCGGTCTCGACACCGTGATCGAGCGCGCCGGTGCCGGGGTCTGCCCGAACGTCCACGACGGGCTCGTCGGTCTCCCCGATCCGGTCGAGCGGCTCTCCGAGGCGCGCCGCCGCCGCAGCGAGCTCGACGCGGCGGAGGCGCTGGAAGACCTCGGAGACTGGTCGGCGGCGGCCGAGCGTTGGCTGCTCGGCGGCCGCCCGGACCGCGCCAGGCGAGCGCTCGGTCTCGCTCCGGCCGGCAACGGCGCCACCGACACGCGCGCCCGTCTGTTGCTCGCCACCGAGAGCTCCCGGATCGGCATCGACGCCGTCACCTCCAGCGTGGCCGATCTCGTCGACGCCCCGGTCCGGGCCGCCCGCCTCCGGATGCTGCTGGTACCGGGGCTCCTCAACCGAGGTGAACTGGACGCGGTGGACGATCTGCTCGACGCGGCCCGTCGGGACCTCCGCACATCGGAGCGGAGCGCAGCCACCACCGCCGCGCTCGACCTGGTGACCGTGGCCGAGGCGTCGACTGACCTGACGAGGGGTGCGGATCCGGAACCGACGCTCGACGCCTGCGAACGGCCTCTCGGCCGGGTGTGCGAGGGGGCGAACGACCGCGACGCGATCGCCCTCCTGTCGATGGCGGCGATGTCGTTGGCATGGCGTGGGCACCTCGCCGAGGCCCGGTCATTGCTCGACCGAGTCACGACGCCCCTCGAGGCCCGCCGGGCACTGGTACCGCTGTCGTTCCCCCTGGCCACGTCGGCCTGGCTCGCGCGGCGACGCGCGCAGCTCGACCGAGCCCTCGCCGACGGATCCCGGGCCCTCGAGATCGCCCGGGCCACCGGGGCGGTCAACGACGCCCGGTTCGCGCTGGTCGAGGTCGCCCATGTCGAAGGGACGCAGGGTCGGCTCGAGTCGTGCCGCCGTCACGTCCGCGAACTGATCCCTCGCCATGCCACGCCCCGGGGTCCGGCCCAGATCGGCGCGGTGAGCGCACTGGCGGTCGCCGAGTTGCAGGCCGGCCACCACGATCGGGCGATCGAGGCCCTCGAGCCGGTGCAGGAGCAGTTCGCGGCAACGGTCGGACCGGCGCAGGCAGGATGGCGCCACATCCTCATCGAGGCCTACGTGTGCGCCGGCCGGCGACGCGACGCGGAGACGGTCCTGGCCAACCTCGAGTCCTGGGTCGGGGACGACGCGGCACCCCGCGAGCGGGGCCAACTCGAGCGATGCCGTGGCCTACTGGCGCCGACGGGTGCCTACGATGCCCACTTCCAGCAGGCCGGTGAGCTCCTGCGCAGCTACCCCGCCCTCCGTTGGCGTGCGACGCTCGGATACGTCCGGCGGCTGCTCGAGGACGGACGTCGGGCCGAGGCCGAGTCGCTGGGGGCCGACCTGCTGGGCCAGGCCCAGTCGGTCGGGTCGTCAGGCGGGGCGGATCAGCTCCGACGCCTGTTGAGCAGCCACGGCATCGCGGTGACCCCGCGGGTTCCGGCGGTCTCGGACCTCTCCGTCGACCACCTCCGGATCGCGCTCCTCGCGGCGGAGGGCGCGGACGACGACACGATCGCCGAGGCCCTGCGGATGAGCCGGCCCGCGGTCGCGACCAGCCGCCAGCGCATCCTTTCCGTCCTCGGTCTGCGGCGGACGCAGGACCTGTCGTCGCGCCTCGACGTCGTCGGAGGGGCAGCGGCAGCCGAGGGATGCCGTCCGGATGCCGTGGTCAGCATCCTCGGGCCGCTGGCGGTCGCGCGCGACGGGGAGCGATCGATGCCTCCGGCGGGCCATCCCAGCACCGTGCTCGCCTACGTGGCGCTGCACACCACGGTCCACATCGAGCAACTGGTCGACGTGCTGTGGCCGGATGCCACGGTCGAACAGGGGCGACGCCGGTTGCGCAACGTGCTCGCCCGTCTCCGTGCCGTCGTCGGCGACGTGGTGGTCCGACGAGACCAGCAACTGCTGCTGGCCGGCGGCGTCGAGGTCGACGCCCACCGTTTCGAGGACCTTGCTCGGCGAGCGCTCGGCGCCACCGGTCCCGGCCAGCTCGCACTCATCGACGACGCCCTGGCGGCGTGGACTGGGCCTCCGCTGGCGGATTGGCCCTACGACGACTGGGCCCTGCGAGCAGCCGAGCAGCTGTCCGCCACCCGCCACGCACTGCTCGCTCGCAGAGCCCAGTTCGCCGTCTGACCCCCAGCAGGTCAGCTACCGGCCGCAGCCCCGACGGGGCCGAGCGAGTCGGACATGTACTGGAACAGCATCACCGCCACAACCACCGTCATCACGATCAGTGAGAGCTGCAGGAGAAGCGAGCGCATCCGTTCGCCTGCGTTGCGGTTGTCCATGGTGACGGCCCCTTCGACCAGCTGCGGCAGCTGGTGCTGGGGGCACCCTCGCACGACCCCGTACCGCTGCCGTCCCGCCATCGCGCCGCGGCGCACACTCTCCGTGGTTCCCGCCGACACGTACCGTCCTCCGTGGCACCCCGGGCTCAGGGCGCGGTGGCGGGACCGCCGAGCAGCTCCCAGATCCCCTCGCACTCGGCGAGGTCGTCGTCGAGGTTGACCACCAGATCGGTGTATCCCAGGGTGAACGCCCGCCCGGTCACCGCGACCGAAGTCGCCCCGTGCCCGTCGACGTCCACCGTTCCCAGGACCTCGCCGCGCATCTCGCTGCCGGTGGGCGAGACGGTGGTCAGGCGATCGCCGGTGGACATGGCGCCGTCGCCCGCCAGCAGCGCCAGCCGCGCGGCCGTGCCGGTGCCGGTGGGACAACGGCACACGACCCCCGGATGCACGTAGGTCGCCGAGGGGGAGCGGGGTGGTTCGCCAGCCTCGCCGGCCGCGACCGGACCGGCGAAGCACACGAAGGACAGCCCACCGGTGTCACCGAAGCGCGGGTGGGTGAGATCGAGCTCCGGCGTGGCGACGAGGCAGAGCTCGAGGCCGAAGGCGGCCAGCACCGGCCGCTCGGCGGCGGTGAGGGCGAACCCGAGCGCCTCGGCGTCGACCACGGCGTAGAAGCATCCCGACCAGACCAGGTCGAAGGTGACCTCGCCCCATTCGGCCAGCTCCACCGTGAGGCCCCGCGCCGCGACCCAGGCGGGATCGCACGTGAGGGTGACGGCGTGGACGTGGCGACCGTCGTGATCGGCCACCGCGCTGATCAGGCCGGCGGGCGCTTCGAGGAGGACCTCCTGGCGACCGGGCGGACCGAGCGGGATGTGGCCGCTCTCGAGCAGAGCGGTGGTGACGCAGATGGAGTTGGATCCGGAGAAGTGCGGGTACCCCATCGCCTCCATGATCACGTAGCCGGCCTGCGCGCCCTCGAGCGTGGTGTCGACGATGACGTTGGCGCACATCGACGGCTCGCCGTAGGGCGTGCTGAGCAGCATGCGCCGCAGCGCGTCGCCGTCGGTCTCGAGCCAGGCCCGCTTCTCCAGGACCGTGTCGCCAGGTACGAGGGGGACGCCGCCGACGACGATCCGGCTCACGTCGCCGCCGTAGTGGGTGTCGATGACCCGGATCCTGCGTCGGTGCTCAGGCGGCATGCGGAGCGCCGATCTCGTCCCACTTCGCATCGGGAACCACCACGAGGTTGCCGATGAAGCGCTTGGCCATGAACTCGGTCTGGGCTCGGTGGAAGTCGCTGAGGCGGTAGGTGCCTCCGAGCAGTGGTCGGATCGCCTTGGTCTCGATGTAGGCGACCACACGGCGGAAGGCATGTCGCGTTCCCTGGGACGAGCCGTGGAGCTCGAGGTGCTTGAGGTACATCGTCCGCAGGTCGAGCGACACCACCGGCCCGCCGATCGCACCCGATGTCGTGTACCGACCCTCGGGCTTGAGGATCCGCAACAGGTCGTTGAACATGGTCCCCGCCACCAGGTCGGCGACCACATCGATGTCGTGGCCGTCGAGCATCTGTGCCACCTGTTCGACCAGGTCGCCGCCGTCTCGGAGGACCACCCCCTCGGCCCCCAGGGCGCGTACGGCGTCGGCCTTGCCGGCGCTGGTCACGGCGTAGGGGATGGCGTCGCGTGCTCGGACCAGTTGGATGAGCCCCGACCCCACACCGCCCGATGCCCCGGTGATGAGGACGCGCTCGCCGGCACCGAGGCGGACGCGATCGAGCATGTGCTCGCCGGTGAGGTAGGCGCAGCAGAACGTGGCCAACTCGGCGTCGCCGATGTCGGTCCGCACCGGGTGGGCGTGGTCGGACGGGACCACCTGGTACTCGGCGTAGCCTCCGTCGCGGCCGTGGCCCATGTAGTCGATGTCGGCGAGACTGTCGTCGTCGCGGTTGTAGATGGAGAAGTCGACCATCACCCGCTGGCCGATCCTGGCCTCGTTCACCCCCTCGCCCACGGCCTCGATCGTCCCGACGCTGTCGGTGCCCTGGATGCGGGGAAAGGTCAGCGTGGATCGTCCGCGACGCCAGGTGGACACCGCCGCGGGGTCGTCCTCGAGGCCGTAGGCGCCTTCGCGGACCCAGACGTCGGTGTTGTTCATCCCGCAGGCGCTGATCTCGATGCGCACCTCGCCGGGGCCGGGCTCGGGCACCGGCACGTCGTCGCGGTACTCGAGCTTGTCGAGGCCGCCGTGCCCGGTCAGGACCACTGCGTGCATCGTCTTCGGCGCCATGCGGCATTCCCCCTGGGTCGCGTCTGCCGACCCCCGGCTCTACCACACGTGAGCGCGTGGGAGAGCAGGTCGAACCGGTCGGTGGATCAGGCCGGCTTGCGGCTCCGCCGGGCAGGAGCCGGCGCCACGAGCGAGCGCAAGGCGTCGAAGCCCTGCGGGATGGCATCGGCCAGGACGTCGATGTCGGTGGCGGAGTCGTAGTCCCCGGTGACACCGAAGGCGAGCCAACCGTTGTAGGACATGATCGCCGTCCCGACGCGCACTCCGTACGACAGGGGTACGAATGGGTAGTACTCGACCATCTCCCGCCCCGCGCAGTACAGCGGGAACTGTGGCCCGGGCACATTGGTGGTGACCGTGTTGACCGACCGCTGCGGCATCTGGGCCATGAACTTCGTCACGGTCCGCATGAGCGGTCCGACCAACATCGGTGGAGCAAGATCGCCCAGGCGCACGACCAGCTCGCCGGCGTCGCTCATGTGCGACGCCTTGTGGCGCTGCATCTCGGCGTGGACCAGCTCGACCCGCTCCCGTGGATCGGCCAGGTGGACGGGGAGCTCGAGCAGGATGGCGGACACACGGTTGTCGAGCACACCGTGGGCATCGGGGGCTCGGACCGAGACCGGCACGAGCGTGCGCAGGACGGTGTGATCGGCGTCCTCGCCCCGGTGCAGCAGTAGCTCGCGATACGCACCGGCCAGGACACCGAGCACGACGTCGTTGAGCGTGGCGTCGATGTGGGTGCGGATGGCCTTCACGGTGGCGATGGGGACAGCGGCGTGCGCCCAGACCCGGTGGGGTCCGATCGAGCCCTCCAGTGTCGTCGGTGTGGTCGAGCGGAGGTGACCGATCAGGTGGCCGAGCCCGGCCCCGGTGTCACGCAGGCCCCGGACAGCGCCGATCGGATCGAGGACGACCGACGGTGCTTTCCGGAGCAGGCCGAAGGCATCGCCGGCCAGGCCGGACCAGGCGTCGAGCACCTTTGCCACTCCGGACGGCTCCGGCGACGGCGTCCACGGCTCTGGCTCCGGCAGCGCGACGTCGGGTTCGAGGTCGAGCACGATGCTCAGCAGGTCGGCGCCGGACACCCCGTCGACCATGCAGTGGTGCACCTTGGAGACGAGCGCCCAGCGGCCTCCCTCCATGCCCTCGACGAGCCAGACCTCCCACAGCGGTCGGTCGCGGTCGAGCTCCTGGCCCATGAGGCGGGCCACCAGGCGGCGGAGGGCGAGGTCGTCACCCGGCGCCGGCAGCGCGGTGTGGCGTACGTGGTATTCGAGGTCGAAGTGGGGATCGTCGACCCAGATCGGACGCCCCAACTCGAACGGAACGGTGCGGATGCGCTGTCGGTAGCGGGGGATGCGGTGCAGCTTCGACGCCATCATGGCGGTCAGCTCGGCGAGGTCGGGACGAGGGCCCTCGAAGATCGACACCCCGGCGATGTGCATGTGGGCGATGCCGTCCTCGACGTGGAGGAACTCGGCATCGAGCACGCTCAGACGTTCCATGATCCGAACGTAAGCCCGGGACCCAGAAGCGGGCAGGGCCGAAGGACCCTTCACCCTCGGCGACGTAGCCTGCACGCGGTGTGCGACACGATGGTGGTGGTCGGGGCCGATCGGGTGCTGTTCGCCAAGAACAGCGACCGTGATCCCAACGAAGCCCAACTCCTCGATTGGCGACCACGCCTCGAACACGAACCGGGCAGTCGTCTGCGCTGCACCTGGATCGAGATCGACCAGGTCGCGGCGACCAACGCCGTGCTGTTGTCTCGGCCGTTCTGGATGTGGGGCGCGGAGATGGGGGCCAACGAGCACGGCGTCGTGATCGGCAACGAGGCCGTCTGGACCGACCAGCCCTACGCCACCGAGGGACTCACCGGCATGGATCTGCTCCGCCTCGCCCTCGAACGCGCCGACCACGCCGAGGCCGCGGTGGAGGTCATCGTCGACCTCCTCGGCCGTTACGGCCAGGGCGGAGGGTGCGGGCACGAGAAGCGCAGCCGCACCTACCACAACAGCTTCATCGTGGCCGACCCGCACACCGCCTTCGTGGTCGAGACCGCCGGATCGTTGCACGCGGTGGAGCCGGTCCGCTCCGGGGCGCGCTCGATCAGCAACGGCTTGACGATCCCTGGGTTCGTCGACCACGCCGACCGGGTCCACACCCGCCTGTCGTGTTCCCGGGACCGGCAGCGGATCACCCGCACCGCGGCGGGGAGCGCGACCTCGGTCGCCGACCTCATGGCCGTGTTGCGGGACCATGGCACGGGCGGGCCCGATCCCGATTACGCCGTGCTCACCGGGGCGATGGGCGCGCCGTGCATGCACGCCGGCGGGCTGGCGGCGGCATCGCAGTCCACCTCGTCGTGGGTGGCCGAGCTCCGACCGGACGGTGGGAATCAGCACTGGGTCACCGCCACGTCGGCGCCGTGCACCGGTCTGTTCAAGCCGGTGCGGGTCACCGAACCGCTCGATCTCGGCCCTGCGCCCGACGACCGCTTCGACCCGCGCTCGCCATGGTGGCGGCACGAGTTGCTGCACCGCCGGGTGATGACCGACCCGTCCCGGCTGCTCGGTCTCTACCGCTCGGAACGAGACGCCGTGGAACAGCGCTGGGTGGATGATCCGCCGGAACCCAGGACCGCGTTCGCCGAGGCCGACGAACTGACGGCCCGATGGACCGCGGCCGTGGTCGGGGCCTCGGGTCGTGACCTCCGTCCGTCGTGGGTGCGCCGGTACTGGCAGGTGCGCGACCGCCGGGCCGGCCTGCCGGGCCTGGCCACCGCGAGCACGAGTGGTCAGGCGTCGTGACCGGGTCGGAGCCACAGCCCTATCCGAGCGCGACGGCGACGGCATCGGCCTTCGCCGAACACGTGAACCGGGGCAAGGTCGCCACCTTCGAGGCTCTCGGCCTCGACCTGGTGATGGGCGAACGTTCCGGCTCGCGCTTCCGGGACGCCTTCGACGGACGCTGGTTGTACAACTGTCACTGCAACGGTGGGGTGTTCAACCTCGGCCACCGCAACCCGGCGGTGATCGACGCCGTCCGGCGCGGTCTCGATCATCTCGACATCGGCAACCACCACCTGGTGTCCGGCTGGCGGGCCCGGCTCGCCGAACGGTTGGCGGCCACCACCGGTGGCCGGCTCCCCGGGGTGGTCTTCGGTGTCGGCGGGGGAGAG
Organism: uncultured Acidimicrobiaceae bacterium; assembly: GCA_963747745.1. Lineage (GTDB taxonomy): Bacteria > Actinomycetota > Acidimicrobiia > Acidimicrobiales > Salinilacustritrichaceae > Salinilacustrithrix. Next base: position 63,232 of record CAVVGJ010000004.1, read on the forward strand.
GCGAACGACCTCGCGCTCAAGCTGGCCCGGGCTCACACCGGCCGGCAGGGAATCGTGTCCGCGGTCGGCGGCTACCACGGGCACACCGGTCTGTCGATGGCCGCCGGTGACCCCGAGTACCGCGACCCGTTCGGACCGAACCCGGCCGGCTTCCGGCAGGTGCCCTTCGACGATCTCGGTGCGCTCGACGCCGCCGTCGACGACACCACGGCGGCGGTCATCCTCGAACCGATCCCGGCCACGCTCGGGATGCCGATGCCGGGTCCCGGTTACCTCGAGGGGGTGCAGGAGCTGTGCCGGTCGCGCGGTGCGGTGTTCATCGTCGACGAGGTGCAGACCGGTCTCGGTCGGACCGGTTCCACGTGGTGCAGCATCGGGATGGGCCTGGAACCCGACATCCTCACCACCGGCAAAGGGCTGTCCGGGGGCATCTATCCGATCACGGCCACCATGATGAGCGCCGAGATCCACGCCTTCTTCGACGAGCACCCCTTCGTCCACATCTCCACCTTCGGTGGCGCCGAGATCGGCTGCCTCGCGGCCTCGACGGTGCTCGACATCATCGAAGCCCCGGGCTTCGACAGCCGCGTCAGGGTGGTGGGCGAGCGGTTCGAGGCCGGATTCGCCGACCTGCCGTTCGAACTGCGCCGGCGCGGGCTGTTCATGGGGTTCAAGTTCCCTGGTGACGGCGACGGCATGAGTGCCGCCGGGGCGCTGATCGCGGCGGGTGTCTTCGCCGTCTTCGCCAACAACGACACGTCGGTGCTCCAGTTCCTGCCGCCGTTGGTCGTCACCGACGACGAGGTCGACGACATCGTGGACATCGTGCGCCGCACGTTCGGGTCGTGATCACCGACGACCAGCTCCGCTCACTCGAGTCCGACGTCCGGCACGCCCTCGACCACGACGAGCGCGCCGGGCTGCGCGTGCTCGGCTACGGCGAGATCTCGCTCGTGCTCGGCTGGCCCCACGACGCCCCCCGGGCGGCGTGCAAGCGCTTGCCGCCGTTCCCGTCACCGGCCGCGGCCGCGGCCTACGAGCGGACGCTCGACCGTTACTTGGAGCTCCTGGCGGCGCACGGGGTCGATGTCGTGCCGACCGAAGTCAGGAGCCTGGCGCTCGACGACGGAACGGTGGCCGTCTACTGCGTGCAGCCCGTGCTGCCACCCGGTTCCATCGCCACGGACGTGGTGCGAGCCGAGCCGGACCGAGCCCCCGGCCTGTTCGGCCAGATCGTCGATCACGTCCTCGCCGTGACCGACGAGACGATCGGCTTCGATGCCCAGCTCTCGAACTGGGCCGTGCACGGCGGCAACCTCGTCTACCTCGACATCACCACACCGCTGCTGCGCGACGACGACGGAGCGGAGGAGCTCGACACCGGTCTGTTCCTCGCCTCCTTGCCGTGGCTGTTGCGGCACCCGGTGGCTCGATTCGTGGTCCCGGGCGTGATCGAGCGCTATCACCAGCCGCGTACGGTTCTCCTCGATCTGGCCGCCAACCTGGTCAAGGAGCGCCTCGACGAACACATCGGCGCCGCGCTGGTCGAGGCGAACCGACATGTCGAGCCGCCGCTGACCGAGGCCGAGGTCCGAGCCGACTACCGCAGCGACGCCCGGACCTGGGCGGTGTTGCAGGCCCTGCGTCGCGTCGACCGCGCCTGGCAGCGCCGGATCCGTCGACGTCCGTATCCGTTCCTGCTGCCCGATCGCATCGATCGCTGAGCGGTACCGCCTGATCACGGGTCGGGGTGCCGCCACCAGCCGGAACTCGATGTCGACCCGGTCCCGGACCCCGGGCGGGGTGACGAGCCGGAAGGTCCGCTGGCTGAGCGCCCAGGTGCCCTCGACGACGAGAGCGCCGCCGTCGCGCTGGAGCCGAGCGGAGGCACTGATCGAGTTGGTGTGCTCGCCGATCGTCAGATCCCCGGCGATCGTGGCGTCGTCGTCGGAACCTGATGCCGACGCCAACTCGAAGTGCAGCACCGGTCGGGATCGCTCTTTGATCCACTGGCGGGCCATGGTGGCGAGCAACGGATTCCCGAAGTCGAAGTCGCCCACCGCCACCTCGGCGAAGCCCGCGACGGGCCCGACGAGTGGCTCGTCGGCCGACTCGATCTCGAACCCACCGCTCACCTCGGTCGTCTCCGCCGTGGCGGTGTGGAGGAAGGCGTGCATCCGCGCTCGGACGAGCGATCGGCCCGGGGCGAACTCGAATCGCATCATGCGTTGCGGATGGCGGCGGCACCCTCGAGGCCGAGATCGGCGATGGACCTCTCGCGCATCTCCACCTTGCGCACCTTGCCCGTGACGGTCATCGGGAATTCGGTGACGAAGGAGATGTAGCGCGGCACCTTGAAGTGGGCGATGGTGCCCCGGCAGTAGTCCTTGATCTGCTCCTCGGTCACGTCGGCGCCCTCCCGGAGCTGGATCCAGGCCATGATCTCCTCGCCGTATCGCTCGTCGGGGACACCGATCACCTGGACATCGGAAACATCGGGGTGGGTGTAGAGGAACTCCTCGATCTCCCGTGGGTACACGTTCTCACCGCCGCGGATGATCATGTCCTTGATGCGGCCGACGATGTTGACGTAACCGTCGGCGTCCATCGTGGCCAGGTCGCCGGTGTGCATCCATCCGTCGGAGTCGATCGCCTCCGCGGTGCGCTCCGGGTCGTCCCAGTAGCCCAGCATCACGGAGTACCCACGGGTGCAGAACTCGCCGCTGACCGGCGCATCGGGGCGGCCCCGCTCCACCACTTCACCGGTGGCGGGGTCGACGATCTTGATCTCGACGTGGGGGTGGACGCGTCCGACGGTCTGCGTGCGCTTCTCGATCGAGTCGTCGGCCCCGGTCTGGGTCGAGACCGGCGAGGTCTCGGTCATGCCGTAACAGATGGTGACCTCGGCCATGTTCATCTCGTCGATGACCCGCTTCATGACCTCGACCGGGCACGGCGATCCGGCCATGATCCCGGTCCGCAGCGACGACAGATCGGTGGTGGCCAGGTCGGGGTGGCCGAGCTCGGCGATGAACATGGTGGGCACGCCGTAGAGGCTGGTGATCCGCTCGGCCTCGACCGCGGCGAGCACCGCGCCGGGGTCGAAGGTCGGGCACGGGACGATCATCGCCGCCCCGTGGGCGGTGGCGGCCAGGTTGCCCATCACCATGCCGAAGCAGTGGTAGAAGGGCACCGGGATGCCGATCCGATCGTGCTCGGTGTAGCCACAGCCGGCTCCGACGAACCGGGCGTTGTTGAGGATGTTGACGTGGCTCAGCGTGGCCCCCTTCGGGCGCCCCGTGGTCCCCGACGTGTACTGGATGTTGATGGGGTCGCCGGGTTCGAGCTCGTCCGAGCGGCTCCGGAGGGCGTCGACCGAGACGGACTCGCCGGCGGCGAGCAGGTCACCCCAGTCGTCGGTGTCGAAGCACAGCGTCCGCTCGAGCGTCGGCACCGACGGGGCGACCTCGTCGACCATCGCCCGGTAGTCGGAGGTCAGGTACGACGTGCGGGTCACGAGGAGACGGCATCCCGACTGGGCGAGCGCGTACTGCAGCTCGTTGGTCCGGTACGCGGGGTTCACGTTGACCTGGATGGCGCCGATCTTGGCCGTGGCGTACTGGATCCAGACCCACTCGGCGAAGTTCGGGCTCCACATGCCCACCCGGTCGCCGCGCTCGATGCCCAGCGCCAGCAGACCTCGGGCGACCCGGTCGACGGTGGCGTCGAACTCCCGGTAGGTCTGGCGGATGCCCTGGTGGGTGACGACGAGCGCCTCGTGGTCAGGGACGCGCGCCGTCGTCGCCTCCAGGTTGTGGCCGATCGTCTCGTGCAGGAGCGGGACATCGGTCGGTCCCGCGGCGGTGGCGGCAGTCATGGGTCCTCCTCCATCTCCCCTCGGAAGAAACTGGACGCGGCTCCGTACCGCGTCCTGGTACGCAAGCGCGTCCAGTTCCGATCAAGTGTCCCATGCCGGGCACGTGATCGGGCCGGGAACCGGTGAGAACGGACCTCTGGCCCTACCGGCTCGGCGCAGGATCGCAATACTTGAGCCGGTGAGCGTGAGACGCGAGAACGCGGCGGTCATCGAGGAGGCACCGGTCCTGGACCAGGTGGTCGTCGACGTGGCCGGTCTCGATGCACTCTTCGGCGCGCTCCGCTCGGCCGGCTACGAGACTGTCGGCCCGACCGTGCGGGACGGTGCCATCGTGCTCGACCGCATCGAGTCGGTGGCGGAGCTGCCCGCGGGATGGGGCGACGAGCAGGAAGCCGGCAGGTATCGGCTCCGCCGCCGCGACGACAGCGCGCTGTTCGGATGGGCGGTCGGCGCCCACTCGTGGAAGTCCGTTCTGTTCCCGGCCCGCCTCGGGTTGTGGTCCGCCACTCGGGCTGGCGACGGCACCGGGTTCGTGGTCGACGAGGTGGTGGAGGAGGTGGCGCCCACGGCGCTGATCGGCGTGCGGTCGTGCGATCTGCATGCCATCGCCATCCAGGACCAGGTCCTGGTGGGTGGTTCCTATCCCGATCCCGACTACGTCCGGCGGCGGGACTCGGTGTTCGTCGTCGCCGTGCACTGCTCGGATCCGGCCGCCACGTGCTTCTGCGCCTCGATGGGCACCGGGCCGAGAGCGCCGGGAGCGTACGACCTCGCCCTCACCGAGTTGGTCGACGCCGCCGGGCACCGCTTCGTCGTCGAGGTGGGCACCGAGCGGGGCGGTGCCGTCCTGGCCAACGTGCCACGCCGGGCGGTGCGAACCGACGAACACGACCTGGCCCAGCAGGTCAGCATCGACGCGACCGCTCGGATGACGCGGGTGGTCGAGACCGAAGGGATCCGGGACCTGCTCACCGCCAACCCCGAGCACCCTCGGTGGGACGACGTGGCCGAGCGGTGCCTCGCCTGCACCAACTGCACGCTGGTGTGTCCGACCTGCTTCTGCAGCACCGTCGAGGACGCCACCGACCTGACCGGACAGCACGCCGAGCGGACCCGTCGCTGGGACTCGTGCTTCGCCCTGGACCACTCCTACCTGCACGGAGGTTCCGTGCGCTCGACCCACCAGGCCCGGTACCGGCAGTGGATGACCCACAAGCTGGCGACCTGGATCGACCAGTTCGACAGCTCGGGCTGCGTCGGCTGCGGGCGCTGCATCACGTGGTGTCCGGTCGGTATCGACATCACCGCCGAAGTCGCTGCCATCCGGGCCGAGCCTGGTGGCGTGCCGGTGGACTATCCGAGGTTGGGAGCGTTCCGATGACGACACCGAGCTCGATCCGCTGACCTGCTGTCCGAGCACCCGTTCTTCGCGGACCTGCCGGAGCCGGACCTCGAGCTCATCGCGGGGTGCGGCCGCAACGTGCACTTCCGACCCGGGCAGCGGGTCTTCACCGAAGGGACGAGGGCCGACGAGTTCTATGTGCTCCGCCACGGCCACGTCGCCCTCTCGGTCCACAGCCCCGAGCGGGACGAGATCACCATCGCCACCCTCGCCGACGGCGACGTCCTCGGCTGGTCGTGGTTGTTTCCCCCGTACCGCTGGCAGTTCGACGCCCGGGCCACGGCGGAGACGAGTGCCATCGCCCTCGACGGTGCGTGCCTGCGCGGCAAGTGCGACGACGACACCGCCCTCGGTTACCGCCTCATGCAACGCTTCGCCCGACTCATGCAGCAACGCCTGCAGCAGACACGCCTCCAACTCCTCGACGTCTACGGCCGAGCCGACGATGGTCACCCGGTCGTCCGCTGATCTGGCCCCACGGGGGCCCATGACGCCACTGCCCTACCGCGTCATCGGCCGCCGGGCCGAGTCCGCCGACACCGACACACTGGTGATGGAGGCGGTAGGCGACAGGGTGGGCGATCCGCGGCCGGGTCAGTTCAACATGCTGTGGGCATTCGGCATCGGCGAGGTGCCGATCTCCGTGAGCCGGCTCCACGAAGCCGGTGTCGTCGAGCACACCGTTCGCTCCGTCGGTGCCACGACGCGTGCGCTGTGCGCGATGGCCGAGGGTGATGTGGTGGGGATCCGCGGCCCGTTCGGGCGCGGTTGGGACGTGGCCGCGGCGGAGGGCGGCGACGTGTTGGTGGTCGCCGGTGGGCTCGGCCTCGCCCCGTTGCGTCCCGTCGTCGACGAGATCGTGGCGCACCGGGACCGGTTCGGGAGGGTGGTGGTCCTCATCGGCGCTCGCTCTCCCGACGACCTGGTGTTCGTCGACGATCTCTCCGCCTGGCGGGCCCGCTTCGACCTCGACGTGGAGATCACGGTGGACCACGCACGGGGCGACTGGCACGGCGACGTCGGCGTGGTGACGGCCCTCATCCCCCGCCTGCCGGTCGACGCCGCGTCGGCCTCCGCCTTCGTGTGCGGCCCGGAGATCATGATGCGCTTCGCCGGTGCCGAGCTCGCCGCCCGCGGTGTCCCACCGGAACGAGTCCAGGTGTCCCTCGAGCGCAACATGATCTGCGCCGTCGCCCGCTGCGGGCACTGCCAGCTCGGTCCCACGTTCGTGTGCCGGGAGGGTCCCGTGTACAGGCGCGACGCCGTCGCCCCGCTCCTCGACATCCGGTCGTTGTGATGGCGACCCGACCCCGTCTCGCCGTGTGGAAGTTCTCCTCCTGCGACGGTTGCCAGCTGACGTTGCTCGACTGCGAGGACGAGCTGCTCGACCTGGCCGGCGAGGTGGAGATCGCCTACTTCCTCGAGGCGTCACGCGCCACCGTCGAGGGTCCCTACGACCTGTCGTTGGTCGAGGGTTCCATCACCACCGCTGACGACGTCGAGCGGATCCACCGGGTTCGGGCCGCGTCGCGCCGACTGGTCACCATCGGGGCCTGCGCGACGTCCGGGGGCGTGCAGGCCCTGCGCAACTTCGCCGACGTCCGCGAGTACACGTCGATCGTCTACGCCCAGCCCGCCTACATCTCGACGCTCGAGCACAGCACGCCGATCGCCGCCCACGTCCCGGTCGACTTCGAACTCAACGGTTGTCCCATCGATCGGCGCCAGCTGCTCGAGGTCCTGTCCGCGCTGCTGGTCGGCCGGCAGCCCGAGATCCCCGCCCACAGCGTGTGCGTGGAGTGCAAGCTCCGCGGCAACGTGTGTGTGATGGTGGCCCACGGGACCCCGTGCCTCGGCCCCGTCACCCACGCCGGCTGCGGGGCGCTGTGCCCCACCTACCACCGCGGCTGTTACGGGTGCTTCGGCCCGATGGAGACGCCCGCGGTCGGCTCCTTGATGCGACAGTTCCAGGGCATGGGCTGGAGCGAGGTCGACATCGTCCGCGTGTTGCGGACCTTCAACGCATGGCGGGCCCCGTTCCGTGACGAGAGCGAGCGCCATCCGACGGAGGTCCCGGTGAGCCTCGACCGGAGGAGACGGCCATGACCCATCGGGTGCCGGCAGGACGGACGATCGACGTGAAGGCGCTGGCCCGCGTGGAAGGGGAGGGTGGCCTCTACGTGGAGACGGCCGACGGCGCCGTACGCGATGTCCAGCTCCGCATCTACGAGCCGCCCCGGTTCTTCGAGGCGTTCCTCCGGGGCCGCTCCCACCTCGAACCCCCGGACATCACGGCCCGCATCTGCGGCATCTGCCCCGTTGCCTACCAGATGAGTGCGTGCCTGGCGATCGAGGACGCCTGCGGCGTGACGGTCACCGGACCCCTCGATTCGCTGCGTCGGCTCCTGTACTGCGGGGAGTGGATCGAGAGCCACGCCCTGCACGTGTACCTGCTGCACGCGCCGGACTTCCTCGGGGTGGAGAGCGCGATCCAGCTCGCCGAGCTCGATCGGCCCGCGGTCGAGCGCGGTCTGCGCCTCAAGAAGGCGGGCAACGAGCTGATGGCGTTCGTCGGCGGGCGCGCCATCCACCCCGTCAACGTGCGGGTGGGGGGCTTCCACCGGGTGCCGACTCGCCGTGAGGTCGCCGGGCTCCGCGATCCGTTGCAGCGCGCGCTCGACGACGCGCTCCGGACGGTCGAGTGGGTAGCCGGGTTCTCCTTCCCCGAGCGGCAGATCGAGGGGGCGTTCGTGGCGGTCGGCGATCCGGGCCACTACCCGGTCATGGGAGGCGGGATCCGCTCCGACGCCGGCCTCGACATCGCCGAGCCGGCGTTCCTCGACCGGTTCGTCGAGACCCACGTGTCGCACTCCACCGCGCTCCACGCGTCGCTCGACGGCGAGCGCTACGCGGTGGGCCCGCTCGCCCGCTTCGCCCTGGCTCGCGACCGTCTGGCCCCGGTCGCCGGGGAGGCCGCGGCCGACGCCGGTCTCGGGCCCGAAGAGCGGAACCCGTTCCGCAGCATCATCGTCCGGGCCGTCGAGGTGGTCCACGCCTGTGCCGAGGCCCTCCGCATCGTGGACGAGTACGAGGAACCGGATCGGCCCGCCATCGAGGTCGCCCCACGTGCCGGAGTGGGCCACGGTGTCACCGAGGCCCCGCGTGGACTCCTCTACCACCGCTACGAGCTGGACGCCGACGGGACGATCGTCGATGCCCGGATCGTGCCGCCCACCTCGCAGAACCAGCCGACCATCGAACACGACCTCTGGCACGTGGTGGAGGACAACCTGCACCTCGACGACGATGCCCTGGCCCGCCTGGCCGAACAGACGATCCGCAACCACGATCCCTGCATCTCCTGCGCCACCCACTTCCTCGACTTCGAGCGGGTGGATCGATGACCGGTGCGATCGTGATCTGCATCGGCAACCCGTTCCGCCGTGACGACGGCGTGGCCAGCGCGGTCGCCGAATGCTTGCGGCCCCGTGTCCCGGATGGGGCGACCGTGGTGGAGTTGGATGGGGAACCGGCCCGCCTCGTGGAGGCGTGGGCCGATGCCGAGCTCGCCGTGATCGTCGACGCCGCTCGCTCCGGTGCCCGCCCCGGCCACATCCGGCGGATCGAGGTGGACGCGGGCGTCGCGGTTCCGGCCGGTTCGAGGGCGAGCACCCACGGGCAGTCGGTGGGCGACGCGCTCGAGCTCGGGCGGGCGCTCGATCGCATGCCGGTCCGACTCGTGATCCACGCCGTGGAGGGCGCAGACTTCGGCGCCGGGCCTGGCCTGACGGCCGCAGTCGCCGCCGCGGTGCCCGACGTCGTCGCGGGTGTCCTCGACGAGCTCGCTGGTGCGTCGGCGGCGGGACCCGAGCCACGGGGGAGGGCGGGCTGATGTGCCTCTCGCTCGCCGGCCGGATCTCGACGATCGACGGGGCCGATGCGTTCGTCGAGATCGACGGGCGCGATCGGCCGGTGTCGCTGGCCGCGCTCGTGGTCGAGGGTCGTTCGGTGACCGTCGGCGACTGGGTCCTGATCCACACCGGCTTCGCCGTCGAGGTGCTCGATCCCGACGAAGGGGCCGAGCTGGCCCGGCTGCGCCGCGAGGTCATGGGCACCGAGACCGGGAACCACCGGTGACCGCTCCGGGCGCGGACGGCCCCACACGCTTCGCCCGGTTCGCCTTCCCGCCCAACGAGCTGGGCTACTGCGGGCCCGCCGACCACGCCGCCCTGTTCTCCTACGGCGCCACCGGCGTGGTCGATGAAGGCCTGCGGGCGCTGGCGCGGCGCTTCGAGGGCGCCTGGCCGTACCTGGAGCTGATCGCCGGGGCCCATGGCATCGACGATCCACTCGACGATCGGGTGATCGACGCCTACTGGCTCGGCGGCCCGCTCCTCGACAGGCTCGGGAGCGTCGAGGCCCAGCGGTCACTCCCCGACTTCGCCGCCGGAGCGGGCCCGGCGTGGGCACTGGTGCACCAGTGCATCGCCGACGGTGCTCGTCCGAGTCACGGCTTCCACGTGTTCACCATCTACCCCTGGCTGGGGCTCCTCCGCGCCGGGACGTCCGACCCCGCGCTTCGCGTGCTGGACCGCTGCCGCATCCGTTGGGGTCGGGTGCTCGACGTGGGCGGGACCGACGCCACGGTCGAGTCCGCACCCCTCACGTGGGACGGGAGCACGGTCGGCCTGGGAGCGCCTCGGCCCGAGGTCGTGCGCATCGGACGCGACGGCACCAGCCTCGTGAGCCTCCGGACGGGGGACGACGTGGCCATGCACTGGGACTGGGTGTGCGAGCGGCTCGACGCCCCCCGCCTCGCCTCGTTGCAGGCCGACACCGCCCACCAGCTGGCCATGGTGAACCAGGGCCAGCGTGGGGAAAGTGCGACGGGTTGACCGCGACCGGAAGGCCTCAGACCGTGGCGAACTCGCCCGGTTGCTCGACCATCCGACACAGGTCCACGAGGGCGTGGGCGGCATAGAGGCCGTCCTCGACCCGCTCGTCGTAGGTGAACTTGAGCGACGCGACCCGCCCCACGGCGGGAACACCGTCGTCGACCACCACCGCGTCGTGGACTGCGCCGAACGCGCAGAAGATGGGGATCGTCCCGTACTCGTAGAGGTGGTGGAACGCGGCGTCGAGCCCGACGCTGCCCAGGTTGGTCACGAACGCGCTGGCGAAGAACGGGTCACCCTCCACGAAGCGGCGCGGCAGAAGCCGGTGGGCGTTCGCACCGCTGGCCAGGCGCACGATGCCCCGCCGCAGCGCAGGCGGTAGGCGCAGGAACAAGTCGAGCTCACGGTCGACGAGACCCGCGGTCCCGGAGCGAGCCTGGATCGTCTGTTCCTGGAGGCCCCGCACCAGATCGGGGAACGGCTGCTGGGGATCGATGCGATGCTTGACCTCGACGAGGGTCCCCTCCTCGGTCAGCTCGGTCTTGGCGGTGAACGAGATCCAGATGCCGTCGCGCTGGTACAGCCGTCCGCCGGCCACGAACCGATTGAGGTGCGGATGGCGGTCGAACATCTGCGCCAGCGCCCACAGCAGCACGTGGAAGAGCGTCGGGTGGAGGTCGGGATGGGCGGCGCGCACGTCCGCGACGAACTGCTCGGCCGCCTCGGTCCGGACCTGCTGGTCGAAGTAGACCGCCGACTCGGTCCTCGTCGGCATCAGAGCCGGCATGAAGCGCCGGTAGCCGGGGACGTCGACCGCGACGTCACCGTCGGCCTGCCGTCGACGCGGCCAGCGCCGGATCGCAGCTGCCGGCGGCGTCTCCTCGTGGAGTTGACGTGGTCCGAACCGGTTCACCGCGGCCTCCCGTCACGATCGCTCTTCGTCCGATCGTCACGCCGTCGACGGTTCCGGGCTAGAGCCGAAGGTCCTGGCGCGGTCGCGCGCGTGCACTCGTCGACGGGCTGGTCCTCCGGCTCCCCGCCGGTCCGGGGCTACGGGACCACTGACGCCGTGTCGAGGAAGCGCGGCGTCGCGGCGAGCACCGCCCAGTCATCGTCATCGAAGCCGAACATCGCCAGGGGGAACAGCTCCAGCTCCTCCTCCTCGATGTGCGCAGCCAGCTCGTAGAAGGCTCGACGGTCGAACGTACCGTCGTACAGGGTGGCGCCGATCTGGGCGTGCTCCTCCTCGAGCCGTCGACGGTCGGAGGGGTCGAGGTCGCCGCAGTCGGAGAGGAGGGGGTACAGCGCGACCTCTTCGGCCTCGACGTGGATGCCGAGCATGGTGACGAGCCGGTCGCGCAGCGGTCCGTCGGCGACACCGGCGGTGCGCTGGTGCTCGCTGAGCGCCCAGGCCACCTCCAGGATCTGCTCGTGTTCGACGGACAGCTCGGCGATGGGTGGGTACTGGCGGCAACCGCAGTGATCGCACATGGCTAGCGATCGCCCGCTGTCGGTCCTTCGCCTGAGCCGAGGACGGCCGGAAACAGCACGTTGTTCTCCAGGTGCACGTGCCGGTGGGTGTCGGCCTCGAGGTGCTCGAGCCGGGTGTAGAGCATCCGGTAGCTGGTGCAGCCGTCAGCAGGAGCTGCGTAGGCGGAGGTGGCCTCTCGGAGCTGCTCCAGCAGTTCGCCGGCGCGGTCGTGTTCGAGCATCAGCATCCGCACCGGGTTGGACAGCGTCCCGAAGGGGAACGATCGTTCTCCGTCGGCCCACCGGCGGATGGCGGGGAAGAGGATCTGTTCTTCCTTGGCGAGGTGGGGTTCGAGGTCGTCGCGGAGTTCGGTGACCACGGCGGCGACGCGGGAGAGCTCGGGGTGGCGGGACCCGTGCACCCCCTGCACCTTCTCTGCCAGGGCCACGAGCAGCGGTAGCTCCTCGTGGAGGTAGTGGTGGTGCGTGGCGAGGATGTGGTCGACCAGCGCCACCGGCTCGAGATGGTCGATGTCGGCATCGGTGTCATCCACCACGGCTTCGAGCTCCATCACGATCGCTTCCGGATCGAGCCCGGCAGCGTCGGTGGCGTCGGCGAGGGTCCGCTGGCCGTGACAGCAGTAGTCGATGCCGAGGCGTTCGAGGCTCCTCGCCCGCGCCGGTCGCTCGGCGACCAGGTCCCCGAGGGTGCGGTCGAGCATGCCGTGTGAGGCGTCGAGGGTTGACATGGAGCACTCCTTCGTCCGGCGTCGCTTCTGGCGTCCGGATATCTCTAGTAGATACTAGAGATTATAGCGAGCTCCTGGTCGGCCGGCAGGGTCGAAGGTCCCGTCGCCGATGTGCGGCGCCCGGGTCGAGGGTGTGCCCGACAACGCTGGTGCCCGAAATCGGTGCGTTCCGGCCCCACGCCTTGCGATCATGGGCGTGATGACGTCTCGACTCGACGCGCTCTGCATCGACGCCAACGACTCGGTCTCGCTCGCCCGCTTCTGGGCCGCGGCCCTGCGCTGGGAAATCCACACCAGCGGCGGCGAGGTCGGTCTCGTCCCGACCGACGGTACGAGGTTCCAGATCCTGTTCGAGCCGGTCAGGGAGCCCAAGACGGGCAAGAACCGAATCCATCTCGACCTGACGACCTCTTCCGTCCAGGACCAGGTGGAGACGGTTGCCGCTCTGATCGAGCATGGGGGGCGACACGCGGACGTCGGTCAGCGTGGTGACGAAGGCCACGTCGTGCTCGCGGATCCGGAAGGCAACGAGTTCTGCGTCATCGAGCCCGGGAACTCGTTTCTCGCCGGCTGCGGACGCCTCGGATCGATCACCTGTGACGGATCGCCGGAGGTCGGGTACTTCTGGAGCAACGCCCTCGGATGGCCGTTGGTCTGGGACCAGGACGAAGAGACCGCCATCCGTGCGCCGGACGGCACCGGACCGTTCATCACGTGGGGTCCGCCGGTTGGCGCGAAGACCACGAAGAACCGTCTTCACCTCGACATCACGGCCCACCACGGTGATCTGCCGGCGGAGGTCGACCGCTTGATCTCCCTCGGCGCGTCTCGAACCGACATCGGCCAGGGAGCTGTCGATTGGGTGGTCATGGCCGACCCCGATGGCAATGAGTTCTGTGTGTTGCCCGTGCGGTAGGAGTTGGTGGGAGATCGAGCGTGAGCTGGGTCACGACCTGTACTCCCCGTGCCGACGCGCGGTCGATCGGTCTGCCACAGAACCCGGGTGACCATCTGTTGGCCCGTTGTCATGGCTCGTGTGGAGTCGACGATGTGACCTCGGGCCCTGAGGCACCTCGAGATGTCCGTCGATACTCGGTCCGTGCCCGCTCCTTCCGTGCCCGGACGAACACTCCGCGTGATCGCCGGGTGCCGCTCGTCCGTCGCGCTGACCCTTGCGTTGACCGCGCTCATGGTCGTCTACCTCCGCACGCCGGACACCTGGATCGGGGAGTGGCTGTACCTCTTCGTCGTGATCGGCGCCGCGTTCGGCGCCTGGCTCGGCTACCGGCGGACCCATGCTCTGGTCCCCGGTCTCATCACCGTCGGAGTGGCCCTCTCCGCCGTCGGCGACACCACCTGGCAGGTCTTCGCGTGGGTCAACGGCGTGCGCCAGACGTCTCCGTCAGTGACCTTGGATGGCTCGGTGCCTACGTGTCGATCGGTGCCGCGCTGTTCATCCTGCTCCGGTCGGAGTCCCCCGATGGGCTGGACGTGGAGGCCTGGATCGACATCGGCGTCGTGACATTGGTGGTGTTCCTCATCCAGTGGCAGCTCTCGCTCTCGGAGGCACTGGGCGACTCATCCACCCCGACCCACGTGCGGTTGGTCTGGGCGTTGTACCCGGCACTCGATTCCGTGCTGGTGGCCTTGGTCATCCGGGCGGTCATCGCCGGCCGGCTCCGTCGGTCGGCTGCCACTGCGCTCGCGGCCGGCGCGTCGTGCTGGTTCCTCTCTGACCTGATGTTCGCGATAACGGCGCCCACGCTCGACCTGAGCGCGTGGCTCGACGTCGGTTGGATCATGGGTGCGGTGCTCCTGGCGGTCGTGGCATGGCGGGTGCCCGCGCTCGGGCCCACGACCCATGACGAGCCCGACCTCCGCGTCGGCTTCGTTCGGATCTCCCTCGCGCTGGTGCCGTTGCTCATCCCGGGGGTGATCGAGGTCGTCGGCTGGGCCCACGACCACGACCCCAACCCGGTGCCGCTGTTCCTGGCGACTGTCGGCCTCGTCGGACTGGCCCTCGCCCGGGGCATGCGGATCAGTCGCAGGACGGACGAAGCCCGGACGATGCTCCGATCCGCCGAGCGGCGGGCTCGCATCATCGCCGAGAACGCTGCTGACGCGTCGCTGATCGTCGATCCGAACGGCATCGTGCTCACCTCGGCGTCGGCACTCGGTGCCCTGCTGGGCGAACCACGGGAGCTGGTGGCCGCACTGACGTGTCGACGCTCGTGTCGTCGATCGACGATGAGGCCGTCGCCGGATGGTTCGCGCGAGTGCAGGGAAGTCGGGCATCAGCGAGACCGAGATCCGCGTCCGTCGACCGGACGGCGAACTGATGTGGTTGGCGGCCGTGCCATCGACCGGTGCGACGATCCCGACATCGGCGGCATCGTGGTCAACCTGCGTGACGTGACTGCCCGCAAGTTGGCGGAGCGCGAGCTCCAGCACCAGGCGTTCCACGATGGGCTCACCGGTCTCGCCAATCGTGCCTTGTTCACCGATCGTGTGCAGCAGGCCTGCGTCGTCGCACGCGGTCGATCGCCCAGCCGGCCGTGATCTTCCTCGACCTCGATGGCTTCAAGATCGTCGACGACAGCTTGGGACACGGGCCCGGCGATGATCTGCTGTGCCGGGTCGGCGAGCGGCTCACGACGGCGGTGAGGGCCAGCGACACGAACGCCCGCCTCGGCGGCGACGAGTTCGGTGTGCTCCTGGAGCAGAGCGCGCGCCCGATCGACGAAGCGGTCACCGTGGCCGAGCGCATCCTGGCCGAGCTCTCGGCCCCTTTCGACATCGGTGACCAGTCGGTCACGATCTCCGCCAGCCTGGGCATCGCAGCAGGCGATCCGACGCCACCGGGGCACGTTGCTGCGTGACGCAGACGTCGCCATGTACCGGGCCAAGGCGTCTGGCAGGCGTGCTGGGTGGTGCACGACACTGACATGCGGGTGGCGGCCTGGATCGCATGCAGCTCGGACTGACCTCGTCGGTGCCCTCGATGCCGGCCAGTTCGACCTTCGGTACCAGCCCGTCGTCGCGCTCGGACCGGCGAGGTTGTCGGCTTCGAAGCGCTGATCCGATGGAACCACCCCACGCTCGGCCTCGTCATGCCCGATCGGTTCATTCCGCTGGCCGAGAACAACGGGCTGATCGTCCCGATCGGCGCCTGGGTTCTGCGTGAGGCGTGCACCACCGCTGCTCGCTGGCGGGCGCTTCATCCCGACCGCGAGCTGCTGTCGATGGCGGTGAACGTGTCGGCCCGCCAGATCGCGTCGCCCGATCTGCTGGTTACGTCGCGGAAGCCCGCTCGATGTCCGGTCTCGATCCCGCCCGACTGGTCATCGAACTGACCGAGACCGCGCTGGTGGAGGACCCCGCCACGGCGGCCGAACGGCTGCACGAGCTCCGTCGCCTCGGGGTGCGGATCTCCATCGACGACTTCGGTACCGGGTACTCGTCGTTGAGCTACCTGCGCCAGTTCCCCGTCGACGTGCTCAAGATCGATCGTTCGTTCGTCGAATGCATCGGCGACGGAGGACAGATCCCTCCGATCGTGCGCGGGCTGCTCGACCTGGGCCGGACGCTCGAGCTGGCGTTGGTCGCCGAGGGCATCGAGCGTGACGAGCAGCGGGACCGCCTCCGCGACGAGCACTGCGACTTCGGTCAGGGTTTCCTCTTCGCCCATCCACTCGAACCCGACGCCGCTGAGCAACTGCTCGAAGGGCGCAGCGTGAGGCTCGACTGCGATCTGGTCTAGGAGCACTCGTTCGCGCCCGTGCGTCCGCCTCAGACGAACATTGTCCCTGGACGACCGCATGTGAAGGTCCAGGGACGAAGTTTGGAACAGCCGCAGAGCGATGGATCGAGGTCCGCAGTCAGAGCGCTTCGATGACCACCTGGCGGTGCCTGCCGGCGAGCGCGCCGAGGTCGTCCGGGTCGCCCGTCAGGACCACCGCGCCGCCGGCCTCGATCGCGGTGGCGACGACGATGGCGTCGACCGTGGAGGTCGAGTCGGCCTTGCCGAGCAGCTGGCCGGCAACTCGGCCAATGGGTTCGTCGACGAGATCGATCTCCCCAACTGCCTTCACGATCCGGTTCACCGGAGCATCCGCCGCCACGCCCCGGACGGTCTCGGCCACGACCACAGCCGGTATCGACACCTCGGCATCGGCCTCGAGCGCAGCTGTCAGGGCCGCCCGTGCTCGGGTGTCCGACCGGGACAGGGCGATGACCGCGCCTGAGTCGAGGATCAGGCGCTGCGGCGGCGCTTGACGACGGGAGCGTTTCGCCACAGCTGCCGGGCCTCTTCCATCACGGCATCGGGGACCGGGCCCGACTCGGCGTCCATCTCGGCGAGCAACTCGGCCAACCGGTCTCGCTGCAGCTGGCGACGGAGCGCCTCGTTCACGTACGACGAGAGCTCCCGTCGGCCGGCACGCTGGCGCGCTTCGGCGAGCACGTCCTCGTCGATGCTCAGGGATACTTTCGACACGGCCACGGGCATATCGTACCCGAAGTAGGAATGAACGGCGAGGCTCGATCGCTTCCTCACCCCGCACCCTCGGTCCTGGGAAGTCCCAGGTCAACGCACCGACCGCTCAGATGTCGTAGTAGAGCTGGAATTCGTAGGGGTGGGGTCGGAGGCGGAGCCCGTCGATCTCGACCCGGCGCTTGTAGGTGATCCAGTTGTCGATGAGGTCGGGGGTGAACACGTCGCCGGCCAGCAGGTAGTCGTGGTCTCGCACGAGGGCGCGGAGGACCTCCTCGAGCGAGCCCGGCACCTGCGGTACCGCAGCGAGCTGCTCGGGCGGCAGGTCGTAGAGGTCCTTGTCCATGGGCTCGGGCGGCTCGATGCGGTTGCGGATGCCGTCGAGGCCGGCCATCAGCATGGCGGAGAATGCGAGGTACGGGTTGGCCGACGGATCGGGGCAGCGGAACTCGATCCGCTTGGCCCGGGGCGACTTCGAGTACAGGGGGATGCGGCACGCCGCAGAGCGGTTCCGCTGCGAGTACACCAGGTTCACCGGCGCCTCGTAGCCCGGGACCAGGCGCTTGTAGGAGTTGGTGGTGGGGTTGGTGAACGCCAGCAGCGACGGGGCGTGGGCCAGCAGCCCCCCGATGTACCAACGGGCCAGGTCGGAGAGGCCGGCGTAACCGGTCTCGTCGAAGAAGAGTGGCTCGCCCGCCTTCCAGAGCGACTGGTGCACGTGCATGCCCGAGCCGTTGTCGCCGAAGATGGGCTTGGGCATGAACGTGGCCGACTTGCCCGCCTGCCAGGCGACGTTCTTGACCACGTACTTGAACACCATGAGCTTGTCGGCCATGCGGGCCAGCTCGTCGAAGCGGACGTCGATCTCGGCCTGGCCGCCGGACCCGACCTCGTGGTGCTGGATCTCGACCTCGATGCCCACCTGCTCCAAGGCCAGCATCATCTCGGTGCGCAGGTCCTGGAAGTGGTCCATGGGCGGCAGCGGGAAGTAGCCCTCCTTCTCCCGCGGCTTGTACCCGCGGTTGGGGGTGCCGTCGGATTCGAGCCGGCGACCGGTGTTCCACGACCCCTCGACGGAGTCGACCTCGTAGTGGGCCGCGTGCTTGGACGAGGAGAAGTTCACGGAGTCGAAGATGAAGAACTCGGCCTCGGGTCCGACGTAGCACGTGTCGGCGATGCCCGACGCCCGCAGGTGGTCCTCCGCCTTGCGGACCACGTGGCGGGGATCACGGGAGTACGGCTCGCCGGTGACCGGATCGTGGACGTGGCAGTGCAGGACCAGGGTCTTGCGATGGGCGAACGGATCGATCCAGGCCGAGGACGGGTCGGGGAGCAGGATCATGTCCGACTCCTGGATCTCCTGGAACCCTCGGATGGAGGATCCGTCGAACCCGGAACCCTCGGTGAAGAGATCCTCGGTCAGTTCGTGGACGGGCAGCGTGTAGTGCTGCATCAGGCCGGGGAGGTCGCAGAAGCGGAGATCGACGACCTCGGCCTCCTCGTCGGAGGCGAGGGCGAGGACTTCGTCAGCGGTGCGCTCGATCACGTCCGCAAGGTACAAGGCCGCCGGTGCTCGACGCGCCGCCGGCCTGGGCCCGAGCGACCCGTTCGTTCAGCTGGAGAGGTGGAGCCGGACGACGTTGGTCCCGTCGACAAGTTGGCGGATCTGCACCAGGTCACAGAGCTGGTGCATGAGCCACATGCCCCGGCCGCTCCCGCCGCGGGTGTCGGGCCGGATCCGACCGACGAGCGGGTCGTCGATGCGGCCGTGGTCGCGGATCTCGCACACGAACCGGTCGGTCTCGACCCACCACAGGATCTCGCCGAGTCCGCCGGCGTGTTCGACGCTGTTCGTGAGCGCCTCGCTGACGGCGACGGCGAGGTCCTCGAGCCGTTCGGCATCGAACCCGGCGTCGACGGCGGCCGCGGCGATGCGGTGGCGCACCGACCAGGCGTCGTTCCGGTCGAAGGCGGCGAACTCCGCGCCGGCCGGCGGATCGCTGAGTGGTTCGCAGAGCTGGGCGGCGACGTTTCCCCGGTAGGTCGCGCTCGTGTCGACGACGCCGGCCTGGCAGACGAACGGGTGGTTGTGGCCGCTGTTGGCGATCACGGCGCGGTCCAGTGAGCCGATGTCATACGGGCACAGCAGTGAGAAGCCGGTGGCATCGGCCAGGGCGAGGTTGAGCAGGGCCTCGTGGCGGTCGCACTCGATCAGCTCGTCCAGGGTTCGTTCTGCCCAGAGCGGCTCCCCGATCCCGCGGACCCCGCAGCCGTCGCGGACATGGGGCATCACGAACTCGAGCCACGCCGGGATGATCCAGGCCGGATTGCGACCCATGTCCTGCATCGGCACGTAGCGCACGAGGTTGCGGGCCGCCGGCCCGAGCGCGGCGTCCATCGCCCGCAGCCGTGGACGGGACACGGCGACCAGAGCCGGTTCGCCGGCGTCGAGTCCCTCCTCGATGAACTCCACCGTCTTGGCGAGGAACTCGTCCACGCCGTCGTAGAACAGCGCGGTGTGGGTGAACGGCGACCCGGGGTCGGAACGCGTCGTCTTCTCTCGCGTGCTCACCTGCCCAACGCCCACGGTCCGGAGGCTAGTCAACCGTGCGTCCGCGTGGTCGGTCCAGCGCGGCGAACGCGACGAGGCCGGGGCGTGCGCCCCGGCCTCGTGCCGTCGTCGGTTGGGAGACGGTCGGTCTGGCGGACGGGTCAGGCCGTCTCGGCGGAGCAGACCGCGTCAGTGATCAGCGCCGCGACCACGTACGGGTCCATGTTGGCGTTGGGCCGACGATCCTCGATGTAGCCCTTCTGGTCGACCTCGACCTGCCACGGGATGCGGACCGACGCCCCACGGTTCGAGACGCCGTAGGAGAACTCGGTCCATGGCGCGGTCTCGTGCATGCCGGTGAGCCGACGCTCGACTCCGGGGCCGTAGGCCTTGATGTGCTCGGCGTGGTGCTTGCCCAGGACCTCAGCCGCGGCGATGCAGGCGTCGTAGTTCTCCCGCATCGACTTGGTCGAGAAGTTGGTGTGGCACCCCGCGCCGTTCCAGTCGCCCGGCATGGGCTTGGGATCGATCGTGGCGGCCACGTCGAAGTCCTCGGCGATGCGGTAGAGCAGCCAACGCGCCATCCACAGGTGGTCGCCGACCTCGACGACGCCGGCGGGGCCGATCTGGAACTCCCACTGGCCCATCATGACCTCGGCGTTGATGCCCGAGAGCTTCAGGCCGGCGGTGAGGCAGGCGTCCATGTGGGCTTCGACGATGTCGCGGCCGTAGACCTCGTCGGCGCCGACCCCGCAGTAGTACGGGCCCTGGGGGCCGGGGAAGCCGCCGCGGGGCCAGCCGAGCGGATGACCGTCGTCGAGGAACGTGTACTCCTGCTCCATGCCGAACCACATGTCGTTGGCGGCGAACTTCTCGGCCAGGGCGGCGGTGGCGGCCCGGGTGTTGGACTCGTGCGGCGTCATGTCGATGTTCAGCACCTCGTTGAGAACGAGGACGTTGTCACCGCCGCGGATGGGGTCGGGACAGACGAACACGGGCCGGAGCACGCAGTCCGACGAGCGACCCTCGGCCTGGTTGGTCGAGGAGCCGTCGAAGCCCCAGATGGGCGGTTCGGCACCGTCGTCCAGGATCTTGGTCTTGGACCGGAGCAACGGGGTCGGCTTCGTCCCGTCGATCCAGATGTATTCAGCCTTGATGCTCACGTGCTCTCTTGCCTCTCGACGCGGATGGAATGGGGGACGGCACCAGTAGGCCAGCGCCGCTTTTCCCGACCTTTTCCTCTGTGTGAACGCTTTGTGAACGAGGGTCGGTATCGCTGATCGACAGTAGGCGCGCGCGGGGTGCGCACGTACAGTCAGCATCATGGAGCGGCAACGTGAGTACGTGCTGCGCACGGTCGAGGAGCGTGGGGTCCGTCTCATCCGGCTCTGGTTCACCGACGTGCTCGGCCAGCTGAAGTCCTTCGCCATCTCGCCCGCCGAGCTCGAATCGGCGTTCGCCGAGGGCATGCATTTCGACGGGTCCGCCATCGACGGGTTCTCGCGGGTGCAGGAGTCCGACGTCCTCGCCCTGCCCGACCCCTCCACCTTCGAGATCCTGCCGTGGGGCACGCCGGGCGACGAGCGGAACTCCTCCGCCGCCATGTTCTGCGACATCACCGACCTCGACGGAACGCCCTTCGCCGGCGATCCCCGGCACGTGCTCAAGCGCAACCTGGCGGTGGCCCGGGAGAAGGGCTTCCAGTTCTACGTGGCTCCGGAGATGGAGTACTTCTACTTCGAGTCCGGCGACGGCTCGGTCACGCCCGTGCCGCTCGACACCGGGTCGTATTTTGACCTCACCACGGCCGACGTGGCCAACGACCTGCGCAAGAAGACCATCCACATGCTCGAGGCGCTCGGCATCCCGGTCGAGTACTCGTTCCACGAGGACAGCCCGAGCCAGCACGAGATCGACCTGCGCTACACCGACGCCCTCACCATGGCCGACAACGTGATGGCCTTCCGGCTCGTGGTGCGCGAGATCGCCCAGCAGGCCGGGGTGCACGCCACGTTCATGCCCAAGCCGCTCGAGGGGGTGCAGGGCTCGGGCATGCACACCCACCTGTCGCTGTTCGAGGGCGACACCAACGCCTTCCACGATCCCAGCGACCCCTACCAGCTCTCGAAGGTGGCCAAGGCGTTCATGGCCGGGGTCCTCCGTCACGCCCGCGAGATCACCGCGGTCACGAACCAACTGGTCAACAGCTACAAGCGTCTGATCCAGGGCACCGGCTACGGCAGCCAGACCCAGTTCGAGGCACCGGTCCACGTGTCGTGGGGGCGCAACAACCGCTCGGCGCTCGTCCGGGTCCCGGTCACCAAGCCGGGCAAGTCCACGTCGACCCGGCTCGAGTACCGGGCGCCCGATCCCGCCTGCAACCCGTATCTCGCCTTCTCGGTGATCCTCGCCGCCGGCCTCAAGGGGATCGACGAGGGCTACGAGCTGCCTCCGGAGGCCGAGGCCAACGTGTGGGCGATGACCGATGCAGAACGCGCCGCAGAGGGCATCGAAGCGCTGCCGTCGTCGCTGGCCGAGGCCATCGACGAGATGGAGAAGTCCGAGCTCGTCGCCGAGGCCCTCGGCGAGCACATCCACGAGTGGTTCCTGCGCAACAAGCGAGCCGAGTGGGACTCGTACCGGGCCCAGGTCACTCCGTTCGAGGTCGCCCGCTACCTGCCGAGCTGGTGAGTCGTGGAACCGCTGCTGGTCTTCCCGGACCCACCGCCGCCTGTCCTGTCCCAGGGTCTCGACCTCGGCGGCTACCCATGGTGCGCGGTGGGGAGCGAAGCCGATGTCGACCGCCTCGAACCGGCCGACGGTTGGCCCGGCGCCGTGATCGTGGCCGTCACCGACCCGGAAGGAGCGTTCGCGATGTGCCGGGCCATCCGCAAGGGTGACATCCCGCTCGAACCGGTGCTGGTGATCGTGGCGGCCGAGCAGCTCCCGGACCTCGACCTGCGCGAGGACCTCTTCGACGACTTCTGCGTGCTGCCGTTCCAGGCGGGGGAGCTCGACGCCCGGCTCAAGCACCTGTTCCACAAGACCGGCCGGGGCGCCCGGCCGGAACTGGTCGAGTACGGCGAGCTGGCGCTCAACCTGGAGACGTACCAGGCCGCCATCGCCGGCAAGCCGCTCGACCTCACCTACATGGAGTACGAGCTGCTCAAGTTCCTGGCCTCACATCCGGGCAAGGTCTTCACGCGGGAGACCCTGCTGTCCCGGGTGTGGGGCTACGAGTACTACGGCGGGGCCAGGACGGTCGACGTCCACGTCCGGCGCCTGCGGGCCAAGCTGGGCGAGGAGCACGCCGGCCTCATCCAGACCGTCCGCTCCGTGGGATACCGCTTCGGCCAGTCCCGCTGGATGTGAACCTCGCTCGAAGGGCGAGCGAAGTCCCGAGGTCTCGAAGGTCTACCCGTTGAGGTCGATCAGCTCGCTGCCCTCGTTGCGGGCGTCGGCATCGGTGCGCAGCACCCACCCGATGATGGCGGCACCGACGCCGCCGGAGACCAGGACGGCGACCGGGATGGCGACGACGAGCACGACGACGATGATGGCGACACCGATCATGGCGCCGATCCTGCCAGACCGCCGTTCTTGTCACCATTTCGGGGCGCGCAGCCCCCGAAACACCGACAAGAACGAATGGGGGAGGGTGGGTTCAGGCCGGGCCGCTCGGGAGGAGGGCCCAGGCTTCGATCTCGACGCAGGCGCCGATGGGAAGGGCGGCCACGGCGACCGCTGACCGGGCGGGGCGGTGATCGCCGAGCGCCGCGGTGTAGACCTCGTTCATCTCGGCGTAGTCGCCGATGTCGGTGAGGAACACGGTGGTCTTCACCACGTCGGCCAGGGTCGCCCCGGCGGACTCGAGCACGGCGGCGAGGTTGACCATCGCCTGGGTGAGCTCGGCCCGCAGGCCGCCCTCGACCAGGGCGCCGTCGGCGATCCCGACCTGACCGGACGTGATGACGAAGTCGCCGGCGCGGACGACCGGCGTGTACGGACCAACTGGCGTGCTCATGGGGCCATCATGCCCGGCCCGCGGTCAGCGCCGCACCGGGATGCCGGTGGGCCACCGCGGGGGCCGGCCCTGGTGGTTCCAGACCGCGGCAGCCACGGCGGCGAACACGGCGTCGCCGGCCGGAACCGCAGTGGACGTGCTCGGCACGATCTCCACCTGGATCGGCGGCGTGTCGACCGCCCGCAGGATGCCGAACGACCGGATGGTGAGGTCGTGCACCACGCCCTCGTCGTCGACGGTGAGCGACTCCGACGTCACCCACGACAGGGCCTGGTGGGCGGCGCCGACGCAGTAGGAGCGCAGGACGACCTCGTCGAGGGGGTCCCCCGCGTCGACGGTGACCCGCACCGTTCCGTCGTCGCCGACGCGCGCCGTGGCGGCGCCTCCCTCGGGGGCGCGCACGGTCACCGCCTCGGCGTCGGGGTCCTCGAGGACGGTGCGCAACACCATCGCTTCGGCCCAGCCCGCGGCCCGGACCGCGCCCGACGTCGGTGGCCCGGGCACGTCGACCTCCTCGATCGACACCCCCGGGAGCACGGCCGCGATCCGTTCGGCGACACCCGCCGTGCGTGCCATCCGCACGACCCCGGTGCCGTCGGCCCGCAGGCCGGCCGCGATCGGGGGGCGCTTGGGTCCGAGCCGGACGGTGTCCTCCCGGCTGAGCAGGACACGGACGGCCGTGGCGTGCTCGGCAGCCAGTCGCCGCGCCACGTCGGTGACCGGTGTCGACACCTTGCCGCCGAACGCGCCGCCGTTGGCGAGCGGATCGGCCGCCGGGCCACCGGGCTCGGCCCACGACGCATCGGTCTCGAGATAGCCGGGTTCGACCCACGAGGTCTGCAGGACGAGGTCCCAGTCGCCCTCCGGCACCAGGATGGGTGGGGCGGCCTCCGCCGTGGTCCGCCGGCCCTGGACCTTCCCTGCCTTGGCGCGTGCCGCCGCCACACTCTCGCCCAGGGTCCACGCCCCGTCGGCGTCGAGCACGGCCACCAGTGCGCCGGCCGGGGCGGTGTCGTCGGCGAAGCCGCCGTCGCCGAGCGCAACCGAGGGTGCCACGACCTGGTGGCCGCCGCTCTCCAGTCCGGCCCGCGCGCTCGCCGCGCCGAGGTCCCGGTCCGACGGCACCGGTGCGCCGTAGGCATCCCAGGCGTCGAGGATCGTGCGCCATCCGGTGCACCGGCACAGATGGGCGAGCAGGGCCTGCTCGACGGCGTCGTGGTCGGCATCGGGGTTGCGGGACCGCAGGCCAGCGAGTCGGGCGATGATCCCCGGGGTGCAGAACCCGCACTGCGAGGCGCCGGTCCCGCAGAAGGCATCGGCCCACACGTCGGCGTCGGCGAGGGCGCCGGCCGTGGTGATCTCCCGCCCCCGAACCCGCCGCACCGGGGTCACGCACGCCACCCGCGGTGCACCGTCGACCAGCACCGTGCAGCACCCGCACTGGCCCTGCGGGCTGCACCCGTCCTTGGGAGTGTGCACGCCGAGTTGGTCGCGCAGCGCGTCGAGCAGCGTCGACCCGGCCGCCACCTCCACGGGCACACCGTCGACCACCAGTGCGACGGTCTCGCTCATCGTGGCTGGGGCGCGCGGCCGGGTCGCATCCCGGTCACACTACGGTCGGGCCCCATGCGTGACCGATTGCGCCCCCTGCCGCTCGCCCCGTCTCGTCGTCGCTTCCTGGCCGGCTCGGCCGCCATGGCGCTGCTCGCCGCGTGCGGCGACGATTCGTCCACCGCCAGCTCCGACACCAGCGCAGGTACCGACTCGTCCGGTCAGGACCAGCTGCTGTCGATCATCCGCTTCTATGGCGACTACTTCGTGGCCGGCCAGGCCAACCGTGTCCCGTTCGGACTCTCGGACGAGGACGGTTTGCTCCCGGTCGACGCGTCACCGAAGTCGGTGACGGTGACGATCAAGGATCCCGACGGCACCGCGCTCGGCGATCCCATCCCCGCGTCGATCCACTCGAAGGGGCTGCCCCGGGCGTACTACGAGTTCAGCTTCGAGCCGCCGAAGGCCGGCTACTACGACTACACCGTCGACGTCGACGGCGAGGAGGTCATCAGCCAGGCCGGCGTGCTGGCACCCGACGACGACTACCTGAAGGACGTGATCGGCACTGGCGACCAGATGCCGTCGACGCCCACCCCCACGGTCGACGACGCCCACGGCGTGAACCCGATCTGCACCCGCCAGCCGCCCTGCGACCTGCACCAGGTCAGCCTCGACCAGGCGCTGGGAACCGGTCCCGTGGCGCTCCTCGTCGCCAGCCCCGCGTTCTGCCAGACGGCGATCTGCGGGCCGGTGCTCGACGTCGTGCTCGGCCAGATGGCGCCGTACGACGCGGTCACCTTCATCCACGCCGAGGTCTACAAGGATCCGGCGAACCGCTCGACGCCTGTCGTCCCCGACGACTTCGCCCCCGTCGTCACCGCCCTCGGCCTGCCGTTCGAACCGGTGCTCTACACCGTCGGAGCCGACGGCGTCGTCCGGGAACGGCTCGACTACATCTTCGACGGCGAGGAGGTCGCCGCCGCCCTCGATCGTCTGGTCAGCTGACCGCTACGAGAAGCTGGAACCGCAGCCGCACGTGCGCTGGGCGTTGGGGTTGTTGATCGAGAACCCGGACTCGAGACCGTCCTTGAAGTCCAAGGTGGCGCCCTCGAGCATCACGGCACTCGACGAATCGACGAGGACCTTGACCTCGCCGTAGGTGAGCACGTTGTCGTCGTCGGCCACGTCGGTGTCGAAGAACATCTCGTAGCTGAAGCCCGAGCACCCGCCCGGACGGACGGCGACCCGGAGGGCCAGGTTCTCGTCGCCCTCTTCGTCGATGAGCGACTTCACCTTGCTGGCGGCGGTGTCAGTGAGGGTGATCATGGGGGACAGCGTATCCGCGACGGCCGGCGGTCGGCACCGTCAGGGCACCCGGAGCTCGACCTGGCAGGGTGATCGGTCGATGAGCGGATGGAATTGGACGACCTCGGCCCCGCCGCGCGCGTCGACGAAGCCCTCGACCATGCCGCGGTGGACGCTGCACACCAGATCGGGGTGGGCCTCGGCCAGTTCACGGAACGGGCAGTGGCTGAAGCCGATGATGACGTCGTGGTCGTCGTCGACCCGGGCCGGGTCGAAGCCCAGTTCGGCCAGCTCCTCCTCGAGGGCGGCCGCGCACGGCACGGTGGGCGGGATGCGGGCCTGCGCGGCCCGGCCCTGGTCGCGCCCGGCCTCGACCAGGTCGTCGGGTTCGATGCCGCCGGCGGCGGCCCCGGCGAGCAGGATCCTGGTGAGGAGCGGGAAGACCGGTGGCTCGAGCCCGAGGCTCGGTGCGTCGGCGGCCAGCGCGTAGCGGTGGTGGGGCCGGCCCACCGCGCCCGTGGCCGCGACCGTGACCTCGACGAGGCCGAGGTCGCGCATGCGTTCGAGGTGGGGTCGGACGGTGTTCGGGTGCAGGTCGAGCGTCTCGGCCACCTCGGCCGTGGCCAGCGGGCGGGGGGCGCGGGCCAGTTCGAGGTAGATGGCGTATCGGGTGTTGTCGCCGAGCGTCTTGAGGATCTCGAGGCGCGGTGCGATCCCGGTCATCGCGCCGTCGGAGGGATCCAGGACGGCATCGGTGTCGGTGGACTCGACGGTCACGTCATCGAGGCTAACGCGCCCGACCGCTGGTTTCCACGGGCCAGCCCGGTAGAATTGCGGTCATGTCCGACGGCACCACCCCGAATCCCGCGCCCGGTGCGCCCGAACCGACCCGGCGCCGCGCCGACGCCGTCACCGTCGACACCGTGCATTCGATGCTCCGTGGCGTGATGGACCCCGAGCTCGGCAGCAACATCATCGATCTGGGCATGGTGCGCAACGTCGCCGTCGACGGCGGCGAGGTCACGGTGACGATCGCCCTCACCACGTCCGGATGCCCGCTGCGGGCCCAGATCCAGAAGGACATCCGCACCCGGGTCGGTTCGATGCCCGGTGTCGACCACGTATCGCTCGCCTGGGACGAGATGACCCAGGACGAGAAGGCCACCGCCATGGAGCGGGCTCGTTTCAACATCGCCCAGCGCACCGAGGAGTCCTCGGTCGCTCCCCGCACCAAGGTGATCCTGGTGTCGTCGGGCAAGGGCGGGGTCGGGAAGTCCTCGGTCACGGTCAACCTCGCCGCCGCCATGGCGGCCCGCGGTCTTCGGGTCGGCGTGCTCGACGCCGACATCTGGGGGTTCTCCGTTCCCCGGCTCCTCGGCGTCTCGGGACGGCTGTCCAGCACGCAGATCCAGGACAAGAAGTACATGATCCCCAACGAGCGGACCGTGGGCGACGGCCTGCTGCGGGTGATCTCGATGGGGTTCCTGGTCGACGACGAGGAATCGGCGCTCATGTGGCGCGGCCTGATGCTCAACCGCGGCGTCCAGCACTTCCTGCAGGACGTCCAGTGGGGTGACGATCTCGACTACCTGCTCGTCGACATGCCGCCCGGCACCGGCGACGTGCAGATGGGCGTGGCCAAGCTGATCCCGAGGGCCGAGGTGCTCGTGGTCACCACGCCCGCCGTGAATGCCCAGAAGGTCGCCTCCCGCGCCGTGTCGATGTCCCGCAAGAACTTCCTCCGGGTCGCGGGCGTGGTCGAGAACATGAGCGCGTTCGTGTGCGAGCACGGCGAGCGCTACGAGCTCTTCGGCGCCGGCGGGGGCGCCGCCCTCGCCGCCGACGCCGGTGTCCCGCTCCTCGGTCAGATCCCGATGGAGCCGGCGGTGTCCGTCGAGGGCGACACCGGTGAACCGGTGGCCTTCGGAGACTCACCCGCCGGACAGGCCTTCCGCGACCTCGCCGAGGTCATCGTCACCGACGCTGTCCCCATGGCCGACATGGCCGGTTGCTCGGCCCGCATGCTCGACGCGGCGATGGAGAGCCTCGACGCCCTCGAGCTGTGAGGAAAAGTGGCCGACCCCGTTGTCGGCGATGCCCCCCAGCATCGTCGTCAACGGGGTCAGCGAGAAGGGACGTGTTCGGCGGATCGGATCAGGCAGCCCTCCGTCACCGGTGCCGATGCCCCTGGATGTGTCGTCGGTCACCCGACGTGTGTCGACATCGTGCCCTGCCGGGATCGTCGTCGACCATGACCCGATCAGGCCAAATGTGTCAACCCTCTCCGACCGCGGCGCGCGGGTCGACGGAGGCCGTCACGCGGTGACGGCCGACCAGGGCTGGTCGGCGTCGGCACCCTTCACCATGCCGTCGTCGGCGAGCTTGCGCAGGTGGGCGTGCACCGACTGGGCGGCACGAGGCACCAGTTCCTCGATGAGATCCGGATAGATGTCGGCCACCAGCTCGTCGATCGACGCTGTGCCCGCCGCGGTGAGGGTCTCGAGGATCTGGGCCTCGCGCGCCAGGCGGTGTTCGATGTAGGCGTCGATGCGCTCGAACGGGTCGGTGATGAGGTGGCCGTGCCCCGGGGCAATGGCCCGCAGTCGCTTGATCCGCACCTTCTCGAGCGACTCGAGGTAGGCGCGCATGTCGCCGTCGGGCGGGGCGATCACCACGGTGGAGCCGTCCATGATGTGGTCACCGGAGAAGAGCGTCCGCTCCTCCTCGAGCAGGTAGCAGAGGTGGTTCGACGCGTGCCCGGGGGTGTGGATGGCGCGCATGCGGAACTCGGTGGCTTCGATGGTGTCGTCGTCGGCCAGGAAGCGATCGACGGGCACGCCGTCGCGGTCGTCGAAGGCGCAGATCTCGGCCCCGGTCCGCTTCTTCAGCGCGGCCGCACCCGGTGCGTGGTCGGGATGGGTGTGGGTCAGCAGGATCCACCGGATCCGGTCGCCGCCGCAGCCGGCGATGGCGTCGAGGTGCTGGTCGGTGTCGGGTCCGGGATCGATGATGGCGATCTCGTCGATGCCCACCAGGTAGGTGTTGGTGCCCGGGCCGGTCATCGCTCCGGGGTTGTCGGCGACGATCCGGCGGATGTACGGGCTCAGCGCCGAGGCGACCTCGTGGACGATGGGTTTGGGCGCGCCCTCATTGGGATCCGGTTCGGGCACGGGTGCGTCCAAGCTCATCGGTCGGCTCCTCGGATCGCGGTGAGGGCGTTCTCGGTCGAGTCGAACTCGGCCAGGAACTGCAGGCTGACCACGGTGGGTTCGATCAGGTCGATGTCCCCAGCCTGCCAGCCCGAGAGCGCATCGGCCGGGTGCCACCAGGACGCGTCGACGGCTTCCCAGTCGTCGGCGACGGCCGTCTGGCCGGGCGGCATGGCGGCCGCGAAGAACCGGGTGTCGTATCGCCGGGGTGACTCCTCGGGTGTGATCCACCGGGACACGTAGCGGATCCGGCCCGCCGGTAGTCGCAGACCGTGCTCGGCGTAGAGCCGGCCCAGGGTGTCCTCACCGTCCTCGATGCGGCGCCGGAGTCGATCGAGGTCGGCGAGGGCGGGATGAGTGCCGTCCACCGGTTGGCCGTCGGCGTCGTCGGCCAGCAGCACGCCGGCTTCCTCGAGGCTCTCGCGAACGGCCGCGACCCAGAACGCCAGTCCACCGGCATCGACGTCGAGCGTCGCGGACGCGGTCACGTCGTCGTGCCCCTCGGCGAGCGTGACGAGGCGGGGATCGTGGTCGCCCGGGTCGACCGCGCCGCCGGGGAAGACGTGGGCGCCTGGTACGAACGGGGTGCGCCCCGAGCGTCGGAGCAGCAGGACCTCGAGGCGCTCGCCGATGTCGGTGGGGGAGTCGCGGAGCAGCATGATGGTGGCCGCTGGGCGTGGGGTGACCGGTGCGATCACCCGAGCTCCCGCCGATCGGGCGGATCCTCCCACGACTCGGCGTCCATGACGTCGCCACCGTGGCCCGACGCAGGCCGGGAGCCACCGGGGGGCCGACCGAAGCCGAAGCCCCCGGCGACGCGCCGGCCCACCAGGATGGGGCCGGTGGCGAAGCGCCGCCGCAGCCCGGCGCGGACCACGGCCCGGCTCGGCGGCAGGAGCAGGGCCAGCCCGACCGCATCGGTGAGGAAGCCCGGCGTGAGCATGAGGGCCCCGGCGAAGACGATGAGGATGCCGTTGATGACCTCGTCGGTGGGTAGCTCGCCGGCGGCCACCCGGGCGTTGGCCCGCCGCAGCGCGCCCATTCCTTCGCGCTTGACCAGCCAGCCGCCGATGATGCTGATGGCGACGATCCAGAAGACCGCGGCGCCGAAGCCGATGGCCGCCGAGACCTGCACGAACAGGTACAGCTCGACCAGCGGGACGACGAGGAACGCGAGCAGCAGGATTCCGAGCACCGTCGTCCAGGCTATCCGGGGTCGACCCGGACCCCGCCCGCTCCCGGCCCGGCAGGGGGGTCGGGTAGCGTCCGGCGAATGGCGACGAACGGCGCAGATCCGGACAGGGCTGCGGTGTCGGACCCGGGGTCGTTCTGGTCGCGGATCCTGCCCCGTTCCATCCTGGGCCTGGCCTCGCTGCTGTTCTTCATGTCGATCGCGGCCGCCTTCTCCGGAGCGGTGCTGTACGCCTACTACCGCTTCCAGCTCGACGACACCCGCCAGGAGGTGGCCGACGTGAAGTCGTCCATCGCCGACCAGGTCGAGGCGTCGCAGCAGATCCTCGACCAGAAGACGGAGACCGCCACCAAGGAGATCGACGACACCCTGTCCGAGCTGGAGCAGTTCGCCGCCTCCGGCCAGACGATCGACGAGCTGCGCGACGGCGTGGCCGACTCGGTGTTCCTCGTCACCACTCTCGACGAGAACGGCCAACCATCGGTCGGGACCGCCTTCGTCCTGTTCTCCGACAGCGAGCGTTCGTTCCTGCTCACGTCGTACACCACCGTCGAGGCGGCGACGGTGTCACCGGCTCCCGAGATCCGGGTCGCGGGCAACTCCGGACAGCTGGCTGTCACGCTGGACAGCTGGGACCCGGCGCGCGATCTCGCCCTCCTCGTGGCGGAGGATGCGCCCAACCTGCCGGCGATCGAGGTCGCCGATCCCTCCTCGGTCGCCGCCGGCGACCGGCTGTTCGCGGTCTCCGGCCTGGGCGCGTCCGGCGCCTCGATCGTGCAGGGCACGGTGGCCGACACCGCCGAGAACGCCATCCAGCACGACGCTCCGGTGGGCGTGCAGTTCCAAGGCGGCCCCTTGCTCGACTCCGACGGCAAGCTGATCGGGATCGCCTCCCGCACCTATTCCCCACTGGGTTTCGTGCCCGACACCGTGTTCTTCGGCATCCCGGTGCGGGAGGCCTGCGTGCAGGTGGTGCAGTGCCCGTCGTCGCTCGCCGGGTGACCGCCGGGCTCAGCGGCCGAACAGACCACCGGGACGCGTGGTGGTCGTGGTCGACGTGGTCGTCGACGTCGTGCTGGTCGTCGTGGTGGGCTCGGGCGCGACCGGCGCCTCGACAGCGACGACGTAGGGCCCACCGGTGCCCGTCCCCCTCGGGGACAACGGCTCGCCGGGCGAGAACCCTCGCCGTTCGCGCTGGAGCGCCTCGGTCGCCGGCTTGCGGATCGGGGCCGGCTGGTTGAAGTCGGTCACGGGGACGTTCCGCAGCGCCGCCTTCATGAAGCGTTGCCACACGCTGGCGGGGAATGACCCGCCCGTGAGGTGGCGCCCCTTCACCGTGAACTGCTGGCCGTCGGGTGGCGGCGGGTCGTACCCCATGAACACGGCGGTGGACAGCGTCGGCGTGTAGCCGACGAACCAGCCGTCCTTGCTGTCCTGCGTGGTGCCGGTCTTGCCGGCCGCGGGACGGCCGATCCCCTTGCCCGCCGCCGTTCCCGACGTGAGCACGCCGCGCAGCACGTCGGTCACGTTGTCGGCCGTCGCCGGCTCGAGCACGGCCTCGCCCTCGGGTTCGGATCGGTCGAGGAGCACGGTTCCGTGTGGATCGACCACGCGGACGACCGGTGACGGGGCGGCCCGGACCCCGCTGTTGGCGAACGTGCCGTAGGCCGATGCCATGCCCAACGTCGTCACCTCTCGCGATCCCAACGCGATGGACAGGCCGCTGCCGTCGACCTTGGGATCGATGTCGCGGATGTTCAGACCGAGGCGGTTCGCGAGGTCGACGACCTGGTAGGGCCCGACGTCCTGCATCAGCCGGACGAACACCGTGTTCACCGACTTCTCCGTCGCCTTCCGCAGCGACATCTTCCCGTAGGTGGCGCCGCCGTAGTTCTCCGGCGAGTAGTCGCCGATCGTGAGTGGACCGCCGCTGTAGACGGCGTCGGGCGTGATGCCCTGCTCGAACGCCTCGGCCAGCACGAAGGGCTTGAACGACGAACCCGGCTGGCGGCCCCGGCCCTCGAAGGTGCCGGCGCCGGTGGCGAGGTTGGTCTGGTCGAACTGGAAGTCGCGGCCACCCACCATGGCGCGGACGAAGCCGGTGGGCGGCTCGACCGCGGTGATCGACATCTGCATGGTGTGCACGACGTCGTTGCCGGTGGCGGGGTCGACGGTGGTGCGGGGTTCGATGCCGTCGAGCGTCTCGGCGACGGTCGCCTCGGCCTCCTGCTGCACGGCCGGGTCGAGCGTGGTGTAGATCTGCAGCCCGCCCCGGTAGAGCAGGTCCTCGGACCCGAGGGCGTCGACGAGGTACTGGGTCAGGTACTGGATGAAGTAGGGGTAGCGCACCGGTTCGGTGTCGGGCGCCTGGACGAGGGTGACCGGGTCCGGACCGGGCGGCGGCCCGTTGCTCTCGAGCCAGATCGTGCGGTCCTTCACCGAGTTCCACTGGTCGACGGTGATGAGCTTCTCGTGGAGCATGCTGTCGAGCACCGAGCGGCGCCGGATCTCGGCCGTCCCGGGATCGGCGCGGGGGTTGAAGCGCGACGGTGCCGGGATCAGCCCGGCCAAGGTGGCGGCCTCGGAGAGATCGAGATCGTTGACCCGCTTCTGGAAGTAGGTCTGCGCCGCCGCTCCGATGCCGTAGGCGCCTTCGCCGAAGTAGGCGACCGACAGGTACTGGTAGAGGATCTCGTCCTTGGTGAGGGAACGGTCGATCTGCGAGGCGAGGATCGCTTCCCGGATCTTGCGGCCGATGGATCGCTCGGTCCCGATGCCGTAGGCGTTGCGCGCCAACTGCTGGGTGATGGTCGAACCACCTTCGGCGAACTGCCCCTGCCGCACGTCGGTGACCAGGGCCCGGATCGTGCCCCGCACGTCGAAACCGGAGTGGCTGTAGAAGTTGTGGTCCTCGCCGGCGATGACCGCGTTCTTGACCACGTCGGGGATGTCGCCGGGCGCGACCGGGATGTTCTGGTCGAACTGCTTGTAGACGTGGATGAGGTCACCGTTGACGTCGTAGACGTGGGAGAACTGGATCGCCTCCGGCGGATGGGGCGTCGGGATCTTCGCCGGAAGCGGCAGGAACAGGTTGGCAGCGAGCAGCACACCGGCCGCAGCGAGGGGCGAGAGGATGGCCACGATCACGAACGCCGCGACGAAGCGCAGGCCCCGGCCGATCGTGGTGCGCGCGCTCATCAGGAGGTCATTCTCTACCGATTCGACCGATCTGTCGCATCGCCGCCGAGCTGACGGGCCAGGGCGGCGAGGCGGCGATCCCATGCCGCGCCGACTTCGTCGAACCAACGCCGCGCGTCACCGAGCGGGGCCAACGACGCCGTCCAGCGCGTCTCCCGGCCGACACGCGTGCTGCCGACCAGGCCGGCGGTGGCGAGGCGGTCGAGGTGCTTGGCGATGGCCTGCCGGCTCACGGGGAACTGTCCGGCCAGATCGGTGGCGGTGACCGGACCGCGACGGGCGACGGCCTCGAAGACGGCTCGTCGGGTGGGATCGGCCAGCGCGCCGAGCACCGACCCCACGGTGTCGCCGGCACCGGCGCCGGCGGCGTCGGCCACGGTCAGGCGCGGCAGTGCAGCGCGGCCCCGGCGCGCAGGAGGAGGCCCAATTCGAGGTCGACCAGGGGGCCGAGCGGCCGGGCCAGCGCCGACATGGTCATGCCCGGCGCGACCGGAGTCTCCGTGACGGTGATGCGGGTCCCGCCGTGGCAGGGGGACAGATCGATCTCCACCCGGCTGGCGGCGCCGTCGTCCTCGTCGGTGGCGCCACCGGCGGGGTCGTCGCGGTCGGCGGGCGCCCAGGTCCAGGACAGCCGGCGGCCCGGGACCACCTCGTCGACGCGAGCCGAGCGACGGGTGCCGTCGGGTTCGACGAAGCTGCCGGACCCACCAGGGCGCGGCTCGAGCGTGGTGGGACCACCGAACCAGCGGGCTCGCTCGTCGTCGTCGACGATGAGGCGCCACACGTCGTCGGGTGCGGCCTCCACGTCGATGGTGCGGTGGACGGGGTCGGGGAGGGACAGCGGTGCATGGGCCACGGGGTGCAACCTATCGGTTGCGAATCACGGTGGCGACCTCTAGCGTGATACGCAACCCAACAGTTGCACATACCGAGCGAGGAGACCGACGTGCTCGTCCCCACCGTCGTCCAGGCCACCCAGCGTGGCGAGCGGGCGTTCGACATCTTCAGCCGGCTGCTCGAGGAGCGGATCATCTTCCTCGGCACGCAGATCGACGACGAGGTCGCCAACCTCGTCATCGCCCAGCTGCTCCACCTCGACGCCGCCAACCCCGAGGCCGATGTCCGCCTCTACATCAATTCGCCCGGCGGCGACATGAACGGCCTGTTCGCCATCCACGACACGATGTCGTTCCTCCGGGCTGACGTGTCGACCATCTGCATCGGCCAGGCCGCGTCGGCGGCCGCGGTGCTGCTTGCCGCCGGCACGCCGGGCAAGCGGTTCACCCTCCCCAACTCGCGCATCCTGATCCACCAGCCCCACGGCGGGACCCAGGGTCAGTCGGTCGACATCGAGATCTGGACGCGGGAGTTCGTGGGGATGCGTGATCGCATGGTCGACATCCTCCAGGCCGCCACCGGCCAGGACCGCGACCGACTGCTGACCGACATCGACCGTGACTACATCGTCCGCGGCGACGAGGCGGTGGCATACGGCCTCGTCGACCATGTGATCCGCCGGGTCGACCACGTGGACCTCGCCGCGGCGAGTTGACCTCCGTTCTGGTGCCAGGATCTTCGTTCGTGCACCGCGGATCGTGGTGCCAGAACGGTGGGGGGACGGCGCCTCGTAGAGTCGGCGTCGATGTCCACGCCCCCGGAGCGTCCACCGTCGGTGGACCGGCTCGCCCGATCGCTGGCCGACACCGGCCTGCCGCACCCACTGCTGGTCGACGCGGCGCGGGCTGCCATCGCCGCTGGCGAACCCGACTCGGCCCGGGAGGTCGCGGGCGACATCGGGAGAGCGCTCCTCGGTCCGGTGGTGAACGGCACCGGGGTGCTGCTCCACACCAACCTGGGTCGGGCGCCACTGCGGACCGAGACCGACGGCCGGGCCACCAACCTCGAGTTCGACCTCGCCCGGGGCCAGCGGGGGAGCCGCAGCTCGCACGCCGGCCGCCTCCTGGCCCGTGAGGTCGAGGCCGAAGACGCCATCGTGGTCAACAACGGCGCCGCCGCTGTGTTGCTGGTGCTCGCCGCCCTCGCCCGCGACCGTGGCGTGGCGGTGAGCCGGGGTGAGCTGGTCGAGATCGGGGGCGGGTTCCGCGTCCCCGACGTGATGGCCCAGTCCGGCGCCAGGTTGGTCGAGGTCGGGACCACCAACCGGACCAGGCTCGCCGATTACGCCGCGGTGGCCGCCGACGATCTCGCCCTCGTCCTCAAGGTGCACCGATCCAACTACACGATCTCGGGCTTCACCGAGGACACCGCGGTGACCGAGCTCGCCACCCTCGGGGTGCCGGTGGCCGTCGATCTCGGTTCCGGCCTCCTCGACGCCGCCTGCCCCTGGCTCCCCGACGGCCCGCCGGCGTGGCTGCACGACGAACCCGCGGTGAAGCAGACGCTCGCCGCCGGCGCCGATGTCGTCATGTTCTCGGGCGACAAGCTGCTCGGCGGACCGCAGGCCGGGATCATCGCCGGTCGGGCCGAGCTCGTACGGGCGTGCGCCTCGCATCCGCTCTACCGCGCCTTCCGGCCCGGGGGCCTGGTGCTCGCCGCCCTCCAGGACGTGGCGCTCTCCTACCTGGCGCGCAACGCACACCAGCTCCCGTTCTGGCGCATGGCGACGACGCCCCCCGCGTCGCTGCGGCGGCGGGCGGAGGCCATCGTCGGGGCGGCCGGCACCGGGAGGGTCCAGGACTGTGCCTCCGTTCCCGGCGGCGGCACCCTTCCCGGCGTGGAGATCCCGTCCGTCGGCGTGTCCCTCGACGGCGACCGGGCGGCCGAGCTCCGTCACCACCGACCGCCGATCATCGCCCGCGTGGTCGACGGCCGCACCGTGATCGACCTGCGGACGATCGAACCCGAGGACGACGCCCAGGTGATCGACGCCCTCGGGGGGCGCTGAACCCGTGCACGTCGTCGCCACCGCCGGCCACGTCGACCACGGCAAGTCGACGCTGGTCCGGCATCTCACCGGCACCGACCCCGACCGGCTGGCCGAGGAGAAGGCGCGGGGCCTCACCATCGACCTCGGGTTCGCCAGCACGGAGTTGCCGTCGGGACGCCACATGGCCGTGATCGACGTTCCCGGCCACGTGCGGTTCATCAAGAACATGATCGCTGGGCTCGGGGCCATCGACGCCTGCCTGTTCGTCGTCGCCGCCACCGAGGGTTGGAAGCCCCAGTCGGAGGAGCACCTCCGCATCCTCGACGTGCTGGGCGTGGGCCACGGCCTCGTCGTGCTCAGCAAGGTCGGGCTCGTGGACGCCGAGCTCCGGGAGCTGGCCCGCATGGAGGTCGAGGAGGCGGTGGCCGGCACCTTCCTCGGCGGCGCCGAGATCGTGGAGGTCGACGCGCCGAGCGGTATCGGCATGCACGAGCTGCGGGCCGCGATCGACCGGCTCCTGGCCGAGACCCCGACGGCGGTGGACCACGGCCGGCCCCGGCTGTGGGTGGACCGCAGCTTCGCGCCCACCGGCGCCGGGACCGTCGTGACCGGCACCCTGGCCGGCGGGACGGTGGCGGTGGACGACGAGTTGGTGGTCGAGCCGTCGGGCCGCACGGTTCGGGTCCGGGGCATTCAACGCCACAACGAAGCGGTCACCCAGCTCGGCCCTGGCAACCGCACGGCCCTCAACCTGGTCGGGGTCGGCCACGATGAGATCGGCCGGGGCGACGTCCTCGTCCGTCCTGGCCAGTGGTACCGCTCTGCCGTCCTCGACGCCTCGCTGACCGTGCTTGCGTCGCTCGAGCACCCCGTCTCGCGCCGCGGCGCGTACCTGGCCTATGTCGGCAGTGGCGAGCGTCCGACGCGGCTTCGGGTCCTCGGACCCCGGGCGATCGAGCCGGGGGAGACAGGCTCGGTGCGACTCCATCTCGACCGCGCGCTGCCGCTGCTGCCCGGTGACCGGTACGTGCTGCGGGACGCGGGCCGCGGCGAGACCGTGGGAGGTGGGGAGATCCTCGACGTCGCCCCGGTGCTCCCGGCGTCGCGGGCCGCGCCCGACCGTTCCCCGGACCGCGTGATCAGGGAACGAGGGTGGGTGGACGTCGACGACTTCGTCCTGCTCACCGGCCAGCGTCGGCCCGCCACGCTGGGGCACTGGCTGGTCGACCCCGACCGTCTCGACGCCGATCGGGCGCGCGTGGCCGATCTCGTCGACTCGGCGGGGCCGCTCGGCCTCGAGCTGGCCACGCTGCACGAGCGGGACCGGGCCGTCGCCGAGACCCTCGACCACGTGCTGGTGAGCGTGGGCCGGGCGATCCGCACCGACGCGGTCGATCCGCTCGATGGTCATCCGTGGCTCGCGGCCCTCGACGCCGAGCCGTTCACCCCACCGCCACCACCGCCCGATCTGACCCGGAACGAGATCCGCGAGCTCGTTCGGCGCGGCTCGGTCATCGAGGTCGACGGGGTGGCCTTCGGGGCGGGGGCGATCGAACAGGCCGCCGCCGTGGTGCGCGCCCTGCTCGCCGAACGGCCCGACGGCGTGACGGTCGCCGAGATCCGCGACGCGCTGGGCACGACCCGGAAGTACGTCCTGCCGCTGCTGGGCCACCTGGACGCGACCGGCCGGACGCGTCGCCGCGACGATCTGCGGATCGCCGGCCCTCGGTTGTGAGACCCCGAGCGGGGACTACGGCATGAGCGCCTTGCGTTCGTTCTCGTTCAGGCCGCCCCAGATGCCGTGCTGCTCGCGGATGCGCAAGGCGTAGTCGAGGCAGTCCTTCTTCACCGAGCACGTGGAGCAGATCGCTTTCGCCCGGCTCTCACGGTCGAGCTTTTCGTCCTTGCGCTCGAATTGGGCAGGCGGGAAGAAGACCCTGGCCTGCGGACCGCGGCATGCCGCCTTGAGCTGCCACTGCTCGGTTTCGGTGCGGATGGCGAGACTCACCAGTACAAACCCCCCGGTTCGATTGATGCGGAACCTAGGTCGTATGACCCAGGTCCACAAGGGGCAATTCTCGCGAGCGAAGTGCTAACCGGAGCCAGCGATCAGGTCGTGACCTGCGGTTCAGTGCCGGTCGCGGTAGTCGCGGGCCGCGCCTTCGAGCGGTTCCACCTCCAGGACGAGGCCGTCGATGGCCACCACACGGACCGCGCCGCCCGACGCGATCGGGGTGGCCCGGTTGGTGTGCGCCCGCCACGGTGCCTCTCGCACGGTGACGATGCCGTCAGGGTCGACGGCGGCCACGGCGACCCCGGTCTCGCCGATCATCCAGTCCCGCCCGATCGTCGGGGTCGAGAACCGGGTCCGGATCATGGCGGGCATGCCGCCGAGCATGGCCAGCAGGGTGCCGAGGATGCCGGCGAGCAGCGTGATCCACGACGGTGGGCCGTCCTGGAACATCGCCAGCGAACCGACCACCAGGCCCACGGTGCCAACGCCGGTCCAGAAACGGGGCACGCCCGTCTGGACATCGACGGCGAAGGCCACGAACGACAGGCCCAGCACCACCACGGCCCAGGTGTTGGTGGGGAGCACGGCGATGCCGTAGGCGGCCAGGAGGAACGACCCCGCGCCGACCATGCCGGCCACACCGACGCCGGCGGTGAACAACTCGAACACCAGCAGGCAGGCACCGATGACGAAGAGCAGGTAGGAGACGGCCGGGCTGGCGACGGTGTGGAAGAGCTGGTCGAGGAGCCCGAGCTGACCGAAGCGGACCGGGGTGACCGGCTCCCGTCCGTTGGGTCCGACCTTGGACTGCACCCCGGGAAGGTCGAGGATGAACTCGCCGATGATCGGTGCCGGGGTGTCCACCAGGCCGAGTTGGTTGGCCAGCTTGCTGCCGACGGTCTCGCCGACCGAGGTCTTGCCGGCCAGATCGACGCCCTCGGCCAGCTCGGGGGTGACCTCGACCCGGCTGCCCTGGGGCAGTCCGGAGACGTCGGCAGCGGTCAGGAGCCGGGTGGCCTCGCCTTCGGCCGTGGAACCGGAGGGGCCGACCCAGGCACCGATCAGCACCGAGGAGTTCTCGATCTTGCTGACCAGCTCGTCCATCCGCTGGTCGGAGACGACGGCGCCGCGGCTGTTGATCTGGAGCACCAGCGCGGTGAGACCGGCGTCCTGCGCCGCCGTGATCTGCTCGTCGAGGAAGGACACGACGATGGGGTCGAGCAGGCCGGACACCTTCACGACCTGCACGAGACCCGTGTCCTGGCCCCCGGTCCCGGACCCTTCGGACGGCTCCGACTGGCGCGCCGCAGCCACCCCGGAGGAGAGGGTGACGCCCATCACCACGAGGACGAGGCCGGCGACCACCCTGGATAGGGTGATCCTGTCCCGGCCACGAGCCCAGCGGGTGTGGAGAGAGATCGGTGGAACCGACGGAGTACTTCGCTGCATCTCGGCTGCTCATCGTTGCCGGGAAAGGGGGCGTGGGCAAAACGGTGGTCACGGCGGCCATGGCCCGGGCCGCCGCCCTGGCCGGCCGCTCGGCACTGGTCATCGAGGTCGAGGGCAAGTCCGGACTGCCGCGCATGTTCGGTCAGACCGCGCTCGGCTACGAGGACCTCGTCCTCAGCAAGGGCGGTGGCCCGGAGGCGGCAGCCGAGGTGACGGCGCGGACCATCACGCCGGACGGCGCCTTGTTGGAGTACCTCGAGGACCACGGGTTGTCCCGGATCACCAAGCGGCTGGTTTCCTCGGGCGCCCTCGACGTGGTGGCCACCGCCGCCCCCGGCATCCGCGACATCCTCGTGCTGGGCAAGGTCAAACAGCTCCAGCGGGCCGCGACGGCCGACGTGTTGATCCTCGATTCGCCCGCAGCGGGACACGCCATCACCTTCCTGCGGTCCGCCCGGGGACTCATCGATGCCGTGAAGGTCGGCCCCATCAACAGCCAGGCTCGTGACGTCCTCGACCTGCTCGAGGATCACGACCGCTGCCAGGTGGTGTTGGTGACTCTCCCGGAGGAGACCCCGGTCAACGAGCTGGTCGAGACCGCGTTCTCACTCGAGGACGAGGTCGGCGTGGGTCTCGGACCGGTCGTCGTCAATGGCCTGTACGACGACTACGACGGCCTCGGTGAGGCTCCTGCGGCGGCGGCCGAGGCTGCGGGCGTGTCGCTGCGCGCCGGTGAGGCCGAGGCGCTGGCGGCCGCCGCGGACTTCCGCCGCCACCGGGTGGGCCTGCAGGCCGAGCAGGTGAACCGGCTGTCCGAGCAGCTGCCCCTGCCACAGGTCCGGCTCCCGTTCCTGTTCGAGACCGAGATCGGCCCGGACGAGGTCGACGTGTTGGCTCGGGCCGTGTTGGCCAACATCGAGGGCCTCGACGCCGATCTCGCCCTTGGGGTGAGCTCGTGACCGGTCCTGACGACGGCGCTTCGCTGGACGAACTGATCCGCGATCGGGAGATCCTGGTCTGCTGCGGTTCGGGTGGCGTCGGCAAGACGACCACCGCTGCGGTCCTGGCGATGCGGGCGGCCGAGGTCGGCCGGCGAGCGGTGGTCGTCACCATCGACCCGGCCAAGCGGCTCGCCGATGCGCTCGGCCTCCGCGGTCTCACCAACGAGCCCAGTCGCATCGACGGAGACTTCGAGGGCGAGCTGTGGGCGATGATGCTCGACACCAAGTCGACCTTCGACGACCTGGTCGGCACCTATGCGTCCGACGACGAGCAGCGGGCGCGGATCATCGACAACCGCTTCTACCGCAACATCTCCGGAGCGCTGTCGGGCACGCAGGAGTACATGGCGATGGAGAAGCTCTACGAGTTGCACGAGCGCACCGACTTCGACCTGATCGTGGTCGACACCCCACCAACCCGCAACGCGCTCGACTTCCTCGAGGCTCCCAGCCGGCTGACCCGTTTCCTCGACCATCGCCTCTACAAGCTGCTCACCGCGACGAACCGTGGGGTGCTCAAGGCGGTGAACATGGCGGCCCAGTCCTTCATCCGCTCGATCGCCAAGGTGGTGGGGGCCGCCGTCATCGACGATGCCATCGCCTTCTTCCAGGCCTTCGACGGCATGGAGCAGGGGTTCAAGGAGCGAGCCACCAAGGTCGAGGAGCTGCTGCGCGCCGACGAGACCGCGTTCGTGCTCGTGGCCTCGCCGCGGCGCGACACCATCGGCGAGGCAACGTTCTTCGCCGAGAAGCTGGTCGAGTCGGGGATCCCGGTGCGGGCTCTGGTGGTCAACCGCATGCACCCGCGCTTCGCCGAGGGGCTCCCCGAGGCCACGCGCGAGCGGGCCAACTCGCTCGAGGGGCTCGCCATCGGCGACCTCTACCGCAACCTGGCCGACTTCCAGCTGGTGGCGTCCCGGGAGGAAGACAACCTGGCCGGTCTGGCCGAGCGGGTGGCGCCGGCGCCGGTGGTGCGGGTCCCGTTCCTGCGCTCCGACGTCCACGACCTCGACGGCCTGCGTCGGTTGCAGCACCACCTCGTGGGTGCCGTCTGATCGTCCCGGGTCGGGGTCCAGAGCACTCGAGACATGCGGCGGAGTTGACGAGCCGGCCGGCCGGAGGACGGCGGGCGAGCAACTCCAGAAGCGGAGCCGGCGGACGAAGTCCGCTGGCGCAGCAACTCAGTCCCCGGCCGGGCCGTTCTTCAGGGCGGCGACGGCTTCCTCGACCGATTCGGCCACCGGAACGATGCGATCGAAGCCCGTGGTGTGGAGCAACCGGGTCAGCGACTGGCGGCTGCAGGCCACCGCGACCTCGCCGCCGCCCTCGCGGGTGCGACGGATGCCGCCGATGAGCGCGCCGAGGCCGGCAGAGTCCATGAACGGCACGTCGCTGAGGTCGATGAGCAGCGCCTGCACGTCGGCGACCCCGCCGAGCGCCTCGCGGAACTCACCCACCGTGTAGGCGTCGAGCTCCCCGCTCGGCCGGCAGAGCGTGTAGTCGGGCGTCTCTTCGATCTGGATCTCCACCGTCCGCACGCTAGCTTTCCCGAGGTGCCCACCGTGCTCATCGCCACCGACACCGATGCGGTCGCCGACGAGGTCGATGCCGCTGTCGCCGATGACCGGACCACGGTGATCCGGGTGCGAACCGGTGCCGAGGTGGCCGACGCGGTGCGGGCGCATGAGCCCGATCTCGTCGTCCTCGACCTCCAGATCGGGTCGATGGGCGGCATGGCGGTGGCCAAGTACCTCCGGGGCGAGGCGGACATGGGCCGCCTGCCCGACACGTCGATTCTCATGCTGCTCGACCGCGATGCCGACATCTTCCTCGCCCGCCGGTCCGATGCCGACGGGTGGGTCGTCAAGCCGCTCGATTCGTTCCGCTTGCGCCGCGCGACGCGGGCGTTGCTGGCCGGCGACATGTACACCGAGCGTGCCGCGGCCGAGACGGCGCCCGCCGTCGCCCCCGCCGCCGACTGACCTTCACGATCTGGGCTGCCCGCTGCGGTGGGTTGACGAACCCGGGTCGATAACCGCTGGGCGCGACCCCACCGGCGAGGCCACGCTGATCCGATGACCACGCGCCACCGGCTCGCCGTGCACTTCCCGGCCTTCGCGCTCGAGGTGCGGACGCCGCGGCTGACCTTGCGCTTCCCCGACGACGACGACCTCGCCGACCTGGCCGAACTCGGTGCGCTCGGCGTGCACGCCGATGACGCCATGCCGTTCACCGTGCCGTGGACCCGGGTGCCGCCCCCGTACCAGCAGCGCAACACGCTCCAGTACTTCTGGACCCAGCGCGCCACGCTGCAGGCCGACGCGTGGAACCTCCCGCTCGTGACCGTGGTCGACGACCGGATCGTCGGCTCCCAAGGGGTGTTCACCACCGAGTGGAAGGTGTCTCGCACCGTCGAGACCGGATCGTGGCTGGGCCGCGAGTTCCAGGGGCAGGGCATCGGCAAGGAGATGCGCCTCACGATCCTGCATCTCGCCTTCGACGGCTTCGGTGCCGAGCGGGCCACCACCTTCGCCTACGAGGACAACCCGGCGTCGTTGGCCGTCACGCGCGCCCTCGGCTATCGCCCCAACGGCCAGGACCGCGTGGCGCGGGGCGACCGACCGGTGCTGCTGCACCGGTTCGTCATGGACCGGGCCGACTTCGCGGCGTTACGGCGTCCCGACATCGAGGTCATCGGCGCCGCGGCCGTGGCCGCGGTGTTCGGCACGGAGCAGGTCCCCGGAGCCGAATAGGAGGCCACTGCATCGGGATCGTGACCGGCGAGAGCGGTGGGATAGGGTTTCGATCCGGTCGTTCCACGGCCGAACCGGGTGGTGGCTCAGCTTGGCAGAGCGCTGCGTTCGGGACGCAGAGGTCGGGAGTTCAAATCTCCCCCACCCGACCAAGGTAAACAGGCAGGTCAGAGGCGGTTTTCTGGTCGTATCCACAGAGGCGGTCTGAGGGCGTCAGACCACAGAAAGACCACATTCGGTGGCGCTCAAGACCCGATTTTCGAGCCTCGTCGGACGCCCGGGCCTGACGTTGTCCGACGCACAGGCCGTTGACCAGCGGAGATGCGAATCGAGCCGAGTGGCCGAGCGGCTGATGGCCCCGCAGAATTCGTGACGTCTGCGTACCTACGCATTTGTCAGTCGTCGCAACGAAGCGGCACTCGAGCCGCGATCGAGCCCGCGTTATCGCGCCGGTTCGACCGAGGTGGGTGGCGATAGAAGCGGCACCAGATCCAAGTGAGACGGCTGTCGGTACGATTGAGCCATGAGCGAGACGAAGTTCCCGTCGTCGGTCGCCGAGCTGGCGCAACGTCTCGCTGGTGCTTCGGGTCCGACGACCGATGACCAGTCACGCTCGGCCGACGGCGAGGTCCTGGACAACCGTGAAGCAGTCCGGCGCTTCCTCGATGACGTCGAGCGGTCACGTCACGCCAGCGGCGCCTGACACGCTCACCTATGGGGACGGACGAGCAACCCGAGCTCGACATCGGCCGCATCCTCGAGACCCTGGATCGCCACGGCGTCGAGTACCTGATCGTCGGCGGCATCGCCGCAACGATCCATGGAGCGACCAGGCAGACGACCGACTTCGACTGCATGCCGGCACGAGACACCTCGAATCTTCGACGGCTCGCCGGCGCGCTCACCGAACTCGACGCCCGTCTCCGCGTTGGCGGGATGACCGATGAGGAGTCCAAGGCGCT
Organism: uncultured Acidimicrobiaceae bacterium; assembly: GCA_963747745.1. Taxonomy (GTDB): domain Bacteria; phylum Actinomycetota; class Acidimicrobiia; order Acidimicrobiales; family Salinilacustritrichaceae; genus Salinilacustrithrix. The sequence goes on from CAVVGJ010000004.1 coordinate 108,216, forward strand.
CGGCGTCGTCATCGACGACGTGATGCTGGGCCGAGCGCAGCAGACCACCTGGCGAACCGACGCCGGCGACCTGGACGTCTTGACGCAGGTTGCCCATCGCGAGGGCAGACAGTCCTACGACGATCTGATCGACCGGGCGGTGTCGTTGCGTCTCGACGACTACGAGCTCCGGTTGATCAACCTCGACGATCTCATCGCGTCAAAGGAATCTGCCGATCGGGACAAGGACCACGAGGCGCTCCCGGAGCTCCGCCGGCTCCGAGACGAGCGCTGAGCCCACGTCGCCTGTCCAACGCACCGACCTCTCGATCGCTGGAACACGCACACACCAAGGAACCGCGCGTACTTTCGGGATGCCGTCCGTCGGTCTTCGGGGATAGGCACCCCATCCCGAGACTGTCGCGAAGCCGGCGGTCTGGGGCAGTCCTCAGCGGCGAGCCCGGCGCTCGTTCGGGGGCGCACCCCGTGCAGTCGGACCGCAGATCAGCTGTTGTCGTCGGCGAGTGCGTACTTCTCGCGGGCGGACTGGCGCGAGACCCCGAGGGCGGGTCCGATCAGGTTCCAGGAGCCGCCTGCCTCCCGCAGCTCAGCAACGGCCTGCGTGACGTGCTCTTCGGCCTGGCCTCGTTCGATCACTGCCGCGAGCAGCTTCTTGTAGGCGCGGGTGACCTCGGGGGACGCCCGGTCGAGGGTGACCTCGTCGGACTCGACCCGGTCGGCGAGTTCTTCGGCATGGCGGATGATGTCGGCGGTGGATCGTGGCATCGGCTTACTCCTCGTTCGTCTCGTCGGGGTCGAGGTATCTCGGCCGGGCGGGCATGGCGTGGTACACGACGACGTTCCCGGTGTCGGAGACTTCGAACCCGACCTCGAGCACGGTGTCGTCGTTGTCGTTGGCGGACCCGGTGACGATGGTCAGCGGGATGTCGCCTTGGTCCTCGAAGACGTCGATCACGTGTGCGAGGGCGTGGCGGATCTGGTCTTCGGTGCAGTCGTGTCGGTAGGCGGTCGGAAGGATGATGAGTTCCGACTCCACGATGGAAGGATAACCTGCGCCCACCCGAGGTAGCAAGGTAACCTGCGCGTTGCCCGCATCGGACCGTTATCCAGCGTGCGAAGTTGCGCGCGATCGGTGCCAGTAGGTGCGGCCGTCTACAGCTCCTGCATCAGCTCGTCGAACCTGCGATAGAACGCGCGCCGCTGTTCGCCCAGCTCGTTGTTCCAGTCGGCGCCGAACTCCTTGCGTGCGATCTACCTGACCTCACGCTCCGAGGTGCCGTTGTCCAGCATCGGCGGGTTCGACATATCGACGACTCGCAAGCGGCTCCCCGAGCCTCCCTCATCAACGGGCATCGCGCAGGTGCCACATGTCCCCGACGTGCCGGTGTGCCGCACTCGGTCGCGGTTTCCCGAACCTCGTCCCCGACCAGAGCGATGTCCAGCGTTCAGACTGCGTCCCATCCCGCCAGCGGTGCTGCGAAGGAACAGCAGCTGGCTGCGGCGAAGGGCAGGCCCATGGCGGACAATCGTGAGAAGCCCTGGTGGCTGCGTCTGGACGGGCTGCCGCCAGTGAAGGCGCCTCCTTCCCCGTCGACTCGCATCGGCCGGTGGGAGCATGCTGCGCTTCGTCGACCCGCTCGCTTCGGATGGGGACTCGGCGTCGTCATCGGAGTCGTATGGGCCGCTCTCTTCCTTTTCATCTACGAAGCGAGCGTGCTGACCTCCGTCCTCCTCGGCGCCGGGACTGCTGTTCTCTGGGGTCTGCTACAGACAGCCGTGCTGCGCTCGCGGTCAAATCGTCTGGCCACCGACGAGTAGGTCTCGCCAGCAGCAACCGGTGCCGCTCGAGCGAGGGGCCACCGCCACCTACCGCGCAGACATATCGCCATGGGACATGCGCCCGGAAG
>CAVVGJ010000005.1:0-366785 GCA_963747745.1 uncultured Acidimicrobiaceae bacterium
CGATGCCCAGGATCGGGGCCAGGAACTGGCCGGTGTGGCTGTGGGTGACGGTGGCGATGTGCTCGGGCGGGCCCTCGGCCACGATGGTGCCGCCGCCGGAGCCGCCCTCGGGGCCGAGGTCGACGATCCAGTCGGCGGTCTTGATCACGTCGAGGTTGTGCTCGATGACCAGCACGGTGTTGCCCTGGTCGACGAGGCGGGACAGCACGGTGAGCAGCTTGCGGATGTCCTCGAAGTGCAGGCCGGTGGTGGGCTCGTCGAGGATGTACATGGTGTGGCCGGTGGACCGCTTGGCCAGCTCGGAGGCCAGCTTCACCCGCTGGGCCTCGCCGCCCGACAGCGTGGGCGCCGGCTGGCCGAGCCGCACGTAGCCGAGGCCGACGTCGACGATGGTCTGCATGTGGCGGGCGATGGCGGGCTGGTTGGCGAAGAACTCCAGCGCCTCCTCGCACGGCATGTCGAGCACCTCGGCCACGTTCTTGCCCTTGAAGGTGATGTCGAGCGTGTCGCGGTTGTAGCGCTGGCCCTTGCAGACCTCGCACGGCACGTAGACGTCGGGCAGGAAGTGCATCTCGATCTTGATGGTCCCGTCGCCGGCGCAGGCCTCGCAGCGGCCGCCCTTGACGTTGAAGCTGAACCGGCCCTGCTGGTAGCCGCGGACCTTGGCCTCGTTGGTCTGGGCGAACAGCTTGCGGACGTGGTCCCACACCCCGGTGTAGGTGGCGGGGTTGGAGCGGGGCGTGCGGCCGATGGGCGACTGGTCGATGGCGATGACCTTGTCGATGGCGTCCATGCCCTCGACCTTCTTGTGCAGGCCGGGCGGCAGCTTCGACTTGTAGACGTGCTGCATCAGCGACCGGAGCAGGATCTCGTTGACCAGCGTGGACTTGCCCGAGCCGGAGACGCCGGTGACGCAGGTGAACAAGCCGACGGGGAAGTCGGCGGTGAGGTCCTGGAGGTTGTGCTCGCGGGCGCCGATGACCCGGATCTGCTCCAGCGACGGCGAGCGCCGCTGCGCCGGGATGGGGATCGACCGCTTGCCCGCCAGGTACTGGCCGGTGAGCGACTTGCCGGTTCTTGAGCAGCTGCTTGTAGGTGCCGGAGTGGACGACCTCGCCGCCGTGCTCGCCGGCGCCGGGGCCGATGTCGACGATGTGGTCGGCCTCGGCGATGGTCTCCTCGTCGTGCTCGACCACGATGACGGTGTTGCCCAGCTCGCGCAGGCGCAGGAGGGTGTCGATGAGGCGGCGGTTGTCGCGCTGGTGGAGGCCGATGGACGGCTCGTCGAGCACGTAGAGCACGCCGACCAGGCCGGAGCCGATCTGGGAGGCGAGGCGGATGCGCTGGGCCTCTCCCCCGGCCAGGGTGCCGGCGTTGCGGGACAGGGTGAGGTAGTCGAGGCCGACGTCGAGGAGGAAGCCCATGCGGGCGTTGATCTCCTTGACCACGGCCTCGGCGATGAGCTTGTCGCGCTCGGACAGCTCGAGGCCGGCCAGGGTCTTGGCCGCCTCGCCGATGGACAGGTCGCAGATGTCGGAGATGTTGTGGCCGTCGACCAGCACGGCCAGCGAGATGGGGTTGAGGCGCTTGCCCTCGCAGGTGGGGCAGGCGACCTCGCGCATGTAGCCCTCGATCTGCTCGCGCTGGCTGTCGGAGTCGGCCTCGCGGTGGCGGCGGGTGAGGTACGGGATGGCGCCCTCGTAGTTGGCGTTGTAGGTGCGGGTCCGGCCGTAGCGGTTCTTGTAGGTGACGGTGACCTTGGAGACGCCCTTGCCGTAGAGCAGGGCGTTGGTCTGCTTCTTGGTCAGCTCCGACCACGGCGTGCCCGGGTCGATGTCGAGGTACTCGGCCACCGACTCGACCAGGCGGGAGAAGTACTGGGACCGGCCGCCCGACCACGGGGCGATGGCGCCGTCCTCCAGCGACAGGTCGGGGTCGGGGACGACGAGCTGGGGGTCGACCTCGTAGCGGGTGCCGAGACCGTCGCAGGCCGAGCAGGCGCCGTAGGGCGAGTTGAACGAGAAGTTGCGGGGGGCGAGGTCCTGGAAGCTCATCCCGCACGTGGGACAGGCGAAGTGCTGGCTGAAGGTGAGCGTGTCCTCCGGGGTGGCCTCACGGTCGCGGGGGACGATCATGATCTCGGCCACGCCGTCGGCCAGGGCGAGGGCGGTCTCCAGCGAGTCGGTCAGGCGCCGCTCCATGCCCGGCTTGGCCACGAGGCGGTCGACCACCACCTGGATGGTGTGCATCTCGTAGCGCTCGAGCTCGAAGGTGTCGCTCAGCTCGTGGAGCTCGCCGTCGACCAGGGCCCGGGCGAAGCCCTGGTTGGCCAGGTCCTGGAGGAGCGTGTCGTAGGTGCCCTTGCGGCCGTGGACCACGGGGGCGAGGACCTGGAAGCGGGTGCCCTCCTCCAGCTCCATGATCCGGTCGACGATCTGCTGCGGGGTCTGGCGGGACACCGGCGTGCCGTCGTCGGGGCAGTGCGGGCACGCCGATGCGGGCGAAGAGCAGGCGGAGGTAGTCGTAGACCTCGGTGATGGTGCCGACCGTGGAGCGGGGGTTGCGGCTGGCCGACTTCTGGTCGATGGAGATGGCCGGCGACAGGCCCTCGATGAAGTCGACGTCGGGCTTGTCCATCTGGCCGAGGAACTGGCGGGCGTAGGCCGACAGCGACTCGACGTAGCGGCGCTGGCCCTCGGCGTAGATGGTGTCGAAGGCCAGCGAGCTCTTGCCCGACCCGGACAGGCCGGTGAAGACGATGAGCTTGTCGCGGGGCAGCTCGAGGTCGATGCCCTTGAGGTTGTGTTCGCGTGCTCCCTGCACCACCAGCGTGTCGGCCACGTCGAGAGGCTAGCGGCGTGCTGTGACCGCGAGGGGGAACACCTGTTCGGCTGGACCATCTCCCCGCGCAGCTCGGCCATCTCGCCCCGGAGCTCCCCGCGGAGCTCGGCCATCTCGCCACGCAAGGCGGTGATGTCGCTCTGGCGGGCGACATCGGACCATCCGACGGGTGGGAGCAGTTCCATCAGCACTCCAGCCTCGGACGGCCCGAGCACGGACTCGAGCCGATCGAAGAGCAGACGACGGTCGTGATCGGATACGGACACAGCTTCCTCCAAAGCAGAACCTGGGGGAAGTGAGGCAGAGCCTACCCCCGTTCGATGCCCAGGATCGGGGCGAGGAACTGGCCGGTGTGGCTGTGGGTGACGGTGGCGATGTGCTCGGGCGGGCCCTCGGCCACGATGGTGCCGCCGCCGGAGCCGCCCTCGGGGCCGAGGTCGACGATCCAGTCGGCGGTCTTGATCACGTCGAGGTTGTGCTCGATGACCAGCACGGTGTTGCCCTGGTCGACGAGGCGGGACAGGACGGTGAGCAGCTTGCGGATGTCCTCGAAGTGCAGGCCGGTGGTGGGCTCGTCGAGGATGTACATGGTGTGGCCGGTGGACCGCTTGGCCAGCTCGGAGGCCAGCTTCACCCGCTGGGCCTCGCCGCCCGACAGCGTCGGCGCCGGCTGGCCGAGCCGCACGTAGCCGAGGCCGACGTCGACGATGGTCTGCATGTGGCGGGCGATGGCGGGCTGGTTGGCGAAGAACTCCAGCGCCTCCTCGCACGGCATGTCGAGCACCTCGGCCACGTTCTTGCCCTTGAAGGTGATGTCGAGCGTGTCGCGGTTGTAGCGCTGGCCCTTGCAGACCTCGCACGGCACGTAGACGTCGGGCAGGAAGTGCATCTCGATCTTGATGGTCCCGTCGCCGGCGCAGGCCTCGCAGCGGCCGCCCTTGACGTTGAAGCTGAACCGGCCCTGCTGGTAGCCGCGGACCTTGGCCTCGTTGGTCTGGGCGAACAGCTTGCGGACGTGGTCCCACACCCCGGTGTAGGTGGCGGGGTTGGAGCGGGGCGTGCGGCCGATGGGCGACTGGTCGATGGCGATGACCTTGTCGATGGCGTCCATGCCCTCGACCTTCTTGTGCAGGCCGGGCGGCAGCTTCGACTTGTAGACGTGCTGCATCAGCGACCGGAGCAGGATCTCGTTGACCAGCGTGGACTTGCCCGAGCCGGAGACGCCGGTGACGCAGGTGAACAAGCCGACGGGGAAGTCGGCGGTGAGGTCCTGGAGGTTGTGCTCGCGGGCGCCGACGACCCGGATCTGCTCCAGCGACGGCGACCGACGCTGGGCCGGGATGGGGATCGACCGCTTGCCCGCCAGGTACTGGCCGGTGAGCGACTTGCGGTTCTTGAGCAGCTGCTTGTAGGTGCCGGAGTGGACGACCTCGCCGCCGTGCTCGCCGGCGCCGGGGCCGATGTCGACGATGTGGTCGGCCTCGGCGATGGTCTCCTCGTCGTGCTCGACCACGATGACGGTGTTGCCCAGCTCGCGGAGGCGCAGGAGGGTGTCGATGAGGCGGCGGTTGTCGCGCTGGTGGAGGCCGATGGACGGCTCGTCGAGGACGTAGAGCACGCCGACGAGGCCGGAGCCGATCTGGGAGGCGAGGCGGATGCGCTGGGCCTCTCCCCCGGCCAGGGTGCCGGCGTTGCGGGACAGGGTGAGGTAGTCGAGGCCGACGTCGAGGAGGAAGCCCATGCGGGCGTTGATCTCCTTGACCACGGCCTCGGCGATGAGCTTGTCGCGCTCGGACAGCTCGAGGCCGGCCAGGGTCTTGGCCGCCTCGCCGATGGAGAGGTCGCAGATGTCGGAGATGTTGTGGCCGTCGACCAGCACGGCCAGCGAGATGGGGTTGAGGCGCTTGCCCTCGCAGGTGGGGCAGGCGACCTCGCGCATGTAGCCCTCGATCTGCTCGCGCTGGCTGTCGGAGTCGGCCTCGCGGTGACGGCGGGTGAGGTACGGGATGGCGCCCTCGTAGTTGGCGTTGTAGGTGCGGGTGCGGCCGTAGCGGTTCTTGTAGGTGACGGTGACCTTGGAGACGCCCTTGCCGTAGAGCAGGGCGTTGGTCTGCTTCTTGGTCAGCTCCGACCACGGCGTGCCCGGGTCGATGTCGAGGTACTCGGCCACCGACTCGACCAGGCGGGAGAAGTACTGGGACCGGCCGCCGGACCACGGGGCGATGGCGCCGTCCTCCAGCGACAGGTCGGGGTCGGGGACGACGAGCTGGGGATCGACCTCGTAGCGGGTGCCGAGACCGTCGCACGCCGAGCAGGCGCCGTAGGGCGAGTTGAACGAGAAGTTGCGGGGGGCGAGGTCCTGGAAGCTCATCCCGCACTTGGGACAGGCGAAGTGCTGGCTGAAGGTGAGCGTGTCCTCCGGGGTGGCCTCACGGTCGCGGGGGACGATCATGATCTCGGCCACGCCGTCGGCCAGGGCGAGGGCCGTCTCCAGCGAGTCGGTCAGGCGCCGCTCCATGCCCGGCTTGGCCACGAGGCGGTCGACCACCACCTGGATGGTGTGCATCTCGTAGCGCTCGAGCTCGAAGGTGTCGCTCAGCTCGTGGAGCTCGCCGTCGACCAGGGCCCGGGCGAAGCCCTGGTTGGCCAGGTCCTGGAGGAGCGTGTCGTAGGTGCCCTTGCGGCCGTGGACCACAGGGGCGAGGACCTGGAAGCGGGTGCCCTCCTCGAGCTCCATGATCCGGTCGACGATCTGCTGCGGGCGTCTGGCGGGACACCGGCGTGCCGTCGTCGGGGCAGTGCGGGACGCCGATGCGGGCGAAGAGCAGGCGGAGGTAGTCGTAGACCTCGGTGATGGTGCCGACCGTGGACCGGGGGTTGCGGCTGGCCGACTTCTGGTCGATGGAGATGGCCGGCGACAGGCCCTCGATGAAGTCGACGTCGGGCTTGTCCATCTGGCCGAGGAACTGGCGGGCGTAGGCCGACAGCGACTCGACGTAGCGGCGCTGGCCCTCGGCGTAGATGGTGTCGAAGGCCAGCGAGCTCTTGCCCGACCCGGACAGACCGGTGAAGACGATGAGCTTGTCGCGGGGCAGCTCGAGGTCGATGCCCTTCAGGTTGTGTTCGCGTGCTCCCTGCACCACCAGCGTGTCGGCCACGTCGAGAGGCTAGCGGCGCGCTGTGACCGCGAGGGGGAACACCTGTTCGATTCGACGATCAGAGCGCGAGGTGGAGCCGCAGGGCGTCGTCCAGCTCCATCAGCTGCGCTGGTGCGAGCTCGCCGAGCCGGCCACCGATGCGTTCGACGGCGACGGAGCGCACCTGCTCCGCTTGTGCCTTCGAATCGTGGGGCAATCCGCTGCTCGACGCAGGAAGCAGGACCTGGAACGGATACACGCGGGCGACGTTGGTCGTCACGGGCACCACGGTGATCACTCCCCGACCGAGCCGGTCCGCCGTGCTGTTCGCCCCGTCGTTGCTCACGATCACCGCAGGCCTTCGCTTGTTCGCCTCGTTGCCTCGAACGGGATCGAGATCGACCCAGCGGATCTCCCCGCGTCGCATCAGGCGATGCCGTCAGCGGTCGCCGCGTCCCACAGGTCGCCGTCCTCACTGGTGTCCCAGTCCGTCCAGGCGTCCTCGTAGGCCGCGCCCAACTCGGAGGCCCGGAGGAGCCGTACCGCCTTGTGCACGGCCGCCGAACGGGAACCGAGACCGAGTTTCCGGACGTACCGGTCGAGGTAGTCGACGTCGTCGTCGGGCAGGCTCACGCTCACCTTCATACTTCGATACTACTCATGGTATGACCAGCTAGCTACTCTAGCTCAGGAGGGGGAACGTATGTTCGAGGCGTCCTCGAGCTGCACGGCGCGGTAGGCACGAGGGAGCAGTGTCCGCGGCGAGCCGCGCTCGACGAAGGGGGTCACCGGTAGGACGGGCTGGTCGCCGACCCAAACGAACAGGACGCGCTCGACACCACGGTCGTCGAGGAGGCCGAGGAGCTCGCTCAGCTCAGCCTCGCCCCGGCCTGTGGAGACGACATGGCCAGCGATGGACTGCTTCCACACGTAGCGGCCGAACGACGGATCCGCGGCCACGATCAGCTCGGCATCTGCGGCGGCGAATGCCGCATCTGTTCGATCGAGCAGCCGATCCACGTGATCCACCGCCCGTCGCTGGGCCAGGACACCGCCGAGCGGGATGGCGAGCGCGGTGAAGCCGAGGACGGCCACGGCGACGATAGCCGGGACCCGATGCCGAGCACCGTCGACGACGGCCACCACGGGCCCGGCGAGGGCGGCACCGACCGCGGGGAGGGCTACGGCAACGTAGCGCCACCCCCACTCGGACCCGCCTCCCACCGAGTACTGGGTCACCAGCACCATGACGGCGAAGACGACGACCGCCTTCGCGGACCGGACGACTGCTGGACAGGTCCGTGTCCCGCGGCCCGCGGCGGCCAAGCCGATCACGAGGAGCGGGAATGCCCAGACTATGCCGGGCACGATGTCTGGATCGGTCGCTCGGAGCACCGCGGCCGCGGCGCCGACCGTGGCGAGCAACGCCGCGGGCCCTGCGTCGTTCGGCCGGCGGCGCACCAACCACACGGCGATGGCGGAGAACGCAACCGCCACGACCAGCGTGCGCGGCTGCGCCGTCTCCGACGCCGAACAACACCGTGCGGGCACCCTCGATGCCTCCGCGCACTCCCCCACGGGAGCTGCTGGCAATCACCTTGTGCGCGACCCCGGCACCACCCACCAGATGTTCGATCCAATAGGGTTCGAGCAGGTACGCGACCCCAGCTCCCGCCACCGACGCTGATGCGGCGGCGAGGAACCGCGGATCGCGGTCCCGGACCCCTCGGATCCCGGCGATCAGCCCCACAGCAACGGCCAGCAGTACGAACTCGCTGCGAAGGAGCGACCCGCAGGCAGCGACAACGGCGATGGCCGCCGTCACGGCAGCGATCTGTGGCCGGCGCGACAGGCCGACGCCTCGCCGCCGGAAGGCGAGGGCGAACAGGGCTCCGCCCAACGCCGCGGCGACGGCGTGAGCGACAACCAGATTGGCATCGAACACGAGCGGACTGGCGAGCCCGGTGATCCACAGGGCAGCAACCGCGTGCCCACGACCGGACGCCGATGCCAGCAAGGCGGATGCAGCAGCCGCTCCCACGACCCCCGCGATCGACAGCATCCGTAGTCCCACTCTGCCGCCGACACGATCCGCCCACGTCGACAGCACGACGTGCAGGGGATGGTTCGGGAAGGGTGCGAATCCTTGGTCCGTGATCCGCGCCCGGGCCATCGGCGCGTAGTCGCCGTGGGGGTCCTGATCCGCGAGCGGTCGGGCGACCGTCCATGTCCCCGTCTCCACCACCTCGACCTGTGCGATCGACGGCGGCTTCGTCGATGAAGACGTAGCCGTGGTAGCCGACGAGGTACGAGGAAGCGAAGAGCACCGCCGAGAGCAGTACCAGGTGCATCCACAGCGAAGTCCGGGGCGTGGCCTGACGTATGCCGGGTCCGCGGTCGTCGGCGGCCGATGTCGACGCCGAAGCCATCAGACGGTCGGCGTGCTCGATGATCACGAAGCGGTGGTACCAGAGCTGACCCCAAGGAAGGACAGCGGAACGGCGCCGCGCTCCTCTGCCCCCTGCACCTTCGGAAGCTCCTTGGCAACGTCAGCACGGCGAACGTGGACAAACCCGCCGCGTCGACCACGTCTACTGCGCCCTGCAGGTCGGCGCTGCCGCGACCGATCGAGAGGTACCGCCGGTCCTCGTAGGCCGGTCCCCCTTCGCGGACGAGGAAGCCGTTGGTGGAGATGACGACGTCCTCGGGCTGCTGGGCGAGCTCGTCGAAGAAGGAGTCCACGCCGTGGGATCGATACGCGAGCCAGACGAAGCCGAACGCCGTCACGCCGATGGCCAGTCCGACGAGGAACCGACCGACCGGTACCGGGGTGGAGGACAGCGCGACCACACCGAGCACCGTGAGCAGGGTCGTGGGAACCAGCAGGTACCGACCGCCCCACTGCGGCCCGGCACCACCCGTGATCTCGAAGGCCCAGGTGATCGCGGTGGCGACCAACGCCACCGGCAGCACGAACGCCCGGGCCCGGTCGCGCCCGATGGACCCACGACCGCACCGATGGCGAGGGGCGACGCGACCAGGGCGCCTGACACGAACGCGAGCCCGGTGCCGGCCGCGGCCAGGTAGGCCAACGCCGCGGCCACCAGCGCGTAGATCGCCGCCCGGGACTCGCCCTTCCGGTGGAGCACGACGGCGCCGATCACCGCCACGACCGCGATACCGCCCAGCAGTACGCCGACCGGGTAGTCGAAGCCGGGGAGACCGAACCAGGTGATGAGTGCCTCCTTGACCCGGGTCGCCAGCTCCGACCACGGCACCGCCGGAGCTGATCGGCGAGCGGGCCTCGCCTGCAGCGCGAGCCGCTCGACTGTGTCCGCCGAGGTCCGACTCCAGGGCCAGGTTCGCCAGCCACGGGACGCCGAAGCCGACGACGGCCAGCGCGCCGCCGGCGAAGGCGTCGACGATGCGCCGACGGAACAGCAACGTCAGGCAGGTGCCGCCGACGAGCGCGAACGCCACGACGAAGCTCTCGGTCCGCATCGTGGCCGCGGCGCCGAGCAGCGCACCGGCCAGCGCCATCCACCACACCGCGCCTTCTTGGCGCAGGACACGCAGCGCGCCGACCACGGCCCACAGCATCAGCCCCGCGCCGAGGGCGTGCTCCCAGAAGTCGAGGGCGTAGATGGCGATCGGACTGCCGAGGGCGATGACCCAGAAGGCCACGGCGCCGGCCTCGTCGTCGCCGATCTCACGGGCGATCTGGCGTGCCGCCGAGCGCGGCGGCGATCGCGCCGACCATGGGGAGCAGGAGCGCGAGCCGGTAGCCGCCGAGGTCGTAGAGAGGCCGAGCCGCCAGCAGCATCGGCAACGTGGTCACGTTGATCCACTCGCCGTCGTCGTTCTGCTTCGAGTCGAAGAGCGGGTGGTAGTGGCCCGTCGGGTCCCACTGCTCGGCCCAGTAGCCGACGTCCGGGCGTTCGGTGCCGTGTCTCGACCATGTGCGTCGAGCGTGGCCACCTTCGCGCCGGTGTCGGTGCCCGAGGTAGCCGTCCGGGGAGTTGAGGAACGACATGGCCACGTAGAGGGCGAGCAGCAGGACGCCGCAGGGCCGCCGACGTCGCGGGCGAGCGCAGCGACCACCGATCACCGCTCCGCATCGACAGCACGGCGGGGAACCCTACCGAGCAGGCCCGTTCGGGGAGCCCGGCTGGACCAGCGGAGGGATCAGTGGGCTTCGACCATCCCCCGGCGGAGGTCCTTGATCTCGTCGCGGAGGCGGGCGGCGTACTCGAAGCGCAGCTCCTCGGCCGCCTCGTGCATCTCCTCCTCGAGGGCGATGACCAGACGCTCGATGTCGTCCTGGGGCAGCTCGGTGAGCTCCTTGATCCGGTTGCGCTCGGCCGTGGACCGCCGGCGCTTGTCCTTGTCGGGCACCGGCGCCGTGCCGTCGCCGCCCCGCAGGAAGGTGAGGATGTCGGTCACGGCCTTGCGGATGGTCTGCGGGTCGATGCCGTGCTCCTCGTTGTACTCGAGCTGGAGCTGGCGGCGGCGCTGGACCTCGGAGATGGCCCGCTGCATCGAGTCGGTCACCTTGTCGGCGTACATGATGACCTTGCCGTTGACGTTGCGGGCCGCCCGGCCCATGGTCTGGATCAGCGACGTCTCCGAGCGCAGGAAGCCCTCCTTGTCGGCGTCGAGGATGGCGACCAGCGACACCTCGGGGAGGTCGAGGCCCTCGCGGAGCAGGTTGATGCCGACCAGCACGTCGAACTCGCCGAGGCGCAGGGCGCGGAGGATCTCGATGCGCTCGATGGTGTCGATGTTGGAGTGCAGGTAGCGGCACCGGACGCCCTGCTCGAGCAGGTACTCGGACAGGTCCTCGGACATCTTCTTGGTCAGCGTGGTGACCAGGACCCGCTCGTCGGTCTCGATGCGGGCGTTGATCTCCTCCATGAGGTCGTCGATCTGGCCCTTGGTGGGCTTGACGATGACCTCGGGGTCGACCAGGCCGGTGGGGCGCACGATCTGCTCGACCACCCGGCTGGACTCCCGCAGCTCGTAGGGCGACGGGGTGGCCGACACGAACACGACCTGGTTGACCTTCTCGGTGAACTCGTCGAAGCGCAGCGGCCGGTTGTCGGCGGCCGACGGGAGGCGGAACCCGTGCTCGATGAGGATCTCCTTGCGGCTCCGGTCGCCCTCGTACTGGCCGTGGAGCTGGGGCACGGCCACGTGCGACTCGTCGATGACGACCAGGAAGTCGTCGGGGAAGAAGTCGAGCAGCGTGTTCGGCGTCTCGCCCGGCGCCCGCCCGTCGATCGGCGCCGAGTAGTTCTCGATGCCGTTGCAGTAGCCGACCTCCTGCATCATCTCGAGGTCGTACTGGGTCCGCATGCGCAGGCGCTGGGCCTCGAGCAGCTTGCCCTCCTTCTCGAAGTAGGCCAGGCGCTCCTGGAGCTCGGCCTCGATGCGGGTGATGGCCTTGCCCATGCGCTCCTCGCCGGCCACGTAGTGGGTGGCGGGGTAGATGGCGAGGTCCTCGTGCTCGCCGACCTTCTCGCCGGTGAGCGAGTCGACCACGGTGATGGCCTCGATCTCGTCGCCGAAGAACTGGATCCGCACGCTGTTCTCGTCGTAGGCGGGGTGGACCTCGACGATGTCGCCCCGGACCCGGAACTTGCCCCGGACGAGGTTGGCGTCGTTGCGGTCGTACTGCATGTCGACCAGCCGGCGCAGGACGGCCCGCTGGTCGTACTCCTCGCCCACCTTCAGCAGCAGCAGGTTCTTGCGGTAGTCCTCGGGCGAGCCCAGGCCGTAGATGCACGACACCGAGGCCACGACGATGACGTCGCGCCGGGTGAGCAGGGCCGAGGTGGAGGCGTGGCGGAGCCGGTCGATCTCGTCGTTGATCGACGAGTCCTTCTCGATGTAGGTGTCGCTCGACGGCACGTAGGCCTCGGGCTGGTAGTAGTCGTAGTACGAGACGAAGTACTCGACCTTGTTGTCGGGGAAGAACTCCCGGAACTCGCTGGCCAGCTGGGCGGCCAGCGACTTGTTGGGGGCGATGACCAGGGTGGGCTTCTGGACCTGCTCGATGGTCCAGCCGATGGTGGCGCTCTTGCCCGACCCGGTGATGCCGAGCAGGGTCTGGGCCCGCTCGCCGGCCCGGATGCCCTCGGTCAGCTGGGCGATGGCGGTGGGTTGGTCGCCGGCCGGGTTGTACTCGGCCACCATGCGGAACTCGGGCATGCGGTGACGATATCGGTGAGCCGTGACCGCCGATCCCCCGTTCTGGTGGCCCATCGCGCCATGAGGAGCGACCGAGGACCTACCAGAACAAAGATCCCCGTTCTGGTGGCCCATCGCGCCATCAGGAGCGACCGAGGACCTACCAGAACCAGAAGATCCCCGTTCTGGCACCACGTCGTGCGGTCACGCACCGCTCGTCGTGCTACCAGAACCAGAGAAGTCGCCGGCCTCGATGCGGGCCCAGAGCGCGTCGACCTGGGCGCGGAGGTGGTCGCGGGTGCCGGAGTTGTCGAGCACCACGTCGGCCCGGGCCAGGCGCTCCTCCCGGCTGGCCTGGCGGGAGATGCGGGCCCGGGCGTCGGCCTCGGAGAAGCCGCGGTGCTCGACGAGGCGCGCCACCGCGATCTCGGGGTCGACATCCACGACGATCACCGCCGCCATGTCGTCGCGGCCGCTCTCGACCAGCAGCGGGATGTCGAGGACCACGACCTCGTCCGTCTCCTCCAGCGCGGCGAGCTGCTCGGCCATCCGGGCCCCTACTGCGGGATGCACGATGGCGTTGAGCCGCTTCAGGGCGGCCTCGTCGCCGAAGACGATGTCGGCGACGGCCTGGCGGTCAGCGAGCCGTCGTCGGCGACGATGCCGGGGCCGAACTCGGTCGACCATGGCCTCGAACACGGGCTGGCCCGGTTGCTGGAGCTCCCGCACGATCCGGTCGGCGTCGACCACCACGGCGCCGTGCTCCTCGAGCAGCGCCGACACCGTCGACTTCCCGGATCCGATACCGCCGGTGAGGCCGAGGCGCAGCATGCCGAGAAACGTACCCGCCCACCCACACGGGGGCGACGGACTAGTCATTCCCGGGGCGCCGAAATGACACCGCTGGGCTATGTCCCCCAAATGGGACAGTGCCGACAATCGTTGCAACACCGATCTCTGCAACGTCGCGGCTGCCTCTGCGGGCACCCATCTGGAGGAATTTCGTGCGCCAACGTTCGAACCTGATCATCCTGTTCGGCATCGCCTTCTTCATCGTCGGCGGCGCCATCGTCTACCTCGTGCTCAACGACAACGGCGACAGCAACAACACTGTCGCCCCGTCGAGCAACGGCGGCGCACCCATCACCGTCCTCGTCGCCAACGGCGACATCCCGGCCAACACGCTCGGTTCCGACGTCGTCGCCCAGGGCCTGCTCGGCACCAAGGAGGTCTCGGCCGGTTCCCAGCCTGCCGGTGCGCTCACCTCGGCGGCCGGGCTCGACAACCAGATCTTCACGGTGGCGGTGAACGACGGCTCGATCATCACGTCGGCCCAGCTCGCCACCCGGTCGCTGAGCAACGTCAAGATCCCCGACGGGTTCGACGGCGTGGCGGTCACGGTCAAGTACGTGAACGGCGGGGCCGGCTACATCGCCCCCGGCGACAAGGTGAACGTCTACGGCGTGTTCACCGCTGACAGCAACGGTGGCGTCGACCCCGCGGCCACCCCGCTCCCCCGCACCGAACTGGCCCTCACCAACGTCCTCGTCCTCGACGTCAGTGCCCAGCAGGAGACGTCGGTGCAGTCGGCGCAGACCGCCACGACCGCGCCGGCCCAGAGCCAGACCATCGGCCGCCAGCCGTTGAGCACGCCGCTCACCTACCTGCTCGCCCTCAAGCCCGCCGACGTCGAGCGAGTGGTGCAGATGACCAACTTCGCCGACGTCTACCTCAGCCTCACCGCCGACAACGCTCCGGCCGCAGGCGACACGCCGGGCGTCTCGGGTGACAATGTGGACGGGCCGGTGAGCGCGGCCAGCGCGGCACCGCAGTCCTGATCGACCACCGCAGGCATGGAGAGGACCCCACTGGTGACGAAGATCCTTGTGCTCGACCGGGGTGACGGGCTCGCAGAACAGCTGCGCAGCCTTTCCGACCAGTTCGCGGACGCCCCGAAGATCACGTCGTGCACCCGGATCGGGGCCGTGGGCGAGATGCTCGAGGAGGAGGGCCCCTTCGACATCCTCGTCGCCGGCCCCAGCCTCGGGACCCGCTCCGGCCTGGCCCGGCTGCGGATCATCGCCGAGGAACTGCCGGAGATGCGGCTCGTGCTGGCATTCTCCCGCCGGCCCGACGCCTCCCTCCGAGACATCGTCCGCACCGGCGCCATCGACCTGCTCCAGCTCCCGGTCGAGGACGCCGAGCTGGTCGAAGCGGTGGAGCGGGCCGTGGCCCTGGTCCGGGCCGCCCCCGCCGCGGCCCAACCCGCGGTGGCGGTGCAGGAAGCCGCCCCCGAGGTGGCCGTTCCCGACCCCGACCGCCCGGGAATCGTCTACACCATCTCGTCGGCCACCGGCGGCTGCGGCAAGACCTTCTACGCCACCAACCTGGCGTGGTTCCTCCACAAGTGGCTCGGCCAGCGGGTCTGCATCGTCGACCTCGACCTGCAGTTCGGCGAGGTCTCCACCGCCCTGCGCCTCCGCCCCAAGTACACGATCTTCGATGCGCTCCAACGGGAGGACGGCAGCGAGTCCGACCTCCAGGCCCACATCGAGGAGTACACGGTCGTCCACGACACCGGCGTCCACGTCCTCGCCGCCCCGCGCGATCCCAGCGAGGCCGACCGCATCACCCCGCCGGACGTCACCCGGATCCTCGAAGCGGTCCGCAACCGGTTCGACTTCGTCCTGGTCGACACGCCCCCCGCCCTGGCCGAGACGGTCCTGGCCGCCTTCGACCTCTCCGATCTCCTCTACGTGATGGCGACACTGGACCTTCCCAGCGTGCGCAACATGAGCGTGTTCCTCAGCACGCTCGAGCGGCTCAAGATCGACACCGCCAACCTCCGCCTCGTCCTCAACAAGGCCGAGGAGGACATCGGCATCGACATCGACCAGGTCACCAAGCTGTTCCCGCAGGGCTTCGAGTCGATCCTCCCCTACGCCAAGGAGGTGAGCCGCTCCATCAACCTGGGGATGCCGGTGATGGCCGCCTCCCCGGAGGCCGAGATCTCGCGGCTCATGGCCGGCGGCATGAAGCTCGTCCTCCCCAACGATCTGCAGACGCGGGTCGACGAGGCCAACGCCCCCAAGCGGACCGGCCTGGGCCGGTTCTTCCGCAAGTGACACGCCGACCCCACGTGACCGGCAGGAGGTCACCCACGTGAAACTGTCAGAGAAGCTCGCCGCCCTCGAGGAGGAAGAAGGCCGGGAGGCCAAGGCGTCCGCGACGACCAGCGAGGACGCGCCCCGCCGGGCCAAGCCCATCCGGTCCAAGGATGCCAAGTCCCCATGGGACGAGACCAAGCGCAAGGTGCGCGGCCTGGTCCTCGACGAGATCGCCGACAAGATCAAGGCCCTCGACGCCGAGGAGCGCGAGGCCGCCCTGCGCGAGGCGCTCGACGGCATCCTCCAGCGCGAGGACATCTCGGTCACCCCGCTCGAACGGCGGCGGTTCGTGGCCGAGATGGTGGCCGACACCCTCGGCTACGGCCCCCTCGACCCGCTGCTGGCCGACGCCGACATCACCGAGGTGATGTGCAACGCCTACGACGACATCTGGGTGGAGCGCAACGGCCGCATCGAACGAGCCGAGACCAAGTTCATCGACAACGCCCAGTACCGCCAGGTGATCGAGAAGATCGTGTCCTCGGTGGGTCGTCGCGTCGACGAATCCTCCCCCATGGTCGACGCCCGCCTGCCCGACGGCTCCCGGGTCAACGCCATCGTCCCGCCGCTGGCCATCAACGGCGCCGTGCTCACCATCCGGAAGTTCTCCAAGGACCCGTTCACCGCCAAGGACCTGATCAACTTCGGGACCTGGACCCTCGATCTGGTCACCGCCATGGACGCCGCCGTCCGCGGCAAGCTCAACATCCTGGTCAGCGGCGGTACCGGCACCGGCAAGACCACCAACCTCAACGTGCTGTCGAGCTTCATCCCCGACGGCGAGCGGATCATCACCATCGAGGACTCCGCCGAGCTCCAGCTCCAGCAGCCCCACGTGATCACCCTCGAGACCCGGCCCCCCAACGCCGAAGGGACCGGTCAGGTGTCCATCCGCGAGCTGGTCAAGAACAGCCTGCGCATGCGCCCCGACCGCATCATCGTCGGCGAGTGCCGGGCCGCCGAGGCCCTCGACATGCTCCAGGCCATGAACACCGGCCACGAGGGCTCGATGACCACGGTGCACGCCAACTCGGCGCGCGACGCGCTGAGCCGGCTCGAGACCATGGTCCTCATGGCCGGCTTCGACCTGCCGGTGCGGGCCATCCGTGAGCAGATCGCATCGGCACTGCACCTCATCCTCCAGGTGACCCGACTGCCCGACGGCCGGCGTGTCATCACCTCGCTCACCGAGGTGCAGGGCATGGAGGGCGACATCATCCTCCTCCAGGACATCTTCCACTTCGAGCTGTCCCAGGCCAGCGACGGCAGCACCACGGGCCAGCTCGTCGCCACCGGCCTGCGGCCGCGGTTCCTGGACAAGATCGCCGAGCACGGCATCGAGGTGCCCGCGGCCACGTTCAAGTCGTCGAAGCGTTCCTCGTCCGGCTCCAAGTCGGCCGGCGCCGCGGCCCGACGGCGCACCAACGTCCCCACCTCGGCCGAGATCGCCCAACGGGAGCGTCTGCGATGACCACCATGTCCTGGGTCGCCGTCCTCCTCGTGGGGGGCGGCTTCGCGTTCCTGTCCGTCGGCCTGCTCTCCCGCGTGTACGCGCGGGAGGAACAGCTGGCCAAGATCCTCGACCTTCCGTGGGGCGAGCAGGACATCGACATGCGCGACGTCGCCGAGCGCCACAGCCAGCTGGTGGAGAACACCATCGGGGTGGCCGGTCGCTTCGTCGACTCCATCGACGCCAAGGGCGCGCTGCTCACCAAGCTGGAGAAGGCCCGGGTCCCGGTCCGGCCCGGCGAGTTCGTCATCCTCACCGTGGCGGCCGGCGTGATCGGCGGCGCCATCATCGCCATCGCCACGTCCAACCTGCTCTTCGGGCTCATCGGCCTCGCCGTCTCTCCCCTCCTGGCCCGCGTCTACCTCGACCGGCGGATCAAGCAGCGGCGCAAGAAGTTCGAGGAAGCGTTCCCCGAGGCGCTCACCCTGATCGCGTCGTCGCTCTCGGCCGGCCACACCTTCCTCCGGGCCATCCAGATGATGAACGAGGAGGCCGAGGGCCCGCTGGCCGAGGAGTTCGGCCGGGTGGTGGCCGAGACCGAGCTGGGCGATCCCCTCGTCGACGCTCTCGAGCGCCTCGCCCAGCGGATCGACATCCGCGACGTCGACTGGGTGGTGCAGGCGATCAAGATCCAGCAGACCGTCGGCGGCAAGCTGGCCGACCTGCTCCACACCCTGGCCGACTTCATCCGGGCCCGTGAGGAGGTGCGTCGTGAGATCGACGTGCTGACGGCCGAGGGCCGGGTGTCGGCCTTCGTGCTCGGCGGGCTCCCCGCCCTGCTCCTGGTCGCCATCCAGGTCCTCAGCCCCGGCTACCTCGACCCCATGTACCAGGGCTGGGGCTGGGTGTGGCTCGGTGGGGCCGCCCTGATCACGATGATGTCGATCGGCATCATCCTGCGCATGGTCAACTCGGTGGAGGTCTGACGTGGTCATCGTCATCGGGATGCTCTTCGTGCTCGCCGGCGGCGGGTTCGTGTACCTGGGCCTCCAGGAGCAGAAGGCCGCCGCCGAACCCGACGCCGAGGAGTACCTGCGCAGCCTGGAGTGGACCGACGAGGAGGCCGACGAGTTCCAGCAGCTCCTGGCCGAGCCGTTCATCACCCGGGTGCTGCGGCCGATCGCGACCCGGCTCATCGGTACCGCGTCCGAGGTCCTTCCGGGCAACTACCGCGACCGCATCCACCAGCGCCTCATCTACGCCGGCCTCACCGGTCAGTACCGGGCCGAGGAGATCGTCACCGGCCAGATCCTGCTCGGCGGCGTCGGCTTCCTCCTCGCCGTGTTCCTCATCGCCTCCGGGGTGGTCAGCTCGAACATCGGCGTGCTGGTCCTGATCGCCCTTCCGGTGGCCGGGGTGCAGTTCCCCCGATCCATGGTCGACCGCAAGGTCGAGGAGCGTCAGGGCTCGATCCGGCGGGATCTCCCCGACACCCTCGACCTCCTCGCCATCTCGGTGGAGGCCGGCGTGGGCTTCGAGGGCGCGCTCGAGGTGGTGTCCGACAACTTCGACTCAGCCCTCGCCGACGAGTTCTCCCGTACGCTGCGGGAGATGGAGCTCGGCCTGCCCCGGCGGCAGGCGCTCGAGAACCTGAAGCGACGCACCGAGGTGCCGGACCTATCGAACTTCATCCTGACGCTGACGCAGGCCGACGCCCTCGGGATGCCGATCGGGCGGGTCCTGAAGACCCAGGCGGGCGAGATGCGCCTCAAGCGCCGCGCCTGGGCACGCGAGCGCGCCGCCAAGCTGCCGGTCAAGATCCTGTTCCCGCTGATGCCGATCCTGCTGGCGACCTTCATCGTCGTGCTCGGTCCCGCCGGCGCGACCATCGGGCAGGCGTTCAAGTAAGCCCGCGCCCATCCGGAACGTCGGGCCGCGACAAGCCCGACGCCTTCCGCCAACCGATCCTGCTCATCCGGTGGGGCACCACCGTGGTCGGCTGCGTGGCGGCCACCCCCGACATCGCCGACGGCAGCGTCCGGACGGTGTTCTGGGTCCTGGTCATCATCGCCTACACCGCCTACCGCACGGTCCTGCCCATCGACGACCGGCCCAGCATCAAGCGGCAGGTGCAGCTGACACTCGAAGCCGCCCTGATGGGCCTCGCCGCCGCCTCCACGGGGTACTTCGACTCCCCCTTCGCCTTCTCCACCCTGACGGCCCTCTCGGTCGCCGGTTTCGTGTCCGGTTTCGGCACCGCCATCCGGCTGGCCATCGCCACCTGCCTGGCCATCGGGCTCCCCATGGTGATCGAGAGCGCCACCCCGGCCGACGACGTCCGCACCGCGGTGCAGTGGGGGTTCGAGCTGGTCCTCGTCGGGGTGGTCGCGGGCTACGCCCGGAGGATCTCCGGCGACGCCGACGACCGCCACACCGAGGCCCTCGACCGGATGCGCCGCCTCGTCGACGCCAACGAGCTGCTGTTCAGCCTCCACCAGGTGGCTCAGGAGCTGCCGGCCTCGCTCGACCTCGACGAGGCACTGGAATCCACCATCGAGCGGGTCCGGGAGCTGGTCGATCTCGACACCGCCGCCATCCTCCTCTACGAGGCCACGGACGAGACCTGGCACGTGGCCAAGCGCTTCGGCGGCCACCCGCTGCCGCTGTTGAAGGAGAACGACCTCCCCGCCCCGCTGCGCGTCGCCATCGGCGAAGCCGGTGTGGTGGCCATGGGCAACCTGGTCCGCAACGGCGGGCCGGGCCTGTCGCCCCGGGCCGGCTCCGGGATCTACATCGCCCTGCGGGCCCGCGGCTCGCTGGTCGGGATCATCGCCATCGAGCACGCCGACGCCCACCACTTCTCACCCCGCGACGCCGACCTGCTCCGCGGCTTCGCCGAGCCCGCGGCCCTCGCCATCGACAACGCCCGCTGGTTCGCCCGGCTCCGCACCGTCGGCGCCGACGAGGAACGGACCCGCATCGCCCGCGACCTCCACGACCGCATCGGCCAGTCGCTGGCCTACCTCGCCTTCGAGCTGGACCGCATCGTCCGCAAGGAGTCCCGGGGCACGGCCGTCACCGAGGACCTCACCGGCATCCGTGACGACGTCCGGGGCGTGGTCCGCGAGGTGCGCGACACCCTCTACGACCTGCGCACCGACGTCTCCGACGAGCGCACCGTCGAGGACGTGCTCACGGAGTTCGCCTCCCGGGTGGAGCGGCGCTCGGACATCAAGGTGGTGCTCCGGGTCGACCAGACCGCCCGCATGCCCCAACTCCAGGAGCGGGAGCTGTGGCGCATCGCCCAGGAGGCCATCGTCAACGCCGAGCGCCACAGCGGCGGCACCCGCATCGACGTGTTCTGGTACTCCGACGGCCTCGAGGCGGTGGCCGAGGTGCGCGACGACGGCACGGGCATGCCGCTGGGCCGGGTCGGCCGGCTGGACAGCTACGGCATGCTCGGCATGCGGGAGCGGGCGGCGTCGATCGGGGCCAGTCTCTCGGTGGAGTCGATCCCCCGCCGGGGCGTGACCGTGCGGGTCACACTGCGCAACGAGCACTGAAGCCGCTGCGCCGCCGGACTTCGTCCCCCGGCGGCGACGACCAGCGACGGCCCGGCCGCTGTATCGTCCACCCGATGTCTCCTGATGGGAGGACCATGCCGATACGCCTGCTGCTCGCCGACGACCACCGGATGCTGCGAGAGACCCTGAAGCGCTCGATGGTCGACGAGGGATTCGAGGTGGTGGCCGAGGCCTCCGACGGCCAGGAGGCGGTGGCGCTCGCCACCGAGCACCAACCCGACGTCGTCCTCATGGACGTCACCATGCCGGAGATGGACGGCGTGGAGGCCACCCGCCAGATCGCCGAGCGGGCCCCCGAGGTCCGGGTGATCATGCTCACCATGCACGCCGACCAGGACGTGATCGCGGCCGCCATCCGCGCCGGCGCCGTCGGGTACCTGGTCAAGGACTGCTCGTTCGAGGAGGTGGCCGACACCATCCGCGCCGCCATGTCCAGCGACACCGACGTGACCCCCCAGATCGCGGCCACCATGCTGGCCGAGGCCCGGGACCTGTCCGACGGCGGCGACACCGTCGTCTCCAAACGGGAGATCGAGGTGCTCCAGCTCATCGCCGACGGTTGCAGCACGCCGGAGGTGGCCGAGCAGCTGTTCATCTCCCAGAAGACGGTGAAGAACCACCTGGCCTCGATCTATGCCAAGCTGGACGCCCGCGACCGCACCCAGGCGGTGTTGCAGGCGGTGCGCATGGGCATCGTGCGCCTCTACTGAGCTGGGCTGACCTGTACGCTCAGTCACAGCTCGAGCCGGCGGTCGGGAGACCTTCCGACGCTCTGACCTGGGAGAATGGGCAGAACGGCCTATTCAGAGCGCACGCTACGTGGGCGATACTTCTCTTGGCAGGAAGCAACCGCACCCGGGGACGATCCCGGGGCAACCAACCCAGGGAGCAACCCAATCATGCTGCAGTACGATTTCTTCAAGACCTGGATCCAGGCTCGGACCAAGTCCGATCGTGGCGCCTCGCTCGTTGAGTACGCCCTCCTCGTGGCCCTCATCGCCGTGGTCTGCATCGTGGCCATCACCTTCATCGGTACCTCGGCCAGCGACGAAGTTCTCGCGAGGTCGGCTCCGACATCGCCGGCTGATCGGCTCCGGCCCTGCGCCGGAAACTCAGAGTGAATGGCGGAGGGCGAGCGGACATCCGCTCGCCCTCCGTGCGTTTCCGCCGGACCGCGACGAAGTCACGTACGATCCCGAAAGCGGGGAGGGACCACATGCATCCGAAGACGATCGCCCAACTCATCCACGTCCGGCTCCTCGGAGTCCGTGAGCTCCAGCGCCTCGACCGGGGCGCCAGCCTCGTCGAGTACGCGCTGCTGCTGGCCCTCATCGCCGCCGTGTGCATCGTGGCGATCACCTACTTCGGGACCTCGACCTCCGATTCGTTCAGCACCACCGGTAGCAGCATCGGCGGCACCTGATCAGGCGCCGAGGCGGTCGCACACCCTCGACGCCCGCCGGCACCACACCGACCAGGACGTGTCGGTGTAGACGGTCCGCCACCCCGAGTCGGTGGCCAGCAACGAACCGAGCGGCTTGGACCGAGCCCAGATCACCAGCTCGACGTGGTTGCGATCGAGGATGGTCTCCCACTGGGGTCGGCCCCGGATGAGCGACACCTCGTCCCGGAAGACGGACTCCGGGAACATGTCGGCGCGATCGTCGACGAACACCTCGCCGCGGGGACCGTCGAGCACCTCGAGCAGGTTGCCGACCGTGTCCTGCGTCGCGGTCCGGACGGATCCGATGTCGACGCCACGGGCATCGACCCACGACAACGCCGACGCCGGGTAGGAACCGAGGCCCGAGGTTGCCGGGCTGGACAGGGCGATCACGCCGGCGAACAACGCGGCGACGGCGCAGAAGCCGCTGAAGGCCAGGCCGAGGTTGGGTCGGCTCCGAGCGGTGAGCGTGCCCACCTCGGGCATGCAGGACGCCAGGATCGGCACCAGCACGATCGTCGCCATCACGATGTTGCGCTGGGCGAGGAAGGCGGCCCCGGCGAACACGACGGCCGGGAGCGCGAGCCGCCACCGTCCGTTGCGGACGAGGGCGGCGAAGGTGGCCAGGACGAGCACGAGGAAGACGCGCTCCGGGCACCGAGCGGAACGCGGGTGACTGCCACTCGGCGATCTCCGAGAGCAGGTCCGAGCGGGTGACGGCCTTCAGGGGGAACAGCAGCACGTTGGCGCCGAGGGGACCGATGACGGCCAGCACCGTCCCGGCCAGGGTGGCGCCGAGCACCGAGAGCTCGGTGTGGAGCGCGGACCGCAGGTGCAGCGGCTCGCCGGCGACGCGGGCGCGGCGCCGATCGAGGGCCTCGCCGGCCAGGACGGCCACGATGAGCACGAAGGCGAGCGGGAACGAGCCGTGGGTGTTGGCCCAGACCCAGAGCAGCGGGACCAGCAGCCAGGGCTGCACCGCGCCGTCGAGGGCGAGCCACACCACGCCGAGCCCGATGACCCCCACCATGTAGGGCCGCTCCGACCACAGGTCGGTGACCACGAACAGCGCGCCGAACACGACCGCGAGGCGAGCGAAGATGGAGTGGCCGGTCGGGAGAGCCGCCAGAGCAGCAGCACCGCGGCGGTGATCACGACCAGCATCAGCACCCGCAAGCCGACGGTGCCCCCAGCTCGTTCGGCGGCGGCATATGCCACCGATGCCAGCCACGACTGCACCGTCCAACGCACGCCCGGCGCGGTGAACGTGTACGGGTCGTGCGCCGGCACCGAACCCCGGTCGAGGATGATGCGACCGGTGGCGAGATGGGTGAAGAAGCTGTTGTCGTCCAGCGGGAACGAGGCGATGATCCCACCCCACGCCACGACCAGCAGGGCCATGGCCGTACCCAGCGAGCCGAAGCCACCGCCGGCGGCCTCGTCCTCCCCGGATTCGCCGTCCTCGCTGTCGCCGGTGCCGGCGTCCCTGTCCGCCATCAGGGGCGCCGCACCACCGTCATCCGCGGGCCATCGCCTCGGGCGCGAACACCTCGGCGCCGAGCTTGATGCCGTGGTCGGCCAGCTTCTCGGCGAACTTGGGCCGCACGCCGGTGGCCTTGAGGTGGCCACGGAACCGGCCGTTCTCGTCGACACCCATGCCGTAGTCGAACAGGAAGATGTCCTGGAGGGTGATCACGTCGCCCTCCATGCCCTGCACCTCGGTGATGTGGGTGATGCGACGGGTGCCGTCGCGCAGGCGCATGAGGTGGACGATCACGTCCAGCGCCGACGCCACCTGCTCACGGATCGCACGAATGGGCAGATCGTACCCGGCCATCAGGGTCAGGGTCTCGAGCCGGGCCAGCGTGTCGCGGGGGCTGTTCGAGTGCACGGTGGTGATCGAGCCGTCGTGGCCGGTGTTCATGGCCTGGAGCATGTCGAGGGCCTCGCCGCCACGACACTCGCCGACCACCAGGCGGTCGGGGCGCATGCGCAGGCTGTTCTTGACCAGGTCGCGGATGGTGACCGCGCCCTTGCCCTCGATGCTGGGCGGCCGGGTCTCCATGCAGAGCACGTGCTCCTGGTGGAGCTGGAGCTCCTTGGCATCCTCGATGGTGACGATGCGCTCGTCGCCGGGGATGAAGCTGGACAACACGTTGAGGGTCGTCGTCTTACCGGTACCGGTACCGCCGGAGACCACCATGTTCAACCGCCCGACCACGCAGGCCTGGAGGAACCGGGCCGCGGCCGCGTTCAGGGTGCCGAAGCGGATGAGGTCGTCGACCTGGAACGGTTCCTTGGAGAACTTGCGGATGGTGAGGAACGGGCCGTCGATGGCCAGGGGCTGGATCACGGCGTTGACACGGGATCCGTCGGGCAGGCGGGCATCCACCATGGGCGACGACTCGTCGATGCGCCGGCCGATCTGGGCCACGATCTTCTCGATGATCCGCCGCAGGTGCGTGTCGTCGACGAAGGAGGCCTCGGTGCGGATGATCTTGCCGTTCTGCTCCACGTAGACGTGGTCGGGGCCGTTGCACATCACTTCGGTGATGGAATCGTCCTTGAGCAGGCGGTCGATGGGTCCGTAGCCGAGGATGTCGTCGGAGACGTCCTGGATGAGCTGGGTCTTGTCGGCCGCCGACAGCGGGGCGCGCTCCTGGGCCAGCGCGGACTGGAGCTGCTCCTGGACGCGCTGGCGCAGGTCGTCCTCGGACAACCGCTTGTCGTAGAGGATCGGACCGAGCTCGTCGATCAGATGGTGGTGGATCTTCTGACGGAGTTCGTCGAGGACCGGGTCGCGCCGGGGCATGACCTCGTCCATCTCGAGCAGGTCGCCGCCTTCGTGGATCCGCTTGTACAGGCTCATGAGATCCCTTCGATCACTCGATTCCGAGCAGCGCCGGACGGGAACCCGCGAGCAACCGACCCCGCACGGTGTCTCGACACCGGGCCGGGTCGCGCTGGATCAGACTTCGTCCTCCGACGCTGCATCATCAGAAACATCGGCATCACCGGCAGGATCTGAAGGGGTTTCTGCCTCGTCGGGCGCCTCGGAGGTGGCCACGATCTGGTTCTCCGTCGACTCGCCGGCGTTCTCCGTGGCCTCGCCGTCCGCGGGCGTGCTCGCCGGCCTCGTCCTCGGTCTCGTCGTGCTCCGGGCCGATGTAGTTGCCCTCGTCGTCGTACATCTGCTCGCCGAAGGCGTCCTGGTACTCGGCGGCGACCACGCCACCCTCGGCGGCCTGCTTGATCGACAGGCTGATGCGCCGGCGCTGGAGGTCGAGGTCGATGATCTTGACCCACAGCTCCTCGCCGGGGGTGACGACCTGCTCGGGCAGGTCGACGTGGTGGGCCGACATCTCGGAGATGTGGACCAGACCCTCGATGCCCTCGCCCACCTGGACGAACGCACCGAAGGGCACCAGCTTGGTGACCCGGCCGTAGACCAGCTCGCCCACGCGGTGGGCGCCGGCGAACTCCTGCCAGGGATCCTGCTGGGTGGCCTTGAGCGAGAGGGAGATGCGCTCGCGGTCGTTGTCGACCTCGAGGACCTGGACCTCGATCTCGTCGCCCACCGCCACCACCGAACCGGGGTGGTCGACGTGCTTCCAGGACAGCTCGGAGACGTGCACGAGGCCGTCCATGCCGCCCAGGTCGACGAAGGCGCCGAAGTTCACGACGCTCGACACCACGCCACGGCGGACCTCGCCGGGCTTGAGGTTCTGGAGGAAGTCCTCGCGCTGCTCGCGTTGGGTCTCCTCGAGCCAGGCCCGGCGGGACAGGACGACGTTGTTGCGGTTCTTGTCCAGCTCGATGATCTTGGCCTCGAGCTCACGACCGACGTAGGGCGCCAGGTCGCGGACCCGGCGCAGCTCGACCAGGCTGGCGGGCAGGAAGCCCCGCAGGCCGATGTCGATGATGAGACCGCCCTTGACGACCTCGATGACCGGGCCGGTGACGACGCCGTCGGCTTCCTTGATCTCCTCGATCTTGCCCCAGGCCCGCTCGTACTGGGCCCGCTTCTTGGACAGGATCAGGCGGCCTTCCTTGTCCTCCTTGGTGAGGACGAGGGCCTCGATGGTGTCGCCGAGCGAGACCACCTCGGAGGGGTCGACGTCGTTGCGGATGCTGAGCTCACGGCTGGGGACGACACCCTCGGACTTGAAGCCGATGTCGAGGAGGACCTCGTCCTTGTCGATGCGAACGACCTTGCCCTCGACGAGCTGGCCATCCTCGATGGTGACCATGGAATCGTCGATGTAGTCGGCGAAGCTGCCGACGTCGTTCGAGGTGATCTCACGCGGGGTGTACTCACCCTCGTCGTTGAAGGTCCCCATCTCGCTGGGGCTCTGGGTGAGCCCCTCGGGGACGAGGGTGGCGCTGGGCGTGGTGGTGGACAAGGTTCTGGGTTCTCACTCGGTCGCTGGACGGTCCGGACACGATCGGACCCTGCCCGCGGGCAGAGTCAGACCGATCGGCCAGCGTAGCAGGGCCTTCGCCCCCGCTCCATCCCCCGCGCCGGACTCGCATTCTGGGGGACGGATCTCGCGCCGCACCGCGAGATTCGTCCCCCGGAATGGGTCGACGGATCAGACCGTCACCCCCGGTGTGGATGATGTCGAGATGCACTGGGAAGCACGGTTACGACATCTCGCCACCCGACAAGCGGGCGCCATCGGAATCGACCAGATGCCGACGGTCGGCTGCTCCGCCGATCATTGGTGGCGAGCACGCCGAAACGGTCGGTGGGAGACGCTCAGCCGGCGGGTGCTGGCCCTCGTCGGGACGGAGCCTTCTGACGTCCGCCGCGTCCACGCCGCGGTCCTCGATGCCGGCGGGAGCGCCGCGCTCCATGGATGCTCGTCACTGGCCTGGTTCGGGCAGCGCGGATTCGACCTGTCCACCATCCACGTCAGCCGCACTCGAGGTGGAAGGAAGGTGGGAAGCGCACTGGCCGTGGTCCACCAGCTGCGCGACGTCCGTCCGGGCGACATCGTGGTGGTGCGCGGCGTCGCCACCATGTCGCCGCTGCGTGCCATCTGGTCGGAGGCCAGCCGGTACGGCAGCGAACGTCGTCACGAGCAGGGACTCGCTCGCATCGGACGCCTGCTCGACGATGCGCATCGGGACGGCCTGGTGACGTGGTCGGCTCTCCACCGTGCCGTCGGTGACCTGCAGCGGTCGGGGCGCAGCGGCACCAGGATCATGCGTGCCTTGGCCGACGACCGACCGCCCGGGTCGAGCCCGACCGAGAGCCGCAACGAACAGCAGCTCGAGTCGATCCTCGACGAGGTCGGGGATCCGCCGCTGCTGCGTCAGGTGGTCGTCGGTGGACAAGACGTCGTCGGAAGAGTCGACCATCGGGATCCAGACCTGCCGCTCGTGATCGAGACCAACAGCCTCACATTCCACACGACGCCGTCCGACCGAGCAGCCGATGAGGCTCGGTACCGGGCCATCGTCGAGGCCGGGTTCACCATCGCGGTGGTGTGGGACATCGACCTGTGGTCCCACCGGCGGTCGGTGGTCGACACGGTGAGGGCGGCCCGCCGGCGGGCACAGGCTGGCTGTCCTGCCGTGCTCCACTCGGCGTCGTGCCCGTGGCCGTTCGACCCTGAGCGCATCGTGGTCGGCGTTCCGGTCCCCGCCTCTCGCGGCTGAGCGCGAGATTCGTCCCCCAGAACGGATCCGGAGCGATTCCGGTCCCCGCAGCCCGCGGCTGAGCGCGAGATCCGCCCCCCAGAACGGGTTGGAGGGTCAGGAGGGCTTGCGGGCGATGAGGAGGAACTCGGGGTGGTCGAGGTCGGGGTGGCGGCGGGCGTAGTCGCCCGGGGTCACCGACCAGAGGTGCTCGACCTCGAGGCCGGCGCCGGCGGCGAGCAGACGCAGCTCCCGGGGCGTGAAGCCGGTGGTCCACAGGTCGACATCGAGGTCCTCGCCGGCGTCGTTCTTGACCACGGTCCGCTCGTGGTTGACGCCGGCATCGACGTCGAAGGTGTCGTGGGACTCGAGGTACCGGACCTGGAAGTAGGACGAGAAGGCGCTCAGGGCCAGCCGCCCCCCGGGCCGCAGGCAGCGGGCCAGCTCGACCACGGCGGCGACGTCGGCGTCGACCGGGGCGCCCGGACCGCCGAGCAGGCCGAAGCCGCCCTGGCAGATGGAGATGACGGCGTCGAAGCCGCCGGCGAACGGCAGGGACCGGATGTCGGCGACGACCGCCGGCGCAGGCGGATCACCCTCGGCCACCAACCGGCAGAACGACTCGGCGAGATCGGCGCCGACCACGTCGATGCCCCGGGCCGCCATGGCCCGGACGTGGCGGCCCGGCCCGCAGCCGGCGTCGAGCAACCTCGCACCCCGACCCAGTTCGAGGACGTCGACGAGGAAGGCGGCCTCCTGCTCGGTGCCCTTGGTGAACGAGTAGCGCAGGTAGGTGGCGCCCATGTGGTCGGCCAACGGTCGGAACCACCGGCCGCTGCCCGGGTCGCTCACCAGGCGGGGCTCACTTGGCCGCGGCCCAGGAGTCGCCGAAGGCCAGGTTCACCTCGATGGGAACCCGCAGCTCGGCCGCCCCGCACATGGTGGTCTCGACCAGCTCCCGGGCCACGTCGATCTCGTCGAGCGGGACCTCGCAGATGATCTCGTCGTGGACCTGCAGCGTGATCCGGGTCCCCAGCCCTTGGGCCTCGAGCGCCTGGTCGAGCCGGACCAGCGCCACCTTGAAGATGTCGGCGGCCAGGCCCTGGATGCCGGCGTTCATGGCCTGGCGCTCGCCGGCCTGGCGGATGCGGGGGTTGCCCGAGGCGAGCTCGGGGATCTGGCGCCGGCGGCCGAACAGCGTCTCGGTGTATCCCTTGGTCCGGGCCTCCTCGACGACGCGGTCCATGTAGGCGTGCACGTTGGGGAAGGCGGCGAAGTAGGCGTCGAGGATGACGGCCGCCTCCTTGGTGGGGATGTTCAAGCGCTGGCCGAGCCCGTAGGACTCCATCCCGTAGGCGAGCCCGTAGGACACCATCTTGGCCTTGGCCCGCTGGTCGGGTTTGACCTCGTCGAGGCCGACCCCGAACACCCGGGCCGCGGTCTCGGTGTGGATGTCGGTGCCGGACTCGAAGGCGTCGATGAGACCGGGGTCCTCGGCCAGGTGGGCGATGCAGCGGAGCTCGATCTGGTTGTAGTCGGCCACCAGCAGGCGGTACCCCTCCCCCGCCACGAACGCCTCCCGGAACTCGCGCCCCATCTCGGAGCGCACCGGGATGTTGTGCAGGTTGGGGTTGTCGGAGCTGAGCCGGCCGGTGCGGGCCACGGTCTGGTTGAAGGTGGCATGGATGCGGCCGTCGGCCTGGACGTCCTGGAGCAGCGACTCCCCGTAGGTGGAGCGGAGCTTCTCGACCTCCCGGTAGCCGAGGATGAGGTCGATGATCGGGTGCTCGCCCCGCATCTTCTCCAGCGTCTGGGCGTCGGTGGAGTAGCCGGTCTTGGTCTTCTTCTGGGGCGTGAGCCCGAGCTCGTCGAAGAGCACCTCGCGCATCTGCTTGGTGGAGTTGACGTTGAACGGGTGCCCGGCGGCCTCGGTGATGGCGGCCCGCAGCTCCTCGGCCTCGGTGGTCAGCCGGTCGCGCAGGCGGGTGAGCACCTCGACATCGACCGCGACACCCACCGTCTCCATCTTGGCCAGCACCCGGACCAGCGGCGTCTCGAGGTCGTCGTTGAGCGAGCGCAGCCCCTGGGCGTCGATGGCCTCGAGCAGCGGTACCGCCAGCCGGGCCGTCCCGAGGGCGTTGCGGGCCGCGACCACCGACGACGGTGTGGTGTCGTCGCCGCCGAGATCGAGCTGGCCCTCGGGCGCGGCGCCGTCGACGGGCAGGACGAGGTGGGCGTAGCGGGTGAGGAGGTCGGCCAGCCGGTAGTTCGACTCGGCCGGATCGAGCAGGTAGGCGGCCAGCGTGGTGTCGATGGCCAGCCCGGGCACGTCGAGGCCGACCTTCCACAGCGCCTCGAGCAACACCTTGGCCTCGTGGACCGCGATGCGACGGTCACGCAGCACGGCACCGAGCGCGCCGGCGACCTCGGGATCCTCGAACATCTCGGCCGGGATCCACACCACCGAGTCGGCCGGGTCGTCGACGACCACGGCGATGCCGATGAGGGCGCCATCGGGACCGAAGGCGCCCGACACGCCGGTCACATCGCCGGTCTCAGCACCGGGCACGCCGTCGCCGGCCACCCGCGCCAGCGCGGCGGCGACGGTCGCGGCATCGCCCTCGACGACCTGGGCCTCGAGCTCCTCGGAGGACCGCATCGCGCCGAGGTCGGTGCCGAGCGCCTCGGTCAGACGATCGAACAGGGAATGGAACTCGAGGAACTCGAACAGCCGCTTGAGCTCGTCGACGTCGATCTCGCCCATGGTGAGGTCGTCGACGTCGACGCCGAGGTCCATGTCGCGGACGAGGTCCATGACGACGGCGTTCTCGCGGACGATCTCCTCGTGGGCGGCGAGGTTCTCGCGGAGCTTGGGGCTCTGCTCGTCGAGGTGGGCGAAGATGCCGTCGAGGTCGCCGTAGGTGTTGAGCAGCTTGGCCGCCGTCTTCTCCCCCACGCCGGGAACACCGGGGAGGTTGTCGGACTTGTCGCCCCGCATGGCGGCGTAGAGCACGTACTTGTCGGGACGGACGCCGGTGCGTTCCTCGATGCCGGCCTCGTCGTAGAGGGCGTAGTCGGACACGCCCCGCTTGTTGTAGAGGACCGAGATGTGGGGATCCTCGACCAACTGGTAGGCGTCGCGGTCGCCGGTGACGACGATGACGTCCTCGCCGCGGTCGCGGGCCTGGGTGGCGAGGGTGGCGATGATGTCGTCGGCCTCGAACCCGGCCCGGTCGATGATGGTGATCCCCAGGGTCTGGAGCACCTCGCGCACCAGGCCCATCTGCTGGCGGAGGATGTCGGGGGTCTCGGCCCGGCCCGCCTTGTAATCGGTCACCCGCTCGTGACGGAACGTGGGCTCGGCCCGGTCGAAGGCCACCGCGATGCCCTCGCTGGGGTGGTCGCGCAGGATGTTGATCAGCATCGACGTGAAGCCGTAGACGGCGTTGGTGACCTGCCCCGATGCCGTGGCCAGGTCGGTGGGGAGGGCGAAGAACGCCCGGTAGGTGAGCGAGTTGCCGTCGATGAGGAGGACGCGGCGGTTCCCCGTGGCGCCGGGCACCCGATCAGGCCTCGGCGGTGCCGGACCCCGTGGCGGCCGCGCCGTCGTCGGGGCGGGCGGTGCCCTCGATGACCTGTTCGGCGACGTCGCGGGCCTTGAGCCGGGAGTTCATCGCCCGCTTCTGGATCCAGTCGAACGCCTCGGCCTCGGACAGGTCGTGGGCGTCCATGAGGATGCCCTTGGCCCGGTCGACCAGCTTGCGGGTCTCGAGCTGGTCCTCGAGGCTCTGGGTCTGGTCCTGCAGGGCCCGCATCTCGCGGTGGCGGCCGAGGGCGATCTCGACGGCGGGGATCAGCTCGGAGCGCTGGAACGGCTTGACCAGGTAGGCGAGGGCGCCCGCGTCACGGGCCTGCTCGATGAGGTCGCGCTGGGAGTAGGCGGTGAGGATCAGCACGGCCGAGTGGCGGTTGGCGGTGATCTCGCGGGCCGCGGAGAGACCGTCGAGGCCGGGCATGCGGACGTCGAGGATGGCGAGGTCGGGCTCGAGCTCGCGGACCAGCTCGACGGCCTCGTCGCCGCGACCGGTCTCGCCCACGACGTCGTAGCCCTCCTCCTCCAAGGTCTCCTTGAGATCGAGACGGATGATGGCCTCGTCTTCGGCGATCACCACACGCGTGGCCATCAGTGTCTCCCTTCCCGCGGGCACGCGGATCCTTGGTTGCGAGCCCCGATGGTGCCACGGATCCGGGGTGGGGCGGAAACGATCTGCCGGGCCGCGGGTCGTTCCGGAGGCAGGCGCAGGGTGGTCACGAGCGCTCAGCCGAGAACCGGTCGAGCAGCTCGTCCTGGGTGGTCTCGAGCCGGGCGATCTCGTCGGCGACGGCGGTCCGATGGGATCGCATCGAGTCGGCGTGACGAGCCGCCTCGCGGTGCTCTCGGTCTGACACGGGCGTCTCGGAGACGAGGGCTCGGAGCCGCGCGTCGTCCGCGGCATCGGCCAGGTGCACGAGCTGCTCGTCGGCGACGCGCAGCTCCTCGCGCAGCTCCCGCAACCGTCGCCCGACCTCGGTCAGCCGGCGCTCCACCTGACGTCTCGACACACCGCGAGTGTACGTCCGGACGCAGCGGGATCCGGGTCCAGGTCGCCGCCCGGCCCGGATACGTTGGGGGCTTCCGACCCCCGGACCCGACGCAGAGGAGCGTGCACACGTGGAGGATGGTCGCCCCGGCGCCGACGAGTGGGGCATCAGCTACGGCCATTGGGGAACCGACGGTCAGTGGCACGAGACCCCGCCGGCCACCCGTCTCGCGCTCCGTGGGGTCATGGGCACCGACGTCGACGCACCGCCGCGGGAGAACCCGGTGTGGATCGTGCCCAGCGGTTGGGGCGGCCCGCTGCTGTCCCCGTGCCATCTCATGCTCGAGTCGGGCACCGACCTGGGCGTGCTGACCAAGGTCTCGCCCGACCTGCCGATCGGACGGCACCGCCTCACCCCCGTCGACGGCGGCCCGACCACCTTGATGATCGTGCGGCCTCGCCGATGCCAGCGCCCCGAACCGGCGCGCGCCGCGGCGCTGGCCGTGCAGGTCTACGCGGCCCGGAGCCGGGCCAGCTGGGGCATCGGCGATCTCCGTGATCTGCGCCGGCTCTGCGGGTGGGCGGCGACCCAGGGCATCGACCTGGTGGCCACCAACCCCTTCCACGCCCCCTCGCCGGGCGCCGATCCGCAGCCGAGCCCGTACTACCCCAGCAGCCGGCGGTTCCTGAACCCCCTCCACATCTGCGTCGACGAGGTCGAGGGGGCGGGTCTCGACGAGATCGTCGCCCGGCTCGCCGCCGAGGCCCGCGGCCTCCTCGACCAGCGCCACATCGACCGGCGGGCCGTGTGGGCGGCCAAGCTCCCCGCGCTCCAACGGCTCTTCGACGCCCGGGGTACGGCCATCGACGCCGAGGTCGAAGCGTTCCGGGCCCGGGGCGGCATCGACCTCCAGCGGTGGGCGACGTTCTGCACCATCAGCGAAGCCCATCCCGGGCCGTGGCAGTCGTGGCCGCCGGAGCTCCAACACCCCGAGAGCCCGGCGGTGGCCCGCTTCGCCGCCGACCACGGCGACCGGGTCCGCTTCCACGCCTGGCTCCAATGGCTGGCCGACCGTCAGGTGCGCGACGCGGCTCGCGCGTGCCCGCTCATCGCCGACCTCGCCGTCGGCGTCGACCCGGGTGGCGCCGATGCCTGGGCCGACCAGGACCTCCTGGCCCTCGATGCCCGCATCGGTGCGCCGCCGGACGACTTCGCCCCCGATGGCCAGGACTGGGGCCTGCCCCCCTACATCCCGCACGCCCTGCGGGCCAGCGGCTACGAATCCTTCGCCCGCACGGTGCGGGCCAACATGCGCCACGGCGGCGGTATCCGGATCGACCACATCCTGGGCCTGTTCCGCACGTTCTGGATCCCGAACGGCGGGACGCCGTTCACCGGCGGCTACGTCCGCTCGCACGCCGAGGAGCTGCTCGCCGTGCTGGCCATCGAGTCCGCCCGGGCGGGCACGTTCGTGGTGGGCGAGGACCTCGGCACGGTCGAGGAGGGTGTCCGCGAGTCGTTGGCCGCCAACGGGGTGCTGGGGACGCGGCTCGTCTACTTCGAGGACGATCTGCCCGCCACCTGGCCGTCGGGAGTCCTCGGCGCGGCCACCACCCACGACCTGCCGACCATCGCCGGGGTCTGGACCGGGGCCGACGAGCGCCTGCGCACCGAGGCCGGCCTCACCACCGAGGGGAACGACCGCCTCCGGAGCGCCATCGCTCGCGTCGCCGGCGAGGGCGCCGACACCACCGACGGCCATCACCGCCGTCCACCGCGCCCTGGCTGCCTCACCGGTGGAGATCGCCATGGCCACCCTCGAGGACGTCCTGGCCGTGGAGGAACGCCCCAACATGCCCGGCACCATCGACGAGTGGCCGAACTGGTCGATCTCGCTCCCCGATCCGATCGACGACCTCGTCGGAGGGTGCAGCGCCGGCGACACTCCAGGCGATCGCCGACCGCGACGGTGACTGACTAGTCCATCGACATCCGAAATGAGCCGTTCGGCGCCATCGCCCCGCAGCGGCGGCAGTGCCGATACTGGACACATCGCCCGAATGCCGTCTGAGCGGCTTCGGGCCACTGGCCCTTGCTGGGCGTCCTGGGCACGAAAGGGAAGGACACGATGCGACCACATCGGGCGCGAGATCTCACCGGCCGCGACCGTGACGCCGGCGTGGCGATGGTCGAGTTCGCGTTGGTCATGGTCCTCTTCTTCGTCCTGATCTTCGCCGGATCATCACTTCGGCGTCATCCTCTCGTTCAAGCAGAACATGACCCAGTCGGCGTCGGAGGCGGCCCGGGCGTCCATCGCCGTCGTCGACGACGCCGGAACGACCTCGACTGACGAGCCAAGGACGTGGCCCTCTCCTCGATGGAAGCGGCGATGACCGAGTTCAACCGGGTCTGCGGCAGCACCGCCTACTGCCTGGTCGCCATCCACGAGTGCGACACCGACTTCGACTTCGACACGATCAAGGGTGAGGACCGGGCGACGCTGATCAAGCCGACCGCAAGTGAACCCTCGGATCCATGCCTGTCCACACACATCGAGTTCGACAACAACGGAGACGGCCGGATCCTCCCACCGTTCCCGATCATCTCGTCGTTCGAGCCCGACACCTTGTCATCACAGACCACCGTGCACCTCGTCGCAGTACCCAGCCTGGCGGGCGCCACGGCGGGGACGACGACCACGACCACGACGACCACGACGAGGTGGCCCCATGAACCCCCGGATCCCTCCACGACGCCGGTGCAGGCCTGCCACCGGGCGGGACCGCGGCGTCATCCTGCCGTTGACCGCCCTCATGCTCACCGATGTTGCTCGTCATGGTGTCCTTCGCCGTCGACCTCGGCCACCTGCGCGCCGAGCGCCGCAGCGTGCAGGCCGACGCCGATGCCATCGCCCTCGACGCCGTGCAGGCCATCGCCGGCCACAGCACGGTCGACGCCCTGCCGGTGGCCATCACCGAGGCGAACGCCAGTGCCTTGCGGAACAACTTCCCCGCCACACTCACCGCCAACGAAGTCTCGGTCGGGTTCTGGAACGTCGAGACCCAGGAGCTGTGCGAGGGCCCGGTCAACGTCGTCGACGCCGGACCGGACACCTGCTCGCCATTGCCCGATCCCGCCGGACCGCCTCGCTACCCGGACGCGGTGCAGGTCGATCTCCGGTCGACCATCCCGATGTACTTCGACCTCAGCAGCAAGGAGCGTTCGGTCGAGCGCGTCGGTGTCGCCGTGGCCCGGGCCCGGACCATGGGGAAGTTGGGATCGGTCTTCTCCGGCATCCGGCTCTACGACCCCACGGCTGACTGCGCGGCCCGGTATTCCACCGAGACGCAGATGACCTTCATGAACCAGCTCTACACCGAGTACCTCGGCATCAGCGCCTCGGGAGGCGTCGGCACCTCTGCCGACACCGGCACCGTGCCCTGCGACGTCACCGGCCCCAGCGACGGTCTCCAACTCGACGCCCTCTCCTGGCAGGGCCTCGCCGCCGGTGACGTCTCCCTCGGCGACATCGCCGCCAACATGGGCCTGGCCAGCCCCGACGAGCTCGCCGGGACCAGCGTCAACGCCAAGGACTTCCTCACCGCGGCCGCCACCGCCATGCAAGCCAGCGGCAATGCCTCCGACGTCCAGGCCGGCACCATCCTGGGCACGATCGCCTCGGCCATGGACGCCAGCTCGACGTTCGACTTCGACGCCATCGCCGCCAACGGTCCAGCGGCACCGGCAGCGGCGCCGACTGCGGCGTCCCCGACCAGCCGTGCGCGGCCGACGCCACCTTCAACGCCCTCGAGCTGCTGTCGTGGTCGCCATGGCCATCGACGGCAACAACTTCGCCTCGGTCGACCTGCCCATCGCCATCCCGTTCACCGCCACGACGGTGACGCCGCGGATCTCCATCATCGAGCCACCGCAGATGGACACCCGTTGGAAGTTCGCCGGCGAGCTCGGCCCCCACACCGCGCAGGTGAAGATCGCGGTCGACATCCCCCTGTCCGGCATCCAGCTCGACCTCTCGACCCTCGGCATACCCGGCGTGACCGGTCTCACCCCCGTGGACGGCAACATCCCCCTGGTCATCGAGGTGGCCCGCGCCGACTCCCTGTACCAGCAGATCGCGTGCTCCCCGGAGGGGGTCACCGGCTCGGTCGTCGACATGCTGGCCGAGACCGGTGCGGTCAGCATCGGCTTCGGCGCGGTGACCGACTCCGAGCTCCAGCAGTCCGGCGACGCCACCATCACGGCCAGCTCGCTTCTGACCGGCTCGGTCGGCATCACGTTGCCGTCGATCCCACCGCTCCCGGGCTCACGATCAGCCTCGACGTCCAGTCGCTGACCAACGTGTCGGAGCGGCGGACCTACGAGGCCGGCATCGGTTACGACGGCGGCTACCAGACCAACGTCAACCTCCTCGGCGCCACCGAGTCCCACAAGTTCACGAGCCCGTACCCAGCCGGGCCGCTACCGCTACGACGGTGGCATCTCCGGCACGTCGATCACCGACGACGCCTTCGCCCACATCGACTACAACGCGGCCAGCTCGGCACGCTCGAGCGCTCGGCTGCCTTCGGCGTCGGGCTGACCGCAGATCCAGAACATGGTGTCGAACGCCCTGCTCACCGTCATCGACCAGGTCGGGCAGGACTTCGTCGACCAGTTGCTGGCGACCCTCGGCATCACCGTCGCCGGCGCCGACGGCTGGATCCAGAACGTCCAGTGCCAGGTGCCAGCCATCGCCAACCGGGGCTGACCGCACCTCCGTAATGAGGTCCAGGGGAGTCGACGAGCGGCTTCGCTCGATCGTGCCGCTTCGCTACGCTCGTCCGGCACTCGCCCGGGTGGTGGAATTGGCAGACACGACGGACTCAAAATCCGTTGACTTCACGGTCATGCGGGTTCGAGTCCCGCCCCGGGCACGCGAACTCTACGGTCGCTTTGCGACCTCCGAGTTCGTCGCCGATGCTTCGCATCGGCCGCGACGCCCGCCTGCTGCGCGTCACAACTCCCCCGCATGCTTCGCATCGTGCGAGTCCGACTCGTGGGCTGTGGTGTTGCGCTGACGCAACTTCTCAGCCCCGGAGTGCCGAGAGCACCGACGTCCGGCTATCCGACCTACGATCGGAGCATGAGGCGCCTTCTCCTGCTCGCCGCGCTCGTGGCCGTCGTCGTGTGGCGCAACCGGCGACTCACCGAACTGGATCGCATCCACGGCTTCGGCCCGTATGCGAAGGTGATCCCCGTCGTCGATTCCTGAGTTTTCGCACGTACCGGTGAAACCCCGTCGTCACGGCCGGGGTCCCACCCCCGTCATCGCCCGCCCGCGGTCCTCCCGAGGTCTCCTCCATGCTCTGCTTCGTCTTCCCCGGACAGGGAAGCCAACAACCTGCGATGGGAGCCCCCTTCGCCGGTGAGCCGTCATGGGACCTCGTGGCCGAAGCCGCTGAGGCCGCCGGCCGAGATGTCGCCCACCTCCTCCTCGACGCCGACGCCGACGAACTGGTCGAGACCCGCAACGCCCAGCTCGGCACCTTCGTGCACTCCATGGTCGTCCTCGACGCGCTCCAGCGGCGGGGCGTCGAGGCCAAGGCGGCGGCCGGTCACAGCCTGGGCGAGTTCTCCGCCCTCTGCGCCGCCGGCGTGCTGGGCTTCGCCGATGCGGTGCGCCTGGTCACCGAGCGGGGCGAAGCGATGCAGGCCTGCACCACCCAGCGGGCCGGGACCATGGCCGCCGTGCTCGGTCTGGACGACGACGCCGTGGCCGCGGCGTGCGAACGCGCCGGGGGCGACGTGTGGGTCGCCAACGCCAACGCCCCGGGGCAGGTCGTGATCGCCGGCGACCCCACCGCGGTCGACGCCGCCGGCGCGGCGGCCAAGGACGCCGGCGCCAAGCGGGTGATGGCCCTCGAGGTGTCCGGCGCCTTCCACACCCCGTTCATGGCCCCGGCCGGCGAACGGCTCTCCGCCGCCATCGACTCCACCACCTTCCACGACGCCGGCCTGCCCGTGGTGGCCAACGTCGACGCCAGCGTCCACACCGCAGGCGACGACTGGCCCGGCCTGCTCCGCCGGCAACTGGTGAACCCCGTCCGGTGGGCCGCATCGGTCGCCACGCTCGTCGACCTCGGTGCCGAGACCTTCGTCGAGGTCGGACCGGGCGCCGTGCTCACCGGCACCATCAAGCGGATCGCCAAGGACACCGATCGCCACTCCGTGATGACACCGGACCAACTCGACGCCGTGGCAACCGCACTGGGGGTGGCATGACCTCCACCGGGCGGATCGTCGGCTGGGGCACCGCGCTGCCGGAAGGTGTGCTCTCCAACGCCGACCTCGAGGCCAGGCTCGACACCACCGACGAGTGGATCACCGACCGCACCGGCATCAAGGAACGCCGCACCGGGGGTACCACCGCCGGGCTGGCCGCGGCGGCCGGTCGGGCCGCCATCGAGCGCGCCGGGGTCGATCCCTCGAGCATCGACCTGCTCATCCTGTGCACCACCAGCCCCGACCGTGCCCTGCCGGCCTCGGCCTCCACCGTGCAGGCCCTCCTCGGCCTCGACTGCGGCGCGTTCGACCTCAACGCCGCCTGCTCGGGCTTCGTCTACGGGCTGGCCGCCGCCAACGGCTACATCGCCATGGGATCCAAGCGGGTCCTGCTCATCGGGGCCGAGACGCTCGACCGGCTCACCGACCCCGACGACCGGGGCACGGCCATCCTGTTCGGCAACGGCGCCGGCGCCGTGGTCATCGACACCGTGCCCGAAGGCGAACCCCCGCAGCTGCTCGGCTGGGACGTCGGCTCCGACGGCGAGGCGGAACACATCCTCTACGCCGAGATCGGCGGCTACATGCAGATGGACGGCCGTGAGGTCTTCCGCCGCGCCGTGCGGGTCATGGTCTCGTCGGCGACGCTGGCCATGGAGCGCGCCGGCGTCACGGCCGAGGACATCGCCCTCGTCGTTCCCCATCAGGCCAACATCCGCATCATCGACTCGGCCTGCGACAAGCTCGGGTTCCGGCGAGACCAGACCGCGATCGTGCTCCACTCCACCGGCAACACGTCGGCGGCGTCGATCCCCCTCGCCCTGGCCGAGGCCCTCGACCAGGACCGGGTCCGCGACGGCGATCTCGTGCTGTTGGTCGGGTTCGGCGCCGGCATGACCTGGGCGTCGGCCGTCCTGCGCTGGTCCGATGCTGGTCCGGTCTCCCTCGACCCGACCGCCGTCCGCGAGGATGCAGCTTCGTGACCGCCGGCCCCGACACCCCCGCCCGCACCGTGCTCGTCACGGGCGGCAACCGCGGCATCGGTCTGGCGTGCACCGAGGCCTTCGTCGCCGGCGGCCACCGGGTGGCCAGCGTCTCCCGCTCCGGCGGCGAGGTCGACGGCGCCCTGGCAGTGGCCTGCGACATCACCGACGGCGCCGCGGTCGACGACGCGGTGGCCAAGGTCGAGGCCGAGCTCGGCCCGGTCGAGGTCCTGGTGGCCAACGCCGGCATCGCCCGGGACGGCCTGATGGTGCGCATGTCCGACGAAGACTTCTCCGCCGTCCTCGACACCAACCTCACCGGTTCGTTCCGCTTCGCCCGGGCCGTCACCAAGCGGATGATGCGAGCCCGCTTCGGTCGCATCGTGTTCATGTCGTCGGTCGGTGCCTACCTGGGCGCCGCCGGCCAGGCCAACTACGCGGCGTCCAAGGCGGGGCTCATCGGGCTCGCCCGCTCGATGGCCCGAGAACTGGCGCCGCGCCACATCACGGTCAACGTGGTCTGCCCCGGGCCCATCGGCACCGACATGCTCGACGCCGTCAGCGACGACCGGCGGGCCGAGATGGCCGCGGCCGTGCCGCTGGGCCGGCTGGGCACACCCGACGAGGTCGCCGCCGCGGTGCGGTTCCTCACCTCCGACGCCGCTGGCTTCGTCACCGGGGTCGTGCTCCCGGTCGACGGCGGCCTCGCCATGGGCTTCTAGCCCGCCCCCGTTCCAACCCAACAAGCAGGAGACAGCAGAGCAGTGAGTGACGATTTCGCAAGGTTCCAGAAGTGCGCCGTCGAGGTCCTCGGGGTCGAGGAGGACCAGGTGACCAAGGAAGCCAGCTTCGCCGACGACCTCGACGCCGACAGCCTCGACCTCGTGGAGCTGGTCATGGCTCTCGAGGAGGAGTTCGACGTCACCGTCGAGGAAGAGGAGCTCGAGGGCATCGACACGGTGGGTGGCGCGTTCGACCTCATCAAGTCGAAGCTGTAGCCGGGCGACGAAGCGACACGGGAGGATCGGCGATGACTCCAGCGACGGCTGGCGATCGGAACCACCGGACACGACGGCGCGTCGCCATCACCGCCGTCAGCGCGGTGACCAAGGGCGGCACGG
Source organism: uncultured Acidimicrobiaceae bacterium (assembly GCA_963747745.1). Classification (GTDB taxonomy): domain Bacteria; phylum Actinomycetota; class Acidimicrobiia; order Acidimicrobiales; family Salinilacustritrichaceae; genus Salinilacustrithrix. The sequence goes on from CAVVGJ010000005.1 coordinate 40,423, forward strand.
GCGCGGAGGCGTTCTGGGACAGCTTGTGCCGCGCCCCCGAGGACGGCATGCGCCAGATCACCGACTTCGACCCCACCGCCTACTTCGACAACCCGAAGGAGGCCCGCCGGACCGACCGCTTCGCCCAACTCGCCCTGGCCGCCACCCAGCACCTCCTCGCCGACGCCGGGATCCCCGATGGCGTTCTCCCCTACGAACCCGGTCGCCGGGGCGTCATGGTGGCCACCGGCATCGGCGGCATCGAGACGCTCGAGGAGCAGATCCTCGTCCAGGACCAGAAGGGCTCGCGGCGGGTCTCGCCCTTCCTCGTGCCGATGATGATGCCCAACGCGGCCGGCGCGTCGGTCTCGATGCGCTACGGCTGGCAGGGCCCGTGCGAGACCATCGTGACGGCGTGCGCCGCCGGCACCCACGGGGTCACCCGCGGGGCCGAGCTGATCGCGTGGGGCCGCTGCGACGCCGTCCTCGCCGGTGGTGCGGAGTCGACGCTCACCCCCACCGGCATCGCCGGCTTCCAGAACATGACCGCGCTCTCCAACGACGGCGTGTCACGGCCCTTCTCGGCCGAGCGCAACGGCTTCGTCATCGCCGAGGGGGCCGGCATGCTGCTGCTCGAGGAGTGGGACCACGCCGTCGAGCGGGGCGCCACGATCCTGGCCGAGTTCCTGGGTGGCGCGTCCAACGCCGACGCCCACCACATCACCGCCCCCTCCCCCGGCGGGGTCGGCGCGATCGAGTGCATGGAGCTGGCCATGGCCGACGCCGGTCTCACCGCCGGCGACATCGCCCAGATCAACGCCCACGGCACGTCGACGCCGCTCAACGACGCCGCCGAGGCCCACAGCATCGCCAAGGTGTTCGGCGAGAACGGCCCCCCGGTGGTGTCGACCAAGGGCGTCACCGGTCACGCCCTGGGCGCGGCGGGTGCGCTGGAGGCGGTGGCGGCGGTGCTCTCCATCCAGAAGCGCCTCATCCCGCCGACGATGGGCACCACCGCGGTCGACCCCGAGCTCCCCCAGATCAACCTCGTCACCGGCGAGCCCCGCCAGTGGGAACCGGGCCCCGTGCTCTCCAACAGCTTCGGCTTCGGCGGCCACAACGGCTGCTTCATCATCGCGCCGTGTTGATTGGAGCGTCCTCGCTTCGCTGCGGGCGCTCCCACGTTGCACGGAGCCTGCGTACGACTGATCGCTGACCGGTCGGCTGGCGCCTCCCTCCGGACCTCCGAGCGTGAACCGTCCTCGCTTCGCTGCGGGCGCTCCCACGTTGCACGGAGCCTGCGTACGACTGATCGCTGACCGGTCGGCTGGCGCCTCCCTCCGGACCTCCGAGCGTGAACCCCCGAACCCCACCCCAATCCGTTCTCGTCGGCAGAACGGGGCGCTCGACCCCCGATCCGGCGACAAGAACGAGTTGGTCAGTCCGCCGTCACGTCGGCGACGACGAAGAGGAGGTCGGCTTCGCAGGCGGTGTCGCCATCGACCGAGGCGACGCCGTGGCCCTTGCCGGCGCGGGCCGACATGCGGCCCATGGTGACCTCGAGACCGAGGGTGTCGCCGGGGAGGACCTGCCGGCGGAAGCGGGCCTTGTCGACCCCGCCGAAGAGCAGGAGCTTGCCGGCGAAGCGCTCGTCCTGGAGGGCGGCGATGGCGCCCGTCTGGGCCAGCGCCTCGAGCATGAGCACGCCGGGCAACGTCGGCCGGCCCGGGAAGTGACCGGCGAAGAAGTCCTCGTCGCCGGTGAGCACCCACGAGCACCGGGCTGACTCCCCCGCCACCACGTCGTCGATGGTGGTGATGAAGGCGAAGGGATCGCGGTGCGGGAGGATCTGGCGGGGATCCAGTTGCGTCACGACCCGTCCTCGAGGGCGCGCAGCAGGAACTTCGGGGTGTCCTTCGGGCTGATCTTGGGCCAGGCCTCGGCGATCTTGCCCTGCTCGTCGATCAGGAACGCCGAGCGGATGATGCCCATGTACTTCTTGCCGTACATCGACTTCTCACCCCACGCCCCGTACTTGTCGGCCACCTTGTGCTCCGGGTCGGACAACAGGGGGAAGCCGAGGGAGTACTTGTCGTCGAACTTCTTCTGCTTGGGGGGTTCGTCGGGGCTGATGCCGATGATCTGCACGTCGACGTCGTCCTTGATGGCGCTCAGCTCGCAGGACTGGGTGGTGCATCCGGGCGTGTCGGCCTTCGGATAGAAGTAGACGAGCACCTTGCGGCCCTTGAGGTCGGTGAGCTTGACCTTGTCGCCGTTCTGGTCGGGCAGGGTGAATGCGGGGGCGCGATCGCCGGTGGAGAGAGCCATGGCGGCGATTCTGGCAGGCGGGCGCGGCGCCGTTCACCAGTCCGGGGTCAGCTGCGGAGTCGAGCGCCGAAGAAGTCCAGGCTCCGCTGCCAGGCGTCGGCGGCCGCGTCCGGGTCGTAGCTGTCGCGGACGTCGCAGTGGAACCCGTGCCCGGCGCCGGTGTACCGGACGATCTGGGTCTCGACCGGCACGTCGGCCAGCGCGGTGCGCAGCGTCTCCACGTCCTCGACCGGGATCGAGGCGTCCTCGTCACCGAACAGACCGAGCCACGGGGTACGCAGCTCCCCGGCCCGGTCGATCAGCGGTGGGAACTGCGGGAACCGGCCGGACACGATCCCGCCGCCGTAGAAGCCGACCGCGGCCCCGAGCGGGCGGGAGACGGCGACGAGGAAGCTGACCCGGCCGCCCATGCAGAACCCGACCAGCCCGATGCGTCCGTCGGCGAAGCCCGCGGCGCGCAGGTGATCGAGCGCGGCGTCGACGTCGGTCATGATCGTGGTGTCGTCGACGCTCTCGAACAGGGGCAGCACCTGGGCGAAGTCGTCGTACGGGGCGGTGCCGCCGCCGGAGCGGTGGAACAGGGACGGCGCCACGGCGTGGTAGCCGACGGCCGCGAAGCGACGGGTGACGTCGCGGATGTGGTCGTTGACCCCGAACGCCTCCTGGATGACCACGATGGCGGCGCCGTTGGCATCGGCCGAATCGGGTCGGGCCTCGTACAACTCCATCGGGCCGTCGGCGGTGTCGAGCGTGTGGGTCGTCGTCTCCATGACGCGGACGGTACCCCGCAGAAATCGACTCGGGAATGTTTCACCAGGTGAAGTAGTTTGACCGTGCATGCCCACCGACGACGCGACCACCACGCTCCCCCCGTCGGTCGACCTCGAGCTGGTCGCCCGTCTGCGCATCGCCGTCGCCCGTCTCAACCGCCAGCTCCGCCAGCAATCCGGGTCGAGCCTGCCGCTCACCCTCCAGTCCGCCCTCGTCACCATCGAGAAGCGCGGTCCGCTCTCGCTCGGTGATCTGGCCGCGGTCGAGCAGATCGCGCCGGCGACCGTGACCAAGATCGTGACCAAGCTCCTCGACCAGGGCCTCATCAGCCGGACGACCGATCCCGACGACCGGCGGGTCAGCCTGGTCGAGCTCACCCCGGCCGGCGCGACGCAGCTGGCCGAGAGCCGCTCGCGCCGGAACGCGTTCCTGGCCACCCAGCTCGAGGCCGGCGACAGCCCTGATGCCGACAGCCTGCGCACCACCGCCGAGGTGCTCGAACGCCTGGCCCAGCCCGCCCCCGCCGGCGCCGGCGCCGGCGCCGGCGAGGAGGACGATCGATGAAGGTCCGCTTCCTCGACGCCGCCAACGACACCTTCCGCTCGCTGCGGACCCGCAACTTCCGCCTGTTCTTCTTCGGTCAGCTGATCTCGCAGGCGGGCACGTGGATGCAGTCGATCGCCATCATCTGGGTCGTCCTGCGCCTCACCGACGACGGCTTCGCCCTCGGACTCGCCACCGCGGCCCAGTTCCTCCCCGTGCTGGTCCTGGGCGCGTGGGCGGGCGTCGTCGCCGACCGGGTCGACCGCCACAAGTTCCTGCTGGTCACGCAATCGGCCTTCGCCCTGGTGGCGGTGCTGTTCACCATCCTGACCTTCTCCGACATGGTCAGCCTGCCGGCGATCTACCTGCTGGCCGGGATGTACGGGGTCGTCACCGCCCTCGACAACCCCGCCCGGCGTTCGCTGGTCGTCGAGATGGTCGCCGAACGCGACGTGCCGAACGCCGTCGGGCTCAACAGCGCCCTCATGACCGGTTCCCGGGTCATCGGCCCCGCCCTGGCCGGCATCCTCATCAGCACGGCCGGCGCCAAGTGGTGCTTCCTGGTGAACGCGGTGACCTACACGGCGGTGCTCGTCGCCCTGTTGAAGATCGACCGCAGCAAGCTGCGCTCCACCACCCGGGTCATCCGCGGCCGAGGGCAACTCCGCGAAGGGTTCCGGTACGTGTGGTCGACGCCGGAGCTGAAGCTCCCGATCGTCCTGCTGACCGTGGTCGGAACGCTGGCGTTCGAGTTCCAGGTCACCCTGCCCCTGCTCGCCGAACGCAGCTTCCACGGCGACGCCGGAACGTTCACCATGCTGTACTCCTCGATGAGCGCCGGCTCGGTGATCGGCGCCCTCCTCATCGCCCGGCGGACCGATGCCGACACCGGCCTCCTGGCTCGGGCTGCGCTCGGGATGGGCACGGCCATGATGCTGCTCGCCGTGGCTCCCAACCAGTGGTTCGGCCTCCTCGCCGTGGTTCCACTGGGCTTGTCGAGCATCTTCCTGATCTCCGGCTCCAACGCGGTGATCAACCTCCACGCCGATCCGTCGATGCGGGGCCGGGCCCTCGCCCTCACCGCCGTGGTCTTCATCGGCAGCACCCCCATCGGCGGACCGATCGCCGGCTACGTGTCCGAGCACCTCGGGCCCCGCGCCGGCGTGGGCATGGGCGCCATCGCCACCCTCCTCGCCGCGGCCTGGACGCTGCGGGCCCTCCGCCGCCTCGAACGGGGGGCCGAGACCACCGACGACGCCGAGCACCCGCTCGATCGGGCGCCGGCCGTCGTCCGAGCCTGAGCGTCAGCCGGCCGCCATCCCTCCGAAGGCGTTCCGGGGGACGGATCCCGTCGCGGACGACGAGGATCGTCCCCCAGAACGGGAAGGGGTCACGGGCGGTTGCGCATGGCCTCGGCCGACATCGAGAAGTACTCCCGCATCGCCTGCTCGATCTCGACCGGCACGTCGCGCTCGGCGACCACGGCGTTCAGGGCACCGATCATGTGGCGGAACCAGGCATCTCGCTCGGCGGGGCCGATGGCGAACGGCGCATGGCGCATCCGCAGGCGGGGATGACCGCGGGCCTCGGAGTAGGCCGTCGAGCCGCCCCAGTACTGGATCAGGAAGCCGGTGAGGTGCTCCCTCGAGTCGGTGAGGTCGTCGGGGTAGAGAGGCCGCAGCACCGGGTCCTCGGCGACGCCGGCGTAGAAGCGCTCGACCAGCTGGACGAAGAACTCGTCGCCACCCACCGCCTCGTGGACGGTGATCTGGGCTCCGGGCTCGCTCATCGACCGGCTGCCTCCTCCGACGCCGCCGCGGCCGAGCCGAAGATGCCCTTGGACATCAGCGAGAGCTCGTCGTCGCGGCGCTGGTGATAGATCTCGGCCCGGGCGGCGTGGATCCCCGGGGCGTCGGTGGCCGCGGCCGCCCACTCGATGAGCTGGCAGGCCAGGCGGAGCTCTCCCGTTCCGGCCAGCGCTCGGGCCCGCTCGGCCAGGGCCTCGGCTCCCCCGGCCAGCGCCGCCACCTCGACGGCGAGGTCGGCGTCGCGCGGTGGTTTGAGGCGGGCCGGGTTGCCGTCGTACCAGCCGCCGTACAGCCGCCAGATGTTGCGCACCACGAACTCGGGCTCGTCGTAGGTGGGTCGCAGGTACGGCAGGCCGGCGTACCGGTCGGGCACCTGCACGCGGTGGACGATCTCGTCGAGGGTGGCGCCGTCGTTCATCATCCGCAGGGTGTTCTCGAGCAGGTGCTCGAGCACCGAAGCAGTGGCGTCGAGCACCCCGGCGATCCGCTCCCGGCCACCGATCGGCAGGCCATGGGCGGGCAGGAGCAACTCGGGTTCCAGGGCCATCATCTTGCGCAGGGCCACGGCCCAATCGGCGGCGTAGCGCTGCACCTTCTGGGGGTTGCCGGCGTTGGGCAGGACCCAGATGAACAGGTCACCGGTGAACACGGCCCGGTGGGACGGCACCCACGACCAGGCGTGGTCGTCGGTCTCGCCCCGATCGTGGTGGAGGGCGACCTCGGTGCCCCCGGCGTCGATGCGGTGCTCGGTGTCGAAGGTGGTGTCGGGGAAGACGAAGTCGTGCGGGAACGGCATGCGCCCCCCGAACTGGCGCTGGTTGATGACCGAGTTGTAGCCGTTGGTCAGCTCGTAGCGGTCGAAGCGGGCCGGTGCGTTCTGGTGGGCGACGATGTCGGGTCGGGGATCGCCTCGCGTCTCGGCATCGGCGAGGAAGGCGCCCACGCCGCCGACGTGGTCGACGTGTCCGTGGGTGTAGACGATCGATCGGAAGCGGTCGTCGCTCCATCGCCGGATGGCCTCCACGGCCGGCGGGCCGAACGGGGCGAGCGAGGTGTCGAACACGACGATGCCGTCGTCGGTGCGCAGGTTCCAGACGTGGGAGAAGGCGCACACCACGGCGATGTCGTCGGCCACCTCGTGGAGGCTGGCGTCGGTGGGGTTGTTGGCCTGCGGCCCCTCGTACACGCCGTCGTCGATGAAGCGTGCGGCGCGTTCGAGCAGGGTCTCGTCCATGGCCGGAGACTACGGCGACATGACGGCGCAGCCGGAATGACCGCAGGACCGTGCTCTGGCCGCCGTCAGGCGGACAGAGCAGACCTAACGATGCCCGTAGAAGCGACCCTTGGGCCGGGCATGGACGTGCCAGTGGTCGGGGATCGACCGGCGGTCGGGGTCGATCCAGTACTCGCCGTACGCCTCGGCGGCCACCCGTTCGAGATGACCGAGCATGGCCTCCCGCTCGGCCTCGGTGGGGTCAACGCCGTGCGGGCGCCAGACGACCATCGGCGTGCAGCACGCCTCGCACTCGGCGACCCAGCACAGGTCGTCCTCGTGGAACCACGGCGAGATGCGGGCGGCCTCGCACAGCTCGCAGTCGGGCGTCGTGGGGTTCGTTCGTCCTGCGTCGGGCGCCATGCCGGGAGGATGGCACAGCGGTCGCGCTCCGGCCCCTCCCCAGTAGCGTCAGAGGGGTGAGTGCCCACTCGACAGCCGCTTACGCCGACGCACCGAAGACCGGAACAGGACCAGGTGTGCTCCTGCTGCATTCGTGGTGGGGCCTCACCGAGCCGGTCAAGGACCGGGTCAACCAGCTCGCCGATGCCGGCTTCGCCGCCCTGGCACCGGATCTGTTCCAGGGCGTCGTCGCCGAGGATGCCGAGCACGGGCGGGCCCTGCTCGAGGGGGCCGATCCGAACCAGCTCGCCGCCGCCGTCACCTCCTGCGCCGACGCCCTGCGGCGCATGCCCGCCACGCCCGATGCCCCGATCATGGTCGTCGGCTTCTCGATGGGGGCGTCGCTGGGGCTGTGGCTGTCCGAGCGAGAGCCCGACCAGGTGAGCGCCGTCGTCGGCTTCTACGGGACCCAGGGCATCGACTTCACCGCGACGCGGTCCCGCTATCAGTTCCACATGACGATCGACGACCCCATGATCGACGGCGACGAGTTGGCCCTGATGGAGGCGAGCCTGGGCCTCGCCGACCGCCCGGTCGAGATCAACATCTACGAAGACGTCGGCCACTGGTTCGCCGAGCCGGGCGCGCCCGGCTTCGACGAGGCGGCCGCCGATCTCGCCTGGGAGCGCACGATCGAGTTCCTGTCCGCCGGCCGATGAACCTGCCGCGCACGCGGTGGCCGGTGGGCCGCTTCACCAAGGCCCTCGTGCGGGAGTGGAGCGACGACGACGTCCCCGACCTCGCGGGTGGCGTGGCGTTCTACGCCATCCTCAGCCTGTTCCCCGCCTTCCTGTCGCTCGCCGCCCTGCTCGGCGTCCTGGACTCGGCCGTGGGCGCCGATGTGGCGAACCGGGTCGAGACCAGGGTGGTCGACTTCCTCCAGACCATCCTCACCTCTCAGGCCGATTCCACCCTCGCCGCCGTACAGGACCTGTTCACCCAGGCCCGCCCGGGGTTGCTCACGTTCTCGCTGGCCGCCGCCGTGTGGGCCCTCTCCCGCGGCTTCGCCGCCCTGATCCGCGCCCTCAACGTGGTCTACGACCTCGAGGAACGACGGTCGTGGTTCAAGATGCGCGCCATCGCCCTGGCCCTGGGCGTGGGGTCGATCCTGTCGGCCGCGGTGATGCTGACCTTCCTCGTGGTGGGACCCCTCCTCGGCAGCGGCGAGGACGTGGCCGCCAAGATCGGCCTCGGCGACCAGTTCGTCCTGGCCTGGAACCTGCTCCGCCTACCCCTGGCCTTCGTCCTGTTGGTGCTGTGGGCCGCCACCATCCTCCACGTGGCACCGGCCCATCACACGCCCTGGCGCAACGACCTGCCCGGCGCGGTGGTGGCCGGGATCCTGTGGATCATCTTCTCGGCCGGGCTGCGCGTCTACATCGACTTCGCCCAGGCCAGCAACGCCGTCTTCGGCGCCCTGGGGGGTGTCCTGATCCTGTTGCTGTGGTTCTGGCTGCTCGCCCTCGCCGCCCTGATCGGTGGGGAGATCAACCAGCTCCTGACCCGCGATCCTGACGAGGTGGAGGCGACCCGAGAGCCAGGCCCGGGGCCGGGCTCAGAGCTGGTCGAGCGCCTCACGGAGCGTGCGCACGAACTGGCCGGCCTCGAGGGCCCCGCCGCCGTCGAGGAGGATGCGCATGATGGCGGACGCGACCACGACACCGTCTGACGCCCGCGACGCCGCGGCCGCCGTCTCCGGGGTGGAGATGCCGAAACCCATGACCACGGGCAGGTCGGTGACCGCCTTGAGGCGACCGGCGAGGGCCGCGGACCACACGCCGACGTCGGCCCGCTCGCCGGTGACGCCGAGCACGTTCACGCCGTAGACGAAGCCCCGGCTGCGTGCCGCGAGCCGTCGCAGGCGGTCGTCGGAGCTGATCGGGCTGGCGAGCATGACGGTGTCGAGGTCGGCGTCGCCCACCGCCTCCTCCCACGGGTCGAGCTCCTCGAGCGGCACGTCGGGGATGATCGCCCCGCTCACCCCGGCGACGGCGCATTCGTCGACGAAGCGGTCGAAGCCCATCCGGAACGGGATGTTGGCGTAGGTCATCACGATGAGCGGCGTGCTCACGTCGAGCTCGCGGAGGTCGGCCAGGATCCCGGCCGGCGTGGCGCCGTGGGCGAGGGCGCGGTCGGAGGCGGCCTGGATCGTGGGGCCGTCCATCACCGGGTCGGAGAACGGGATGCCGACCTCGATGGCGTCGGCGCCCGCATCGTCGTAGGCCCGGATGACGTCGAGCCAGTGGTCGCCGAGCCCGCCGGTCACGTACGGCAGCAGCAGCTTGCGGCCGCTGTCGCGTCGCTGCCGCAGGTGCTTCTCGAGCGAACCCACTACACGTCCTCCCCGAGGATCTCGGCCACCTGGGCGACGTCCTTGTCGCCCCGTCCCGACAGGTTCAACAGCACCGTCCGGCCCGCCAGCTCGGTGCGGGCCCGCATCACCCAGGCCAGGGCGTGGGCGGGCTCCAGCGCGGGGATGATGCCTTCGGTGCGGGACAGGAGCTGGAAGGCGTCGAGCACCTCGGCATCGGTGACCGACTCGTAGCGGGCCCGGCCGATGTCGGCGAGATGGGCGTGCTCGGGCCCGACCCCGGGGTAGTCGAGGCCGGCGGAGATCGACTTCGCCTCCTGGACCTGGCCGTGGTCGTCCTGGAGGAGGAACGACGTGGAGCCGTGGACGATGCCGGGCACCCCGTGGCCGATGGCCGCGCCGCCGGCGGGCTCGACTCCCACCAGTTCCGCGTCGGTGTCGACGAACCCGGAGAAGATGCCGATGGCGTTGGAGCCGCCGCCGACGCACGCGGTCACCACATCGGGGTCGGTGCCGGTCAGCTCCCGCACCTGCTGGCGGGCTTCGTCGCCGATGACCCGGTGGAACTCACGCACCATCATCGGGTACGGGTGCGGGCCCATCACCGACCCCAGCAGGTAGTGGGTGGTCTCGACGGTGGCGACCCAGTCGCGCATGGCCTCGTTGACCGCGTCCTTCAGGGTGCGGCTGCCCGTCTCGGCCGACCGGACCTCGGCGCCCAGGAGCCGCATGCGGAACACGTTGAGCTTCTGGCGCTCCATGTCGACGGCGCCCATGTAGACCACGCAGTCCTGGCCGAGCAGCGCGGCGGCGGTGGCGGTGGCGACCCCGTGCTGGCCGGCGCCGGTCTCGGCGACGATGCGCTGCTTGCCCATGCGCTGGGCGAGCAGCGCCTGGCCCAGCACGTTGTTGATCTTGTGGCTACCGGTGTGGTTGAGGTCCTCGCGCTTGAGCAGCAACCGGAGGCCGAGTTGCTCGGACAGGCGATGGCACTCGGTGAGCGGCGACGGCCGGCCGGCGTAGTCGCGCAGCAGTCCGTCGAGCTGGGCCCGGAACGCGGAGTCGGCCCACGCGGCCCGGAACTCCCGTTCGACCTCCTGGCACGCGCCCATGAGGGTCTCGGGGACGTACTGGCCGCCGAAGCGACCGAACCGACCGTTGTCGGGATCGCCCATCAGAGAGGACGCTGAGGGAGTGGTGGTCATGCCGGCTTCCGGTCGGGGACGAGGGCGGGGTGGTCGTCGCCGAGATCGGCGGCCGCGGCCCGGGCCTGCGCGATGAAGCGTCGGACGGCGTCGTGGTCCTTGTGTCCGGCGGAGGACTCGACCCCGGAGCAGACGTCGACCCCCCACGGGCGCACCGCGGTCACCGCGTCGGCCACGTTCGAGGGGCGGAGGCCGCCAGCGAGCAGCACCCGGTGGCGGGAGGTGAGATCGCCCACCAGATCCCAGTCGAACGGGACACCGCCGCCGGGCACCGGCGCATCGAGCAGCACGACGTCGGCCTCGTAGTCGTCGATGGCGACCAGCTGCGGATCGTCGGCGGCCATGGCCCGGAAGAGGATCGGCACCGCGGCGTGGACCCGCCGGCAGGTGGCCACCGACTCCTGGCCGTGGAGCTGGGCCACGTCGAGGCCCACGTCGTGGACGATGTCGATCACCTCGTCGGCCAGGTGGTCGCGGAAGACCCCGACGGTGAGCACGCCGCTGCCGGCCACGGCCGACACCACCGCCCGGGCCTGCTCGGGCGTCACCCGCCGGCGAGACGGCGCGAAGAGCATCCCGACGGCATCCGCTCCCGCCTCGACCGCGACGAGGGCGTCGGCCGGGTCGGTCATCCCGCAGATCTTCACGAACACGGCCGCGACGGTACCGGCCGGCCCCGCCATTGCCCCATTGATTCGCGCTCGGCTCGCCGGTGCGATGTCAGCGAGCGGCACGCAGCGCGGCGACGGCGAGGGCGGGATCGCCGGACGTGACCAGCGATTCTCCGACCAGCACGGCGTCGTATCCCGCCGCCGCCAGGGTGGCCGCATCCTCCGGCCCACGCACCCCCGACTCGGCCACGGACAGCACGGTGTCGGGGAACGCCGAGGCCATCCGGGCGGCGCGGGCGTGGTCGACCTCGAAGGTGACGAGGTCGCGCTGGTTCACGCCGACGAGGGTGGCGCCGACCGCGAGGGCCCGCTCGAGCTCCGCTTCGTCGTGCACCTCGACCAGGGCGTCGAGGCCGAGCTCCGTGGCCAGCACCCAGAAGTCGGTCAGCTCGGCGTCGTCGAGGGCGGCGGCGATCAGCAGGACGCAGTCGGCCCCCATCAACCGGGCGTCGATCACGTCGTTGGCGGCGACGGTGAAGTCCTTGCGCAGCACGGGCAAGGGGCAGGCGGCCCGGGCCGCGGCGAGGTCGTCGGGCGAACCACCGAAGGACGGGCCGTCGGTGAGCACCGACAGGCAGGTGGCCCCGCCGATCGTGTACTGGCCGGCGAGCACCGCGGGGTCGAGCCCGGGATGCAGCTCGCCCTTCGACGGCGACCGGCGCTTCACCTCGGCGATCACGCCGAGGCCCTCGGTGGCGTCGATGGCACGAGCGAAGCCCCGGGTCGGCGGCAGCGCCTCGGCTTCGGCCCGGAGCACATCGGTGGACCGCCCGTCGGCGGCGGCCTCGGCCCGGTGACGCTCGATGATGGCGTCGAGGTAGGTGGCCATCGGCGGCTCAGCGCTCCCGGTCGGCCCGGCTCGAGTTGAACAGGGCCAGGAGCGGGATGAGGAGGAAGGAGGCACCGGCCCCGACCAGCACCACGAGCCCGAGGCCGACCAACGCGCCGAGGTTGATGACGAAACCGACGATGAGGGCGGCCAGGCCGACGCTGGCCAGGGCCGCGGGAAGGAACGTGAACCCGCGGCGCAACGTCGGGGTGCCCGATGGCGTGTCGTCGAGCAGCCGGGGATCGATGCTGTCCTCGCTGTCGTCGAACGGGGTCCAGGATGCACCCGCGTCACGGATGGTGGCGCCGCCCGTCGACGGGGCATCGCCTCGCCACGCCGCGTCGTAGGCGTCGCGCCGATCGCGATCCGACAGCACGGCCCACGCCGCGTTGATCCGGGCCATCCGGGCGCTGGCGGTCTCCCGCTCGGCGGCAGGCACCCCGGCGAGGCGGTCGGGGTGGTAGCGGCGCGCCAGCGCCAGGTAGGAGAGTCGGATCTCCGCTTTGGTCGCATCGGGCGCGACGCCGAGCTCCTCGTAGTACTCCACCCTTGCGCATCCTACGGGTGGTCTGGTCACGGTCTCGTCGTCGTCGAGGTGGAAGCCGGACGCGACGTCGAGCTCCCGCTGGTGGGCACCGTGGTGGAGGTGGTCGTCGTCGTGGTCGTGGTCGGTACGGGCGCGCACGCGGGCGGCTCGAGCGGGAACGCCTCCTCGTCGGCCCCGACGATGGCCGTCGCGACCACCGTCGTCACCCGGTCACAGCGGAACTCGAAGACGGCGATGCCATCGGTGTCCGTGAACTGGACCGGGAGGTCGTCGAGGGCGGTCCACCCCGACGCCGAGATCCGCACGGCGAGGCCAGGCTTGGGGACCTCCCGGGCGATCCCGGAGTCGTCGACCGTCCGTTCGGCGACCAGCACGGCGAGGTTCACCGCGTCGCCCACGATCGGAGCCGCCGGGTTGGTGCTGGCGCGGACGGTGAAGCCGGTGTACGCCTGCACGAGGAGCCGCAGATCGCGCGTCTCGCCGTCGGCGATGAAGAAGACCTCGGCGTCGTCCATGGCCAGCGAGCCCGGGAGGAAGGCCCGCACGCGGAAGCGGCCGCCGGGGAGGCCGGTGGCCTGGAAGGTGCCGTCGGCGGCGGTCCGGACCTCGGTGCGCTGGACGGCGTCGCCCACCAGGCGGTCGGCGCGGACCACCGCACCCGGGACCGGCCCGTCCGGGCCCTCGACCGAGCCCTGCAGGGTCGTGTGGCCGGTGGTGGTCGGGGCGGTGGTCGTGGTCTGGCCGGGGACGGGGTCGAGGGCGATCAGGCTGTAGTCGGGCTCGGTGGTCGTCGTGGTCGGCGCGGTGCTCGACGTGCTCGACGGCGGAGGCAGGGTGCGGGCCTCGGGGGCGCTGCAGCCCGGAACGAGGAAGGCGATGACGGCCACGACCGCCACGGCGATCGCAGCCACCGTGAGCCAACGCCCCACCCCAGCGGGGACGACCACCGACCTCACCCGCTGACCGGCGCGCCCAACGGGATCTCGTGCACCACGCCACCGACCGAGCCGACCCGGACGGACGCGCCGGGCTCCACGCGGCGGCCGCAGAAGGCGAGGGCGACGGGACCGTGCGACGCCGATTCGGCGACGGTGGTGAGCGGCCCGCACGGCCCATCGGCCTCCACCGGCGTACCGGCGGGCACCATGGCGTCGAGGACGACGATCCGCAGGTGCCGGGGCACGTTCCCGCCCCGGCTGTCGATGCGGGCCACCAGCTCCTGGCCCACGAAGCAGCCCTTGGTGAAGCTCACGGAGGCATCGACGATCCACTGGCCGATCTCGCCCGGGATGGTGTCCTCGTCGAGCTCACGGCCCAGCCGCGGTACGCCGTGCTCGACGCGGTAGGCCTCGTACTCGTCGCCGGAGACCACCGGGATGCCGTCCGGGGCGACCGCACCGGCCCCCAGCAGGTCGTAGCCGTCGACGCCGGGACCGACCACCGGCAGCCGCAACACACCGTCGGGGACCTCGGCTCGGGCCGGGTCGGTTCCCCGGACGAGCACGCACGGCTCGGTGGCGGTCTCCATCTCGGCCGCGGTGCGGATCTTGAACCGGGCGAGCCGATCGGACAAGGCCGAACCGGAACCGGCGTCGGTGTCGAGCAGGTACCCGTCGGCACCGGTCTTGGTGAGACGCGCCCAGCCGTCGACCTTGCCCTGGGGCTGGAGCACGAACGTCCAGGTCGACGTGTTGATGGCCAGCGCATCGAGGTCCTGGCTCAGCTGGCCCTGGAGGAACGTGGTGGCATCCTGGCCTGACACCCGGACCGTGTCCCTGGTGGTCTCGATGGCGAAGGTGTCGGTCATGCGGGGGTCCGCCTCTCCTTGTCGGCCCGTCGTTCTGCGGTCATGCGGCGGGCGGCGGGCACGGCCACGAGCAGCGCCCGGGCCTTGTTCTGGCACTCGAGGTGTTCGTCGTCCGGAACGCTGTCGGCGACGATGCCGGCACCGGCCTGGACCGACGCGATGCCGTCGTCCCCGATGACCATCGTACGGATGGCGATGGCGGTGTCGATGTTGCCGGAGAAGTCGAGGTAGCCGACGACGCCCGCGTAGGGGCCCCGCTTGACCGGCTCCAGCTCGTCGATGATCTCCATCGCCCGCACCTTGGGGGCGCCGGACACCGTCCCCGCCGGCAGCGTGGCTCGCAGCACGTCGACCGGGGTCCGGCCCTCGGCGAGATCCCCGGCCACCTGGGAGGTCAGGTGCATCACGTGGCTGTAGCGCTCGAGGGTCATCAGCTCCTCGACCTCGCAGGTCCCGAAGCGCACCACCCGACCCACGTCGTTGCGGGCCAGGTCGACCAGCATGATGTGCTCGGCGATCTCCTTGGGGTGCTCGACCAGCTCGGCGGCGAGCCGGCGGTCGTGGGCCTCGGACGTCCCTCGCTTGCGGGTGCCGGCGATGGGGCGGGAGATGACCCGACCGTCGATGAGCTGGACCATCGGCTCCGGACTGGCCCCCACCAGGGTCACGCCCGGTACCCGCACGAAGTACATGTAGGGGCTGGGATTGACCTGGCGCAATGCCCGGTAGACGTCGAAGGGTGCCGCGCCGAGCTCGAAGTCGAAGCGCTGCGACAGCACGACCTGGAAGATGTCGCCGGCGAAGATGTGCTCGCGAGCCACCTCCACCGCCGCCTGGTACTGGCCGGGACGCATCGACGACGTGACCTCCGGGATCTCGTCGTCAGGGCGGGGCGGGCCGAGCAACGGCTCGTCGAGCGGGCTGGCGCCGTCGGCGGCCAGCTGGTCGAGCCGCACGATCGCGGCGTCGTAGGCGGCATCGAGGACGGCCTCGTCGGCGTCGGGATCCACGATCACGTTGTCGATCAGGGTCACCCGCTGGCGCCAGTGGTCGAAGGCGGCGAGCTGACCGATGATCGACATCACGGCGTCGGGCTGGTGACGGTCGTCGGGCGGGATGTCGGGCAGGTGCTCGACCTCGCGCACGACGTCGTAGCCGAGGTAGCCCATGAGGCCGCCGTGGAGGGGTGGGAGCTCGTCGAGCGTCGGTGACCGGTAGCGCTCGAGGATGGCCTCGACGGCGGCCAGCATGCCCTGGTCGGTGGGGATGTCGGGGTGCAGCACGCCCTCGACGGTGATGGTGCCGGCCGTGGACGTCAGCGTGGCCAGCGGGTTCCGACCGACGAAGGACCAGCGGCTCCAGCGCTCGCCGTGTTCGACCGATTCGAGGAGGAAGCCGGGCTCGTCACCGACGATGCGGGCGAAGGCGGCGACCGGCGTGACGAGATCGGCCAGCAGCTCGCGCCACACCGGGACGACCGTGTGGTCGGCCGCGAGCTCGTGGAACTCGGCTCGACTCGGTCGATGCACGGATCAGCTGTTCGGCGTGACGTCGGCGTCGCCGAACGAGCGATAGAAGCAGGAGTACTCGCCGGTGTGGCAGGCGCCGTTGCCTTCCTGCTCGACGACGAGGAGCAAGGTGTCGCCGTCGCAGTCGTAGTACGCCTCGCGGATGTACTGGCGGTCGCCGGAGG
The DNA here is from genome assembly GCA_963747745.1 of uncultured Acidimicrobiaceae bacterium. Taxonomy (GTDB): domain Bacteria; phylum Actinomycetota; class Acidimicrobiia; order Acidimicrobiales; family Salinilacustritrichaceae; genus Salinilacustrithrix. The sequence goes on from CAVVGJ010000005.1 coordinate 56,590, forward strand.
TCTCGCCCTTGCACCAGTACTCCTGCCGGGACCGGCTCCAGAACCACGTGCGACCGGTGTCGAGGCTCTTGCGCAGGGATTCGTCGTTCATCCAGGCCATCATCAGGATGCGGCCGGTCCCGTGCTCCTGGACGATGGCGGGCACCAGGCCGTCGGCGTTGAACGTGACGTTGTCGAGGTGGCCGGCGTCGTAGGCGATGGGAGTTGCGGTGGGGGAACCCATGGTGGGGCATCGTAGAGGCGTGACCAGCGGCCACCCCATACGGGTTCGACCCCCCGGGTTCCTCCTCGGCTCCGACTTCGTCCGGGTCGCCATCGGCGGCACCGCCGGCGCCACCGTGCGGTGGGCGGTGGCCCACGTGGCGGCCTCGACGTCGGCGTTCCCGTGGCCGACCCTCGTCGTGAACCTGGTCGGGTGCCTCGTCCTGGGTCTGCTCCTCCATGCGTCCCGATCGACCACGGTGCTGGTCGGGATCGGGTTCGCGGGCGGGCTCACCACGTTCTCGACCTTCGCGGTGGAGATCGCCTCCCTGCTGCGCGACTCCGACGCCCCGACCGCGGCCGGCTACCTCGCCGTGTCGCTGGTGGGCGGGGTGCTCGCCGTCCTCGCCGGCCAACGCGTGGCCCGTCCGTGACGGTCGTCCTCTTCGTGGTCGCGGCCTCGACGGGAGCGTCGCTGCGCCTCCTGCTCCGCGAGGTGGCGGCCACCCCGTCGGCGTTCCCGTGGGAGACGCTCGCCGTCAACCTCACCGGCGCGTTCCTCCTCGGCATGCTCGCCGGGTGGTCGCCTCCAGCCGCCACCGTGGTCGGCACGGCGGGGATCGGCTCGCTGACGACGTTCTCGACCTTCGCCGGCGAGGTCGTCGGTGGCTGGCGCCGGAACCGGCCGGCCGCGGTGGTCTACCTGGTGGTCACGATCATCGGGGGCATCGGCCTGGCCTGGTTGGGGCTGGATCTGGCCGGCTGAACGTCCCGGAGGTGCCGGGCGGGCCGAGCTCGGAGGTACCTCAGAGGTAGAGGCCGGTGCTGCTCTCCTCGAGCCGCTTGGCCGCGACGGCATGGATGTCGCGCTCGCGCAGGATGATGAAGTCCTCGCCCCGCACCTCGACCTCGTAGCGGTCTTCGGGGTTGAACAGGACGCGGTCGCCCACCTCCATGTTCCGGACGTTGGCGCCGGTGGCGACCACCTCGGCCCAGGCCAGCCGCTTGCCCATCTGGGCCGTGGCGGGGATCAGGATGCCGCCGGTGGACTTGCGCTCGCCCTCGCCGCGGTCGATCGAGACCAGGATCCGATCGTTGAGCATCTTGATCGGCAGCTTCTCGGACGCCGACGACTCGGCCCTGGACTCGGAAGCGGACTCGGACTCAGCCATGGGCACCCGACGCTACCGTCTGCCGGCGATGGCCGACGATCGTGGACCCGCCCCGACGATGCTCGCCACCGCCGATGGCGAGCAGCTCGAAGCCCGGTGGTCCGGCGAGGCCGACGCCCCGGTCGTCGCCGTGCTCACCCACCCCCATCCCCGCTTCGGTGGCGACATGGACAACCTGGTGCCCGCCACGCTCGCCCGCGTGCTCCCCGAGCACGGCATCGCCACGGTGCGGTTCAACTTCCGTGGCACGGGGCGGTCGACGGGCCAGCACGGCGGCGGTGCCGACGAGGTGGCCGACGTGCGTGCCGCGGTGGACGCCGCAGCCGCTCGATACCCGGACGGCCGGGTGGTCGGGGTGGGGTACTCGTTCGGCGCCGACGTGCTCCTCGCCCTCGACGACGATCGCCTCGCCGCCGTGGTCGCGGTGGCGCCGCCGCTGGCCGTGCTGCCCGAGGCCACGCTGGGCGCGGCCCGGGGCGCGGCGCCGACGCTGGTGCTGTCGGCCGAGCACGATCAGTTCCGCCCCTACGACCAGGCCGTCACGGTCACCGCCGACTGGCCGGACACCTCGTGCGCGTGCATCGCCGGAACCGATCACTTCCTCGCCGGCGCCATGGGCCGGGTCGCCGACTCGGTCCTCGCCTTCCTCGATCGTCTCTGACCCCGCACCTCGGTGCAACGCGCCGATCGGGAGGGGTGGATGTCAGGCGGGGCGGACGGTGACGCCGGCGGCGGTCATGTGGTCCTTGGCCTCGGCCACGGTGTGCTCCCCGAAGTGGAAGATCGACGCGGCCAGCACGGCGTCGGCGCCGCCCTCGGTGACCCCAGCGACGAGGTGGTCGAGCGTGCCGACGCCACCCGACGCGATGACCGGGATGTTGACCGTGTCGGCGATGGCCCGGGTCAGGGCGAGGTCGAAGCCATCGCGCGTGCCGTCGCGGTCCATCGAGGTGAGCAGGATCTCGCCGGCGCCGAGCGCCTCGCACCGCTCGGCCCACTCGACCGCGTCGAGCCCCGTGGGAGTGCGGCCACCGTGCACGAACACCTCCCAGGTGCCGCCGGGCCGCGCCTTGGCGTCGATGGCCACCACCGCGCACTGGGAGCCGAACTCGGTGGCGATCTCGGTGATCAGGTCGGGACGATCGACGGCCGCGCTGTTGACCGAGACCTTGTCGGCCCCGGCCCGCAGGAGCCGGCGGGCGTCCTCCACCGTGCGGATGCCGCCCCCGATCGTGAACGGGATGAACACCTCCTCGGCCGTGCGCCGGGCGACGTCGAGGATGGTGTCGCGGTCGTCCGACGACGCCGTGATGTCGAGGAAGACGACCTCGTCGGCGCCCTGCTCGTCGTAGCGGCGGGCGAGCTCGACCGGGTCGCCGGCGTCGACGAGATCGACGAAGTTCACGCCCTTGACCACCCGGCCGGCGTCGACGTCGAGGCACGGGATGATCCGGGCGTTGCGCACCCGGTCAGGCTACGAGCCAGACCTCCGCCGACCGAACCCGTTCGGCGACCCTCGCCGCCCGTCCCCGGCCCCACTCCCGTGTCAGAACGTTCGTGGGGATGGTCTCAGTGGCGCCCGAGGCTGGCGACCGCGTCGGCGACGTCGACGTGGCCCTCGTAGATGGCGGTGCCCACGATGGCGCCGGCGAGGCGACGACCGTTCCGCTCGAGCGCCGCCAGCTGCGTGAGGTGCTCGAGCCGGCCCACGCCGCCGCTGGCGATCACGTCGAGGTCGGTGAGGCCGAGCAGCTCGGACAGGCCCTCGAGGTCGGGTCCGCCGAGCAGGCCCTCGCCCTGGATCTGGGTCACCACGACGGCCTCGGCACCGCAGCCGGCCAGCCGGTCGAGGGCGTCGGCGATGTCGATGCCGCTGCCCTCGGTCCACCCCTTGATCGAGACCTCCCGGCCCCGGACGTCGAGGCCCAGTGCCACCGGCTGAGTGGACGCCACCGCCTCGACGAGCGCCGGGTCCTGCACCGCGGCCGTGCCCATCACCACCCGCGCGACGCCGGCGTCGGCCAGGGCCCGGGCGGCGTCGACCGAGCGCACTCCCCCGCCGGCCTGGACCGGGATGCGCACGGCGGCGCACACCCGGGCGATCAGGTCGCGGTTGTGGGCGTCGCCCGTGCGGGCGGCGTCGAGGTCGACCATGTGGATCCACGGCACGCCGGCGGCCTCGAAACCGAGCGCCACCTCGACCGGGTCGTCGGCGTGCACGGCTTCCCGGTCGAAATCGCCCTGGACGAGTTGGACGACCTTGCCGCCCCGCAGGTCGATGGCCGGGTACAGGTCCATCACGCTGCTGCGGTTCGAGCCATCACCACGAAGTTGTCCACGAACGCCTTGCCGGCCGACGACGACTTCTCGGGGTGGAACTGGGCCGCGTGCACGTTGTCGCGGTGCACCGATGCCACCACCGGTCCGCCGTAGTCGCAGGTGGCGGTGACCAGATCGGACATCGGGGCGGCGTAGCTGTGCACGAAGTACATCCAGATCGGTCCGGGGATGCCGTCGTAGAGCGGGCTGGGCCGGACGACCTCGACGATGTTCCACTGCATCTGCGGCAGCTTCACGTCGCCGGTGATGCGCCGGCACTCCCCCGGCAGGATGCCGAGCCCCTTGCGTCCGGGCGTCTCCTCCGACGCCTCGTACAGCAGCTGCATGCCGACGCAGATCCCGAGGAACGGCTTGCCCGCCTCGGCCGCCTCGTGGGCGAGCTCGTCGACACCCGTGCGCTCGACGGCGTCCATGCAGGCACCGAACGCCCCGACGCCGGGCAGCACGACGGCCGCCGCATCGCGAACCACGGCGGGATCGGCGGTCAGCCGGGCGTCGGCCCCGTGGTGCTCGAGCGACTTCTGGGCCGAGCGCAGGTTCCCGATGCCGTAGTCGAGCACGGCGATCAGCGGTCGCTCGCCGCTCACGACCACCACCACCCCGTCGTTCTTGTCGGTGGAACGGGCGCACAGGACCCCGTTCCACCGACAAGAACGGGGGTGGGGGAGAACTCGGTCACAGGGCGCCCTTGGTGGAGGGCACGCCGGCGCCCTCGATCCGCACGGCGTCGCGCAACGAACGGGCCACGCCCTTGAAGGCGGCCTCGATCACGTGGTGGGTGTTGGTCCCGGCCTTGCGGGTGACGTGCAGGGTGATGAGGGCGGAGGACGCGAACGACTCGAGGAAGTGCTGGGCCATCTCCGGGTTGAAGGGCGGATCACCGAGCGGGAGCACCTCGCCGAAGGGCAGGTCGATGGCGGTGTAGGCGCGGCCGGACAGATCGAGGGCCACCTGCACCAGCGCCTCGTCGAGGGGGTACAGCCCGCTGGCGAAGCGTCGCACGCCGGCCTTGTCGCCGAGGGCCTCGCGGAAGACCTGCCCGACCACGATGCCCACATCCTCGATCGTGTGATGGCCGTCGACGTGGAGGTCGCCGGTGGCACGCACGGTGAGGTCGAACCCGCCGTGGCGGCCGAGCTGGTCGAGCATGTGGTCGAAGAACGGGAGACCGGTGGTGATGTCGGTGGTCCCGGTGCCGTCGAGGTCGATCGTGACCTCGACCTCGGTCTCCTTCGTGGTGCGCGTGGCACGGGCCGATCGGGCCGAGGACGAGGTCATGGGGTCTCCAGGATCGAGGCGAGCGAGGTGAGGAAGCGGTCGTTCTCCGCCGCGGTGCCCAGCGTGATGCGCAGGCAGCCGTCGAGGCGTGGCCAGCTGGCGCAGTTGCGGACGAGGATCGAGTCGTCGAGCAGTCGCTTCCACACGACCTCCCCGTCGACGGTCTCGGGTCGGAAGAGGATGAAGTTGGCCGCCGACGGCCACACCGTGACCGGCAGGTCGGCCAGCGCAGCCGACACCCGACCCCGCTCCTCGACCAGCGCCGCCACCCGCTCGCGCATCTCGGCTTCGAAGCGGAGGGCGACCCGTCCCGCGACCTGCTTGAAGACGTCGAGATGGTACGGGAGCACCACCTCGGACAGCTCGTCGACCAGCCACGACGGCCCGATGAGGTAGCCGAGGCGGGCGGCCGCCATCGACCACGTCTTCGAGTAGGTGCGCGTCACGACGATCGGCGCCTCGTCGTCCACCAGCTCGAGGGCCGACCACGGCGCGAACTGCCCGTAGGCCTCGTCGACGACGAGCAACCCCGGGGCGAGCTCGGCGACGGCTCGGACGGTGTCCTCGGTCTCGATCATGCCGGTGGGGTTGTTCGGCGAGCACAGGAACGTGATCGTGGGGTCGTGGTCGCCGAGCACCCGCCGGACCTCGTCCATGTCGAGGGCGAAGTCCTCGGTGCGCTCCCCCGAGACCACGGCAGTGTTGGTGATGCGCGGGATGTGCGAGTGGAGCGCGTAGGTGGGTTCGAACGTGGCCGCCGACCGGCCCGGGCCGCCATAGGTGAGGCAGAGGGTCTGGAGCACCTCGTTCGAGCCGTTGGCGACGAAGACCTGCGCCGCCCCGACCCCGTGATGGGCACCGATGGCCTCGCGCAGCGCCAGCGCCGACCGGTCGGGGTACCGGTGCCAGTCGATGCGGCCCAGCTCGTCGGTGAGCGCGGCGAGGAACCCCTCCGGCGGCGGCTCGGGCGCCTCGTTGGTGTTGAGCCGCACCTCGACGTCGACTTGGGGAGAGTGGTAGCCGGGGTGCAGGGCGAGGTCGTCCCGGACGGTGGGGCGCCTCACCACGCTCCCCCTTCGTTCTTGTCGCCGAATCGGGGGGTCGCACCCCCGATCAGGCGACAAGAACCGTTGGGTTGCGGGGTGGGGGCGGTCATGGGGCGCCCCGGTCGAGGCGCTCGACCCGCTGGCGGACCGATTGGGCGTGGGCGGCCAGACCCTCGGCCTCGGCCATCGCCTGCACGTGGGGGGCCAGGGCCCGGAGCGCGGTCTCGTCGAGCGAGACGACGTGGATGTGCTTGCAGAAGTCGTCGACGCGAAGGGCGCCGCTGAAGCGGGCGGAGCCGTAGGTGGGCAGCACGTGGTTGGGGCCGGCCACGTAGTCGCCCACGCTGGCCGGAGCCCACGGTCCGCAGAACACGGCACCGGCGTGCTTGACCCGGGCCAGCAGCGCGTCGGGGTCCGCGGTCTGGATCTCGAGGTGCTCGGGGGCGATCACGTTGGCGACGTCGACGGCGGCCTCGGGCCCGTCGACCAGCACGGCGAAACCGGCGTCGTCGAGCGTGGCCTCGATGTGGGCGCGCCGGGGGCTGGCGGCGACGATCTGGCCCACGGCGGCATCGACCGCGGCCCGCACGTCGTCGTCCCAGCAGATGAGCCACGCCAACCCGTCGGGACCGTGTTCGGCCTGGAGCACGATGTCGACCGCGACGTCGGCGACCACCGCGCTGGCATCAGCGATGACCACCACCTCGGACGGACCGGCGAAGCTCGACGGCACGCCGACCAGGCCGCTGGAGGCAACCTCGCGCTTGGCCTGGGCCACCCGGGCGCTGCCGGGCCCCACGATGACGTCGACGGGACGGATCGACTCGGTGCCGTAGGCGAGGGCCGCGATGGCGGCCGGCCCGGCCACCCGGTGCACCTCGTCGACCCCGGCGATGGCCGCGGCGGCGAGGATGCCGTCGTCGACCGATCCGTCGGGCCCCGGCGCGGTGCACAGCACGGTCTCCGGGACACCGGCGACCTTGGCCGGCACCGCGGTCATCAAGGCGGTGGACAGCAGCGGGGCGAGCGCGGACGGCACGTACAGGCCGGCGCGGTCGACCGGGCGGCGCAACTCTCGGACGAGGAGGCCATCGCGCTCGTACCGGGCTGGTTCGTGGAGTTGGGCGGTGTGGTAGGCGGTGATGTTGGCGTGGGCGGTCTCGAGCGCGGCCCGCAGCGCGGGCTTGATCCGGTCGGGCGCGCCCGCCACCACGTCGGGGTCGACGCGCACGGTGTCGATCTCGACCCCGTCGAATCGAGCCGTCAGCTCGCGGAGGGCGGCGTCGCCGCCGGCCCGCACCGCTTCGATGACCGCCCGCACCTGCTCGATGGGTGGTTCCTCGGCGGCCTTGGGTCGGGGCAGGACCGAACGCAGGGCGTGACGATCCGAGGTGTCGGTGCCGCGCAGATCGAGCGTCGTCAGAGGTCCGGTCACGGCGGCGAGGCTACCGGCGCCGTGATCGGGGCCGAAGCGGGTAGAACCAGGGGGTGAGCAGTGACGCGCCCGAACTGTCGTCCATCCAGAGCTCCCTCGAAGAGGTGGCCGACCGGGTGGTGAACATCGCCAAGCGGCGCGACACCGATCCCGACGACCAGGTGTCCATCGGGCTGTTCGAGGTCGATCGGTCACTGCGGAACGCCCTCCGTCAGCTCGAGCGGGTCCGGAACCGGGTGGATTGAGCCGTGCGCCGACTCGACGACGCAGGCGTCCTCGACGACCCGCTGACGCCGTACCTCGAGGTCGAGCGGACCCCCACGGAGGACCGTCCGTGGGTCCTGGCCAACATGGTGTGCGGTCTCGACGGATCGACCGCCGTCGCCGGACGCGTCGGCGCGCTGTCCAGCGCCACCGACCGGCAGCTCTTCGTCGATCTCCGCTCGGTGGCCGACGTCGTCCTGGTCGGGGCCGAGACGGCTCGACGCGAGCGGTACGGGCCGATCCGCCTGGCGCCGGCGAGGCGGGCCCACCGCGAAGCCGAGGGGCGCCCGCCACTCCCCCGGCTGGCCATCGTGAGCCGCTCGCTCGACCTCGGCGGCGCCGCCCGCGCCCTCGACCCCGGCCCGGACGGCGACCGGGCGATCGTGGTCACCTGCGAGGCCTCGCCACAGCCGGCCCGCGAACGCCTCGGTGCCACCGCCGACGTGGTGGTGGCCGGCACCGACGGCGTCGAGATCGCAACCGCGTTGCGGATGCTGCGGCGCTCGGGCGTGGAGGTCGTGCTGTGCGAGGGTGGCCCCACGTTGCTGGGCGAGCTGCTGGCCGCCGGGGCGGTCGACGAGCTGTGCCTCACGGTGGCCCCCGTCGTCGGTGGCGATCCATTGCCCGTGGCCGTGCTTCCTGCCGGGGCCGGTGTGTCCCGAGCCCGCCTCGCCCATGTCCTCGAAGCCGACGGCGACCTGTTCCTCCGGTACGTGCTGCGATGACCGACTCGAACGACGACGCCTTCGACGCGACCATGGCCTGGCTCGACACCGCCATGACCATCGTGACCACGACCGATGGACGCGAACGCGCCGGGTGCCTGGTGGGGTTCCACTCCCAGTGCAGCATCGAGCCGAGCGCGCTGGCGGTGTGGCTGTCGAAGGCCAACCACACCTACCGGGTCGCCGTGCTCGCCGACGTCTTCGCCGTGCACTACCTGTCCGAGCACCACGTCGATCTCGCCCGTCTCTTCGGCACCCACAGCGGTGATGCCCTTGACAAGTTCGAGCACTGCGCGTGGCACGAAGGACCCCACGGTGTTCCGGTCCTCGACGACTGCGACTCCTTCGTCGTGGGCCGCAAGCTCGCCCTGCTCGAGACGGCGGCGGACCATGTCTGCGTCGTGCTCGACCCCATCGAGGCCGCGTCGGGAGCGTCCGGTCCACCGCTCCGGTTGTCCGATGTCTCCGATCTCCGCCCGGGCCACGAGGCCGAAGAACGGCCCCGTCCGCCATCCACCCGTGACGACGAGCCGGGTCGAGGCCCCCGCTGACGGGGGCACCGGCACGGTCCGGATCCGGTGCTCGAACGCGGCGATGGCGCCCGGGTGGGTGGGCGCCATCGCGGGCGTCTCGAGTGGCGGAACTCGATGACGCACTCAGTCTCAGGTGGCGGGAACCTGGACTGCACGCCACGATACCCACAGCTCCGCCGGGCGAAACCGGCGGTCAGGAGGATTTTCGCGGCTTGTGGGGCGAGGTGGGCAGCGCAGTTGTGCCGAACGAGGGACAAAACCACGCAAGGGAGCACTCCCCGCACGCTGCGCGGCGAGCGGTGCAGATCCGGCGGCCGTGGAGGATGAGGCGCAAGCTGAACGCGCCCCGCTCGGCGGCCGGCACCATGGGCCCGAGCTCGTGCTCGACCTTGACCGGATCGGTCTCCTCGGTGAGACCGAGGCGGATGGCCAGCCGACCCACGTGGGTGTCCACGGGAAGGCCGGGAGCGTCCAGCGCCACCGATCGGATCACGTTGGCGGTCTTGCGGCCGACGCCGGGAAGCCGAACCAGGGCCGACCGCTTGGTGGGGACCTCACCACCGAAGTCGTCGAGCAGCATCCGGGCCATGCCCTGGAGGCTCTTGGCCTTCTGACGGAAGAAGCCGGTGGCATGGATCACGGTCTCGAGCTCGGCGAGATCGCTGCCGGCGAGGGCCTCGGGGTCGGGCCAGCGACGGAAGACCTCCGGTGTCGTCATGTTCACCCGTTCGTCGGTGCACTGCGCCGACAAGATGGTGGCGACCAGCAGCTCGAAGGGGTTGCGGTGGCGGAGCTCGCACAGCTCGACCGCGGTGCCCGGGTACTCCTCGGCCAGCAGCTCGTGGGTGAGGCGACCCCGCCCGGCCGGGGTGCGGGGGCGGCGGCGCCCCTCGGGCGGATCGGGGTTCGGGAGCTGCCGGCGGGCCATCCGCGGACCCTAACGGCCGGCGACGGGGACGCGTCCAGAACGACGGTCTCGCCTCGTCGGCCGTCGGTAGCCTCCCGCTCGATGACGGACCTGGAGATCAAGCGCCACCTCGACGCCGACGACGTCGCCGAGGTCGAGCACCTCATCGAACGGGTCCGGGCCGCGGACGGCCACCAACCGATCGACGAGCACCGCTGGGTCGACGCGGCCCACGGGGGCCGGTCCGAGTTCGCCGGGCTGGTGCTGCGCGAGAAGGGCCACGACCACCTCGTCGCCTATGCCCAGGTGACCCGGGGACCGAAGTCGTGGGCGGTCGACCTGCTGGTGGACCCGCACCACCGCTACGACGCCCTCACCATCGCCCCCGACCTCCTCGCCGAAGCGGTCGAGGTGATCCGCAGCGAGGGGGGTGGACACGTCCACTACTGGGTCTACGAGCCCACCGCGGCCCACACCCGGATCGCGGCCGACGTCGGCCTCACCCCCGGCCGCGACCTGTGGCAGATGCGGGTGCCGCTCCCCATCGCCGAGACCACCGACATCGCCACCCGCCCGTTCGAGCCGGGCCGGGACGAACAGGCCTGGCTGGCCGTCAACAACGCCGCCTTCGACTGGCACCCGGAGCAGGGCGCGTGGACCCTCGACGACGTACGGAGCCGCGAGCGGGAGCCGTGGTTCGATCCCGCCGGCTTCCTGCTCCACGAGCGCGACGGCCGGCTGGCCGGCTTCTGCTGGACCAAGCTCCACGACGGCGCGTCGGACCAACCCGATCTGGGGGAGATCTACGTGATCGCCGTCCACCCCGACTTCCACGGCCTCGGCCTCGGCAAGGCGCTGTGCATCGCCGGTCTCGACCACCTGGCCGGAAAGGTCGACACCGGCATGCTGTACGTGGATGCCGACAACGGGCCGGCCGTCGGCCTCTACGAGCGCCTCGGCTTCACGGTGCACCACACCGACCGCGCCTTCGTGGGAGATGTGTAGCCGCCCACCCCTTCAGAAACTGGACGCGGCTCCATACTGGTCAGCGGCGACAACGGTACGCAGGCGCGTCCAGTTTCGATGATCAGACGGAGACGCCGACGAGGCTGCCGATGATGTAGGTGAGCACGGCCGGCACGGCGGTGAAGGCGACCTGACGGAAGACGGCACGGGGCCACGACCGTTCGGTGAAGCGGGCGATCACGACGCCGATGACGACCGCGGCGAGCAGGGCACCGACCGCCGAGCCGACGGTGGCGGCGGTACCCGAGCCGACGACCCACGGCACCAGCGGGATGATGGCGCCCACCGAGAAGGCGCCGAACGACGAGACCGCAGCCGAGAACGGCGAGCCGAGCTCGTCGGGGTCGAAGCCGAGCTCCTCGCGGGCGTGGGTCTGCACGGCCAGGTCCTCGTCGGCCATCACCGACTCGGCCAGCTGCCGGGCCGAGTCGGGGTCGACCCCCCGGGACTGGTACAGCTGGGCCAGCTCTGCTTGCTCGACATGCGGGTTGCGACGGATCTCGATCCGTTCGAGCGTCACCTCACGCTCGAACAGCTCGCTCTGCACCCGCATCGAGTTGTACTCACCGGCGGCCATCGAGATGGCGCCCGAGATCAGACCGGCGAGACCGGCGATCCGGACGATTCCCGGAGCCGGATTGGCGCCGGCGACGCCCAGGATCAGGCCGACGTTGGACACCAGGCCGTCGCTGACGCCGAACACCGCGGCGCGAGCGGCACCGCCGCGGACGTCGCGGTGGTGGTGCTCGGCAGCAGGAGGCTCCGGCAGAACCGTCCGGCCCAGCGTGCTTTCGGCTCATGGACACGGGCTTCAGGCTACCGGTCGGGGTGGGCTGCTCCCGACGACCAATACCCTGCACCCGTGCCCACCCGCTACGACGTCGACCGGGACGACCTCGGTGCCCTGCTCGCCGGCGAGCCCCGGTACCGGATCGACCAGGTGTGGGACGGCCTCTACCGCCAGCTGGCCGACCCCGACGACATCACCAATCTCCCGGCCGCGCTGCGCACGACCCTCACGACCGAGCTGCCCCCGGCGTTGACCCGCACCGCCGAGTCGGTGAGCGACGACGGCGACACGGTCAAGTGGCTGTGGACGCTCCCCGACGGCGCCACCGTCGAGACCGTGCTCATGCACTACCAGGACCGCTCCACCGTGTGCATCAGCACCCAGGCCGGCTGCGCCATGGCGTGCAGCTTCTGCGCCACCGGCCAGGCCGGCTTCGAGCGCCACCTCACCGTCGGCGAGGTGGTCGAGCAGGTCATCACCGCCGCCCGGGTGGCTCGACCACGACGCCTGTCGAACGTCGTGTTCATGGGCATGGGCGAGCCGATGGCCAACTACGACGTGACCTGGGCGGCCGTCGAGCGGATCCACGGCGCGCTCGGGTTGTCGGCCCGGCACCTGACCATCTCCACCGTCGGCCTGGTACCGGGCATCGAACGGCTGACCGGCGAGTCGCTGCCCGTGAACCTGGCCGTGTCGTTGCACGCCGCCAACGATCACCTCCGCGACCAACTGGTCCCCATCAACCGCCGGTACCCCATCGACCGTCTCCTGGCGGCGTGCGCCGACTACGTCGATGCCACCCACCGCCGCTTGTCGTTCGAGTGGGCGATGATCGACGGCGTCAACGACACCGAACGTGACGCCCTCGAGCTGGCCGACGTCGCCCGCACGGTGCGGGCCCACGTGAACCTCATCCCCCTGAACCCCACCCCGGGCTACGAGGTGCGGGGCACGCCGCTGGAACGGGTCCGCGCCTTCCGCGACCGGCTCGACGCCCTGGGGGTGAACGCCACCGTGCGCCAGAACCGCGGGACCGAGATCGATGCCGCCTGCGGACAGCTCCGCGCCAACCACGAGGCCACGCCGGTCGCCTCGCCCCGCCGCCGCATCCGCCCGCTCGCCTGATCGCAGAACCTCAGGACCGGACCAGCACCGTGCGGCCCTCGGTGGTCCGGACAGCCCGGCGCAGCTGCTCACCGGGATACACACGGGCACCGGACCAGACCACGCAGTCCTCGATCTCGCCCTCGACCCGGGCCCCGTCGCCCACCACCGATCCGCCCGCCGCCCGCAGGTTGGCCTCGAGGTAGTCGGCGGGACCGGCGCAGTCGACGAACGCACCTCGGTGGTGGATCGTCTCCACCCGATCCTCGGCGAGCGCGCTGCGCCAGACCAACTCCCACAGACCCGACGGCGCCGGGGCCAGGTCACGGACCGCAGCCCACGGCATCAGCGCACCGGCGATGCGGGCCGACGGCCCGAACGGCTCCGCCCCGGCCACCAGCACCCGGATCCTTCGCTCGTCCCAGCCCTCGACCAGCTCCTCCAAGCCGCCCGGGCACCAGGTGTCCCCGTTCACCACGACGACCGGGCGACCGTCGATCCACCCCCGCATGGCACCGAGGGGACCGGCGGTGCCCAGCCGCTCGCCCTCCTCGACCGACAGGTGCACCCGGCCGCTGAGGTGCTCGACCAACGTGGGTTGTGAGATGTGGGCGTTCACCGCCACCGCGTCGGTGACGGTGCGTAGCCGATCGATGGCGAGGTCGATGAGCGGGCGGTTCGCCACCGGGCACAACACCTTGGGCCGCTCGATGGTGAGGGGCCGGAGCCGTGTCCCGGCTCCTGCCCCGAGCGCGACGCCTGCGAGACTGTCACCCATGGAGACCCGCCGGTGGATGAACCATTCGCTTCCCCAGTCACTCGGTAATGCGGTCCTGCTGTTGTACATCAGCGCCGGCTTCGATGCGTTGAACGGCTACTTCACCGCACCGCTCGGGATCGCGATCATGGCGGCGAAGGTGGGCGCCGGCTTCGGGATCGCCAACGAGAAGAAGTGGGGCTACCAGTTGGGCGTCGCGGTGGCGTCGCTCGTGGTCCTGGGCGAGCTGGTCGGTGCGCTTCCCGCCGGCCTCATCGCGCTGCTGTTCGACATCTTGCTGGTGGCCCTGCTCCTGCACACCCAGAGCCGCGAGCACCAGCGCATCTGGTTCAGCTGACCGCGTCCCGGGGCCCACGAGCCGGTCCGTGGGTCGATTGGGGAGGTCTCCGGCCTCGGCCCTAGCGTCGCCCCGAACGCAGACGCCCAGGGAGAAATCGATGGACTTCAATCTCGCCGACATCTTCGAGGCCGTCGCGGCCGCGGTGCCCGAGCGAGAAGCGATCGTGTGGCGGGACCTGCGGCTCAGCTACCGGGACCTCGACGAGCGCGCCAACCGCCTGGCCAACGTCCTCGCCGGCGCCGGCCTCGGCGCCCACGGCTCCCGAGCCGGCCTCGGCGGACACGAGACCCATCTCGACCACGTCGCGGTGTACCTCTACAACGGCAACGAGTACCTCGAGACGATGCTCGCCGGGTTCAAGGCCCGCGTCGCCCCGTTCAACGTCAACTACCGCTACGTGCGCGAAGAGCTCCTCTACCTGCTCGACAACTGCCGGGCCCGGGCCATCGTCTTCGACGGCCGGTTCGCCGACACCCTCGCCACCGTCCTGCCCGACCTGCCCGAGCTGACCACGCTGATCCAGGTCGGCGACGAGCCCCTGCTCGACGGCGCCATCGCCTACGAGGACGCCCTGGCCGCGGCCGCGCCGACACCGCCCCCGGTGACCCGTTCGCCCGACGACCTCTACATCCTCTGCACCGGTGGCACCACCGGCATGCCCAAGGGCGTGCTGTGGCGCCAGGCCGACATCTACATGGGTTCGATGGGCGGTCGCGACCTCGCCACCGGCAAGGAGTACGACTCGCTGGAGGCCATCGTCGCCAACGCCCGTGACAGCGGGGGCGCCAAGATGCTGCCCGCCCCACCGTTCATGCACGGCGCCGGGCACTGGATGGCGTTCAACGCCTTCAACTCGGGCAACACCGTGGTCATCCAGGACGAGGTCACCCGCCTCGATGCGCCGGCGGTGTGGGAGCTGATCGAGCAGGAGAAGGTCAACGTCATGCTCATCGTCGGCGACGCCTTCGGGCGGCCGCTGGTCGACGCGCTCGAGTCCGGCGACCACGACGCCTCGTCGCTCCTGGCCATCGTGTCGGGCGGGGCGCCCCTGAACTCCTCGCTCAAGGACCGCTTCCTGGCCCAGTTGCCCACCGCCATGGTCATGGATGCGGTGGGGGCGTCGGAGACCGGCTCGCAGATGAGCCACGTGTCGGCCGCCGGGACCAAGGCGTCCACCGGTACCTTCACGCCCGGCCCGGGCGCGGTGGTCGTCTCCGACGATCTGACCGAGGTCCTCGCACCGGGGCACGAGGGTTCGGGGTGGCTGGCCCAGAAGGGCCGGGTCCCGCTCGGCTACCTCGGCGACGCCGAGAAGACGGCGCGGACCTTCCCGGTGATCGACGGCGTCCGCTACGCCGTACCCGGTGACCGCGCCCGCCTCACCGCCGAGGGCGACATCGAGCTGTTCGGCCGCGACTCGGTCACCATCAACTCCGGTGGCGAGAAGATCTTCGCCGAGGAGGTCGAGCAGGCGCTGGCCCACCATCCCGACGTGTTCGACGTGGTCGTCGCCGGACGGCCCTCCGAGCAGTGGGGCAACGAGGTCGTGGCCATCGTCCAGTGCCGCGCCGGGGTCGAACCCGACGAGGAGTCGTTGCTCAGCGAGGCCTCGTCCCACATCGCCCGGTACAAGCTGCCCAAGGCGTTCGTCTTCGTCGACACCGTCGTGCGCTCGCCCGCCGGCAAGGCCGACTACCGCTGGGCCAAGGAGCAGGCGCTCAACGCCTGAAACGGGAAAATCGCTGTGGATCACGTGCGGAAACCGAACGCGATCCGCAGCGATTTTCAATCGAGGGTGGCGCGGACCTCGTCCCAGTCGGGTTGGGAACGGGCCAGGGCGAGATCGGGCTCGCCATCGAGCAACCGGGGGGCGGCGAAGCCGTCAGCGATGGCGGTGCGGACCCACTGGACGGCCCGCGCCGCGTCACCGGCCCGCGACCAGGAGCAGGCGACGTCGAAGGCGGTCTGGGCCCGACTGGGGCCGGCGGCCGCGTAGACGACCTCACCGACCTCGGCCGCGGGTCGGAAGCGCTCGCCGTAGTGCAGATGGGTCTGGATGCTGCCCGCAGCCTCGACGCCCGGGGCCCCTTCGGTCACCAACCGGCGGGCCAGGGGTACGGCCTGGCCGGTCTCGGCCGCGACGGCGGCGGTGACCAGGTTCGACGGGCCCGCCGGGCTGGCGACGTACGCGGCGACGAGGTCTTCGATGTCGCCGGTGGCGGCCAGGGCGACCGTCTCGCGCACGAAGGGACCGACCGGACCGGTGGATCGCTGGAGGATGCGCCGGGCCCCGGGTACGTCGCCCCGCCGGAGCAGGTTCCAGGCGAAGGACTCGGCCGCGGCCGGCTCGACACCGCCACCGAGCTCGGCGACCGTGGGCTCGGGGCGGGCCACCGGCGGACCGGTGGGCCGTCCCGACCGGGACGGGGCCCGATGCGCCCCCGGAGCACGGCCCCGCGGTGGTGGCGCCGCGCCCGGCGCAGGTCCCTCGACGTCGAACGCCGACGGCGCCGGCGTCCCCATCTTCGATCGGCGGTACTCGGAGAAGTTGATGAAGGCCAGGAAGGCGGCGAAGAAGGCGGCGTACCGGAACGCGTCCGAGTGGGTGTACGCCCAGACCGCGGCCCCGGCACCGAAGACCACCGACAGGATGCGCGCCCGGTCGATGCCGATGAGCTCGGTCATGACGTGGCCCCCGTCGAGGGGCCGGATCGGCAACAGGTTGGCCACCGACCACCAGATGTTGACGTAGACCGCGAAGTAGAGCACCGGCCACAGTCCGAGCCCGCCCCGGTAGCCGATCCCGAGGTCGAAGCCGTAGCTGCTCTCGCGCAGCAGGTAGGCGGGGATCCCGAGCAGCGCCAGCGCGGCCAGGGGCCCGGCCAGGGAGACGACGATGCTCCGGGCCTTGGTCAGCCGCCGTTGCGACAGGGTGACCCCGCCGAAGCCGTGGAGGACGATGCTCGACCGCTGCCCGAAGACCTTCAGGACGAGGGCGTGACCGAGCTCGTGCACCAGCACCGACACCAGGACCACCGCGACCCAGATGACGATGAGGCTGGCATCGTTGAGGTTGAAGGCCAGGAACACGGTGACGACCCAGAAGACGGGTTCGATCCGGACGGGGATCCCGGCGATCCGGAAGTGGGGGGTCGTCGCGGACACGGTCCGACTCTACGGGGTGGCCGGGAGACGCCCCTCGCGGCGGTGGTGGCTGCCCGCCGGATCCGTAGGATCGTGACGTGCCCGTCTCGCTCCCCGACGCCGATCACCTGCCGGAAGGGGCCGAGAAGGCAGAAGCGGTCCGGGCCATGTTCGACACCATCGCCCCCCGCTACGACCTCGTGAACCGCATCATGACGTTCCGCATGGACGTCGGCTGGCGGCGGCGGGCCATCCGATCCCTCGATCTGGGCTCGCGCGCCATCGTGCTCGACCTGGCCTGCGGCACCGGCGACATGTGCCTCGATCTCGTGGCGGCCGGCTTCCGGCCGGTGGGCGCCGACCTGTCGTTCGGCATGCTCGCCGCGGCCCGCACCGACGCACCGCTCGTGCAGGGCGACGGTCTGTGCCTGCCGTTCGCCGACGACTCGATCGACGGCGTGACCTGCGGGTTCGCGCTCCGGAACTTCGTGGCGCTCGAACCCGTGCTGGGCGAGTTGGCCCGCGTCCTGCGTCCCGGTGGCCGGATCTCGCTCCTCGACGTGGCCGAGCCCCCCAACCCCGTGATGCGCTGGGGCCACGCCATCTACTTCGGCAAGGTGGTCCCCTTCATCGGCGGGCTCCTGTCGAACAAGGCCGCGTACCGGTACCTCCCGAAGTCGGTCGCCTACCTGCCGACGCCGGTCGAGCTGCGGCAGATGATCGTCGACGCCGGGTTCATCGACGTCGACCGGGTCCTGCTCTCGGGGGGGATCAGCCAGCTCTACACCGGGACCCGGGTCGGGTGAGCTCCTCGTCGGGCGTGCGGGCCCGCACCACCCGTCTCGACGCCGACATCGACCTCCTCGACGTCGCCGGCCACGACGGCGTCGTGTTCGAGCGGGGCGCCGACGGGTTGGCCGGACGGGGCGAGGCGCTCCGGATCGAGATCCCGGCGCTCGACGCCGGGTCGATCGCAGCCGTCGGTGCCCGCCTGGCGGAGATCGACGTCGACGACGAGGTGCGCCGGCCGGGAACGGGTCCGGTGGCGTTCGCCGCCCTGCCCTTCTCTCCCGACGCCGCCGCCGCGTTCGTGGTGCCACAACTGATCGTCGGTCGGGCCGCCGACGGCACGCGCTGGGTCACCCGGGTCGGCGACGAGGCCGACGATCTGGCCCTGCTCGCGAGCTCCGGTCGACGAGCCCCGCGCTCGCCACTTCGATGTCGACGCCGTCCAGGATCCCGACGAGTGGATGGGTCTCGTCCGGCACGCCACCAAGCGGATCGTGGAAGGCGACTTCGACAAGGTCGTGCTCGCCCGTGAGGTCCGGGTCACCGCCGACGCGCCGATCCCCCGCCACGATCTCCTCGCCCGGCTGCGGCGCAGCTTCCCGGGGTGCTTCAGCTTCGCCATCGGGTCGATGGTGGGCGCGTCACCCGAGCTGCTCGTGTCCCGCGCCGGCGAGACGGTGCGGGCCCACCCCATGGCGGGGACCGCCCCGCGCGGTGGCGACCCCACGGCCGATGCCCGGCTGGCGGCATCGCTGCTGGCGTCGACCAAGGACCGCGCCGAGCACCAGATCACCATCGACATGGTGTGGGAGACGCTGCTGCCCTTCTGCTCCTACGTCGACTCCGAACCCGAGCCGTCGGTCGTGGCGGTGGCCAACGTGCAGCACCTCGCGTCGCTGGTCGAGGGTCGGCTGTCCTCGCCGCCGGCCTCGGTGCTCGAGCTCGTCCAGGCGTTGCACCCGACCCCGGCCGTCGCCGGCTGGCCGCTGGCCCCCGCCCTGGCCCATCTCGCCGCCCACGAGGGCCTCGACCGCGACCGCTACGCCGGCGCGGTCGGCTGGGTCGACGCCGACGGGAACGGGACCTGGGCCGTGGGGATCCGCTCCGCCATCGTCGACGGTGCCACGGCGCGCCTCTTCGCCGGTGTCGGCGTGGTGGCCGACTCCGACCCGGTGGCCGAGCTGGCCGAGACCGACGCCAAGTTCCAGGCCGTGCTCTCCGCCATCGTCCGCCCCTGAAGCCCGAACCGGGGGAATCTGTCGTCCTCAGCCGTGGAGGGCGGCTGCCACGGCGGCGTTGAGCCGGTCGTGGAGCGCGACGTTCGCGTCACGATCGGTGGGGACGACCAGGACGCGGACGCCGGGCTTCCAGTCGAGGGCGGCGATGGTGTCGACCGTGGTGGCCTCGACGCCGTAGGCGCGAGCCAGCGCGACGAGGTCGAGGCCGTGCGGGGTGCCGAAGAAGCGCTCGAACCGGTCGATCGGCACCGATGTCCGTTGGGGCAGGAACGAGAAGATGCCGCCCCCGTCGTTGTCGAGCACGACGACGGTGAGGTCGACGCCGCGGTCGGCCAGGCCGAGCAGCCCGTTCGAGTCGTGGAGGAAGGCGACATCGCCGATGAGCAGCGTCGTCTTGGCGCCGGTCGACGCCGCCCCCACCGCGGTGGAGACGACGCCGTCGATCCCGTTGGCGCCCCGGTTGGCCACGATCCGGACGTCGCGGCGGGCGACGCCGAACCACTCGACGTCGCGGACCGGCATCGAGGAGGACGCCACCAGGACGCTCCCCGGGGGCAGGGTCCGGGTCAGGTGGCGGGCCACACCCGGTTCGGACAGCGGCTCGCCGGCCAGGGTCTCGTCGATGGCCTCCGCGGCCGCGACCGCCGCGGCCTGCCACGCCTGCAGCCACTCGGCGACCGGCTCGTGGTCGTCGGCGAGGGCCGGGACGGTGTCGATCATCACCGCGGCACGGTGGCTCGGGTCGGGCCACCACCCGGCGGGCGCGATCACGATCTCCTCGGGCCCGACCCGGTCGAGCCACTGGCCCAGGACCTTCGATGCCGGCATGCCCCCGGACCGGATGACGACCTCGGGCCGGGCGCGGTCGGCGAAGCCGGTACGGACGATGGCATCGAAGGCATCGATCCGGCCGGCCGCTGCGCACCCCGATGCCGGATCGGCCAGCACGGGCCAACCCACCCGGTCGGCGAAGGCGGCGAGCGCGTCGGGATCGGCCGTGCCCCGGCCGGCGATGACGATGCCGCGTGCCGAGGTGAGGGCGGTGTCGAGCACGGGGGCGGACCGCACCGCACGGAGACGGGTGTGCCATGCCCCGGTGCCGCGGCCCGGCGGCAGGGCGCCGGCGTCCCCGACGAGGGGCTCGCGGAAGGGCAGGTTGAGCTGCACCGGCCCCGGCCACTCGGCCGTGGCTTCCGCCCACACGCGCGCGCCCAGCGAGCGCCACGTCCCTGACTGCGACGGATCGGCCACACCGGGATCGGTGAAGTACCGCAGTGACCGGCCGAAGAGGTGGGTCTGGTCGACGGTCTGCGGCGCGGCGACGTCGCGCAGCTCCGGTGGACGGTCGGCGGTGCACAGGATCAGCGGGACGCCGGCGAGGTCGGCTTCGACCGCGGCGGCGTGGAGCTGGACGACCGCGGTGCCGCTGGTGGTGACGACGAGGACCGGGCGGCCGCTGGTTGCGGCGAGGCCGAGGGCCAGGAACGAACCGGACCGCTCGTCGTGGTGGACCTGGGTGCGGACCCGCTCGTCGGCGGCCAGCGCGAGGGTCAGCGGCGTGGAGCGGGATCCGGGGCAGACCACGGCATCGGTCAGACCGCAGCGGACCCATTCGTCGACGAGGGTGGCGCAGAAGGTGGCCTGGGCGTCGGGGCCCGGGGCCGGTCGGTCGGCGCCGCGTTCGTCGTTCACGGCTCGTATGTCACCATGCCCGGCCATGTGGTTGCACGCGGACCGAGACGGCGACGGCCCTCCGATCGTGCTGGTCCACGGCTTCACCCAGACCCGCAACTGCTGGGGTCCCCTCGCCACCGATCTGGCGCGGGACCACACGGTCATCCGGGTCGACGCGCCGGGCCACGGCATGTCGGCGGACGTCATGGCCGGACTCCGGGGCGGCGGTCGGATGATCGCCGATCAGGGTGGTACGGCCGCCTACCTCGGCTACTCGATGGGCGGGCGCTTCCTGCTCCACCTCGCCCTCGCCAACCCCGAACTGGTCACCGGCCTCGTCCTGGTGGGGGCCACGGCAGGCATCGACGATCCCGCGGAACGGGCGGCCCGGGCCCAGGCGGATCGCGAGACGGGCCGGCGGATCCGGGAGATGGGCATGCTCGAGTTCGTGAAGTGGTGGGTGGCGAACCCGATGTTCGCCGGTATCCCTGCCGAGCACCAGTTCCTGATGGAGCGGATGGAGAACACGGTCGACGGCCTGGAGAGCTCGGTGGTGCAGGCGGGGACGGGCAGCCAGGACCCGTCGTGGGATCGGCTCCACCGCCTCGACATGCCGGTCCTGGTGATGGCCGGCGCCCTCGACGAGAAGTACGCCGCCCTGGGCGAGCGGTTGGTGGCGTCCATCGGCCCCAACGCCACGCTGGCGCTGGTTCCCGATGCCGGCCACGCCGCCCATCTCGAACAGCCGACGGCGTTCCTCGGACTGCTGCGACCCTGGCTGGCCGCGCACGATCTCTGACGCGCGCTTCCTCCGAGCCGTCGTCGCCACGCCCCCGGCCCCGCCGCCCGCCATGGCGAACTGGACGCGCCTGCGTACCACCCGCCCTCAGGCGGCGGTGACCAGGCCGGCGGCGAGGAGCACGCCGAACACGAGTTGGACCCGACCGGTGGCGACGAGCACGGGGATCAGCGCCGGACCCGCGGCACCGGCCCGCACGCGCCGGACCGGATCGATGGCGAGAACCGCGGCGGCGAGCGCGATCACGGCCGCCGGCCGCTGGGTGGCGATGACCACGACGATCAAGAAGGCGACGGCAATCATGCCCGTGTACAGGTCCCGGGTGCGGGCCGCGCCGATGCGCACGGCCAGGGTCTGCTTGCCCGCGACCGTGTCGCCCGGGATGTCCCGCAGGTTGTTGGTCACGAGCAGGGCGGTGGCCAGCAATCCCACGGGCACGGAGGCCAGCACGCTCAGCCCCGTGACCCGCTCGACCTGCACGTAGGTGGACCCGACCGTCGCCACCAGGCCGAAGAACACGAAGACGAAGACCTCGCCGAGGCCGAGGTACCCGTACGGCTTGGGACCACCGGTGTAGAGCCAGCCGGCCGCCATGCTCAGGGCCCCGACCACGACCAGCTCCCATCCCACGGCCGCAGCCAGGGCCAGGCCGGCGAGACCGGCCACCGCGAAGCTGCCCAGCGCCGCCCGCTTCACCGCGGCTGGCGGTGCGATCCCCCACCCCACCAGGCGTATCGGACCGAGGCGCGCGCCGGGGTCATCCGTCCCGCGGATGCCGTCGGAGTAGTCGTTGGCGAAGTTGGTGCCGATCTGCAAGGCCAGGGCCACCACGCCGGCCAACACCGCCCGCCACGCGATCAGTGGACCGTCGACACCCCGGGCGGCGGCCGTCCCGACGAGGACCGGAACGACGGCGGCCGGCAGGGTGCGGGGTCGGGCACCGGCGACCCACACCGCGAGGCCGGACGGGAGTGCATCGGGATCGGACACGTCCGCAGGTTCCCACACGCGGCTGTGGTGGTACGGAGCCGCGTCCAGTTTCGGAGCTGGGGGCGGTCGGGGCGTTCCGGTCCGTAGCCTCCGGTCATGGCGACGCTGGTGGCGATCGAGGCTCGGGGCCGGGACTTCGTCGACGCGCTCCTCCGGTCGTGGGATGCCGGCGACGCCGTGCTCCCCGTCGATCCCCGCCTCCCGGCCGCGGCGGCCAGACGCTTGGTCGCCTCGCTCGACGCCGGCGGCCCGATCGCTCCCGACATCGCCCTCGTCATGCCGACGAGCGGCACCACCGGGGCCCCCAAGGGTGTGGAGCTGAGCCACAGCCAGGTGGCGGCGTCCGCCCGGGCCACCTCGACCCACCTCGGGATCGACCCCGCCCGTCACCGCTGGCTGGCCTGTCTGCCGCTGGCCCACGTCGGTGGCCTCTCCGTGGTGACCAGGGCGCACCACAGCGGCACGCCGGTCACGGTGCACGACGGCTTCGACGCCGCCGCGGTGGACGCCGCCGGCCGGGCCGGGTGCACCCACGTGTCCCTGGTGGCGACGGCGATGGCGCGCATCGACACCACCCGGTGGGAACGCATCGTGCTCGGCGGATCGGCCCCGCCGCCCGACCGGCCGCCGAATGCCGTGGCCACCTACGGGCTGACCGAGACCGGCAGCGGCGTGGTCTACGACGGCGTGCCGCTACCAGGGGTCGAGGTCCGCACCGAGGACGGCGAGCTCCTCCTGCGCGGTCCGATGATCGCGGTCAGTTACCGCGACGGCACGCCGGTGGTGGACGAGGTGGGCTGGCTCCACACGGGGGACCTGGGCGCCATCGACGACGGCATCGTCAGCGTGTCGGGCCGACGCGGCGACATGATCATCACCGGCGGCGAGAACGTGTTCCCCGACCCGGTCGAGCGCCGGCTCCGCCTCCACCCGGCCGTCGCTGACGCGGCGGTCGTGGGCCGCCCCGACCCGGACTGGGGCCAGCGGGTGGTGGCGGTGGTCGAGATCGCCGAGGACGCCGCCGCGCCGTCGCTGGACGAGCTGCGCGACTGGGTGCGGGCCGAGCTGCCGGCATGGGCGGCGCCGAAGGAGCTCGAGATCAGACCCGAGCTCCCCCGGACCGCTCTCGGCAAGATCCGCCGCGGCGAGCTCCGCGAGCAACTCCAGAAGTGAGCGAAGCGAACGGCTCAGGGACGTTGTTCGCCCTGCGAGCAACTCCAGAAGTGAGCGAAGCGAACGGCTCAGGCGTGCGGGGCGATGAGCGCACCCCCGTCGACCACCAGGGTGTGGCCGGTGATCCACGACGACAGGTCGGAGGCGAGGAAGAGGGCGGCGTTGGCGATGTCCTGTGGCACACCGAGTCGTCCGAGTGGGGTGTGGCGGGCGATCTGTTCCTCGGCCGGCTCCCACAGCGCCTTGGCGAAGTCGGTCTTGACCAGGCCCGGTGCGATGCCGTTGACCCGCACCCCCGGGGAGAGATCGGAGGCGAGGATCCTGGTGAGGTGGATCAGCGCCGCCTTGGTGGTGTCGTAGATGCCGATGACCTCGCTCACGGTCATCCCGCCGATCGACGCCAGGTTGATGATCGAGCCACCGCGCTCGCGCATCGACGCCTTCCACGCCTCCTGGGACCACACCAGCGGTCCGCGCAGGTTGACCTCGAAGGTCTTGTCGTAGCGCGAGAGGTCGATGTCGATGGCGGGGCCGTAGTACGGGTTCGTCGCCGCGTTGTTGACCAAGATGTCGACCGCGCCGAAGGTGTCCATGGTGGCCTGGACACACGCCGCTGCCGCCTCCGGGTTCCCCGCGTTGGCGGCGTACACCGCGGTCTCGCCGTCGATGTCAGCAGCCGCGGCCTCGAGCGCGTCCTGCTTGCGCGAGCTGAGCATGACCTGGGCCCCGGCCTCGGCCAGCGTCTTGGCGATGGCCTTGCCGATGCCCTTCGACGCGCCGGTGACGAGTGCGACCTGTCCATCGAGTCTGATCTCCATGGGCGGGCACCGTAATGCCCGTCGCCCCGGAACCGGGTGGCCCGTCGCGTGGTCCGGCCCGTGCTCGCCAACCCGGTTCGGTGCGTTTCCCGGCCGGTGCGCAAGAACTCATTGCGTTCCCATCTCGGCGATGATCAGATGCCGGGCACCTGGGACGGGCCCGCACGGACATGATCGAGGAGCACGATGGAGATCCAGAACCTGTTCGGCCTTCCGGCGCACCCGCTGGTGGTGCACCTCGCCGTGGTGCTGCTGCCGCTCGCCGCACTGGCAACGGTGCTGAGCGCGGCGTTCCCCCGCCTCCGCAAGTACTACGCACCGGCCGCCCTGGTGATGGCCCTCGGCGCGACGGTGGCGGTGGGCCTCGCCCAGAGCTCCGGGGAATCCCTGCAGGAGCGGGTCGACCGGACCCAGTTGGTGCACGACCACGCCGAGCAGGGCGAGACGGTCCTGCCGTGGGCCATCGCGGTGACGATCGCCGCCGCGGCCGTGACCGCGGCACCCTTCCTGGCCGAGCGCAAGCCCGACATCCCGGCCAAGACCGTCACCGCCGCCCTGCTGGCGGCCTCGCTCATCACCGGAGCCGGGGCCGTGTGGTCGGTGACGGTGGTGGGCCACAGCGGCGCCAAGGCCACGTGGGAGACGAAGGCGGGGGCCGAATCCGACTAGAACGGCCCCGATGAACGAACTCGAGGGCAAGGTCGCGCTGGTCACGGGCGGGAGCCGGGGCATCGGGCGGGCCGTCGCCACCGCCTTTGCCACCGCCGGCGCCGATGTCGTCGTGGCCAGCCGCAAGTTCGACGCGTGCGAGGCCGCGGCGTCGGAGATCAGCGCCGCCACCGGGCGCCGGGCCCTGCCGGTGGCGTGCCACGTCGGTCACTGGGACGACTGCGACGCCCTGGTCGAGGCGGTGTACGACCACTTCGGCCGCTGCGACGTCCTGGTCAACAACGCCGGCATGTCACCCCTGTACCCCGACCTGCCCTCCGTCACCGAGGAGCTCTACGACAAGGTCCACGCCGTGAACGCCCGGGGACCGTTCCGCCTCTCCGCCCTGATCGGCACCCGCATGGCGGAGGGAGACGGTGGCTCGATCATCAACGTGAGCACGGCGGGCTCGCTGCGGCCCGACGCCGGCGATCTCCCCTACGCCATGGCCAAGGCCGCCCTCAACGCCATGACGCTGGCGCTCGCCGGCGCGTGGGCCCCGGCCGTGCGGGCGAACCTCGTCCTGCCCGGTGCGTTCGACACCGACATCGCCCAGGCGTGGACACCCGAGGCACGCGAGGCGGCGGCGCGCATCAACCCCATGGGGCGCATGGGCGTGCCGGACGACATGGCCAGCGTGTGCCTCTTCCTCGCCAGCGACGCGGCGAGCTACGTGAACGGCGCCCAGCTCCTGGTCGATGGCGGGCTCTACCGGAGCCTGTGACGACCGCGCGATAGTTGACGAGGGTGTCAGAAACCGCCTAGCGTCGGCACGGCAACGCTGGGGACAAGGAGACGTGCACCGTGAGCGACACCGTCGAGCAGGGACCCGAGGTGCTCGCCGTCCCCGAGGATCCGTTCTCGCAGATGGACCCGGAGATGGCCCGGTGCCCGCAACCCGTCTTCAAGGAGATGCGCGCCGCGATGCGCGTCATGCCGATGGACGGCGTGGTCGTCATCGGCGGGCGGGCCGAGATCGACGACGCCCTGCGTCGGCCCGAGGCGTTCACCTCGAACATGTCGGCGGTCGACCTGCAGAACATCCGGCCCCTCATCCCGCTCCAGATCGATCCCCCCGAGCACAAGAAGTACCGCAAGATCCTCGATCCGCTCTTCGCGCCCCGCAAGATGGCCGAGCTGGAGGTACCGGTCGCCGAACTGGTGAACCAGCTCATCGACGGCTTCGGTGACCGCACCGAGGTGAACTTCGCCACGGAACTGTCGATCCCGTTCCCGTCGCAGGTGTTCCTCACGCTCCTCGGTCTCCCGTTGGAGGACCTTCCCGTCTTCTTGGCCATGAAGGACGGCATCATCCGACCCAACCACGTCACCGGCGCGGAGTTCGGCAGCCGGGAGGCGGTGGCGCACCAGAAGGCGACCGCGGATTCCGTCTACGCCTACTTCGACCGCGTGCTCGACGACCGGAGCGAACAACGCCAGGACGACCTGCTGAGCCACTTCCTCGGCACCGAGGTCGACGGCGTCCGGCTCACCCGGGAAGAGATCCTCGACATCTGCTTCCTCTTCCTCATCGCCGGCCTCGACACCGTGACCGCCACCCTCGACTGCATGTTCGCGTTCCTCGCCGAGCACCCCGAGCACCGCCGCCAGCTGGTCGACGATCCGTCGCGCATCCCCCACGCCATCGAGGAGCTCCTGCGCTGGGAAACGCCGGTGATGGGCATCGTTCGCGCCGCGGTGGCTGACACCGAGATCGCGGGTTGCCCGGTGAAGCAGGGTGACCAGGTCATCGCCCTGCTCGGCTCGGCCAACACCGACGAAGAGGACCTCGACGACGCCGACATCGTGCGGTTCGACCGCGAGTCCAACCGTCACATCGCCTTCGGTGGCGGTGTGCACCGCTGCCTCGGCTCACACCTGGCCCGCATGGAGCTGCGGGTCGCGCTCCGCGAATGGCATCGGCGGATCCCCGACTACGCCATCGCCGACGGCCACCTCCTCGAGTACACGGCGGGCATCCGCTCGATCGACGACTTCCCCATGGTGCTGGCCGCCCCGGCCGTCCCGGCGTAGGCGGCATGCCCGACGACGTGCCCGTCGGTTAGTCTGACAGTTGCGTCATGTACGCCCGCTACCCAGCCGGCGCCGCCACCACCGATCCAGGGGAGACCATGTCCCACTCCAGCAACGGCAACAGTCGCGAGTACGACTTCATCACCTACGAGACGCTCGACGACGGCACCATCGCTCGGATCATGCTCGATCGCCCCGACGCCCGGAACGCCCAGAACCGGGGGATGCTGGTCGAGCTCGACCAGGCCTTCCTCCGGGCCGAGGCCGACGACGCGGTGCGGGTGGTGATCCTCGGCGGCGAGGGGAAGCTGTTCTCCTCCGGCCACGACCTGGGCTCCGAGGTGGCGATGGAGGAGTACCGCTCCCACGCCAGCACCCAGATCAACGGCGGCAGCCGGGACGGAGCCGAGAAGCGGATGCTCCAGGAGTGGCACTACTACTTCGAGAACACCCGCCGCTGGCGCAACCTGCGCAAGATCACCGTGGCCCAGGTCCACGGCAAGGTCTACGGCGCCGGCCTGATGCTGATGTGGGCCTGCGACCTCATCGTGGCGTCCGACGACGCCACCTTCGCCGACGTGGTCGGTACCCGGCTCGGCATGTGCGGCCTCGAGTACTTCGCCCACCCGTGGGAGTTCGGCGCTCGCAAGACCAAGGAGCTCTTGCTGACCGGCGACTGCATGGGCGTCGACGAGGCCCACGAGCTGGGCATGGTCTCCAAGGTGTTCTCGCGCGACGACCTGGCGGACAACACCGTCGACTTCGCCCGACGCATCGCCCAGCTCCCGACCATGACGGCGCTCATGATCAAGGAGTCCGTGAACCAGACCCAGGACAACCAGGGCTTCTACAACGCCCTCAACGCCTGCTTCACCCTCCACCAGCTCAACCACGCGCACTGGGCCGAGGTCCACGACGACAAGTTCCCCGCCGCCCGGACCGAGGACGGCATCCCCGACTGGCGCCAAGCTCCTCCGATCGTGCCGGCCGAGAAGGACACCGTCCGCGCCACGGCCGGCTGAGCGGCCGATCCGGTCCGGGGGGACGAGCGCAGGAGGGGCGATGATCGACACCGACGACACCGCGACCGATCCACCGGACGACGTCCTCCCCGAGGATCGCCACGCCCTGGCCCACCCCCAGGAGCTGTATGCCACGCTCCGGGCCACCGGGCCCGTCCTGGCCGGCGAGGACTCCGTCGTGGTGGTCGGCGACGCCGCGGTCCGCGACGTCTTCAAGCACCCGGAGATCTTCTCCTCGGGCTTCGACGCCGTCCACATCGGCCAGGTCCGACCCCTCATCCCGCTCCAGATCGATCCGCCGGAGCACAAGAACTTCCGCAAGCTCCTCGATCCGCTCTTCGCCCCCAAGCAGGTGGCGGCGCTCGAGGACCGCACGCGTTCGCTGGTCCGGACGCTGATCGATGCCGTGGCCGACCACGGGCGCGGCAACTTCCACCAGGCCGTGGCCGAGCCGCTGCCCACCACGGTGTTCCTCCAGCTGCTCGGCCTCCCGGTGTCCCGGCGTGACGAGTTCATCGCGCTCAAGGACGGCATCATCCGCCCGCCGGCGGCCGACATGGACGAGCGGAACCGCATGGTCGACGAGACCGGAGCCAAGATCTACGCCGTGCTCGACGAGGTGCTGACCGAGCGCACCACGACACCCCAGGACGACTTCCTGACCCAGTTCCTCGATGCCGAGGTCGACGGGCACCAGCTGACCCACGACGAGATCATCGACATCTGCTACCTGTTCTTCCTCGCCGGACTCGACACCGTCACCGCCTCGCTCGATTGCTTCGTCGCCTTCCTGGCCCAGCACGACGACCACCGCCGACAGCTGGTCGACGACCCGGGATGCATCCCCCACGCCGTCGAGGAGATGCTCCGGTGGGAGTCGCCCGTGGCCGGCGTGGCTCGGATCAGCACCCGGGACACCGAGCTGGCAGGGTGTCCGATCGCGGCCGGCACGCCCGTGCACGTGGCGATCGGATCCGCCAACACCGACGGCGAGAGCTGGGACGACGTCGACACCGTCGATTTCCAGCGTCCCGCCAACAAGCACCTCGCCTTCGGTGGCGGAGCCCACCGCTGCCTCGGGTCCCACCTGGCCCGCATGGAGCTGCGGGTCACGCTCGAGGAATGGCACGCCCGGGTCCCCGACTACGCCATCGCGCCGGGGACCGAGCTGCGGTACTCGCAGGGATTGCGGGCGGTCGACAACCTCGAGCTGGTGTGGTGAACGCGACATGACGACAAGGAGATCCCACCGTGGGTGAACTGCGGATGCTCATCGACGGTGCGCTCGTCGAAGCCACGGGCGGCGCCACGTTCGACAACGTGAACCCCGCCACCGAGGAGGTGCTCGGCCCGGTCGCCGACGGCACGGCTGCCGACATGGAGGCCGCCATCGCCGCGGCCCGCCGGGCCTTCGACACCACCAACTGGTCCACCGACCACGCCCTGCGCAAGCGCAGCCTGCTCCAGCTCCAGGACGCCATCGAGTCCGAGCACGAGGAGCTCCGGCACGAGCTCGTGGCCGAGGTGGGCTGCCCGATCCTCAGCACGCTGGGCCCGCAGCTCGACGCCCCACTGCGGGAGGCGTTGCGCTGGCCGGCCGAGATGATCGAGCAGTTCCCGTGGTCGCGGTCGCTCGGTCCCAAGGACGCCTTCGGCATGGGCCTGCAGACCGAGCGCGAGGTCTGGAAGGAACCCGTCGGCGTCGTCGGCGTGATCGTCCCGTGGAACTTCCCCATCGAGATCATCCTCAACAAGCTCGGGCCCGTCCTGGCCATGGGGAACACCTGCGTCCTCAAGCCGGCTCCCGACACCCCCTGGAACGCAACCCGCCTCGGCCGGCTCATCGCCGAGAAGACCGACATCCCGCCGGGCGTGGTCAACATCGTCGTCTCCCAGGATCACCTCGTCGGCGAGGTCCTCACCACCTCTCCCGCCGTCGACATGGTGGCGTTCACCGGTTCGACGGCCACGGGACGGCGGATCATGGCGGCGGCCTCGGCGACGCTCAAGCCGGTGTTCCTCGAGCTGGGCGGCAAGTCGATCAACCTGGTGCTCGACGACGCCGACATGGAGGCGACGCTTCCCGGCGCAGCCGGGATGTGCTTCCACGCCGGCCAGGGCTGTGCCATCCCCACCCGGCTCCTGGTCCCGAACTCGCGCTACGCCGAGGCGGTCGAAGTGGTGGGTGCGGCCTTCGAGGCCGTCCCCTATGGCGATCCCACCGACTACGAGAACCTGATGGGGCCCCTGATCTCTCGCAAGCAGCGGGACCGGGTGCTCGGCTACATCGAGAAGGGCATCGCCGAGGGGGCGCGGGTGATCACCGGCGGCGGCGTCCCGGACCGGTTCGACCGGGGGTTCTACGTCGAGCCGACGCTGTTCGCCGACGTCGACAACTCGATGACCATCGCCCAGGAGGAGATCTTCGGCCCGGTGCTGGTGATGATCGGCTACGACGACGACGATGACGCCGTCCGCATCGCCAACGACAGCGCCTACGGGTTGTCGGGCACCATCACCTCCGGCGACCTCGACCGGGCCAAGGCCGTGGCCCACCGGATCCGCACCGGCACCCTCGGCCTCAACGGTGGCGTCTGGTACGGCGCCGACGCCCCCTTCGGGGGCTACAAGCAATCGGGCATCGGTCGCCAGTGCGGTCTCGAGGGCCTCGAGATCTTCACCGAGACCAAGACCGTGGGCTGGCCGGCGAGCTGAACGAAGGAGACACGAAATGCCCGGACCACTCGACGGCGTCAAGGTGATCGAGGTGGCCAGCTGGATGTTCGTACCGTCCGCCGGCGCCGTCCTGGTCGACTGGGGTGCCGACGTCATCAAGGTCGAGCCCCCCGACACCGGCGATCCGCAACGAGGCCTGGTGACGTCGGGCCTTCTGCCCGGCGGCGACCAGGGCGTGAACTTCATGATGGAGCAGCCCAACCACGGCAAGCGGTCCGTCGCCATCGACATCTCGCATCCCGACGGCCGCGAGGCCCTGCTCACGCTGGTCGAGACGGCCGACGTGTTCCTCACCAACTACATGCCGGCGGTGCGGCGCAAGCTACGGATCGACATCGACGACATCCGGGCCCGGAACCCCGACATCGTCATCGCCCGCGGGACCGGCCAGGGACCGCGGGGACCTGACGCCGAGAAGGGTGGGTTCGACGGGGCATCGTTCTGGGCCCGGGGCGGGGTGGCATCGGTGATGCCCGAGAAGGCCGACGGCTTCCCACCCGGTCAACCGGCGCCGGCGTTCGGCGATGTCATGGGCGGACTGGCCGTGGCGGGTGGCATCGCCGCCGCGCTCTACAAGCGGACCACCACGGGAGAGACGAGTGTGGTCGACGTCTCCCTGCTGTCGACCGCGATGTGGCAGATCTCCCCGCTGGTGGTGGCCTCGAAGCTGTTCGGCTTCTCGAAGATCCCCCAGGGTGGCGACCGACGCAAGGTGCCCAACCCCGGCGTCGGCGCCTATCGCACCGCGGACGACCGCTTCATCAGCCTCATGCTGCTCCAGAGCGACAAGTTCTGGGCCGACCTCGTCACCCGGCTCGGCGTCCCGGAGCTGGCCACCGACGAGCGATTCGCCGATGCCGCGGCGCGCCGGGAGAACAGCGTGGAGTGCGTCACCGCCCTCGACGACGCGTTCGGCGCCCATCCGCTCGCGCACTGGAAGGAGGCCCTCGAGGACTTCGCCGGCGTGTGGACCCCGTACCAGACGCTCGACGAGCTCTACGAGGATCCCCAGGTCGTGGCCAACGGCTACCTTCCGACGATGACCGCGAGCAACGGCCAGGACGTCCAGCTCGTGACCAGTCCGGCCCAGTTCGACGAGACACCGGTGGAGACGACTCGGTGCCCCGAGCACGGCGAGCACACCGAACTGGCGCTGGTCGAGGCCGGCTACGACTGGGACCAACTGGCGGCGCTCAAGGAGAAGGGCGCCATCCTCTAGCGCTGCGGCCCCGACGATGCCTGACCGCCCGGAGTTCCACCTCTTCCTCCCCCAGATGCGCCTGGGTTTCGACGGCCTGACCGAGCGCGCCCAGGCGGCCGAGGCGGCGGGCTTCGAGGGCATCGCCCTCATGGACCACCTGGCCCCGCCGATGGCCGAGGAGCACGACATGCTCGACGCCTTCGTGGCCGCGACGTGGTTGGCGGCCCGGACCGAGCGGCTGACCATCGGTCACCTGGTGCTGTGCGACTCGTTCCGCCATCCCGCGATCCTGGCCAAGCAGGCGGTGAGCCTCGACCATGCCTCCGGCGGTCGCTTCGAGCTGGGCATCGGTTGGGGCTCGGTGCCCGACGAGCTGACCCGCTTCGGGGTCGGCCCCGCCGAGGCCCCGATCCGGGTCCGCCGGCTGGCCGAGACGCTCGCCGTCGTGCGTCTGCTGTGGACCGGCGACGTGGTCGACTTCGACGGCGAGTTCCACCACGTGCACGGCGGACAGCAACGCCCCGTGCCCCGTGGGGAGATCCCCATCCTCATCGGTGGAGCCGGTCCCCGAACGCTGGAGCTGGTGGCGGCCCACGCCTCGTGGTGGAACTGCCCCATCTACGCGCTCGACCGCTTCGACGACCTCCGGGGCCGCGTGGGCGACGCCCGGGCATCGGTGCAGGAGATGGTGGCCTTCGTCCCCGACGAGGCGGCCAGGGACGAGGTGACGGCCACCGCCCAACGCCGCTTCGGGTACATGGGCGACGGCCTGCTGATCGGCGATGCCGACCAGGTGTCCGCCCACTACCGGGAGCTGCACCGGCGGGGCGTCGACCGCTTCTACGTGTGGTTCACCGACTTCGCCCGGCCTGCGACCCTGGCCGCGTTCGGCGAGCAGGTGATCGCTCGCCTCTGAAGCCGCGAGACGCTCCTGATCGCAGATCTGCCGTTGTGCCGACCATCTGACAACAGCGTCAGGTACTGTCTGCGGCCACATCGAGACAACCGGGGGGATCCGTCGAATGCGCAGAACGACTCCGTGGCTGCTGGTGCTCGTCGCAATGGCCACCTTGGCCGCCGCGTGCGGCAACAGCGGTGACGACACCTCCGCCGAGGACACCTCGTCGACCACCACCGCCGCCCCAGCCGGTGGCGACTCGACGACCACCGCGGCCGGCGGCTCCGCCCGCGACACGTTCGTCTCCATCAGCGGCGTACCGGGCGTCAGCGACGACGAGATCGCCTTCGACATCATCGGTACGAAGTCGAACAACCCGCTCGGCACCTGCATCCTCGACTGCTACCGGGACGGCATCCAGGCCTACTTCGACTTCCGCAACGACGAGGGCGGCATCTACGGCCGCCAGCTGGTGATCAAGGACGTGCTCGACGACGAGCTGTCGCAGAACCAGGTCCGGGCCATCGACGTCATCTCCAACAACGACGCATTCGGCGACTTCAACGCCACCCTGCTCGCCAGCGGTTGGGGCGACCTCGACAAGGCGGGCGTCCCGACCTTCACCTGGAACATCAACGCCACCGAGGCCACCGACCGCAAGGCCATCTTCCCGGCCGGCGCCGTCACGTGCGGCGGGTGCGTCTCCCGCGGCGTGCCGTACCTGGTGAAGCTGGCCGGCGCCAAGAAGGTGGCCAGCCTGGGCTACGGCGTGTCGGAGAACTCCAAGGTGTGTGCCCAGACCAACAAGGCCTCGATCGAGCAGTACTCCGCCGACATCGGCGGCGCCGAGGTCGCCTACTTCAACGACCAGCTCGCCTTCGGCCTGCCCAACGGCATCGGCCCGGAGGTGTCGGCCATGAAGGACGCCGGCGTCGACTTCATCGCCACCTGCATCGACCTCAACGGCATGAAGACGCTGGGCCAGGAGTTGCACCGCCAGGGCATGGACGACGTGGTGATGGCGCACCCCAACACCTACAACCAGGACTTCGTCAAGGCCGCCGGCGGCATCTTCGAGGGCGACTACATCTCGGCCCAGTTCCTGCCGTTCGAGGCCGACTCGGGCAACGCACTGCAGGCCGCGTTCAAGAAGTACATGGGCGCCAAGGGCAAGGAGCTGAGCGAGCTCGCCATGGTCGGCTTCATCAACGCCGACGAGGCATTCAGCGCCCTCATGGCGGCGGGGCCCGACTTCGACCGCCAGAAGGCGATCGACGCCTTCAACCAGGTCACCGACTACAGCGCCGGCGGACTGATCCAACCGGTCGACTGGACCACCGCCCACACCCCGGCCACACCGGGCGAGCCGGCCCAGGGGCTGTCCTGCTTCGCTCCCGTCAAGGTGGTCGACAGTGCGTTCCAGACCGTGGCCGACCCGAAGACGCCGTTCTTCTGCTGGGACAGCTCGTCGCTCGACTGGTCCGAACCGAAGCAGATGGCCTTCGGTGACAACTGATCGCCCCATCCTGACCTCGGCGTGATCACCGCGACCGTCGCCGGGGACGTCTTCAAGGCGATCCTGCAGGGAACCCCGCCGGGCACGGTGTATGCCCTCGTCGCCCTCGGATTCGTCCTCACCTACAAGACGTCCGGGGTGTTCAACCTCGCGTTCGGCGCCCAGGCGTACGTGTCGGCGGCGATGTACTTCAAGGCCCGAACCGACTGGGGCTGGTCGATCATCCCTGCTCTGGTGCTGGCGGTGTTCGTCCTCGCCCCCCTGGTGGGCCTCGTCCTCGAACGCTTCATCTTCCGCCACCTGCGGACCGCCTCGGCGGTGGCCAAGCTCGTCGTCGCCATCGGACTCACGGTCGCGTTGCCCGCCTTGTTCGACCTGCTCGCCAGCTTCACCGCCGTGGCCGGCGTCACCCCGGGCGGCATCATCCCCAACGGCTCCGACGTCTTCTACGACCCCTTCGGCGTGTATCCGTTCAGCCGCGACGAGCTGTCCCAGATGGCGGTGGCCGTGGCCGCCATGGTGGCCCTCGGGGTGCTCTTCCGCTTCTCGTCGCTCGGACTGTCGATGCGAGCGGTGGTCGAGAGCCCCCGGATGGCCGAGCTCAACCGGATCGACGCCGACCGCGTCTCGGCCTTCGCGTGGGCGCTGTCGAGCTTCTTCGCCGGCATGGCGGGCGTCCTCATCGCCCCCCGGTTCAACACCCTGGTCGCGCCCGATTTCTTCAGCCTCGTCGTGGTGGCGATCGCCGCCGCCGCCATCGGCCGACTCGTCAGCCTGCCCCGGGCGCTCGTCGGCGGGCTGGGGCTCGGCATCTTCATCGCCCTCTTCAACACGTTCCTCCCCCGCTGGAGCGATTCGCTCCCCTGGCTGGAGCCGATCACCGACAACATCACCCCCGCCATCCCCTTCCTGGTGCTGTTCGGCATCTTCGCCCTCTGGCCCGCGATCCGGCGCGGCACCGACCTCACCGACCCCATGTCCGGGGTCGACCCCCCACCCCCGGGCCTGAGCGCGGCGGCCCGCAGCCGATTCCTGACCATCGGCACCCGAGCCTTCGGCGTCGTCTTCCTCGGCACCGTCGGTCTGGTGGTGTTCCTCCGCGCCGACCAGTTCTGGATCTTCCTCGTCACCCAGGCCGTGATCCTGGCCACGATCTACCTCTCGATCACCGTCATCACCGGGTTCGCAGGCCAGATCTCGTTGTGCCAGGGCGCGTTCGCCGCCATCGGCGGCTTCACCGTGTTCCAGTTCGCCGACCGTTGGGGCACCTCGGTGCTGCTCGCCGCGGTCGTGGGCGCGGTGATCGCCGCCGCCGTCGGCGCGCTCGTCGCCCTCCCCGTGCTGCGCCTCGGTGGGGTCTGGCTGGCCATCGCCACCCTGGCCTTCGCCTACTTCTTCGACGCCGTGATGGTGAAGTTCTCCTGGGTCGGCGGTGGCAACACGTCGCTGCTGCAGGGCACCCGCGTGCCCCGCCCCGTGCTGGGACCGTGGGACTTCGCCAACGACAAGGCGTTCCTCGCCCTCGCCGTCGTCGTGTTCGCCGTGGTCTCGGTGGGCGTGATCCTCCTCCGCGAAGGCACCACCGGACGGACGCTGCGGGCGATCCAGGGCAGCGAGCTGGCCGCCCAGTCGATCGGCATCGCGCCCGCCCGGGCCCGGGTGATCGCCTTCGCCGTCTCCGCCTTCATCGCCGGGCTCGGCGGCGCCATGTTGTCGATGCACCAGGAGAACGTGAACTACGGCAACAACTTCGCCCCCGCGGCCGCCCTCTTCTGGCTGGTCCTGGTGGTGAGCCTGAGCGTGCGCACCGTCGAGGGGGCGGCGCAGGCCGGTGCGGCCTTCGCCCTCTTCGACGCCGTCATCCTGCGGGGTTCGCTGCTGGCCTGGATCCTCCGCAGCCCCGACCGGGTCCCGGGGATCTTCCCGATCTCGGCCAAGTGGCGCTTCGTGCTCTTCGGCCTGACCGCCATCCAGTTCGCCCGCCACCCCGAAGGGATGCTCGAGTTCAGCAAGCGTCGCTCCACCGCCAAGGTCGACGCCCGGCTGGCGGCCCGGGCCGCCCGGCGGGAAGCAGCCGCCGGGCCGGCGGACGAGGCACCGGTGGAGGCCAAGGCGTGACGGCGTTGCTCGAAGCCCGCGGCATGGCCAAGAACTTCGCCGGCATCCAGGCCCTGACCGACGTCGACCTCGACGTCGACGACGGCGAGCGGGTCGGACTGATCGGCCCCAACGGCGCCGGGAAGACGACGCTGTTCAACTGCCTGCTGGGCGTCACGCCGGTCACCGCCGGCCAGGTCGTCTTCGACGGCCGCGACATCACCCACCTACCGGTCCATCGCCGGGCCCGCGCCGGCATCGGCCGTACTTTCCAGCGCATCGAGTTGTTCGCCGATTCCACGGTGCGCGAACACCTGCTGATCGCGGAACGGATCCGGAACGGCTCGGGGTCGTTCTGGAAGGACCTCGTCGGCCGCGGTCGACCCACCACGGCCGAGATCGATCGCGCCGACGCCGTGCTCGCGCTGCTCGGGCTGGCCGACGTGGCCGACGCCCCCATCGAGACCCTGAGCCTCGGCAAGGGCCGACTGGTGGAGGTGGGACGGGCCCTGATGACCGAGCCGCGCCTGCTCCTGCTCGACGAGCCGTCGTCGGGCCTCGACCGCGCCGAGACGA
The DNA here is from genome assembly GCA_963747745.1 of uncultured Acidimicrobiaceae bacterium. Classification (GTDB taxonomy): domain Bacteria; phylum Actinomycetota; class Acidimicrobiia; order Acidimicrobiales; family Salinilacustritrichaceae; genus Salinilacustrithrix. The sequence goes on from CAVVGJ010000005.1 coordinate 93,942, forward strand.
GCGCGCTCGCCACCACGTTGCGGGCGGTGCAGGCCGAGCGCGGGTTCGCCATCCTGCTGGTCGAGCACGACGTGGAGCTGGTCACCGACTTCACCGAACGGTGCCTCGTGCTCGACTTCGGCCGGCCCATCGCCAGCGGCACCACCCGCGCCGTGCTCGACGATCCGGTGGTGCGCAGCGCCTACCTCGGGGCCATGGAGCACCCGGCGTGAGCGCCAGCGAGCGCCGCCGGGCGTGCGAGCGCCAGCGAGCCGTCCGGACTGGGGTTCGGGGGCGGAGCCCCCGGGAGGACTCGTGAGCGACACGGCGCGGTCCGGGGCCATGCTGGAGTTCCACGACGTGGAAGCGTCCTACGGCCCCTTCCGGGCCCTGTTCGGCGTCTCCCTCACCGTGACCCGCGGCGAGGCGCTCGCCCTCCTCGGATCCAACGGCGTGGGCAAGACCACCGTGGCGCGGGTCGCATCCGGGCTCATCGCTCCCACCGGCGGGACCGTGGTCGTCGACGGGGTCGACATGACCGGCCGGGCCACGCACGACTTCGCCCGGGCGGGCGTGGCGCATGCTCCCGAGGGGCGCTCGGTGTTCGCCAGCTTCACCGTCGAGGAGAACCTGACGCTCTCGTTCCGGCACAGCCTGGGACGCCGGGGCATCGCCGACGGACTGCGTCACGCCTTCGAGCTGTTCCCCCGCCTCGGCGAGCGCCGGCGCCAGCTGGCCGGGACCCTCTCCGGCGGGGAGCAGCGCATGCTGTCGTTGGCCCGGGTCCTGGTCGAGTCCCCCGCCCTGCTCATCGCCGACGAGCTCTCGCTCGGGCTGGCGCCGGTCATCATCGACGAGGTCTACGCCACCCTCGCCACCATCCGTGCCAACGGGACCTCGTTGCTGATCGTCGAACAACACGTCGGTCCGGCCCTCGCCCTGTGCGATCGCGTGGTGCTGCTCGACCACGGCACGGTCACCTGGGAGGGCGACGCCGACGGCGCCGCCGACGTGGTCGTGAGCACGCTCTTCGACGATCGGTAGTCGTGTCACACTGGATTCCGTGGAGTTCGACCCCTTCAGCCAGGAGTTCTTCGAGGACCCCTTCCCCGTCTACCGGTGGCTGCGGGAGGAAGCGCCCGTGTACCACAACGAGGAGCTCGGCTTCTACGCCGTCTCCCGCTACGACGACTGCGTCGAGGTGCACCGCGACGTGGCCGGCTTCACGTCCACCCACGGGCTCACGCTCGACCAGCTCACCAGCGACGACTTCCAGGCCATCACCGATTCGATCTCGTCGATGATCATGATGGACCCGCCCATGCACGACCGGCTCCGCAAGCTGGTCAACCGGGCGTTCACACCCCGCCGGATCAGCGAGTGGGAGCCCGTGGTCCAGCGGGTGATCGGCGACATCCTCGACGGCCTCGCGGGCCGGGAGGAGTTCGACGTCGTCACCGACTTCGCCGGCCCGTTCCCCGTGGAGGTCATCTGCTCCATCGTCGGGGTTCCCGAGGCCGATCGCCAACAGATCCGGCACTGGACCGACCGCTCGCTCGAGCGCAACATCGGCAGCCCCTTCCCCACCGAGGCCGGGATCACGGCCGCCATCGAGTCCAGCGCCTACATGCTCCAGCTGGTGGCCGACAAGCGGCCGCACCCGTCGAACGACATGATCGGGCACCTGACCGAAGCGGAGATCGAGCGCGAGGACGGCACCGTCGACCACCTCACCGACGAGGAGATCGCCGCCTTCGTGTTCCTGCTCGCCGCGGCGGGCAGCGAGACGGTCACCAAGCTGGTGGGCAACGCCGCGCTGATCTTCGCCGCCAACCCCGACCAGCTGGCCAAGATCCGCGACGACCCGGCCAAGACACCCGGTGCTGTCGAAGAGGTGCTCCGCTACCGGGCGCCGTCGCAGTACCAGGGCCGCTTCTGCGTCGAGGACCGGGTCTTCCACGGCGTGCAAGTGCCGGCCGGCAACCCCATGCTGATCCTCACCGGCGCGGCCAACCGCGATCCGCGCGCCTACGACGACCCCGACCGCTTCGACGTCGAGCGCACCGGGCCCCTGGCGATCGGCTTCGGGCACGGCATCCACTACTGCATCGGCGCCCACCTCGCCCGGCTCGAGAGCCGGGTGGCGTTCGACGAGTTGTACCGGCGCTGGCCCGACCTCACCGTCGACGTCGACGGCGTGCAGTGGGTGCAGATGTCGAACGTGGCGGGGCCGGCCCGGGTGCCGGTCAGCGCGTCGTCGCCGGCCTGACGATCACCGCTTGGCCATGCGCTCGGCCAGCGTCATGGTGGTGACGATGCCGTCCTCCTGGAACTTCCCGGTGCCGTAGGCCACCAGCGACGTGTCGACGTCGCCGGCCTGGGCCCGGAGCGCACGCACCGTGCACTGCTCGCGTGGGATGTGCGAGAAGGCGTCGAAGGAGAAGTTGCGCATGGCGTTGAGGTGGGTGATGCGGTCGATGTCCTCGTCGGGCAGGCCCTGGAGGTACTTCATCGCCATCTCGGGCGCGTTGGGCCACGTGGAATCGGAGTGGGGGTAGTCGCACTCCCAGTGGACGTGGTCCATGTTGAGGTGGTGGCGCACCTCCATGCCCACGGAGTCGTCGATGAAGCAGGTCAGGATGCGCTCGTTGAACACCTGGCTCGGCAGCTTGTCGCCGAAGTCCTGGTTCGTCCACTGGTGATGGTGCTCGTACACGTAGTCGACCCGTTCGAGGAAGTACGGAACCCAGCCGATGCCGCCTTCGGAGAGGGCGATCCGGAGCTTTTCGAACTTGCGCAGCACCGGCGACCACAACAGGTCGGAGGCGCACAGCACGATGTTCATGGGCTGCAGGGTGATCATGGCGTCGATGGGGGCGTCCGACGACGTGGACACCAGCGTCGAGGACGATCCGATGTGCATGCACACGACCGTGTCGGTGTCGCAGCACGCGGTCCAGAACGGGTCCCAATGGTCGCTGTGGAAGCTGGGCAGGCCGAGCTTCTCCGGGTTCTCGGAGAAGGTGACGGCATGGCAGCCCTTCTCGGCGAGGCGCCGGACCTCGGCCGCCATGAGATCGGGGTCCCAGACCGGCGGGACGCTGAGAGGGATCATGCGGCCGGGATAGGTGCCGCACCAGTCGTCGACGTGCCAGTCGTTGTAGGCCTGCAGCAGCTCGAGGGCGATGTCTTTGTCGGGGCAGGTGTAGAAGAGCTGGCCGGTGAAGCCGGCGAGGCTGGGGAAGTTCAGCGAGCCCAGGACACCGTTGACGTTCATGTCGCGGATCCGCTCGTGGATGTCGTAACAGCCCTTCCGCATCTGGTCGAAGCTGCACGGGTCGAGGCCGTACTCCTCGGGCACGCGGCCGGCGACCGCGTTGAGGCCGACGTTGGGCAGGGCGGTGCCCTCGAACATCCACACGTCGCGGCCGTCGTCGAGGCGCTGGACGAAGGGGGCCCGTTCCTGGGCCCGGGCGGAGAGCCGGCCCTCGAACAGGTCGGGGGGTTCGACGACGTGGTCGTCGACGCTCACGAGGATCAGATCGTCGGCCTGCATCGGGTCCCTCCCAGTCGATATCTGACGAGAATGTTAGATTACCCGCGGACGCGCCCGGCGCAAGCCGCCCCCACCGGAGTCGAGGAGTCCCATGGACGATGCAGCAGAGCAGGTGGTCCGGCGGGCGCCCTTCGGCGAGAACCCGCTGGTGGGGGCGCGCGGTGCCAGCACCCAGCGCCGGATCCTCTCGGCCGCGCTGGAGGTGTTCGCCGAGCACGGCTACCACGACACCCGCGTCGAGCTGATCACCGAGGCCGCGGGCTGCTCCCGCCCCGCGTTCTACCAGTACTTCTCGAGCAAGGAGGACCTGTTCTGGCGCCTGGCCGGCCACCTCGCCAACGACATGGGCGAACTGGCCGAGAGCGTCGGTGCCGTCACGGCCGACGAGCTCGGCGTCGAGCACCTGCGCCGGTGGCTGGACGCCTTCATCGACCTGTGCACCGAGTACGACCCCATCCTGTCCGGCTACCAGGCCGCGGCCCGGGAGCGGCCCCCGGCCACCGAGGAGACGAGGATGATCGGGAACCGGGTCGGCGTCGCCATCATCCGTGGCGCCCGTCCCGATCACCCGGACCTGGAGCTGCCGGCGCTCACCAACACCATCGTCGGCGTCGTGATGCGGTCCATCCACTACTGGCGCCTCGGTCTGGGGCAACTGGCCCGTCGTCGCTTCATCGACGGGTTGGCCCAGACCGTCCACCGGGTGCTGCACGGGGCGATCGACGGCGTCAACGTGACCCCGGTGACCAAACCGCCGGGCTCGCGCGTCCCGAACTGGCCCGAGTTCCCCGGGGCTCGGGCACACGACCCGAACCTGCGGCCACGGGGGCGCAAGACCCGTGACGCGTTGCTGCGGGCCGGCAGTGCGGTGTTGCCCCAACGCGGGTACCACGACACGCGTGTCGACGACATCGTCGACGCCGCCGGTGTCTCCCACGGCAGCTTCTACCGCTACTTCGACAACAAGCAGGACCTGTTCCACGTCCTCGCCGAGGATGCCGCTACCGCCATGGTCGAGTTGGTGCGCACCTTCCCGGCCGGCGCCGAGACCGATGCCCTGCGGCAGTGGCTGCAGGGTTGGTTCACGGCATATCGCGCCAACGGTGGCGTGATCAGCGCCTGGCAGGAAATCGACTACGACGACCCCGGGCTGCGGACGTTCTCGATGGAGGTCGCGGCCGTGACGTTCGATCGCCTGTCCCGCATCGTCCACCAGCGCCGGTTCGGCGACGCCACCGTCGACGCCATCGTGCTGCTCTCGGTGATCGAGTGGATCCCCTACAGCGTCCTGGCCATGGGACATCTCGTCGAGGGCGACGCCGTCGATGCCTCGACGTTCATCGTGCGCCGGGGCCTCTTCGGCGCCTCGATGCCGTGACGAACCACCCCGCGTTGTGATCTAACAGCAACGTCAGCTAGGATCGGGCCCACATTGGCACGACCTGTGATCACGGAGGGGCCCCCATGCCTTCACGCGAGCTCGACTTCCCCGTCTTCGACGCCGACAACCACATGTACGAGACGCGCGAAGCCCTCACGAAGTTCCTGCCCGACGAGTACGCGGGCGTCATCGACTACGTCGAGGTCCACGGGCGCACCAAGATCACCGTCAAGGGCCAGATCAGCGACTACATCCCCAACCCCACCTTCGACAAGGTGGCGGCCCCGGGGGCGCAGGAGGAGTACTTCCGCGCCGGGAACCCGGAGGGGAAGTCCCGTCGGGAGATCATGGGCAAGGCCATCGCCTCCCCGCCCGCCTTCCGTGAGCCAGGGCCGCGCCTCGAGCTCATGGACGAGCTCGGCATCGACCGGGCTCTGATGTGGCCGACCCTCGCCAGCCTGGTCGAGGAACGGCTGCGCGACGATCCCATCGCCACCCACGTCGTGGTCCACGCCCTCAACCAGTGGATGCACGAGCAGTGGACCTTCAACTTCGACGACCGCATCTTCGCCACGCCGGTGATCACCCTGCCGATCGTCGAGCGGGCCATCGATGAGCTCGAGTGGGTGCTGGCGCGCGGGGCGCGGGTCATCCTGGTCCGACCCGCCCCCGTGCCCGGCTTCCAGGGCCCGCGGTCGTTCGCCCTCCCCGAGTTCGACCCGTTCTGGGAGCTGGTGCAGGAGTCGGGGATCCTGGTCGGGATGCACGCCAGCGACAGCGGCTACCAGCGCTACACCAACGAGTGGGAGGGCCTGGGTGGCGGCGAGTTCAAGCCCTTCGTCGGCCCCTCGGGCTTCGCCGCCATCGCCGGTGGTTCGAACCGGGCCATCATGGACACCGTTGCCTCCGCCATCGGTCACGGGATGCTGTCCCGCTTCCCCGGCGTGAAGATCGCCCCGGTCGAGAACGGCTCGGGCTGGGTCCGGCCGCTGTTCAGCTCCATGGCCCACGCCTTCAAGCTGAACCCGCACGCCTTCGAGGAGGACCCGATCGAGGTGTTCAAGCGGTGCGTGTTCGTGCACCCCTTCCACGAGGACGACCCGAGAGGTCTGGCCGATCTCATCGGCGTCGACAACGTGATCTTCGGCTCCGACTACCCCCACCCCGAGGGCATGTCCGATCCGATCACGTTCATCGACCAGCTCGATGCCTTCACCCCCGAGGAGCAGGCCAAGGTCATGGGCGGCAACCTCGCCCGGCTGATCAAGGTCGCGGAGCCCGCCGCCGCCTGAGCTGTGACCTCCGACCCTGGCCACCAGCGTCGCCTGCGGGGCAGTATCGGCGCCGATGTCGGAGTCGATCTCGATGACCGGGGTGGTCAAGGACTTCGGGCGGACGCGCGCCCTCGACGGCCTGGACCTCGCGGTCCGATCCGGCACGGTGCACGGCTTCCTCGGCCCGAACGGGGCCGGCAAGACCACCACCTTGCGGGCGCTGCTCGGTCTGGTGCGGATCGACCAGGGCCGCATCGAGCTGCTCGGAGGCGACCCCTGGCGTGACGCGGTCGCGCTGCACCGCCGTCTCGCCTACGTGCCGGGAGACGTCGCGCTGTGGCCGAACCTGTCCGGCGGCGAGATCATCGACCTGCTCGGCCGGCTGCGAGGAGGACTCGATCCCGTCCGGCGGGCCGAGCTGTTGGACCTGTTCGCCCTCGACCCCACCAAGAAGGCCCGGTCGTACTCGAAGGGGAACCGCCAGAAGGTCGCCCTCGTCGCCGCGCTGGCCAGCCGGGTCGAGCTCCTGCTGCTCGACGAACCGACCGCCGGTCTCGATCCACTCATGGAGGCGGCGTTCCGGGACTGCATCGGACAGGAACGGGACGCGGGACGCACGGTCCTGCTGTCGAGCCACATCCTCGCTGAGGTCGAAGCGGCCTGCGACCAGCTCACCATCATCCGGGACGGCCGCGTGGTGGAGTCCGGGGCGCTGGCCGACCTGCGCCACCTGACCACCACGCAGCTCTCCGCCGAGCTGGAGCAGCCGCCGCCGCAGCTGCTCCACGACCTGCCAGGGGTCCACGACCTCGTGGTGGACGGCTGCTCCGTCCACGGCCACGTGGAGCCCGGTGCGCTGGGGGCCGTGCTCCACTGCCTCACCGAGGTCGGGGTGCGCAGTCTGGTCAGCCAGCCGCCGACCATCGAGGAGCTGTTCCTGCGCTACTACCAGGACGACGACCGCGGCGACACGGGCCGTCCATGAGCGGGTTCGCCGGCACCGGCGAGCTGATCAGGCTGACCCTGCGTCGGAGCCGGGTGCTGTTGGCATCGTGGCTGGCAGCCTTCGTCTTCATGGCCGCCTACTCGGCGATCGCGGTGGCCGACCTCTACCCCACCGTGGCATCACGGCGGCAGGCGGCCGACAGCCTCAACGCCACCCAGTCCACCGTCGCTCTGTTCGGCAGGATCTACGACACCTCCTCCACCGGTGCCCTCGCCATGATCAAGATGGGCAGCTTCGGTTCGGTGTTCATCGCGCTGCTGGCGGTGACCGTGGTCGTCCGGCACACGAGAGCCGACGAGGAGGCGGGCCGGACCGAGCTCGTCCTCGGGGGCGCCGCGGGCCGGTTCGCGCCGCTCGGCGCGATCTTCGTCGTCGTGGCCGCGGCGAACCTCGCACTGGCGGCGGCCACCGGGCTCGCCCTGACCGCGGCCGGCCTCCCCGCCGCCGGCTCCTTCGCGTTCGGCATCGCCTGGGCCAGCGTCGGCATGACGTTCGGGGCCGTCGCCGGCGTGGCCAGCCAGCTCACGGCCAGCCCCCGCACCGCGACCTCGCTCACCGGTGCGTTCCTCGCCCTGGTGTACACGCTCCGCGCCATCGGCGACACCGCCCCGGTGACGGGCCCGCGTTGGCTCACCTGGTTGTCGCCGATCGGATGGGCCCAGCAGTTCCGGCCCTATGCCGGCGACCGGTGGTGGGTGCTGGTGATCACCGTCGGGTTCACCGCCGTCGTGTCAGCGGGGGCGTTCGCCCTGCTCGCCCGGCGAGATCTCGGAACCGGCCTGCTCCCGGCGCGGCCCGGGCCGGCGACCGGGTCGCCGTCGCTGGACCGTCCCCTCGCCCTGGCCTGGCGGCTCCAGCGCACCGCGCTGGTGGGATGGGCCGTGGCCTTCCTGGCTCTCGGTGCCCTGCTCGGCAACCTGGCCTCCAACGTCGGGGACTTCCTCAACAGCTCGACGGCGCGGGACTTCGTCACCAAGCTCGGTGGACAGGAGGGACTCACCGATGCCTTCCTGGCGGCCGAGTTCGGCATCACCGGCGTGATCGCCTCCGCCTTCGGCATCCAGTCCGTGCTGCGACTCAGGTCCGAGGAAGAGGCGCTCCGTGCCGAACCCCTGCTCGCCGCGCCGGTGAGCCGGCTGCGCTGGGCCCTCAGCCACATCATCCTCGCCGTGGGCGGTACGACGCTCCTCCTGGCGCTCGCCGGCGTCGGGGCCGGTGTCGCCCACGCCGCGCAGACCGGGGATGCAGCTCAGATCGGCCGCGTCGTGGTGGCGGCGCTGGCGCAGCTGCCGGCCACGTGGGTGCTCGTCGGCATCGTCGTCGCCGCCTACGGCCTCGGCCCACGACTGGCCGGAGCCGGTTGGGTCGCGCTCGCCGTCTTCGTGGCCATCGGCGAGCTCGGACCGCTCCTGGACCTGAGCCAGGGCGTCCTCGACCTCTCCCCCTTCACCCACGTGCCCCGCCTACCGGGGGCGGCGTTCACGGCGACACCGCTGCTGGTCCTCAGCGGCATGGCCCTGGGGTCCGGGCTGGTCGGGCTCGCCGCGTTCCGCCGGCGCGACATCGCCTGACCAACCCAACCACGATGCCGGCCGACCGTCACCGATCGAGGTCCCGCTGGCGAGCGATCACGGTCTCCCCGAACTGCCCGAGCGCGTCGACGGCGTGGTCGAGGCCGTCGCCGGGGACCGACACCTCGGTCCAGGTCACGCCCAGCGCGGCCAGTTCGGCAATGCCCTCGAGCCGGGCGTCGGGGTCGAAGCCGTCCTCGCCCGGCCGCCCGCCGGCACTGGTTCCGTACGCCACGTCGATGTGGCGACGATCCCGGCCGGCCTCGTCGACGAAGTCCCACAGCTGTTCGAGCATGGCGGCGAGATCGTCGATCGTCTCCAGGGGCACCGTCTTCGCCGTCGTGGCCAGGACCCTGGGGGCGGGAAAGGGGCGCCAACCGTCGCCGTAGCGGGCGACGCGCCGACGGGCGAGGGTGCTGTTCCCGCCGATCCAGATCGGGGGAAGGGGCGACGGCTTGGGGTTCGCGGTCTGTCCCTTCGCCACGAAGTGACGGCCCTCGAAGGCGAAGTCGTCCGTGGTCCAGATGCCCCGCACGACCTCGATGGCCTCGTCGAAGAGCTGGTTGCGCTCGGCGAAGTCGACCCCGAGCGCGGCGTACTCGCCCCGGAGGTAGCCGGCGGCCACTGCGAGGGTGAACCGACCACCGGAGAGGACGTCGAGGGTGGCCGCCGCCTTCGCCACCAGGAAGGGGTTGCGATACGGCAGCACCACGATGTTGGGCACGAGGCGGATGCGCTCGGTCACCGCGGCGGCATAGGTCAGCGCCACGAAGGGATCGAGGGCATCGTGTCCACCCGCGGTGAGCCAGCGGTGCGTGGGAGCGGGGTGGTCGGTGAACCCGATGCCGTCGAACCCCGCGGCCTCCGCGGCGCGGGCAAACCGGGCGATGGCCGCGCCGGTGACGAGCGTCGGATCGTGGGGGTGGGTCACCAGCGGGTAGGTGACCGAGAACCTCATGCCGATCCGGCCGGCGGGCCCTTGGGCACCTCCCGGAACGGCACGTCCTTGTCGAGGGTCCGTTCGCGGGGCATGCCCAGGACGCGCTCGCTGATGTTGTTGCGCGCCATCTCGGTGGTTCCCCCGCCGATGCTGGTCTGCTGTCGGGTCAGGAAGCCGACACCGACACCGGCCGCCGGATCGTCGTCGGACCACGCGGCCGCCTGCGCGCCGGCGACGTCGAGCTCGATGTCGATGCTGCGCTCGTTGACCATGGCGGCCATCAGCCGAGCGATGGCCGCCGACGTGTCCGGCAGGGCACCCACCGCCATCCCGGAGCCGATGCGCGTGCTGAGCTCGTCGCGGGCCCGCCGCAGGGCCCGGGCCTCACCGATCAGATCACGGATCCGAAGATCGTCGAGCTGGCCGGTGGCCCGCGCCAGCTCGACGAGGGCGTCGTGGTCTTCCCCGGTGCCGTGGCGGCTGGGACGGGGCCCGCTCGTGTACGGCGATCCGCCCCCCATGGCGTTGCGCTCGTGGAACATCCACCGTCGCCCGATGGTCCAACCGTCGTCGATCTCGCCCACCCGGTTGTCGTCGGAGACGCGCAGATCGGTCATGAACTCCTGGCAGAACTCCCGCGATCCGTTGATCATCTCGATGCGCTGCACCTCGATGTTGGGCTGGCGGATCTTGATGATGAACACGCTGAGGCCCTGGTGCTTGGGCACGTCCCAGTTGGTGCGCAGCAGGCACAGCCCGTAGTCCGACCACCAGGCTCCGGTGGTCCAGACCTTGGAGCCGTTCACCACCCACTCGTCACCGTCGCGGACCGCGGTGGTCAGGGCGCCGGCCACGTCGGAGCCGCCGCTGGGCTCGGAGAGGAACTGCATCCACAGCTCCTCGCCCCTGAGCATGGCCGGGATGTGCCGCTTCTTCTGGGCCTCGGTGCCGAACTCGAGCAGCACCGCACCGCAGGGGACGAAGGTGGGAACGTTGATGAGCGTCGGCATCTCGAAGGGCGCGCACACGTCGTTGAACGCCCGCTGGTGGGCGGGCGTCAGTCCCAATCCGCCGTACTCCCGCGGGAAGCAGATCCCGGCGAACCCGCCGTCGAAGAGCGTCCGCTGCAGGTCGCGGGCGTGCTGGACCGCGGCGAGCTCCTCCTCGTCGGAGCCGAAGCCGTGCACCCGCTGCGTGGCGTCGCGCCTCGGCAGGTGCTCCGGGAGCCAGGCCCGGGCCCGGGCCACGAACGACTCGACGCTCTCCACCTCTGGATCGGACATGGTCTCCGGCTCGCTCTCCTCGTCGGTCGTCCCCGAGCTGGTCACGCCGCTGGCTCCTCGACGGCGATGCGGGCGATGCGCTGGCGATGCTCGGCCGGCGTGCCGTACGACGCTCGGTCGACGGTGACGCGGCGCAGGAACAGGTGGATGTCGTGATCGGCGGTGAGCCCGATGCCACCGTGGATCTGGATGCAGTCCTGCACCAGCGCGACGAGGTGGTCGCCGAGATACGACTTGGCCGCACTGGCCGTTTCGGCGGCGTCCGGCGCTCCGGTCTGCACGGCCCGGGCCAGGGCGTCGGCGAGGGCGTGGCTGGCCTCCAACCAGGTCTTCATGTCGGCGAAGCGGTGCTTCAGCTCCTGGTAGCTGGCCAGCGGTCGGCCGAACGAGTACCGGTCGAACGCCCACTCCACCGTGAAGTCGAAGGTGCGCTGCGCGGCCCCCACCATCTCCGCGGTCTGCATCACGAGGGCATCGTGGAGCTGGCGCTCGACGTCGGTGGCGGCGTCCCCGTCGCCCACCAGGGCCTCGGCCGGGACCGAGACGTCGTGCAGCTCGACCCGGGCGAAGCGTCGGACGAGGTCGAGGCTGTGCAGGGGCGTGACGGTGACGCCGGCGGTCGAGGCCGGTACGAGGAACTGGGCCAGCCCGGTCCCGGTCCGCGCCGTGATCAGGAGCTGTTGGGCCTGGGCCGCCGCTTCGACCGGTGCGCTGGCGCCACGGAGGACGAACCCCCCGGCCGCCGCGGTGGCGGTGATCGTCGCCCGGGCCGAGCTGGCGAGGTCGGCACCCGCCCAGGTCGCCACGACGTCGCCGGAGATGATGCCGGCGAGCACCGCGCGCTGTTCGTCCGAGCCGGAACGGGCGATGGTCGACGCCACCACGTTGGTGGGGACGAGCGGGCCGGGGGCGACGTTGCGTCCGAAGGCGTCAGCCACGATGGTGAGGTCGACCTCGCCGCTGCCGCTCACGCTGCCACCACCGAGCTCCTCGGGGACGAGCAGCGACGTCCAACCCAGCTCCGCACCCTGCTTCCAGTAGTCCGCGGCGAAGCCCTCTGAGGACGATGCCAGCGATCGGACCACCGTCAGCGGGCACTCCGCGGCCAGGAACCGGCGCGTCGTGTCGCGGAAGAACTCCTGGTCATCGCTGAGGGTGAGCTCCACTCGGACCTCCGTGCTGGTCTGGGTCGGGGCGGACGATGCCACCGACCGGCTCGTCGGACGAAACCTAACATGCGTGTCAGGTAGCCCCTCCAGGGCGCAGGAATACAGGTCCGGGACGCCGAAGAACCAGCCGATGAGGGAACCCCGGAGGATGCGCAGATCGTCGCGACCGATCACGGTCGCCGCGGTGCTGGCAGTGGGCGCACTCGCCGTCGCGGCGTGCGGCACCCGGTTGCCCGACGAGGCATTCACCCCGACGACCCAGGTGATCGGCACCGGCGACGGGGGCGCCGGCGGTGGCGGATCATTCGCTCCTGGAGACGGTGGGAGCGCGAACCCGGTGGCCGGCACCCCGGCCTCCGCCGCTGGCGGCAACTCGACCACCACCGTCGCCCCCGGCGGGGCGCAGTCCGCGGCCGCTGACTCGTCGGGCGGGGTGGCACCCACGGGAGGGGATGCGGCACCGGCTCCCAACGGTCCGGCCCAGCCCAACCAGGCCTCCGATGTCGGCATCACCGCCACCACCATCACGCTGGGCAACATCACGGCGGAGAACGGTGTCCTCGGCGACACGTTCGCCCCCGCGGTGCGAGGCCTGCGGGCCTGGGTGGCGGCCGCCAACGCGGCGGGGGGCATCGGCGGCCGGAAGGTCGAACTGAAGACGTGCGACGACCGCGAGGACCGGTCCCGGACGCTCGAGTGCGCCCGGCGTCTGGTCGAGCAGGACCACGTGTTCGCGCTGGTGGCCACCAACTCCCGAGCCCTGGGCGGCGCGGCCCAGTACCTCGCCGACCAGAAGGTGCCGGTGCTGGGTTTCCCGATCACCAACAGCTTCTACCGGTACCCGGACTTCTTCAGCGTCTACGGCAGCGGTTACGCCCGGGACGGCACGACGGTCGGCAAGGACGGCAAGATCGTCAACCTGTCGGGACAGTTCCGCTGGTACAAGCAGAACCTCGGGGTCTCGAAGGCGGCCGTGTTCCAGTACGACATCAACGAGTCCAGCCAGGCCGGTGACGCCTTCGCCGCCGGGTTGAAGGCCGAGGGATTCGACGTCACCCAGTACACCGTGTCGTTCGCCGCACCGAGCTTCGACCAGGCCGTCGCCGACATGCAGCAGCGGGGCACCGAGATCATCTTCGACGCCATGGACGACGGCGCCAACCGGCGCCTGTGCGACTCCATGGCCCGCCGCGGGTTCAAGCCCAAGGCCAAGGTGTCCACCGTGGTGGTCATGGGTGCAGGCCTGGGCGAGAAGTACAACGACACGTGTCGCAACATCGTCTTCGTGTCGACCGAGTCGCTCCCCTACACGTCGAACCAGCCCGAGATCGCCACGTTCCGTGACGCCTACGCCCGCTACCAACCGGGCCTGCCCCTGCACCAGTGGGCGATGGAGGCGTGGGCGATGGGGAACATGACCCGCGACGCCATCGAGTCGATGGGCCCGGCACCCACCCGGGCCGGGTTCATCAAGTACCTCGACACCATGCCGCCCAACACCGGCGGCGGGATCATGGTCGGGACCACCTTCCGGCCCGATGCCTACGACTACGACGCGCCGACCGCGAAGGACTGCTTCGCCATCGCTCGCTACCAGGAGTCCAAGGGCGGCTGGGTGGCGGCGAGCAGCCCGTTCCCGTTCTGCTACCCCGATGCCAAGAACGTGGCCACCGCCGCTCGCGAGCAGGGCAACTGACACCGCGGTACGCAGGCGCGTCCAGTTCCGCGAGTCCAGGTGGTACGCAGGCGCGTCCAGTTCCGCTAGACGGAGAGGTAATGCGATGCGACCGAGCTGTTGCGCAGCTCGGACGGCTCGCCGGCCCAGCTGACGACGCCACGCGAGATGACGTAGCAGACATCGGCCAGCGCCAGGGCGTGGGTCATGAACTGCTCGACCAGGACGATGGTGACCCCGCGATCGCGCATGGCGGCCACGGTGGCGAACAGCTGCTCGACCACGAGGGGAGCCAGGCCCATCGACAACTCGTCGAACAGCACCAGTTGCGGTTCGCCGGCCAGCACACGGCTCACGGCCAACATCTGCTGCTCGCCACCCGACAGTGAGCCGGCCTGCTGGCCGAAGCGCACGCCCAGCTGGGGGAAGGTCGTGGTGATCTCGTCGGCGAAGGAGTCCCAGGAGGTGTCGGCGCCGAGCGAGCCGTGGATGAGGCGGAGGTTCTCCTCGACGCTGAGACCGGGGAACACCCCTCGCCCCTCGGGCACCATCACCAGGCCACGCCCCGCGATCTCCGCGGCGGGACGCCCGTCGATGCGGCGACCGGCGAGGCGGATGGATCCGGAGGTGGTGGGCAGTACGCCGGAGATGGCGCGAAGCGTGGTGGTCTTGCCCACCCCGTTGGATCCGAGCAGGGCCACGACCGAGGCCGCCGGAACCGAGAGGCTGATGCCCCGCAGCACCTCGATCCGGCCGTAGCCGGCATGCAGGTCAGTGACCTCCAGCAGCGACGGCATCGTCGGCCTCCTCTCCGAGATACGCGGCCCGGACCTTGGGATCGGCGACGACCTGGTCTGGTGGGCCCGAGGCCACCAGTCGTCCGAAGTCGAGGACGTGGACCACCGACGAGAGCCGCATGACCAGGGCGACGTCGTGTTCGATCAGCAGGATGCCGGTGCCGTCGACGACGATGTCGCGCAGCACGGCCTCGAACGACTCCGTCTCGGCCTCGTCGAGCCCGCTCCCCGGCTCGTCGAGCAGCAACACCCGCGGCATCGTGCACAGCGCACGACCCAGCTCCACCAGGCGGAGCGTTCCCGTGCTGAGCGATCCCGCCGGGGCCTGCCGCACGTCGCCGAGTCCGACCCGCTCGATCACCTCGTCGACCGTTGCCCTGATCCCGGGTTCGTCCCGATGACGGATCCGGAACAGCCCGCTGAGGGTCCGGCCCGGCGACGCCGCCTCCGCCGCCACCCGCAGGTTGTCCTCCACCGTCATGCCGGTGAACACCTCGAGACGCTGGAAGGTGCGGGCCATGCCGAGCCGCGACCGGGCCGATGCCGTGGCGCCGCTGATGTCGCGCCCGGCCAGCACCACCGTGCCCGAGTCGGGTTGGCGGACCCCGGTGATGGCGTTGAACAAGGTGGTCTTCCCGGCGCCGTTCGGGCCGATGAGCGAGGTGATCGCGCCCGGTGCGACCGCGATGGAGACACCGTCCACGGCGACGAGGCCCCCGAAGCTGACCTCGATGTCGCGTGCTTCGAGCACGGGCTCGCTCATCGGCCTGCGCCCTCGCGGAGCACCCGGGCGGCGAACGCCGACGGCACGGGGGTCGGGCTCGGCGCCGGCCGCCGGCGACGCAGCACCTTGCGGTACTCGTCCTCCAGGCGGCGCGGGACCGCCACCCCGAACCGGCCGAACAGGGCGGTGATGCCTCCGGGCGTCCGTCCGATGAGGACCGCGCCGAGGCCGAAGAAGCCGATGGCGCTCTGGATGTCGAGATCGAACACCTGCGGGATGGCGACGTAGGCGAACGCGGCCAGCAGGGCGCCCCGGGTGCTCGACAGGCCGCAGACCACCACGGCGGTGAACCAGAACAGTCCCAGGACGGGGTTGAACGTGGTGGTGTCCCATGCCTGGTCGGCCTGGGTCAGCAGCGCGCCGCCGATGCCGGCCATGGCGGAGGAGACGGCGAAGACGAACAGCTTCGCCCGCCGCAGCTCGATGCCCACCGACTCGGCGCCCACGTCGGAGTCACGCATGGCCCCGAGGACGCGGCCCAGCCGACCGCGACTCAGGTTGCGGGCCAGGAACAGCACGAGACCGAGGACGACGGCCTCGTAGAACCAGAAGGCGCGGTCCCCGCCCAGGTCGATGCCGAACAGCACGGGGCGGGTCACGGTGAGACCGCCCGGGCCCCCCTGGAACAGCTGCTCGTTGAACACGAAGCGGTCGATGATCAACGCCAAACCCAAGGTGGTGAGCCCGAGGAACAGCCCGCGGCGGCGCAGCGCCGGGTAGCCGGCGGCCAGTCCGGCCAGCACGGCCACGATGGCGCCGGGGACCATGGCCACCAGCACGGGGAGGTCGAACGAGTTGGCGAACCGGGCCGTGGCGAACGCGCCGAGACCGGCGATCGACGCCTGACCGAGCGTGAGGTGACCGGAGAAGCCGGTGATGGCCACGATCGACACGAAGATCACGGCGAGGGCGAGGAAGGTGTGGGCGGCGCGGAGGTCGGCGCCGTCGAGCACGAACGGGGTGGCCACCACCGCCGCGACTCCCGCCAGGACCACGGCGATCGAGCGGGCCCCCGTCCGCCGGCTCGGCCCGAACCGGCCCAGGGCCAGCCCGCTGCCCGCCGAGCCCCCGTCACCCACCTCGTCGAGCCGCCGGAAGACGACCAAGGCGGCGAACAACACGATGCTCGACAGGTTGGTGACGATGGCCTGGTAGGTGTCGGCGGCGCCCCCGGTGGCGCCGAAGGGTTCGAAGGCGTCGAGGAGGCTGCGCCCCAGACCCATCACCCCGAACCCGAAGGCGAGCGCCACCGGGATGCTCACCAGGCGGGCCACCACCGCGACGGAGAAGGTCTCGATGCCCAGGAAGATGATCCGGGTCGGTTCGAGCGTGCCCTGGGTGATGATGAGGCCGGTGAGCGCCGCGATGGTGCACCCGAGAGCCCAGGCCAGCTGCGAGACCCGATCGGCATCGATGGCGGTCAGCTGGGCGAGCTCGCGCCGGTCGACGACCGCACGGATCCGGACTCCCGTCATGGTCCGACGAAGCAGGACGAAGAGCGCAGCCGCGACCAGGAGCGTGAGCACAAGGGTCCCGACCTGCTCGTCGTCGAAGATGAGCGATCCGACGTGGAACGTGGTCAGCGGGAACAGGCGCGGCACCGGTTGGTCGACGGTGCCCTGCACGCCAGGTCCCCAGATCACGTTGATGACGGCGAGGATCACCACGGTGACGCCCAGGGCGGCCACGAGCTTCTCGGAGCTGCTCGCCCGTTGCTGCTGCAGCGGACGGAACACGGCGCGTTCGAGCACCAGGCCGAGGAGGGGCCCGCACACGAGCAGCACCAGAGGCACCGCCAGGACGAGGGGCACCCCCCAGACCCCGTTGAACTGCCAGGCGAGGTAGCCGGCGAGCAGACCGATGGCGAAGTGGGCGATGTTGAACACCCCGGTGGCGCTGTAGGTGAGCACGATGCCGGTGGCCGACAGGGCGTAGACACAGCCGACGATGATCCCGAGCAGCGCGACCTGGAGGTAGAACATCAGCGGCCCCTAGGAGACCGACGCGACGGGTTCACAGACCGGGCACGCTCGCAGGCCACGGCTGGCTGCGTCCGCTGGATCCAGCGCCTCCGAGGGCTTGCCGGCCACCAGCGTGCAATCGGCGCGGTGGAACGACGCGCCGGACTCCACCACCAGGACCTGGCGCGAGGTCCGGTGACCGTTCGACCCCGGGGGACGGCTGGGCTGGTCGACCGAGACGGCCGGAGCGTCGGGCCGCTCGAGCAGGGCGCGGTGCAGTTCCTCGATCTGTCGTTCCATCCGGTCGAGCCGGCCGCCGTCGCGACGCAGCTCCTCGATGCCGAGGAAGTAGCCGCCGAGGATGGCGAGGAGGACGCCACCGATGCCGCCCGAGATGAGGTAGGGCAGCTGCTTGGCCACGATCGACTCGCCGGAGACGCCGAGGTATCCGACGATCACGAGGAGGGCGCCGCAGCCGTAGAACAGCCACCCGGCGTAGGGCCGGAACGCGTTGCCGACCGCCTCCCAGAACAGGGCGCGGTTCTGGTCGTCGGTGGCAGCCGGATCGTCGATCACGGGGTCCTCCCGGGGAGTCTGGCGGGGAGCGCGAACCGGGGGCCGAGGCACACGGCGAGCGCGATGAGGGTGAAGGCGAGGTACAGGAGACGGACCCGGCCGGGGGCGAGCAGCTCGGAGACGCTGACCACCTCCTGGCCCGAGGCGGTGGGGGTGGAGGACGGGGAAGCCGAGGCGCCGGCGTCGACCACGTCGAGGCCCGGGACCGGCGCGGTGACGGCCTGGTCGGGGGCGGGTGACAACGGCCCCCCGAACGAGCCGGCATCGGGAAGCGGGCTGACCGCAGGTGTGAACGGGGCGTCCTCGATGGTCGCGGCCAGGCCGGTGACGCCGGTGTCGCCCAACTGGATCACACCCTTGTAGAGGCCGTTGGGGTCGACGTCGCCCTGCGGGCCGGGCAGCACCGGCAGACCCTGGGCATCGACGTCGAACTCGACCAGCAGGCCACCCGAGCGGGCGAACGCCGCACCGGCATCGTCGACACCGTCCTCGTTGGTGAGGGTCGTGATGTGGAGTCCGAGGCCCTTGACGAGTTCGTCCACCAGCCCGGTGACCTGCTGCACGAGCGGCCCGTCGGCCCCGGTGGGCGAACCGACCACCAGGCCGTCGTCGGTGATGGCGGCCGGGACGCCACCGACGGTGACCCCGCTGACATCGAGCGTGGCGTCGTGCGACTGCTCACCGTGGCCGTCGTCGGTGATGGTCGAGACAGAACGGATCGATGCGATGTGCACGAGCCCACCGACGAGACCCACGCCTTCGAGCACGGCTCGGGACTCGACCACGAGGCGGCCGCTGTCGTCGATGTGCTGGTCGGTGCTGCTGATGGCATCGTCGATCGTGAGGATCGTGGGATCCAGCTCGGGTGCACCGGGAACCGGCAACGGCACGTCCAACGATCCGAAGGCGGGAAGGCCCAGCACGCGCAGGTCGGCGATGGCCGCGTCGGTGGTCGACGCGTCGGCGGCGGCGTGGGCCACGGCTCGAACGGCGCGCGCCGAGAGCGGATCGGACGGCGCGCCGAGCTGGGCTGAGCCGGTGGTGGCGCCGTCGGGGTGGAGCGAGTCGGCGAACACGCTCAGCGGGTAGTTGAACTGGTTGCACGCCTGCAGGATCGGCGCGAACTGCTCGGGGAACTGCCCCCCGAAGGTGGTGCAGGCCAGCGCCGGCCCGGAGACCACGCCGTTGCCGGGATAGAAGATCGACGCCCGCGCCGTCTGGTTCGAGGATTCGTACGAACCGGTCCCGTCGAGGGCGATGAAGCGGAAGGCGTCGTTCACGGGCAGGAAGGCATCCCGGTCGAGGAACGCCGACACGACCTCCGACGACGCCGACGCCCGGAACACGTCGGGCCGGGGTGTGTCCTTCTGCTGGGCGCCGACGGGACCGAATCCGGCCAGGGCG
Source organism: uncultured Acidimicrobiaceae bacterium (assembly GCA_963747745.1). Lineage (GTDB taxonomy): Bacteria > Actinomycetota > Acidimicrobiia > Acidimicrobiales > Salinilacustritrichaceae > Salinilacustrithrix. The sequence goes on from CAVVGJ010000005.1 coordinate 113,298, forward strand.
ATGCACGCGACCGCGCCCGCGACGCACAGGCGCGCCAGCCGGCGTCGCCGTCGCGACCGCTGGTGCGTCCTGGTCATGGTTCCCTCCTGCGAGGCCCCGGGAGCTCCTCACACGTGCAAGTATGACGTGATTGTCAGGTTTGGCGAAAGGTGCCGTTGTGACCCATATCTTCCACACCGCCGACCTCGATCCCTTCGTAACGCACCGGGAGCCGGTGGCCGTGGTGGGCTACGGGAACCAGGGCCTGACCGACCCTCCGTTCTTGTCGGAGAATCGGGGAGCTGCCCCACCGCTTCACGGACAAGAACGGGTTTGAAGCACGGAATTGCTGGTGGGGTGGGTCAGTCCCGGGGCAGGCCGAGGAGGCGCTCGGCGATCACGTTGCGCTGGATCTCGCTCGTGCCGCCGGCGATCGACAGGCTGCGGTTGCCGAGGAATCCCCCCACCCAGAGGGCGGCACCGGCGTCGCCGGACGCCCCTGCGGGGCCGAGCAGTTCGAGGCCCACCTCCTGGACCCGCTGGTCGTGTTCCACGCCGAGCAGCTTGCGGACGCTGGCGTCGGGGCCCGGGGCGGCGCCGGCGAGGGCCCGGAGCGTCTGGCGGGTCCCCAGCGCGGCGAGGGCGTGCGACGTGGCCACGAGGTCGCCGACCGTGTCGGCCACCAGCGGATCGCGCTCGACCCCGGTGGCGCCGGCCAGGGCGAGGAGGGACTCGAGGCCAGGACCCATGGACGAACCCGACCCCATCGAGACCCGCTCGTTTCCGAGGGTCGTCCGGGCCGCGTTCCACCCACCCGTGGGGCTGCCCACCACGCAGTCGTCGGGCACGAACACGTCGGTGAGGAAGACCTCGTTGAACATCTCCGCTCCGGTCAGCTCACGGAGGGGCCGCACGTCGATGCCCTCGGTCCGCATGTCGACGAGGAAGCATCCGATCCCGTCGTGCTTGGGTGCCGCGGGGTCGGTGCGGGCGAGGCAGATGCCCCAGTCGGCGAAGTGGGCCAGCGAGGTCCACACCTTCTGGCCGGTCAGGAGCCATCCCCCGTCGGTGCGGACGGCCTTGGTGGCCAGCGATGCCAGGTCCGAGCCCGCTCCCGGTTCGCTGAACATCTGGCACCAGGTCAGCTCACCCCGCAGCGTCGGTGGGATGAACCGCTCCTGCTGGGCCGCGTCGCCGTGCACGATGATGGTGGGGAGCGCCCAGGCTCCGACAGCGAGGTGGGGACGCCGCACCCGCGCCACCCGGAACTCCTCGTCGACCACCAGTTGCTCCAGCGGGGTGGCATCGCGTCCCCACGGCGCCGGCCAGTGGGGTACGAGGTAGCCCGAGTCGCCGATGCGCCGGTTCCACTCGGTCTTGGGGTGCTCGACGAGGTCGGCGAGGAAGGCCCGCACCTCGCCGCGATGGGACTCGGCTTCGGGTGGGAGCGTGATGGCGGTGTCCCGGCGCAGCCCCCGCTGCACGAGCGTCGCCGTCTCGCGGTGCCAGCGCGCCGGCGTGCCGGTGAGCAGCCGGGTGGCCATCGCCCGCTTGAGGAAGAGGTGGGCGTCGTGCTCCCAGGTGAAGCCGAGGCCGCCGAGGACCTGGATGCAGTCCTTGGCGCACCGGTAGGCGGCCTCGGGACCCAACCCGGCGGCCACCGCCACCGAGAGGGCGGCACCCGGCTCGGCCCGGTCGATCGCCCCGGCGGCGTCCCACACCGCGGCGCGTGCCGCCTCCAGGGTGCAGAGCATGTCGGCACACCGGTGCTTCACGGCCTGGAACCGGCCGATCGGGCTGCCGAACTGTTCGCGGACGCGGGCGTGCTCGGCGGCGGTGTCCACGCACCAGGACGCCGCCCCCACCGCTTCGGCCGCGGCGAGGAGCCCGGCGATGCCCTCGATGCCGGCGGCACCCTCCGGGCAGGTGAGGACGCGGTCCTCGTCGAGCCGGAGCGAGCCCGCCGTCACCCTCGCCGGTCGGCGGGTTCGGTCGACGCCGGGGAGGGCCTCGACGACCACCTCGTCGGCGCGGACCACGACCCATCGCGACGAGCCGTCGTCGGCAGAAGAGACGGGAAGGACGAGCACCGTGGCCGAACCGGCACCGAAGACCACGCCCCACGTGCCGTCGATCCGGAGGCCATCGTCCGCGACCGAGACGGCCACCGGAGCGCAACCGAGCCCGAGGCCGGCCCGCCCGGCGCCCCGCACCAGGTCCGACAGCATCGCTCGCGTGCCGGGGCCGGTACCGAAGCGTGCGATGGCAGCCGAGGCCATGACCGTGGGCAGGAACGCTCCGGGGGTGCAGGCCCGGCCCAGCTCCTCGAGCACCACCGCGAGCTCGAGCAGGCCGTACCCCGAGCCACCGTCGGACTCGGCGACGTGCAGGCCCAGCCAGCCGAGATCGCCGAGTTCGCCCCACCAGGCCGGCAGCCCCTCGTCGTCGGCATCCAGCACGGCGCGGGCATCGGTGAGCGGATCGCGCTGGCTCGTCCACCGCCGCACGGTGTCGCGCAGGGCGACGTGATCCTCGTCGATCCCGATCCCGGTGGCGGCGCCAGCTTCCATGACCGCAGCTTCGCGAACCCTGACGCCAGTGTCATATCCGAACTAGGGTCGGGCCGTGGACGGCTGGGCCGAGTCGGGAGGCTGCTGACGTGGAGGCGAACGAGTTCCGCGGCACCATCGCCCCCTACCACTGGGATGCCGAGCCGTTCTGGCCACCGGTGCCGGAACCGCCGGCGGGAGCGCCGAACGTCGTCGTCGTCCTGCTCGACGACGTGGGCTTCGCCCAGCTGGGTTGCTTCGGCTCCGACATCGCCACGCCGACGTTCGACGCCCTGGCCGAGCGCGGCCTGCGGTACACCAACTTCCACACCACGTCGCTGTGCTCGCCCACCCGCGCCTGCGTGCTCACCGGCCGCAACCACCACAGCGTCGGCATGGGTCGCATCATCCAGCTCGCCACCGGCTTCCCCGGCTACGACGCCCGCATCCCCCGGTCGGCCGGCTTCCTGCCCGAGATGCTCACGCCCCACGGCTACGCCGCCTACGCCGTCGGCAAGTGGCACCTCACCCCCGAGGACGAGACCCACCTCGGCGCCAGCCGCGACCGGTGGCCGCTGGGCCGGGGCTTCGAGCGCTGGTACGGCTTCTTCGAGGGCGAGACGCACCAGAACGCGCCCGCCCTGGTGCACGACAGCCACCAGGTGCCGGCACCAGGCGCGGTGGAGGACGGCTACCACCTCACCGAGGACCTCGTCGACCACGCCATCGAGTACGTCACCGATCTCCGCCAGGTCGACCCCGGCAAGCCGTTCTTCCTCTACGTGGCCCCCGGCGCATGCCATTCGCCGCACCAGGCCCCGCCCGAGTTCATCGAGCGCTACCGGGGTTCCTTCGACCGCGGCTGGGACGTGTGGCGCGACGAGTGCCTGGCCCGCCAGATCGCCTCCGGCATCCTCCCGGCCCACACCGTGCTGTCAGAACGGCCCGACTGGGTGCCGGCGTGGGACACGCTGTCGCCGCGCACCCGGGCCGTGTACGCCCGGTTCATGGAGGCCTTCGCCGGCTTCCTCACCCACACCGACCACCACGTCGGCCGGCTCGTCGACCACCTGGCCCGGACCGGCGACCTCGACAACACGGTGTTCATGGTCCTGTCCGACAACGGGGCGTCGTCCGAGGGTGGCCCGGTTGGATCGCTCAACGACATCCGCACCTGGAACGCGGTGGCGCAGTCGGTCGACGAGGCCTGGGAGCGCATCGACGAGATCGGCGGTCCCCGCGTGCACAACAACTACCCATGGGGCTGGACGGTGGCGGGCAACACCCCGTTCCGGCGCTGGAAGCGCGAGGTGCACGAGGGGGGCGTGGCCGATCCGCTCATCGTGTCGTGGCCGGAAGGGCTGGGAGACGCCGCCGCGGGTTCCGGCTTGCGCCGCCAGTACGTCCACGCCATCGACCTCGTGCCCACCATCCTCGACGCCATCGGTGTCGAGGCTCCGGCCGAGCTGCGGGGTGTGACCCAGCAGCCGATCGAGGGGACGTCGTTCCTCCCGACGATCGCCGACGAGGACGCGCCCGACGCCCACGTCACCCAGTACTACGAGATGTTCGGCTGCCGGGCGATCTACCACGACGGCTGGAAGGCGGTCACGTACCACCCCATCCAGGACGACCTCCCCGGCATCGACACGGTCCCGTGGGAGCTCTACGACGTGCGGGCCGACCCGGCCGAGACCCACGACCTCGCCGCCGACGAGCCCGGGCGACTTCCAGGCCATGATCGAGCGGTGGTGGGGCGAGGCGGCGCGACACCAGGTCCTCCCCCTCGACAACCGCCCGTTCTCCGAGCTGGTCCTCGAACGACCCGAACGGGTCCCGGCCCGGAACCGCTACGTCTACCGGCCCCACACCGCACAGGTCCCCGAGCCGGTGGCGGTCAACGTGAAGAACCGGCCCCACACGGTGACGGCGACGTGCACGGTGCCCGACGGCGGGTGCGAGGGCGTGATCATCGGGCAGGGCTCGTTCTTCGGCGGCTGGGCCCTGTGGGTGGGCGTCGACGGGCGGCCGCGGTACGTGCACAACCTCACCAGCCGCGAGTGGACCCGGCTGGAGGCACCGGAGGCCCTGGCCCCGGGGACGCACGAGGTCCAGTTCCGGTACGGCCGGGTGTCGGCCGAGCCCAAGCTGGCCCAACTGCTCGTCGACGGGGTCTTGGTCGCCGAGGCCGAGGTCCCCCGGTTCACCTGGAACCGCTTCTCGATCTGTGGCCACGGCCTCACCTGCGGCTGGGCCAACGCCCCCGCGGTGTGCGACGACTTCACCGCACCGTTCCCCTTCACGGGGACGCTCGAACCGGTGGTGGTCGACGTGGCCGGCACCCCGGTGGTCGATCCGATCGCCGAGGCCGAGGACGTCATCGCCTCCCAGTAGCGCCCGCGGCGCCGCGACGCCCCCCGAAGACAACCGTTCTGGTCGGTCATCGGTCGCCCCTGATGGCGCGATGACCGACCAGAACGGTTTCCGGGTGCGTGCGGGGTCGTGTCAGGCCGGGTCAGGTCGGGGCGTCGGTGTGGGCGCGGAAGCGTTGGTACCGCTCGGCCACGGGACCGACCCAGGCCGGATCGGGCTCGACGCGGCGGCCGGTGCGGGCCCAGCGACGGGCGTCGGTGGCGTTGGTCTCGAGGCCGGCGACGACGCGGGCCTGGAAGGCGGCGCCGAGCGCCGCACCCTCGGGAACGGCGACGACATCGACCGGGAGCCCGGTGGCGTCGGCGATGGCCTGGAGCCAGCCCGTCGACCGCGTGCCGCCGCCGGTGGCGACGATGCGCTCGGGGCGACAAGCCAGCCCGGTCGAGTTGGTGGCGGATCACGAAACCGCCCGCTTCGTGGGCGGCGCGCAGCACCGCGGCGCGGCCGTGCGTGAGATCGAGATCGTGCAGGCCCGCCCGCCGGGCAGGGTCGTGGAGCGGGACGCGCTCTCCCCGTGGGTACGGCGTCCACACCGGCACGCGAACCGGGTCGGCTGACGGCTCGGGATCGCCGGTGAGACGGCGCACCCAGTCGAGGAACAGGCCGCCCGCGTTGCTCGGTCCGCCGATCAACGACAGGCCCGCCGCGGTGTGCGGGATGGTCCACAGACCGTCGACCTCGCGCCACTCGGGGATCACCGCCCAGCAGATCAACGTGGCGCCCGAGGATGACGAGGACGTCGCCGTCGTGGTCAGCGCCGGCCACGAGCTGCTCGCCCAGGGCATCGACGGTCCCGCCCCCGAGGACGGCCCCACCGGCCGGGAGCCCGTCGGGCACCCGGGCCGCAGGCTGGTCGCCGGGGACGATGCGGGGCAGCTGGTCGGTGCGCACGCCGGCCTCCCGGGCGACGGACTCGTCCCAACCGACGTAGTCGAACAGCGGGACCATCGTCATCGCCGTGGTCGTGTCGAGCACGGCCTCCCCGCACGAGCGCGAAGTTGGCCATCGCCTGCGCCGGCCAGAACCCCGATGCCTCGGGGGCGTGCGCCGCGCACCAGCGCAGGAACCCGACCGATTCGCCGCTCTGTGACGGGTCGGCCGACGCGGCAGTGCCCGCCCGGGCGTCCCCGTAGAGCAGTCCGGGGGTGAGCGACCGCCCCGATCCGTCGACGGCGCACATCGACGGCACCATGGCGGCAACCTCCACCGCGGCCACGTCGAGCCCGTCGGCCACCGAGCCCAGCGCGGCCCGCACCCCGTCGTGCCACGCCTGGTCGGGACGGTGCTCGAGCTGGTCGGGTGCAGCCACGACCAGGTCGTGGGCGACCCGCGCCCGCCGGACGACGTTGCCGTCGGCGTCGGCCGCCACCGCCTTGACCGACGTGGTGCCGATGTCGATGCCCACCGTGACCTCGGTCATTCGCGAAGTATGACACGAACGTCAGACACGGCTACGGTGCGGCCATGTCCGGTCCGAGTGCGATCTCCGGTCCGAGTGCCTCGGCGACCACAGCGGCGACGTCCATGTCCGCCGCGGTGCTGCACGGACCGGGCGACCTGCGGGTGGAGGAACGCCCCGTCCCCCGCCCGGCGCTCGCGACGTCGTGGTCGAGGTGAGCCACTGCGGGGTCTGCGGCACCGACCTGCACATGGTCATCGAGGGATGGGGCCGACCCGGCTCGATCGGTGGCCACGAGTGGTCCGGCACAGTGGTCGCCAGGGGCGGCGACGTCACGGACGTGTCGATCGGCGATCGGGTCGTCGGCGGCCCGCCACCGGCCTGCGGCACGTGCGATCCGTGCCTGGCCCGACGACCGTCGCTGTGCCTCGCACGGGGGGCGCCGGGAACGGCTGGCCACGACGGCGCCTTCGCCCGCTACGTCTGCACCGACGAACGAGCCGTGGTCCGGGTGCCCGACGGGCTCGACCTGCGCACGGCCGCGCTGGCCGAGCCGTTGGCCGTGGCCCTGCACGCCGTCACCCGCTCCGGCGTCCGGGCCGGCCAGCGTGCCCTCGTCACCGGCGCCGGGCCGATCGGCATCCTCGCCATCGTGGCGCTGTCCGCCCGCGGGGTCACCGACATCGTGGTCAGCGAGCCCAACCCGGGGCGACAGGCCCTGGCATCCCGGCTGGGAGCCACGGCGATCGAGCCCTCGACGCTCGAGGTGCCCAGCATCGCCGAGCCCGCCCGGGTGGTGGACACGGCCACCGACGTCGCCCTCGAGTGCTCGGGGCGGGCATCGGCCATGGTCGCCGCCTGCGCCCAGCTCCGCCGGGGCGGCACCCTCGTCCTGGTGGGCACGGGCATCGAACCACCACAGTTCGACCCCAACCGCATCCTGCTCAACGAGCTCGTGGTCACCGGTGCCTACGAGTACGACGCCGACGGCATCGCCGAGGCGCTGGCGCTGCTGGCGTCGGGCGACACCCCCGTCGACGAGCTGACCGAAGCCACCGATGTCGACCTCGACGGGCTGTTGCCAGCCATGCGCGACCTGGCCGAGGGGCGGACCGCCCGGAAGGTCCTGGTGGCGCCAGGACGGCGCCTCGGGAGGGCACCCGTGAGCCATCCCCGCTTCAACCACGTGGCCATGAGCGTGCCGTCGTCGCTGCTCGACGACGATGGCCGGGCCGACATCCTCCGCTTCCACGACGAGGTGTTCGGGTGGAAGGAGATGCCGACCATGACCGACCCGGGTCGCCGGCTCGTGCTGCAGGCGTACTCCTGGGACCAGTTCGTGTTCGTCATCGCCGACGATGCCCCGATGCAGGCCCCGCGGCTCGACCACTTCGGCATGGCCGTCGACACCAGGGAGCAGTTCGACGACTTCCTCGGCCGGGCCCGGGCGTTCGCCGGCCACGACGAGCGCGTCGACCTGATCGATCACGTCGCCGAGGAGTTCGGTGACTTCCTCACCCTCCACAACTTCTACGTCGGCTTCCTGCTCCCGATGATGATCGAGGTGCAGTACTACGACTGGGCCGAGGGCCTCGACCCCCAGGATGGAGCATCGTGAACCCCGAGACCTCCAGCAGCCGACCCACCGCGCTCGGTGACCGCTCCGTTCCGCGGACCGGGCGTCGACCGGCTGGCCGAAGCCGTTGACCTGGTGCTCGATCCCTGGATCGACCACCAGCCGCTCCGCCTCTACGGCGCCGCCGACCTGGCGGCCCGGGCCGAGGCCGAGGGCGCCACCATCATCGTCTGCGAGGCCGACGAGGTGAAGGGTCCCGTGTTCGACCTGCCCCTCGTCGCCATCGGCTCGGCGCGGGGCGACCCCACCAACGTCGACATCCCCGGCGCCACCGCCGCCGGCATCCCGGTGCTCCATGCCCCGGGCCGCAACGCCGACGGCGTCGCCGAGCTGGCGGTGGGCCTCCTGCTCGCCGTCACCCGCCATCTCCTCGCCGCCGACCACGATGTGCGCGCCGGCGAGGTCTTCCGCGACGGTTCGATCCCCTACCAGCGGTTCCGGGCCTGGCAGGTCGCCGGGAAGGACCGTGGGCATCGTCGGGCTGGGCGCGGTCGGCCGGGCCGCCAAGTGGCGCTTCGAAGGGCTCGGCATGCACGTCATCGCCTCCGACCCCTTCTCGCCCGAGGCCACCCACTCCCTCGACGACCTGCTGGCCGAGGCCGACGTGGTGTCGATGCACGCCGCCGTCACCCCCGACACCGCCCGCATGATCGACGCCGCCGCCGTCGAGCGCATGCGCGACGGTGCCATCTACCTCAACACGGCACGAGCCGGCCTCCACGACCTCGACGCCATCACCGAGGCCTGGCCCGCGGCAAGCTCGGCGGCGCCGGCCTCGACCACTTCGAGGGCGAGCTCCTCCCCGCCGACCACCCCCTCGTCTCGATGCCCAACGTGGTGCTCGCCCCCCACATCGGCGGCGCCACCTACGACACCGAGGCCAACCACACCGCCATGCTCGCCGACGACTTGCTCCGGCTGCTCGCCGGCGAGCGACCGCTCCACATCGCCAATCCCGAGGTGCTGGCATGACGACCGATCTGCGATCGATGCACGAGACCGTGCTGTCCACCGCCAAGGCGCTCAACGACCGCGGCCTCGTCGAGGGCAGCTCGGGCAACGTCTCGGCCCGGGTCGACGAGCGCCACGTGTGCATGACGCCGTCGTCGATCCCCTACGACGGGATGGTCCTCGACGACCTCGTCGTGGTCGACCTCGACGGCGAGGTCGTGGAGGGCGACAAGGGCCCCACCAGCGAGAAGGCGCTCCACCTGGCCTGCTACCGCGCCTATCCCGAGATCAACGGCGTCATCCACTCCCACGCCGTCTACGCCACCATGTTCGCCGTCGCCCGCCGGCCGATCCCCGCCGCCATCGAGGAGGTCGCCGTCTACATCGGTGGCGACGTCCCCGTCTGCGAGTACACGATGACCGGCTCCGACGAGCTCGGCGACGAGGTGGCGTCGAAGCTCGGCGACCGGGCGGCCGCGCTGCTGGCCAACCACGGGATGGTCACGGTGGGCACCACGCTGGCCAAGGCGTTCCACGCCGCCGCCCTCGTCGAGCGCACGGCCAAGATCGTCTTCGGCGCCACCCTTCTCGGCGACGTGCACGCCCTGCCCGCCGAGGTCAACGCCAACATGGGCAGCGTCTACACCATGATGCGGGGGATGTGAACGACGGTTCCGGGACGCGCGGAGACGTTGTCGCACGCCGAGATCCGCGGACCCAGAACGCGGAGATGCGGGCGCAGATCAGGGAGCGAGGCGGTCGGCCAGCTCGGCGATGTCGGTGACGACGTCGAGGCCGTCGCGGTCGGCGAGCCAGGCCGCGGTTGCGGCGGTGGAGGTCGTCGGCGGGATCGAAGCGGTTGAGGACCACGACCGGTGCGGCGCGGGGCGAGGGCGGTCGACGGCGCAGGCCGGACGCCGGTCGATGGTGCCGAGCCCGGCGTCGGCGACGAGCAGGACGACGTCGGGCTGCCAGGACCCGGACCAGGTCGCGGCTGTCGGCGTCGTGCGGTGATCGGCGACCGGACCCCGCCGACGGTCTCGACCAGACCCGACCGTCGGCGCCGGTCGGCCAGCGCAGCTCGTCGAGCGACCTCGTCGAGGGTGAGGCCGGGCCGACCGAGGACGTCGGCGGCCATCGGCGGGGCCATCGGGCACGGGGTACCAGCGGTGCTGCGGGCACACGGCGGTCGGGGTCCTCGCCGGTGGCCGCGGCGAGCACGGCGGCGTCGGTGGGCTCGCGGTCGTCGGGCTCGAACGACTGCGCCGGCTTGCGGGCCGCGACCGTCGCGGCCCGCGGCCCGCAGCGCCGTCGAGCAGCCGGGCCGCGCACCCAGGTCTTGCCGACCTCGGTGCCCGTGCCGACGCACGCACCACCAGGCGGTCGCGGGCCGCGTCACGCGGCGCGCCGGCCGGCCACGGTCGAGCGCCCGAGCTCGGTCGAGGGCCGGCGAGCGAGGCGCGTCGACCTGGTCGTCGGTGTGCGCGGCCGACAGGGCGACGCGCAGCCGGAGAGGTGCCGGGCGCGACGGTCGGCGGGCGGATGGCCGGGCACGAGCAGCCCCGCGTCGAGCAGGGCGTCGGCCGGCCGTCGAGCGCGCGCGCCTCGTCGCCGAGCACGACCGGGCACGATGGGCGACGGGTGGCCCGGGCGCGAGCCGGTCGACGTAGGCGCCGGAGCCGGGCGACGCAGGGCGTCGCCCTCGCGCCGAGCGCACGACGCCGACCGCGGCGAGCGGCGGCGGCGGCGTCGGCCGGGGTCGGCGGCGGTGGTGAAGATGAACGAGCCGGGCCCGGTTGACCAGCAGGTCGACCAGCGGCGCCGGGCCGGCGACGAACGCCGCCGAGGGCGCCGAGCGCCTTGGACAGCGTGCCGACCCGGAGCAGCGTCGAGGCCGTCGGCGCCGGGTCGGCGTCGCGGCCCGAGCACGGCGTGGGCCTCGTCGAGCACCAGCAGCGCGCCGTGGCGGGCGCAGACCTCGAGCCAGCTCGTCGACCGGGGCCACGTCGCCGTCCATCGAGAACACGGCGTCGGTGACCACGATGGCGCCGGTCGGCCGGTGGCGCCGGCCAGGAGCGGCGTCGACGTGGCTCGAGGTCGCCGTGGCGGGTAGACGGCCACCGCGCGGCCCGGCTCAGCCGGCAGCCGTCGATGATCGAGGCGTGGTTGCGCTCGTCGCTGCACGATGAGGCACGTCCGGGTCCGCCGAGGGCGGAGAGCACGCCGAGGTTGGCGGCGTACCCGGTGGGGAACAGCACGCGCGCGCTCGGTCCCCTTCCACTCGGCACAGCGCGGCCTCGAGGTCGTCGTGGCACGGGCCGGGAGCCGACGACGAGGCGGCTGGCGCTGGCGCCGGTCCCCCACCGGTCGATGCGCGTCGTGGGCCGCGGCGACGCACCGCGGGGTGCGTGGACAGGCCGAGGTAGTCGTTGGAGGCGAACGAGACCACGTCGGCGCCGTCGACGAGGCGCCCGCGGGGCCGAGGGCGTCGAAGGTCCGCGGCTGCCGCCACCGGTCGTCGGCACGGATCCGGTCGAGCTGGCTCGATGCCCAGGTCGAGAACTGCATCGGGCCATGATCCCATCGCCATCGCGGCTGACCGACAGCCCGATCCATCCGATTGGTCCGCTTTTGCATCCCGGGGTCGGCGCGGTGGACGCTGGCCCGATGACCACGCCCCGACACGACTGGACGACGGACGAGGCCCTGGACCTCATCGCCACGCCGTTCCACGACCTGCTGGCCGAGGCCAACCGAGTGCACCGGCAGCGGTTCGATCCGCACGTGGTCGAGGCCGCCATGTTGCTGTCGGTCAAGACCGGCGCCTGCCCCGAGGACTGCGCCTACTGCCCACAGTCGGCGAAGTGGAACACCGAGCTCGAGCCGGCCCGCCTGATGCCTACCGACGAGATCGTGGCCGCGGCCGGAGAAGGCACGGGACACCGGCGCGACGCGCTTCTGCATGGGCGCGGCGTGGCGCTCGCCCAACGATCGGCAGGTCGCCGAGGTCGCCGACGCGGTGCGGGCGGTCGGAGCGCTAGGCATGGAGACCTGCGTGACGCTCGGGATGCTCACCCGCACCCAGGCCGAGACGCTGGCCGATGCCGGCCTCGACTTCTACAACCACAACCTCGACACGTCACCGGAGTTCTACGGGGAGATCATCACCACCCGGACCTACGAGGACCGACTGGAGACGCTGGCCCACCTGCGGACCACGCCGGTGAAGCTGTGCTGCGGCGGCATCGTCGGCATGGGTGAGTCCCGTCGCGACCGCGCCGAGTCTGCTGGCCCAACTCGCACGCCTCGATCCCCACCCCGAGAGCGTGCCGATCAACCTGCTGGTGCAGGTGCCGGGCACGCCGCTGCACGGAACCGACCGCGCTCGACCCGCTGGAGCTGGTGCGTACGATCGCCGCCGCCCGGCTGATGATGCCGGGCTCGGTGGTGCGGCTGTCGGCGGGTCGCGTCGGACATGAGCGACGAGCTCCAGGCTCTGTGCCTGCACGCCGGGGCTAGCAGCGTCTTCCTCGGCGACAAGCTGCTCACCACGGCCAACCCGGGCGAGGACCACGACACCGACCTGCTCGGTCGGCTCGACACGAAGAAGGCGACGCTCGGGCTGAGGATGCTTCTGGCACCACTTCTTGAGGCGGATTCAAGCGGCCGCCGCGACAAAGAGTTGACTGAACTGTTCTGCGGGAGTGTGCCAGTCGAGAGTCTTGCGTGGTCGTGTGTTGAGGAGCGCGGCGAGTAGTCGAGGTCGTCTTGGTGTGCACCGAGAGGTAGGTGCCTTTGGGGAGGAACTGGCGGACGAGACCGTTCCAGTTCTCGTTGCTGCCGCGTTGCCAGGGTGAGTGAGGATCGGAGAAGAACACGGCGATGCCGGTGGCGACGGTGAAGGAGCGGTGCTCGGCGAGCTCGGTGCTTGGTCCCAGGTCAACGAGCGGTAGCAGATCGGCGGGCAGACGCTGATCTCGTCACTGATGCGGTCGGCGACGTGAACGGCGCTCTTGCTGTCGAGTTGATCAGCATCCCGAAGCGGGTGCTGCGCTCGACGAGAGTGGCGACCGCGGACTGATGCCGTAACCTGATGATCAGATCGCCTTCCCAGTGGCCGGGCACTGCTCGATCTGCGACCTCGGCGGGCCGTTCAGAGATGTTCACCATGCCCGCGATGCGGCTGCGTGTTGCCAGCAGGCCCGCACTCCGAGGTCGTACCCAGGCCGACAGGAACGCAGACACGCAGCGAGCTGCTTGCGCAGCTCGGACTTTGGTTTGCACGAAGATCGCTTGGTAGATCGCTTCGTGAGACACCACCACTGTGGATCGTCGGGATGTTCGATACGCAGCCGCTCGCGATCTGTTAGGGTGACCACTTCTTCATCTGACATCCCTCTTCCACAGATATGAATGACTCTCCGACCAGGTCGATTACGAGATGAGATGCTACGAGATCGGCGCGATCCTGAGCGCTATGTGCGATATGACGCTACGTCTGCTGCTGGCTTTGATCTCTCGACTGATCGTTCCTCGATGACACTTAGACGACGTGATCTACGGCGCAATTCTCTCGCTCGACTAGACTCGGATCTCTTCGTGTTCTCTCGAGAGTGAGTGTCCCTAGGTACGAGGTTTGCGATCGCGGAGCACGACCACAGGATCCTCGCCAACCGTCGACGACAGGGTGGATCGCGACACCCAGACATCGCGCGCTGCCTGTCCACGATGACCCTCGCGCCGCGCCAACGCCACACCGCCTTGGCCAACGGGCAACCTCGGACGACCCATCGCGACACCTCCACCTCAAGTTGGTGTAGCGCTCGACCATCTGAGACAGACCAGTGGTCGACTAGATGATAGTGGTGCCAGAACGATGAGGCCTTCGTCTGGCGAACGCAGGATCAGCTGACTCGGCGGCCACCGCCAGCATGGCGGACGTGATCGCGTCGATGTCCTCGTCGGTGCTCACGTACGGCGGCATGGTGTAGAGCAGGCGTCCGAACGGCCGCAGCCAGACGCCGTGGTCGAGCAGCACCTGCTGGGCGTCCGCCATCGGCGAGGGGATCGACCATCTCGACCACTCCGATGGCGCCGAGGACCCGGACGTCGGCCACGCCGGGCAGCGCCGCGCGACCGGGGCGAGCCCTCTCGGAGGTCGCCGCTCGATGCCGGACACCTCGTCCCGCCACGGGCGCGAGCAGCAGGAGCCGGATCGAGGCCAGGGCCACCGCGGCGGCGAGGGGGTTGCCCATGAACGTGGGCCCGTGCATCAGCGCGCCGGACTCGGCGGCGCACACGCCGGCGGCGACCTCGGGCGTGCACAGCACGGCCGCCATCGTCAGGTAGCCGCCGGTCAGGGCCTTGCCGACGCACATGATGTCGGGGGCGATGCCGGCGTGGTCGGCAGCCGAACAGCTCGCCGCTGCGGCCGAACCCGGTGGCGATCTCGTCGACGATGAGGAGCACGTCGTGCTCGTCGCAGAGCCGTCGCGCACCGCGGCCAGGTACTCGGGGGCGTAGAAGCGCATGCCGCCCGCGCCCTGCACGACCGGCTCGAGGATGACCGCTGCGACCTCGTCGGCGTGGTCGAGCGAGGAGCGCTCGAAGCTCGGCGATGTGCTCCGGCGTCGAACGGCTCGCCGAACGCCGGCTCGGCGGCGCGGGGCGAACAGCTGCTGCGGGCAGGATGCCGGTGAACAGTCGAGTGCATCCCGTCTCGGGGTCGCACACCGACATGCAGGCCGAGCGTGTCGCCGTGGTAGCCGGAGCGGACGGTGAGCAGCCGGGTGCGCTCGGGCCGGCCGCGTGCCGCGGGCGTACTGGAGCGCCATCTTGATCGCCACCTCGACCGACACCGACCCGGAGTCGGCGAGGAAGACGTGCTCGAGACCGGGCGGGCTGATCTCGACCAGCAGCTCGGCCAGTTCGACGGCCGGCTCGTGGGTGAGCCCACCGAACATCACGTGGGCGGTGGCGTCGAGCTGGGCGCGCACGGCGTCGTCGAGGACGCGGGTGGCGGTAGCCGTGGATGGCCGCCCACCACGACGACATGCCGTCGACGACGCGCGCGGCCGTCGGCGAGGTGCAGGTGGGTGCCGGACGCGCCGGACACGGCGACGGGGTGCACGGTGGCCGGCATCGGCGCATACGGATGCCAGACCGATGCCGTGGTCCCGCTCGATCAGATCAGCGGCCGCCAGGGCGGGATGCAGGGGGCATCCGGCGAACCTAGGACGTGCCCCACCCCACCGGAAGACGCTGGACGCGGTACGGAGGCGTGTCCATTTCTCTGTGAGACATCGCCGGCGGCCGGCGGGTCGCGGGTGGGGCGTCCGGGGTCAGGCGGGCCGGGGGGTGATCAGCTCGAGAACGTTGTCGCGCATCACGGTGCGGACCTCGTCGTCGTCGAAGCCGGGGATGTCGTGCACGAAGTCGGTGGGCTCGGGGAGGCCCTCGGCATGGGGGAAGTCGGAGCCGAACAGGAGCCGGTCGATCCCGATGGCGTCCTTGAGCATCGCCATGTCGTCCTCGTAGTACGGCGCGACCCAGACGTGGTGGCGGAACTGCTCGACGGGGTGGACGTCGAAGACCATGGGCATCTTGCCGTAGCCGTCGGCCAGGTTGCGGAGCAGGTCGGGCACCCACATGGCGCCGTTCTCGATCGACGCCACCCGCAGGTTGGGGAAGCGCTCGAACACGCCGTGACAGATGAGGGCGGCGAAGGTGTCGGAGATCCCCCGGTCCTGGAACGCCACCAGCGGGAAGGTGGAGTGCTTGAACCCCTCGAACTGCCCGCTGGCCTCACCGGTGCCCCAGAACTTGCCGTACTGCGACACGCCGCTGAGACCGGCGTGGAACGCCAGGGGCACGCCGGCCTCGTTGAGCACGGCCCAGAAGGGATCGAACTTGGGGTGCCCGGGCGACACGTATCCGCTCCCGCCTCCGTCCGGCACCGGGCCGGGGATGGTGACGAGGATCCGGGCCCCGGCCTCGATGCAGCGCGTCGCCTCGGCGGCCGCCCGCTCCGGGTCGGCCAAGGTGAGCATCGGGGCGGCGTAGAGACGGCCGTCGCCCCGATCGAAGCCCCAGTCGTCGTCGAGCCAGCGGTTGAAGGCGTCGAACGCGGCGTGCAGGGCGGGTACGTCGCGCTTGAGCGCCTCCTGCATCCCCACCCCCAGCGTGGGGAACAGCAGCGCACCCTCGAGGTCCTGGGCGTCGAGGAGCTTCACCCGGGCCTCGCGCTCGCGGTACTCGGGATGCATCGCCAGCGGATCGAGGTCGCCGAACATGGTCTTGAGGTCGAGACCCTCGGTGTTCTTGCCCCGGAAGTAGTCCTCGAGGCTGCCGGGGTGGGCGATGGGGTCGAAGGTCGGGTTGGGGATGAACTTGTTCACCTTCCCGCCCACGAGGAGCCGCTGCTTGCCCCCGACCTCGGCCCACTGCATGCACCGCTTCGCCATCGACGGATCGATGTGGCGGGTGAAGGCATCCTCCGCCTCGTAGTAGTGGTTGTCCGCATCGAACGCCTTGAACCCCAGATCGGCCATGAAACCAGTCTAGACCGATACCTGACGCCAGTGTCAGTAAAGTCCCGGCCGTGACGAGCCCCGAACTCCGCGCCCGCTACCTCGACGACGGCTGGTGGAACGACGACACCTTCGCCGCCTTCATCGATCGGCGGGTGGCCGCCGATCCGCAGATGCGGGTCCGGATCTGGTCCGACGTGGCCCCGACCACCACCACCGTCGGTGAGCTGCACCGACGCTCCCGCCGCCTGGCCACCGGCCTGCGCGACCGGGGCATCGGACCCGGCGACGTGGTCGCCTACCAGATGCCGAGCTGGGCGGAGACGCTGGAAGTGCTGTGGGCCGGCTTCAGCCTCGGGGCCACCATGGTGCCGATCATCCACTTCTACGGGCCGGGCGAGGTGTCGTTCATCCTCCGCCAGTCCCAGGCCCGGGCCCTGATCACGGTCGGGAGCTTCGGCGCCGTCGACCACCTCGCCAACCTGGAGACCATCCGCGACGACCTCGCCGACGTGGAGACCGTGGTCGTGGCCGACACGGTCGCCCGGGCCCGGACCGTGCCCGGTGCCATCGCCCTGTCCGAATTGGCCGACAACGCACCACTGGAGGATGCCGCGTCGGTCGACCCCGATCTGCCGGCCATGATCGGCTACACGTCGGGCACCACCGCCGATCCCAAGGGTGTCGTGCACTCGCACCGCTCGCTGCTCGCCGAGGTCCGTCAGCTCTCCGCCATGCAGGTCAGCGGCGGCCGGCCCGTGTTGATGGCGTCGCCGCTCGCCCACATGACCGGGATGCTCGGCGGCAGCCTGATCCCGCTCCAGAACGGCCAGCCCATCGAGCTCATGGACCGGTGGGACCCGGGTCGGGTGCTGTCGATCATGGAGCTCGAGGACCTCGGGCCCGGCGGGGGTGCCACCATCTTCCTCACCAGCCTCCTCGACCACCCCGACTTCGGCCCGCAACACATCGCGCGCATGACCCGCTTCGGTCTCGGAGGTGCGCCGATACCGGTGGCGGTGGCCGAGCGAGCCGAAGCGATGGGGATCCGCGTCACCCGGGCCTACGGCTCGACGGAGCACCCCTCGATCACGAGCTCCCCGGCCGACGACCCGGTCGAGAAGCGGACCCGCACCGACGGACGCCCCCTCCCCGGGGTGGAGATCCGCATCGTCGCCCCGGATGGCACCGACCTCCCGGCCGGCGAGCCGGGCGAGATCGTCAGCCGGGGACCCGACCTGTTCGTCGGTTACACCGATCCCGCGCTGACCCGGGCGGTCATGGAGGATGGCTGGTACCACACCGGCGACGTCGGCGTCGTCGACGAAGACGGCTACCTCACCATCACCGACCGCGTCTCCGACCTCATCATCCGCGGTGGCCTCAACCTGTCGGCCGCCGAGATCGAGGAGCACATCGCCACCATGCCCGGCATTGCCGAGGTGGCCGTGGTGGCCACGCCGGACGAGCGCCTCGGTGAGCGAGCCTGCGCCGTCGTCCGGACCACGCCCGGTGCCGCCCCGCCCGACCTCGACGCGGTCCAGGCCCATCTCGCATCCACCGGATTCCCCAAGCAGAAGTGGCCGGAATCGGTTCGAGTCGTCCCGGAGTTCGACCGCACGCCGTCGGGCAAGATCAAGAAGCGGACATTGCGAGCCCGGCTGGCCGACGGTGATCTCTGACCCCGTTCCCTGACAGTCGTGTCAGGTACGCTCGACTCCATGCCGATCGTCGATGCCTGGGTGAACATCTTCCCCGCCGCCTTCGCCGCCCAGTGGAACAGCCAGCGAGCCAACAGCGACGTGGGCCAGCTCTTCGGTGAGGACTTCAGCAAGGGTGAGACGGTCGAGCACCTGGTGTCCGAGATGGACGAGGCCGGGGTGGACGTCGGCATCCTCACCGCCGGACTGCGCGATCCCGAGCGCGCCCACCGCAAGGGCATGTTCGCCGCCGAGGACTTCGTGGCCGTGGCCGAGGGGCACCCCGGCCGCTTCGCGGTGTCGGTCACCGTCGAGAAGGCCGACCGCCCCACCGTCAACGCCCGTCGCATCCGCGAGCTCGCCGGGAACCCGCACGTGGTGCTGGCTCGGGTCACGCCGTTGGTCGAGCAATACGACCTGAACCACCGCCTCTACTACCCGGTGTACGCGGCGTGCGAGGAGGCGGGGCTCCCGGTCTCGATCAACGTCGGCATCCCGGGCCCGAAGGTGCGGTCGCACTGCCAGCACCCCGAGCTGCTCGAGGACGTGCTCATCGACTTCCCCGCCCTCACCGTGATCGGGGCCCACATGGGGCACCCGTACGAGGCGCTGCTGATGCAGTACATGCTCAAGTTCGATCAGCTCCACCTCATGACCTCCGCCTACCTGGCCAAGTACATGGACCCCGCCCTGGTCACCTTCATGGACAGCTCCCGCGGAAGGGGCCGGGTGTGGTTCGCCTCCGACCACCCCGTGCTCCCGGTGGGCAAGGCGCTGGCCGCGGCGAAGGCACTGCCGCTGTCGGAGGAGTCGATGCACGAATTCCTGGGGGCCTCGGCGGCGCGGGTCCTCGGCCTGTCGGAGTCGTAGCACGGTACGCAGGCGCGTCCAGAACGGATGGCGCCCGCCACCAGCCCGACCGGAGGACGCCGTCAGCGACGAGGCAGACCCAGCACCCGCTCGGCCACGATGTTGCGCTGGATCTCCGAGGTCCCACCCGAGATGGTGTTGTTGAACGACCGCAACCAGCGGATCGACCACGCCACGCCGGTGGTGCTGTGCTCCCAGGACGCTCCGGCCGAACGATCGATGGTGGTCGGGCTGTGGTCGAGGTCGAGGGCGAGGTCGCCGAGGGCGGCCACCACGTCGGCCGCCAACCGCTGGGCGATCTCGCTGCCGAACACCTTGAGCAGCGACTCCTCGGGCGCGTCGTCACCGCGGGCCGCCTTGGCGAAGCCGCGGTAACCCATGGCCTTCATGGCCTGGACCTGCATGTGGGCCCGGGCGACGTGGGAGCGGAACACGGCATCGTCGGCCAGGACCCGGCCGTCGGCCAGCGGTGAGCGAGCGGCCTGCACCAACCGTTCGAGCTCACGCTCGAGACCCGTGGTGGCCGACACCCAGAGCATCCCCCGCTCGTGGGCCAGCGACGACGTGGCGATCGCCCAACCGTCGTTCAGCTCGCCCACGACGTTGCCGGCCGGGACGCGCACGTCGTCGAAGAAGACCTCGTTGAAGTCGGCGTGGTGAGGATCGGTGAGCTCGGGAAGCGGTCGCACGGTGATGCCCGGCGTGGCCATGTCGACCAGCAGGACCGAGATGCCCTTGTGCTTGGGGACCTCGGGATCGGTGCGCACGAAGGTGAAGCACCAGTCGGCGTGCTGGGCGCCGGAGGTCCACACCTTCTGCCCGTTCACCACGAAGTGGTCGCCGTCCCGGACGGCACTGGTACGCAGCGAGGCCAGGTCACTCCCGGCGTCGGGCTCGCTCATGCCGAGGGCGAAGGTGAGCTCACCCCGCAGGCACGGGAGGGCGAAGCGTCGATCTGCTCGGGCGTGCCCCGCTCGATGATCGAGGGCGCGATGATCGAGAGGCCTTGCGGGTTGTAGCCGCGGGGCACCTGCGCCTCGGCGATGGCCTCGTGGTAGACGAGCTGCTGGAGTGGCGTGGCGTTGCGGCCGCCGTACTCGGGCGGCCAACCGGGCATGAGCCAGCCGGCGTCGAACATGGTGCGTTGCCACTCGGCCGCCCAGGCCGGCAGGTGGGCGGTGGACAGGATCGGCTCGCGCCGCTCCTCCTCTGGGGGCAGGTGGGCTGCGACCCAGTCCAGGAACTCGGCCCGGAACGCCTCGGTGGCGGCGTCGTGGTGGAGCCGCACCGGCCTACTCGACCGGCAGCGCGACGTCGACCGTGGCCTTGGCCATGGTGGCACCCGTCTGGTTGGTGAGCTCGACCGCCACGACCGCGAGGCTCCGGCGGCGCTCCTCCCGCACCTCGACGACCTCGCCGGCGAGGAAGGTGGCGTCGCCGGTGAAGGCCGGGTTGCGGTACTGCGCGTCGGAGTGGACGATCTCGCCCCACTCCCCCGCCCAGGCCGCCACGTAGTCGAGGATCCAGGCGCCCATCGACGCGCCGTAGCCGTAGCCGCGGGCCATGCCGACGTGTTGGGCCCACCGGGGCTGGAGATGGCCCCGGGAGGGTCCGTAGTAGGCGCCGTCGGTCAACTCGGGGTTGGTGCGCTCCATGCGCTTGTCGCCCTCGAATCCCGCCATCTCCTTCGTGTAGCCGAGATCGAGGGCGCTGACGGTGGTGGGACCGGTCTTCATGCCGCCCCAGATCGTCATGGGATACGCCCGCCACTCGGTGGCGAAGCTGGCCAGGCTGTGGGGGCCGAGGACGTGCTCGGCGAGGCGGTCGCCCACCCCCACGCTCGAGAACAGCCGCTTGTCGTGACGGAGCTGCTGGATCTGCTCGATGAAGGCCATCTTCCGTTCCTCGAGGTCGGCCAGCTGCTCGTCGGTCCACTCGGGGTCACGGGCCTCGTCGAAGACCTTCTTCTCCTTGGCCTCCCGGACCGGGTAGCGGATGGCGGTGGAGCGCTGCTGGGCCACCCGTTCGCCCCGCTGGTTGATGTAGAGCGTGTCGCCGCGCTGGAAGCAGGT
Source organism: uncultured Acidimicrobiaceae bacterium (assembly GCA_963747745.1). Classification (GTDB taxonomy): domain Bacteria; phylum Actinomycetota; class Acidimicrobiia; order Acidimicrobiales; family Salinilacustritrichaceae; genus Salinilacustrithrix. The sequence goes on from CAVVGJ010000005.1 coordinate 134,416, forward strand.
GGGCCCGGCGAAGCTGGTCTCGGTGACCTTGTAGTCGTAGGGCATCCGGTGGCAGACGAGGTGGTCGCCAGGACGGATCCGCGGACCGAAGAACCACCACTCGTCGCCACCGAAGATCAGGTGCGAGTTGGGGATGCGGCCGACCTGGGCCGGGGAGCATCCGTGGCTGGTGTCGCAGGCCACCGTGAACGACTGCGGTGCCACCAGCTCGCCGAACCGGCTCTCCTCGGCCCATCGCATGTCGTAGTGCAGCGGGTTCGGGTAGTGCATGGCCTGGGCCCACCGGCGGATGTCGCCGGCGTTCACGTCGTCGTTGAGCTCGCCGGGGCGCATGGGGACACCCATGTGCCGGTCCAGGTCGGAGGTGTCGAGCACCGGCGCGGAGGCGGAGCCGGCGTCGGTGTCGGAGTCGGAGGTGGTGGTCATGGCGAAGCTCCTGTGCTCCTCGGTGTGGTCAGGCGGTGCCGGCTGCCAGCCGGTCGGTGGCGATGGCGATCAGCTCGTCGTCGCGCACCTTGGTGTCGCTGCCCGTGGTGGGCAGCTCGCCGGCGGCGAAGAGCAGGACGTGGCGGGGGACCTTGTACTTCGCCACCCGCTCGGCGAGGAAGGCCCGCAGGTCGTCGGCAGTGACCGTGGTGCCGTCGGCGACCTCGGCGCACAGCGTCACGACCTCGCCCAGCCGCTCGTCGGGCAGGCCGATCACCTTGGCGCGGCGTACGTCGGGGCAGGCCCGCAGCGCGAACTCCAGCTCGGCGGGCGACACGTTGGCGCCGGCCGTCTTGATCATCTCGGTGCGCCGGCCGGTCCAGTGGACCGCACCGTCGGCGTCGACGAAGCCGGCATCGCCGGTGCGGAGGAACCCGTCGGCGTCGAGCGACTGCTCTCTGGTCTTGCCGACGTAACGGTCGATCACGGTGGGCCCGGCGAGGGCGATCTCGCCGTCGTGGCCGGGGCCGAGGGCATCGCCGGTCGCGGGGTCGATGATCCGCAGCCGCACGCCCGGGAGCAGCCGGCCGGTGCTGGCCTTCATCTCGTCGCGGGTGTTGGACCAGCGGTGGCTGACCACGCTGGCACAGGTCTCGGACATGCCGTAGGCGATGGGCATGGTCCAGGTGGTGTCACCGTCGACGGTCGGGTGGCGGGTGAAGACCGACTTGCCGTACACCTCGCGCAGCGAGGAGAGATCGGTGCTGGCCCAGTCCGTGTGCTCGGCGAGCGCCGCGGCCTGGTGCGGGAGCGTGTAGGGCTCGGTCACCCGCTCGCGCTCGAGGAGGCGGAGGGCCTCGCCGGCGTCGAACGTCTCCTGGAGCACGACGCAGCCCCCACCGGCCAGGGTGGGACCCAGGGCGGTGGTGAGGCCCGCGGTCCAGAACAGCGGGAGCGGTGCCCACAGGCGGGTGTCGGTGCCGCGCCGGAAGATGTCGGCCTGGAGCCACGACTGCAGGGCCGGTGCCCGGTGGAGGTGGATCATCCCCTTCGGTTCGCTCGTGGTGCCGGAGCTGAACAGGATCAGCCCCGGATCGCCCGGCGTGACCCGGGCCAGGCGGCGATCGATCACCGCCTGCTGGGGCGCACCCGCCTCCAGGAACCGGGTCCACGACGGGTCCCCCACCGAGGCGCTCCATCGCAGGAACGGGAGCGCCTCCGACCCGACGAGGACGTCGATCTCCGCCCCGAACGAGCGGCCGAGCAGGGACGACTGGGTCAGCACGCCGGCGACCGCAGACCGGTCGAGCAGGCCGACGAGCTCGGCCGGGGTGGAGAAGGTGGACAGGGGCACGGCCACGCCACCGGCCAGACCCGTGCCGTAGATGGCCGCCACGGCCTCGGGCCGGTTGCCCATCACGATGCCGACCCGGGTGCCGAGATCGACACCGCGGGCCACCAGTGACGCCGCGATCGCCCGGGATCGCTGCTCGAGCTCGGCGTAGGTCCAGCGCACCGTGGCGCCACCGGCCTGGGGATCGTCGAAGACGAGCGCTTCGCGATCGCCGTGGCGAGCACAGACCTCGAGCAGGAAGCCGCCCAGGGTCAGCGCGCCGATGCCGTGCGCCTCGTCGAGCGGCGGTCCCTCGAAGGTCGTCACGCGGCGCCGCCGTGGCGGAACAGGCCGTCGAAGCCGAGCCGCTCGACGGCACCGGCAAGCAGCTCCGCGGTGGTCTCGGCCCCGAAGGGCAAGCGGAGCGCGGGCTGCAGATGGCGGACGATGACCGAGATGTCGTACTCGTCGCACATCCCGGAGGCGCCGTGGAGCTGCTGGGTGGTGCGGAGCACGGCACGGGCGGCGTCGACCGCGGCGAGCCGGGCGGCCAGGGCGTCGGCCACCGCCTCGTCCGGGGCCGTGTGCGCACGCCACAGCGCGAACTGGACCATCTCGTCGACGCCGGAGACGGCGACGTGGGCGTCGGCGAGCTGGAACTGCACGGCCTGGAACTTCGAGAGCGGCTGGTCGAACTGGACGCGGTCCACGACGTGGGCAGTGGCCAGCTCCACGGCGCGGCGCAGGGCGCCGGCGATGACGAACCCCGTGAGGGTCAGATGGAGGGCGATCTCGGCGGACGAGACCATGGCCGGTGCGTCGTCGACGACGAGGTCGCCCACGAAGGGCCCGAGCCGGGTGCGGAGGAGGTCGCCGGACGGGGTGGCGCGTCGGGCGTCGCCGGCGATGGTCGCCGCTCGCCACTCGGCGAAGAGGTCGGCGTGGTCGACCCGCGCCGAGGGCCCACCGGCATGCACGGTGAGGGGCGACGCGAAGCAGGCTGCCACCACGGGGTACGGGAGCACGACGGTGCCGGCGGCCCGGCACAGGGCGGCGGCGGCTTCGGCCGAATCGGGGTCGGCGGCGGCGTCGAGGTCGTCGGCTCCGAGCTGCCCGAGCACGCCGGCCAGCTCGCCGGCGCGGATCGTGGGGTCGATCTCGGCCCGGCGGGCGACGTCGACGTCGCCCACCCCGGCGAACGCCTTCGCCGCCACGGCGCCGAACTCGAGCGCGTCGGCGCCGAGGTGCGGGTTCATCGGCCCATCCTCATCTCGCGGCCCCGATCAGGGCGCGGGACACGATGATCCGTTGGATCTCGATGGTCCCCGATGCCACGGTGGCGGCCTGGGCGTAGCGCCAGTGGTCCTCGACCGCGCCGGCCAGCGGGGCGCTCGGGCCCGCCTCCATGCTCCGGTGTTCGAGCACCTGGAACAGCAGCTCGGCGACGGCCTGGTCGCACTGCACGATGGCGAGCCGGGCGGCACTGGCGGTGGCGTCCTGGGGCTCGCCCCGCTCTTGCTCCTCGACGGTCCGGTAGGCGAGCAGGCGTGCCGTGCGGACCTGCACCAGGGCCCGGGCCCATGCCGGCCGCAGTGCCGCCGGGAGCGATCCGATCCCACCCAGCTCCTCGGCCACCAGCGACAGAAGGCGCTCGCAGCGGGCGTAGCGGGCGATGCCCACCCGCTCGTGGGCCAGCGCCCGACGGATCACCGACCAACCGTCGCCCACGTCGCCCAGCACCTCGTCGGGGCCCACCTCGACGTCGTCGAAGAACACCTCGTTGAGGTGGTGGCGGCCGAGCATGCTGCGGATGGGCTGCACCGTGACGCCGGCCCGGTCCATCGGGACGAGGAACATGGTGATGCCCTCGTGCTTGCGCTTCCCCTTCGGCCCCACCCGGGCGGCGAGCACGCACCACTGGGCCATCTCCGCATACGACGTCCAGATCTTCTGCCCATTGATGCGCCAATACCCCACGTTCTGGTCGGTCATCGCGCCATCAGGAGCGACCGATGACCCACCAGAACGGGAGGTGGGGGTGACGGGTTCGGCGCGGGTGGTGAGGGAGGCGAGGTCGGAGCCGGCGTCGGGTTCGCTGAAGCCCTGGCACCAGATGACCTCGCCGCGCGCGATGGGCGGGAGGAAGCGGGCCTTCTGCTCGTCCGTTCCGTAGGCCATGATCGCCGGCCCGACCCAGTTGAGCCCCATGTACTGGGCGCCACGCGGTTCGTGGTGGGCCCACATCTCCTCGCGGACGACGGTCTGGTCCCACACCGAACCGCCCGCACCGCCGTACTCCTCCGGCCACGACAGGGTGAGCAGGCCCTCGTCGGCGAGGCGGCGGCAGAAGCGCTGCGCCCGGGCCAGATCGTCGGGGTCGTCGGAGAAGGCGCCGAGCCAGCCGGCGGGGATCTCGGCCGCGACCAACTCCCGGAGCCGCACCCGCAGGTCCTCGGCCGGCGTCCCGAACTCGTAGTCCACCGTCACCGCCCCTCGTTGTGCGTACCGATCGGTCGATGAACGATCATACGAACATGACTCCAGCGTTCGAAATGCCGGTCCGGATCGGCGACGTGTTCGCCTCCCCGCTCGCGAACGCGCCGGACCGCGAGGCGCTGGTCACCCGCCGGGTCCGCTGGAGCTACCGGGAACTGGACGTTGCCTGTGCCAGAGCGGCCGCCGCCCTGACCGAGTTCGGGGTGCGCGCCGGCGATCGCGTGGCCGCGGTGCTGCCCAACGAGGCCGACATCATCGTGGCCTTCCACGGCGCCATGCGTCTCGGCGCGATCTGGGTCGGGATCAACCAGGCCCTGGCCCCACCCGAGAAGGCCTTCCTCCTGGCCGACTCGGAGTCGTCGCTGCTGCTCTGCGACCTGACCACCGCCGACTCGCTGACCCCGCACCGGCGCGCGCTCCCGGCCCTGCGCGCCATCATCGACGACGCCTCGTGGCGGGCCGCCATGGAGGTGGCGACTCCAGCGCACCGACTGGCACCGGTCGACCCCGATGCCCCCGCCGGGCTGGCCTACACCAGCGGGACCACGGGACGGCCGAAGGGCGCCATCCACTCGCAGCGCAACCTCCTGCTGCCCGGCGCGGTGCTCACGTCGAGCCGCGGCTACGGGCCCGATCTCCGCAAGGGCGACTGCCTGCCGCTCACCATCCTCAACCTGTTGGTGCTGACCACGCTGCTGGTGGCCCAGGCCGAGGGCACCGCGGTGATCATGGACCAGCTCTTCGCCGAGGGAGTGGCCGACTGGATCCATCGCGAACGGGTCACGGTCTGGAACGGCCCGCCCGCCATCCTGCACAGCCTGGCCGCGTCGCCCGACGTCACCCCGGACATGCTGGCCAGTCTCGACGAGGTGTGGTCGGGTGGTTCCGACCTGCCCGAGGCGCTCCGGCAGCGCTTCACCGACCGCTTCGGGTTGCCGATCATCGGCACCTACGGACTGTCCGAGGCTCCCACCGTGGTGAGCATCGATCCGCCCGACGGCACTCACGTCGCCGGAGCCAGCGGACGGGTGCTGCCCCATCTCGATGTCCGCGCGCTGGACGACGACGGCCATCCCGTGGGCGAGGGCGAGGTCGGGGAGCTCTGCCTCGCGGCGGCCACGTCGGGACCCTTCGCGGGTCGGTACACGCCGTTGCTCGGGTACTGGAACCGACCCGAGGCCACCGAGGCCGTCCTGGCCGGTGGGGTGGTGCACACCGGCGACGTCGGCCTCGTGGATGCCGAGGGATGGCTGTCGGTGCGGGACCGCAAGAACCTCGTCATCGTCCGCGGTGGCGCCAACGTCTACCCCGCCGAGGTCGAGCGCGTGCTCCACGCCATCGACGGCGTGGCGGGCAGCGCGGTGACCGGCGTGGCCGACGAGCGCCTCGGCGAGCGGGTCGTGGCCGCCGTGGAACTGGACGGCGGCGCCCAGCTGACGCCGGAGGAGATCATCGAGCGGTGCCGGGCCGAGCTGGCCCGCTACAAGGTGCCCGAGCGGATCGTGCTGGTCGACGTCCTGCCCCGCAACGCCATGGGCAAGGTCGACCGCACCGCGGTGGGCACGCTGTTCGACGGCTGAGCCGTTCGCGTCGCGCACCGCGCCACTCACGGCGCCACGCGCAGCGTGCTGCCGTCGACAGCGAGGCACGCCCCGCTGATCCAGCTGGCGGCCTCCGACGCCAGGAAGCAGATCGCCACCGACACCTCGCGGGCCTCACCGAACCGGCCGGCGGCCACCGGGTCGCGCGCCATCGTCGCCTCGAGGACGGCCTCGACCGAGGTTCCCGTGCGGTCGGCGGCCCGCTGCGCGTTGGCCACGGTTCCCTCGGTGAGGACCACGCCCGGGATGACGCAGTTCGTGTGCACGCCCTCGGCGGAGTAGGCCCGGGCGAAGCTCTTGGTCAGGTTGACCAGGGCCGCCTTGGCCGCGCCGTAGGCCGCGAACGCCGGATCGGGCTCCCGGGCATAGGTGGACGCCACGTTCACGACTCGGCCCCAACCCGCGGCGCGCATCGGTTCGACGGCGGCAACCGACAGGCGTGCGGCGGCGAAGAAGTCGACCTCGAACGCGGCCCGCCACCGTTCGTCGGTCATGTGGTCGAGGCGGGACGCCGCCGGCCCGCCGGCGTTGTTCACGAGCACGTCCAACCGGCCGAAGCGATCCCGGGCCGTAGCGACGATGGTCTCGGCCGCCGCCGGATCGGCCACGTCGACGGAGAACGGCACGACCGACCCGGGGCCCGTCGCCTCGCCGGCGAGCGACTCCAAGTCGGATGTCGTACGAGCGCAGGCGATGACGTGCGCGCCCTCGGCGGCCAGGTCGATGGCCACCTGCCGACCGATGCCCCTGCCGGCGCCGGTCACGACGGCGACCCGGTTGGCGAGCCCGGTGTCCACGGTCGGACGCTACCATCCCTGACGTGAGCGTCACATTTGTCAGGGGCCGGTCGGGATCCGGCCTCGTCGGCGGCTCGCCCATCCCTGCTGTCCCCGATCTGGCGCGCCTGCGTCACGATCGTTCCGTCCGTCTCCACGAGGCCATGGCCGCCCAGGAGGTCGATGCGCTCCTGCTCCTCGGCACCAGTGCCGTGCACTACGCCACCGGCGCCGCCATGCCGTCGGTCGACCCGGGACGGGCCACGTTGCTGCGCCCGGTCGCCCTGGTCCTCGCCGATGATCCCGTTCCCCACCTGTTCACGCCCTACCCCGACGGTGCGGCCGGCCGCGTCCCTGCCGACCACGTGCATCCCCCGCTCTTCGTCGACGTCGACGAGGCTGCGGCCGCGTTCGCCGGGTCGCTGGGCGAGCTCATCGGCGCCGGCGAGCGCCTCGCGACCGACGAGCTGACGCCTCCGCTCGAGCGCGCCCTCGGCGATCGCCCGCTCGGCAACGGCGCCGCCGTGTTGGGCGCGGCCCGCATCATCAAGACCCCGGATGAACTGGCCTGCATGCGCCGGGCCCAGCGCATCAACGAGGCCGCCATGGAGCACGTCCACCGCCTCGTCCGGCCCGGTGTCCGCCAGAGCGACCTCACCGCCGCGCTGGTCCGCACGGCGTTCGAGCTGGGCGCGTCGGGCATGGGCATCGACGCCATCTGGCAGGTCATGCCGGCGGCTCGTGACGCCGGCCCGTGGACCGTCCACGGCGACGTGGCGTACCCCACCCCGACGACCGATCAGCTGCTGCGCCGCGGCGATGTGCTGTGGGTCGACAGTGGCCTGCTCTACGAGGGCTACGCCTCCGACTTCGGGCGGACCTGGATCGTGGGCGACGAACCCGACGAGCGGCAACGGTCCCAGTTCCGGCGCTGGTGGACGGTCATGGAGGCCACGCTCGACGCCATCCGGCCCGGCGCCACCGGGGCCGACCTGTGCCGTGCCGGACGAGCCGCCGACCCCGTGAGCGCGGCGGCCGGGACCGCGCCCTGGCTGGCGCACTTCTACCTCGTCCACGGTCTCGGCGTGGACTCGGCGGAGATGCCGCTCCTCGGCACCGATCTCGGCGAGGCGTTCGACTCGTCCGTCGTCCTCGCCCCCGGGATGGTGCTCGTCCTCGAGCCGGTGATCTGGGACGACGGGGCCGGCGGCTACCGCGCCGAGGACATCGTCGTGGTCACCGACGACGGCTGGGAGCCGCTGTCCGACCACACCTACGCACCCTTCACACCGCCGGTCGAACCACCACCATCCGGCGGGACGCGGTGAGCGGCCCCGGTATCGCTGCGCTCCCGGAGGGTGGCCGGGTCGACTTCGCCGAGCTCCGGCGGGACCGCCAGGCCCGCCTCTTCCGGGCCATGGCCGAGGCCGACCTCGACGTGCTCCTCCTCGGACGTCCCGCCGACATCGCCTTCGCGTCCGGGGTGCGCCAGCTGTGGACCTCGGGCTCCCGCCCCTTCTCGCCCGCCTGCGTGGTCGTGCGGGCCGATCGGCGGATCCACGTGCTCGCCACGTGGGACGAGGGCGTGCCCGACGAGATCCCCCACGAGCAGCTCTTCGGGCTGTCGTGGAGCCCTGCCATCGCCGCCGAGCACCTCCGGGCCGTGCCCGGGCTCGGTCGTGCGCAGCGCATCGGCACCGACGGCACCAGCGCCAGCGTCCGCCGGCTGGTGGCCTCGGCGGCGCCCCATGCCGAGTTGGTCGACGCCCGGGCCCTGATCGGCGACGCCCGGGCCGGCAAATCGGCCGACGAGCTGCTGGCCATCGAGACCGCCTGCGCGCTGGCCGAGGCCGGGCTCGAGGCCATGACCCGCGCCGTGCGGGCGGGTGGCACCACACGCGAGCTGGCCGGCGTGCACGCCGAGCGGGTCGGTCTGCTGGGTGCTCCCGTCGTGCCCGACGAATGCGTCGCGGCCGACACCACGGCGGGATTCCGCACCGTCGTGGACGACCAACCCATCGCCGGCGACGCGCTGGTGGCGTTGTCGCCCAGCGCCCGCTACGCCGGCTACGACGGCACCATCGCCCGTACGGTGCCCGTGGCCGGCCGGTGCACCGGCCCGCAGGCCGAGCTGGGCGCCCGGTGCCGCGCCGCGCTCGACTCGGTCATCGCGGCGTGCCGCCCCGGCGCACCGGGCTCGAACCTGCTCGATGCCTGGCGTGCCGCCGGTGGTGCCGACTTCCCCGCCCCTCTCGCCCACGGCCTCGGCCTCGGCATGGAGGCGCCACTGATCGGGATGGGCCTCGGTCGTGACGTCCAACTCCGAGCCGACATGGTCCTGGCGGTGCAGGGCTGGTGCCACGACCCCGCAGTGGGCGGCTGGCTCGAGCGCGACGTCGTCCTGGTCGCCGACGTCCCCCAGATCCTGACGCGCGGTGGCTGCTGATGCGCCGGGCCGATCCGTCGAGCACTTCTCCGACACGCGTGTCAGGGTTAGGCTCGCCGACATGACGGCCGCGCCCGACGACCTCGACCGCGCCCCGGTCGCCACGGACTTCGACCACCACGACCCTCGCTTCCACGCCGACCGGCACGCGCGGTGGCAGGAGCTGCGCCGCACCTGCCCGGTGGCATGGAGCCCGAACCACGGCGGGTTCTGGGCCGTCGCCGGCTACGACGAGGTCACCACGGTCTCGCGGGACAACGACATCTTCTCCTCGACGTACGAGCCGGGCGCCGCCGATGGGATCGACTACGTGGGGATCTCGGGCATCCCCCGGTCGAAGGGCATCCCACCCGCCGGCATCGCCGAGGTCGAGGGAGCCCACCACGCCGCCCTGCGGCGGGCGATGAACCCCTTCCTCCTGCCCGCGGCAGTGGCCGAGCGCGAGGGCCTCGTGCGCGACGCCGCCCGCTGGTTCCTCGACCAGGCCATCGAGACAGGGTCCATCGACCTCGTGGACGACTTCGCCAGTCCCGTGCCCGCGTTGCTCACCATGGCGATCATCGGACTGCCGCTGGACGACTGGCAGGCCTACGCCGAGCTGTTCCACGCCACCATCGCCCGGCACCCCCGCGACCCGCTGCACCAGCAGGCCATCGCCCGGGTCCCCGCCATGTTGAGCCAGCTCCGCGAGGAAGCCGACCGCCGCCGGCGCGAGCCTCGCGACGACCTGCTCACCGCGCTGGTCGAGATCGAGCGCGACGGACGACCGCTGGACGACGACACGGTGACCGCGGTGCTCTGGAACCTCGTCGGTGGTGGCGTCGACACCACCGCGTCGCTGACGTCGCTGTCGCTGCTCCACCTGGCCGAGCACCCCGACCAGCGCCAGCGCCTCGTCGACGAACCGGGCCTGCTCCCGGCCGCCACCGAGGAGTTCCTCCGGTACTTCTCGGTCAACGAGTCGTTGAGCCGCACGGTCGCGTGCGACACCCACCTCGGCGGCGTCGCGCTCGCCGCCGGCGACCGCGTGCTCCTGAGCTGGCTGTCGGCCAACCGGGACGAGGCGCAGTTCCGGGACCCGGACACCGTGGTCCTCGACCGCGCCCCGAACCCCCACATCGCCTTCGGTGTCGGGGCCCACCGCTGCATCGGCATGCACGTCGCCCGGTCGACCTTCCAGATCCTGCTCCGCGAAGTGCTCGACCGCATCCCCGACTACGCCGTGGCCGAGCCGGTCCAGCACTACGCCGGGAACCCCACGCTCAACGGTCTCGTGAGCCTGCCGGTGAGCTTCACGCCCGGTCGCCGACTCGGTCCCGTGGCCCGTCCGTTCTGATGGGCGGCGGCGCGAACGGCCCGGCCGCCGGCGCAGCGTGGCCGGGCACCCAGACCTTCCCGGAGCACCTCCCCACCGTCGCCGGCCTCCTCCGCCACGCGCGGGAGTCGCACCCCGACAACATCGCCGTCGCGTCCCCCGACGACCGGCTGCGCTACGCCGACCTCGACCGCCGGTCCGCGGCCCTGGCGGCCCGGTTGATCGCGGTCGGCGTCGGCAAGGGGACCAGGGTCGGCATCCTGCTCCCCAACGACATCGGGTGGGTCGTCTCCTGGGCCGCCATCGCCCGCATCGGCGCCATCGCCACGCCCGTCAACACCTTCTACAAGACACCGGAGCTGGCCACGATGCTGCGCCACGCCGACGTGCAGGTGCTCATCGCCACCCCCGAGTTCGCCCCCCACGACTACGCCTCCCGCCTGCTCGACATCGCGCCGGAGCTGGCCACCGCGTCGGCCCCCGAACCGCTCCTGCTGCCCTCGCTCCCCCAGCTCCGCCACGTCCTGTTCTGGGAGGACGAGGCCCGGTTCTCCTGGGCGTCGGCCGGTGCCGGCACCGAGCTCGACGCGCCGATCGACGAGCGACTGCAGACGATGGTGGCCGCGATGGAGGACGACGTCGTCCCCGCCGATCCGATGCTGATCACCTACACATCGGGCTCGACGGGAGAGCCCAAGGGCGTGGTCCACGGCAACGGCGCCCTCCTGCGCCACGCCCGCAACCTCGCCGCCCTCTCCGGCATCGGCCCCGACGACCGCATCTGGACGCCGATGCCGCTGTGCTGGGTCGGCGGCTTCTCGTTCACGCTGCTCCGCGCCCTGTCGGTGGGCGCCGCCTTCGTCACCCAGCCGCGCCTCGACGCCGGTGTCGCCCTCGACCTGCTCGAGCGGGAACGGGTCAGCTGCGTCAGCGCGTGGCCGTCGATCGGCGCCACCTTGACCGCTCACCCCGACTACGGGACCACCGATCTGTCGGCCCTGCGCCTCGGCACGTTCTACGAAGGCCGGTCTCCGGCGTGCCGACCCGCCGATCCCGCCCTGAGCGTCACCTCGCTCGGCATGTCCGAGACCGGAGGCCCCCACACCTTCTGGACCCTGGAGGAAGACCTGCACGGGTCTCCGGCCGCCTACCAAGGGTCGTTCGGCCACGAGGTTCCCGGCGTGTCGCACCGTGTCGTCGACGAGGCCGGGAACGACGTCCCCGAGGGCACCGAGGGCGAGGTCCTGGTGCGGGGCTACAGCGTGATGCTCGGCCTCTACAAGCACGAGCGGGACGAGGTCTTCGACGCCGACGGCTGGTACCACACGGGCGACCGCGGCCTGTTCCGGGACGGTTGGTTCTTCTTCACCGGCCGCCAGTCGGATCTCATCAAGGCCAAGGGCTCCAACGTCGCGCCCGCCGAGGTCGAACGGGCCCTGGCCGGCCTCGATGGCGTCCGGGCCGCCTACGTGTTCGGCGTCGACCACCCCGAACGGGGCCAGGACGTCGTCGCCCTGGTCGTGCTCGAGCCGGGGACGACGCATCGCGACGACGAACCGGCTCGGATCGCCGCCGAGCTCCGGGAGCAGCTGTCGTCGTACAAGTTGCCCCGCCACATCTTCCCCATCGAGGCCGACGACGTGCCCTTCCTCACCAGCCAGAAGCCCGATCGGCGGCGTCTCGCCGCGGTCGCCACCGAACGCGCCCGCGGCGCGGCCGCCTCGTGACCGACGACGACGGGCCCGCAGCACCGCGGGGCGATGCCCGAGCCCGGGGCGGACAGCCGGCTCAGGGCCGGCAGTTGCGCCAGGCCGGCCGGCGCAACGTCGCCAAGTTGCTCGACGCCGCGCTGGTCGTGTTCGCCGAGCGCGGCTTCCACGCCGCCCGGGTCGACGACGTGTGCGACGAAGCCGACGTGTCGCACGGCACCTTCTACCTCTACTTCGCATCCAAGGACGACCTGTTCCGCACCCTGGTCGACGACGTCGTCACCGAGATGCGCGACCTGGCGGGGCTGTTGCCCCCGATCGGTGCCGGTGCCACCGGTTACCGGGCCCTGCGCGGCTGGCTCGGTGATTTCCACGATCTCTACGCCCGCTACCTCCCCATCATCCAGGCCTGGAACGAAGCCAACGCATCGGACACCGAGCTCGCCCGCGAGGGTGCCCACGTGCTCCGGTCGTTCATCGACCGCCTGGTCGAGCGGGTCGAGGAGAACGAGCCGGTTCCCGTGCCCGACCCCGCCCTCGCCGCGCTCGCCATGGTGTCGATGGTCGAACGCTCGATCACGTTCGCCCTCGCCGGCCTGGTCCGGACCGACCGGGAGGCGCTGCTCGACACGCTGGCCGGGATCCTCCACGTCGGCCTCTTCGGGGGCCGTCGAGCACCACGGGATCGATGACGGCCTGGTTCGACGCCCGGGAGCGGGCCATCGTGGCCACGGCGCTCGACGAGCAGGTGCCCGGCGCGGCGGCGCTCGGTGCGGTCGACTACGTGGAGCGACTGCTCACCGCGCTCGACCACGACCCGCCGCGGATCTGGGCCGCGCCGGGCGCATGGGCGGGCGACGGCCCGGCCTGGTTGGAGCTGGGGCCATGGGAACGACATGCCTGGGAGCTCCGCATCGCCGATCTCCGGGCGGCCTACCGCCGGGTGATCGATGACCTCCGCCGCGATGGTGACGACGCCATCCTGCACCAGCACGCCTGCGAGGCCACCTACGGCGATCCGGCCTACGGGGGCAACCAGGCCGGCGGGGGCTGGCAGCGCATCGACTTCCCCCCGCCTCTGTTCCCTCCGGCCCGCGAGGAAGCGTGACCACCGACTGCGACGTCGTCGTCATCGGCTCGGGCCCGGGTGGGGCCACGGTCGCCGACGTGCTGACCGCGGCCGGCTGGACGGTGATCGTGGTCGAGAAGGGACGCAACCACCTCGTCGACCTCGCGCCTCCGCACGAGCCGCTCCGCCACTTCTCCAACGACGAGATCGCCGCCCACCGCCGGCACCTGCTGGGTCCCGATCCCCTGCTCGAACCCCGCACCTACCGGCGGGGCGAGCAGGACGGCGACCGGCTGGTGACCGGCGAGGTCAACAACCTGCCCTCCACCGTCGGCGGTGGTGGCGTCCATGCCGATGCGAAGCTGCCCCGTTTCCGCGACGAGGACTTCGTCCTGCGCAGCGCACGCGGACCCATCGAGGGAGCTGCCGTCGACGACTGGCCGGTCGACTACGACGAGCTCGAACCGCACTACGCCGCGGTCGAGACGGCCTTCGGGGTGGCGGGCGAGGACGGCGCCAACCCCTTCGCGGCCCGGCGGAGCGGACCGTTCCCCATGCCGCCGGGGCCCGACATGCCGATGGCCGTCGTCAGCGCCGCCGCGGCGGAACGAGCCGGCCTGCATCCCTACCGGGCCCCGACCGGCGTCAACAGCACTGTCTACGGCGGCCGGCCGGCCTGCGTCGACTGCGGGTTCTGCGGCGGGTACGGATGCCCGATCCACGCCAAGGGCGATCCCGTCTCGGCCCTGCAGCGGGCGCTGCGCACCGGCCGGTGCACCATCGTCCCCGAGGCCTACGTCACCGACATCACGCTCGACGCGGCCGGTCGTCGCGCCACCGGCGTGCGCTACCTCGACCTCACCCGGTATCCCGATCCGCCGGCCCGCGAGCTGCGCGCCAGCCGGGCCGTGGTCCTCGCCGCCGGCGCCTTCGAGACGCCGCGCCTCCTGCTGCGCAACGGCCTCGGCGGCGACCTGGTCGGCCGCCACCTCATGTTCCACTTCCAGACCTTCACCGTGGGGGTGTTCCCGGAACCGACCGGTGGGGAACGGGGCCGCAGCGTCACCCACCTGCACGACGACTTCATGATCGACACCTCGGAGCTGCGAGCCGTGGCGCGTGCCGCCGGCTTGCCGTGGGTCCGGGGCGGCGTGGTCGAGCACGGATCGGGCCCGGGTCCCATCGACGAGTCGCTGACCTACCCGGCCGGCGACCAACACGTGGCCTCGATGGCCGACAGCGCCCTCCGGCGGCGCCTGTGGGTCCTCACCTGTCAGGGCGAGGACCTCCCGCAGGCATCGAACCGCGTCGACCTCGATCCGTCGGTGCGCGACGCCTGGGGGTTCCCGGCCGGGCGGGTCACCTACAGCCCGCACCGCCACGAGCTGGCGGCGTCGGCCCACCTCGCGCCGCGCCACGAGGCCGTGCTGGCCGACGCGGGGGCCGAGATGGCGTTCTCGGCCACCTCGCCGCCCCAGCACGACATCGACCTCCACGCCACGTCGAGCCCCCTCGGACTGGCGCCCGCCAGCCGGCACGTGATGGGAACCGCCCGCATGGGCGCCGACCCGGCGACGTCGGTGGTGTCACCCGACCAGCGCCTGTGGGATGTCGACAACCTGCTGGTGTGCGACTCGTCGGTCTTCGTGACGTCGGCCGGCTACAACCCCACGCTGACGCTCGCCGCCCTCGCCCACCGGGCCGCCACCCGCCTCGCCGGTCTCACCCCATGACCTCGCTCGCTGGGGCCCGCGTCCTGCTGACCGGGGCGTCGTCGGGGATCGGCGCTGCCACCGCGCCCGTGCTGGCCGCACGCGGAGCTGTCCTGGCGGTGACCGGACGCCGGGCCGAGCGGCTCGACGCCCTGGTCGGCACCCTGGCCGGCGAGGGACATGTCGCCATCGCCGCCGATCTCACCGAGCCGGGCGCTCCCGAAACGGTCGTGGCCGACGCCGTGGCCGCCATCGGCGATCTCGACGTGGTCATCCACAACGCGGCGATGCCCAAGCGGCGCCACATCACGAAACTGACCACCGACGAGATCGACGCGGTGATGGCCCTCAACTTCGGGGTGCCGGTCCGGATGACGATGGCCACGCTGCCCGGCATGCTCCGGCGGGGCCGCGGCTGCCAGCTGTACGTGTCGAGCATGGGTGGCCGGCTGGGCATCCCCGACGAGGCCGCCTACTGCGCCAGCAAGTTCGCCCTCGCCGGCTGGGCCGAGAGCGTGGCCATCGACCTGTGGGACGACCCGGTCGACGTGCGGCTGGTCCTCCCCGGCGCCATCGACACCGAGATCTGGGACCGGCCCGGCAGCGATCCCGCCCACTACGACGGTGCGCGGGAACCCCCGGAGACCGTGGCCGAGGCCATCGCCGATGCCATCGAAGGAGCCGTGTTCGAGATCTACAGCCCCGATCTCCGGTCGATCGTCGAGTTCAAGACGTCGGATCCGCAGGCCTACCTCGCGGGCGCGGCCGACATGGCCCGGGCGGAGCGATCGCGATGAAGGCACTCGTGTTCGGCGAAGGGTCGGACCCGGTTGCGCCCCCGCCGCCGGACGCGCCCCGTCTGGTCCGCCATCTGGCCACCACACCGATGCAGCTGCGCGACATCCCCGAACCCGACCTCCGGGGCCCCGAGTGGACGGTCCTGCGCACCCGGCTCACCGGCATCTGCGGCAGCGACACCAAGCAGGTGCTGATGGACTTCGAGGACGCCGGCGACTCGCCGATGACGGCGTTCATCTCCTTCCCCCAGGTGCTCGGCCACGAGGTGGTCGCCACCGTCGCCGACGCCGGTCCCGATGCAGGTGTCGAGGCCGGTCAGCGCGTCGTGCTCAACCCGTGGCTGTCGTGCGAGGTGCGCGGCATCGAGCCGCCGTGCCCGGCATGCGAGGCCGGCGACTACAGCCTGTGCTGGCACTTCCACGACGGCGCCCTGGCACCGGGCATCCACACCGGCAACTCCTCCGACGCCACCGGGGGCTTCGCCGAGCAGCTCCCCGCTCACCGCCGGATGCTGATCCCGGTGCCCGACGACGTCACCGACGAGGTCGCCGTCCTGGCCGATCCCTTCTCGGTGGCCCTCCACGCCGTGACCCGCACACCGCCCCCGCCGGGCGGGCGAGCGGTCGTCTACGGCGCCGGAGCGTTGGGCACTTGCACCACCGCCATCCTCGCCGCCCTCCATCCCGACGTCGAGGTCGCCACCGTGGCTCGATGGCCGGCGCAGTCGGCCCTGGCCCGCCACCTGGGGGCCCGCACCTTCGCCCACGAACCCCGACTGCAGCTGGTCGAGGAGCTGGCGGCATGGTCCGGCGGCGTGCTGCGCCAGCCGTGGGAGGGCCTCCCCATCGCGTGGCCGGGCGGCGTCGACGTCGTCTACGACACCGTCGGCGGCCCCGACACCCTCGAGGTCGGTCTGCGGGTGCTGCGCAGCCGGGGCTCGATCGTCGAGATGGGCTTGTCGTCGATGGGTCGTTGCGAGTGGACGCCGTGGTACTTCAAGGAGGCCCGACTCGTCGGCTCGAACGCGTTCGGGGTCGAGACGGTCGACGGCGTCCGCCAGCACGCCATGGCCCACTACTTCGACCTCGTCCGTGCCGGTCGCATCGACCTCACCGGCCTGCTCACCCACACCTTCGACCTCGAGCAATGGCGGAATGCCTTCCAGACCCTCATCGACCAGGGCGAGACCGGCGCCATCAAGTGCGCCTTCGACCTGCGCTGACCCCACCCCAAAATGGCGTTCTTGTCACCGGATCGGGTGCTGAGCACCCCGTTCCGGCGACAAGAACTGAACTGTCAGTCGGGGGTGACGGGGCGGAAGGTGATGTCGAGCAGCTCGATGAGCTGACCGTCGGGGTCGCGCACCAGCACCGCGGCCCCGACATCGGTGTCGTCGAGCACCTCGCCGCCGTGGTCGGCGACCAGCGCCTTGGCGGCGGCCACGTCGTCGACGCCGATGGACAGATGGGTCAGCCCGGTGTCGGTCATGGCCCTGTCGACCGGTGGCGCCGGGTGCTCGGCGAAGCCGAGGAGCTCGAGCACGAAGGGCCCGTTCGTCAGGTAGACGGCCCGAGCGCCGGCCGGTGGCGCCAACCGCAGGAGTCGGCACATGGGCTGATCGGGTACATCCATGGCCATCGCCTCGGTGAAGCCGAGGGCAGCGTAGAAGCGGGACGACCGCTCGAGGTCGCTGACCCGCAGGCCGACGTGGTTCACGATCATCCGTCGTCTCCGGTGGTGGTGCGGCCGAGGGCCCGGGCGGCCTCGGGTATGAACGGTTCGGGCGCGAACGGACCGACCCTGGTGGCGCGCAACTCGACCTCGGGGAGGACCACCGACGGGTCGAGGGTGTCGAGCCAGGTGACCGCGGCCGCGACCTGCTCGGCGTCGAGGGCATGCATGGGGAAGTGCACGTCGTCCAGCATGGGGGTGGCGACCGGTGCCGGCGTGACGACGTGGACCGCGATCCCGTCCCGCTCGACCTCCTGGGCCAGCGCGCCGGCGAAGGCGTTGAGCCCCGCCTTCGATGCCGAGTATCCCGCCTTCCCCGGCTGTGGAGCGTGGGCCGACGACGACGACAGGAAGATGATGCGGCCGCCGGGGGCCATGGTCGCCAAGCACGGCTCGGCTGACGAGGAACGCCGACCGCAGGTTGACCCGCACCACGGCGTCGAACGCGGCCACCGACTCCTTCCGGACGAACGTGCCGCCCATCATCCCGGCCGCGTGCACCAGCAGGTCGACCGGCCCTGCAGCGTCGACCACCCGGGCGACATCGTCCTCGTCGGCGCAGTCGCCGGCCACCCATCGGGCACCGACCGCCGCCGCGGCCTCGGCCAACGGGCCTTCCCGCCGGGCGCTGATGACGACGTCGTAGCCACGTTCGACGAGCAGGCGAGCCACCGCGAGTCCGATGCCGCTGCTGCCCCCCGTGACCAGCGCGCACCGGCCCGCGGGTGCGGAGGCGCTCACGACGCCGTCTCCAGACCGATGAGACCGGCGACCAGCTGGCGGTGCGTCTCGGCGGTTCCCAGCAACGAGCTCGAGGCGACGGCGCGCTTGACGTACAGGTGCATGTCGTGTTCCCACGTGAACCCGAGACCGCCGAGCAGCTGGATGCCCTCCCGGGTGAGGATGCCGGCCGCGTCACCGGCGAGCGCCTTGGCGGTGGACGCCGCCACACGGCGCCGGGGATCGTCCTCGTCGATGGCCGCGCCGGCGACCAGCACAGCAGCCCGGGCCGCCTCCAGGGCGAGGTAGGCGTCGGCCAAGCGATGCTTGACGGCCTGGAACGAACCGATCGGCACCCCGAACTGCTCCCTGGTCTTGGCGTGTTCGAGCGTGAGATCGAAGATCGTGGAGCAGGTCCCCACCAGCTCGGCCGCCAGCACCGTGACCGCTTCCTCCAGGGCACGACCCAGGCCCGACGCGGTCTCGAGGGCGCCGGGATCGCCCAGCACGGCATCGGAGGCCACCGACACCCCGTCGAGCTCGACCCGGGCCAGACCCCGGCTGGCGTCGAGGGCCTGGACCGGGATCGTCGTCACGCCCTGATCGGTCCGGCTCACGACGAACACGCCGAGTCCCCCGGCGCCGGCGACCTGGGCCGGCACTGCGATGGTGTCGACGGTCGCGCCGTCGACGACGGAGCGGACCGCGCCGTCGAGCCGCCACCCGCCCCCGTCGGGGCGGGCCGACACGGTGAGGCGGCCGGCGTCGAGGTCGCCGGCCGGGAGGGCCGCGGCGAGTTCGGCGAACGCCACGGTGCCCGTTCGGGTGCCGGCGGCCACGCCACCGAGCAGGTCGGCCCGCTGGGCCGGAGATCCGAGCTCGCGCACCACAGGGGCGAACCAACCGGTGGTCGACAGGAGGGGGCCGGGGATGGCGGCCCGCCCGCAGCCCTCGGCGACGATCACGGCCTCGGCTGCCCCGTACCCCATGCCCCCGTCGGACTCCGGGACGCACAGCGCGGGCCAGTCGAGGTGCACCAACTGGTCCCAGAGCGCGTCGGTCCCGGTGCCGTCCTCGACGAGGGCTCGCAACGCGGTGGGAGGCCATGTCCGCGCCAGCACGGTCCGGACCGAATCGGCCAGCGCCACCTGCTCGTCGTCGAACTCGAGGTCCACGGTGGGGCTAGCTCGGCTGCGGCGGCATGGCCCGCAGCAAGGAGTCCTGGACGAACGACGCGACGTGGCGACCGTCGGCCGTGTGCACCACTGCTCGACCGTGGGCCCGGCCCTCGGCGGCGTGGGTGCTCTCGTGCGACAGCAGCAGCCAGTCGCCCGCGTCGAAGGGCTCGTGGAAGCTGAGCGTGTGGGTCAGCACGGTGGTGGCCACGGTCACGTGCGCCATCGACTGGCTGAGACCCTCGTGCGGCCGCATCGCGGTTCCGATGAGGAAGCCGTCGCTGGCATAGGCGAGCATCGCCTGCGCGGTGGCATCGTCGGCCGGCGGCCCCGGGAACCGTGTCCAGACGCCCAGCTCGGCGGGACCGACGTTCGGATCAGCGAGATCGACGCCCCCCACGGTGGCCACCTGCCACCAGCCATCGGGGCCGTCGGTCGGCGGGGCCGAGCCGGCCGGCATCGCCACCTGATGGGTGACCAGATCGTCGTCGGGAGCGTCGAGCAGCACGAGCGACCGGCAGCACAGACGATCACCCTGCTCGACCGACACCGTCGTGCTGGCGAAGGACCGACCGCTGTGCATCGGCTCGACCCGGATGGTCACGCCCTCGTCCCGGGATCCGCCCCGGGCGAACACGGTCTGCACGGACCGCACCCGCTTGCCCTCTGCGGACCGGGCGGCGGCCACGATGGTCTGGGCCAGCAGCTGGCCGCCGAAGATGACCCCGTGCCCATCGGCCGTGTTGGTTCCTTCCCACAACCCATCGCCACGCGCGGTCAGGTCGAGGGCGGCGAGGAACGCATCCCGCTCCGGTGAGGGAGCGGTCTCGGGCTTCGACATTCGGTTCTCCTCCGGCGGGCGCTCGTCACCACGACGGTGCGTGGCACCATCGACCGTGACGTACCTGACACAAGTGTCAGCAACCGTAGTCGACCGCGGGCCTACACCACGGTGGACGGACGCCGGGTGCCCGAACCGGCTCCGACCGTCGACCGCGACGCGCGTCTCGTGACGACTGCTGCGGTGCCGCCGCCGTTCACTCCACGGTGAACTCGGCGTTCATGCCCTGCTTGTAGTGCCCGGGAAGGTTGCAGATCACCACGTAGTGGCCCGGCTCGAGGTCCGCCGAGAGCTCCGGAGCAGAGTCGGCATCGATGTCCTCGATCTCGTCGACCGCCTCGACCTCGTCCTCGGCAACGTCGCCATCCTCGGTCGGCAGGTCCCCCGGCGCCGCATCCGTCTTGAGGATCACGAACTCATGGACCGACGGTCCGTCGTTCTGCACGGCGAACGTGACCTCGCCGGCCGGCACGCTGGTGTCGGACAGTGCGATGTCGAAATCCTGGAGCGTGACGTCCACGGTGGTGGCTCCATCTGCTCCCGCGTCCTCCCCCGCCTCGGTGTCATCGTCCCCGCAGCCCGCGAACAGGAACAGGAGTGCCGCGATCGCCGCGCCACTCGTCAGCAGCTTCTTCATCATGGTGCCCCCGTTTGTCTCCCCACCGCGATCTGCGGTCGGTGTGACGACCGTAGCGACGGCGCGACGACGGTGCATCGAACGGGACAATCCGGACACCGCGAGAGCGGAGGGTCCGATGACGTTGCGCGAATCGGTTTCGGTGGGAATGGTGGGGGCATGCGATGTCGTCTCCACTGTCACCGACCGACCGAGGTCCGGGCCGTCGATCGCCGCGCCCCCCGACCGGCGGCCATCGCCTGTTCGGCTCTGGGCGACCACGCTGACGAAGGGTGCCCGGCGTGAACCTCCTCGCCCACGAATCGTCTCCGTACCTGCGCCAGCACGCCGACAATCCGGTGGACTGGCATCCGTGGGGGCCCGAGGCCATGGCCGAGGCCGCCGAGCGCGACGTGCCGATCCTGTTGAGCGTCGGGTACTCGGCCTGCCACTGGTGCCACGTGATGGCGCACGAGTCCTTCGAGGACGAGACCACCGCGGCCTACATGAACGAGCACTTCGTCAACGTCAAGGTCGACCGCGAGGAACGTCCCGACGTGGATGCGGTGTACATGGACGCCGTGCAGGCGATGACGGGGCGAGGTGGCTGGCCGATGACGGTGTTCCTGACCGCGGATGGTCGGCCGTTCTACGGCGGCACCTACTTCCCGCCATCGGGAACGCACGGCATGCCCGGATTCGGTGACCTCATGGCTGCCATCGTCGACGCCTGGACCAATCGCCGTCCGGAGTTGCTCGACCAGGCCGGCAACCTCACCGAGGCGCTGGGCCGGTCGGGCCGGCTCGAGTCCGGCGACGACATCGTGGGCCCTGAGGTGCTCGAGGGGGCGTACCGCCACTTCCGCAGCATCCACGACGACCGGTGGGGCGGGTTCGGTTCGGCGCCGAAGTTCCCCACCCCCCAGAACCTCGACTTCGTCGTCCGTACCCTGGCCCGCGACCACTCGGCGGACACGCAGGCCATGGTGGAGACGTCGCTGGACGCCATGGCGTCGGGCGGGATGTACGACCACCTGGGCGGCGGTTTCGCCCGCTACTCGGTCGATGCCCATTGGGTCGTGCCCCACTTCGAGAAGATGCTCTACGACCAGGCCGGCCTGCTGAGGCTCTACGTGCACGGGCACCAGGTCACCGGTCACGACCGGTACCGCCAGGTGGCCACCGAGACCGTCGAGTACGTGCTCCGCGACCTCCGCCAGCCCGGTGGCGGCATCGCGTCCGCCGAGGACGCCGACTCGCTGGACGCCTCCGGGCACAGCGCGGAGGGCGCGTTCTACGTCTTCACGCCGGACGAGGTGCGCGCCGCGGTGGCGGCCGACGCCGAGTTGGCCGACGTGGCGATCGAGTTCTGGGAACTCGACCGCCCAGCGAACTTCGAAGGGCGGTGGATCCCGGCCCGCACCCACCATCGCGGCGACTGGGAGCGCAACGAGGAGGTCGAGCGCGCCCGCCGGCTGCTGTTCGAACATCGCAGTCGCCGGCCTCGTCCCGGCCTCGACGACAAGGTGCTCACCGAGTGGAACGGCCACTGGGTGGCCGCCCTCGCCGAGGCGGGCGCCGCCCTGGACCGTCCGGACTGGATCGATGCTGCGGTCGAGACCGCGACGTTCCTCTCCGACCACCTGCGCCGCGACGACGGCCGTTGGCTGCGCTCGTGGCAGGCCGATGTCGGCGCCAAGCACCTCGCCTTCGCCGGCGACCATGCCGCGCTCGTCGATGCGTTCACCCGCCTGGGCGAAGCCACCGGCGAGGCCCGCTGGATCGGACACGCCCGCGCCACCGCGGACGCCATGATCGAACTGTTCTGGGACGCCGACCAGGGTGGGTTGTTCACCACCGGCGTCGACGGAGAGCAGCTCGTGACCAGGGACAAGGATCTGCAGGACAACGCCCTCCCGTCCGCCAACTCGACCGCGTGCCTGGCGCTGCAACGCCTGGGCGCCCTCGTCGACGACGATGGCTACCGATCACGAGCGGAGGCCATCCTCCGGCTCACCGGCCGGCTGGCGGGCGAGGCGCCATCCGGGTTCGGGGTGCTACTGGGGGCCATCGACTTCCACCACCGCGGCGCGATCGAGGTGGTGGTGACCGGCGAACGACCTGATCTGGTGGCCGTCGTCCATCGCGCCTACGTGCCCAACGCGGTCCTGGCGTGGGGCGAGCGCTACCCGACGCCGCTGTGGGAGGGACGCCAGGACGGCTTCGCCTACGTGTGCCAGGACTACGCCTGCGGGCTCCCGGCCGGCGATCCCGCCGCGCTGGCGGCCCAGCTCACCTACCGCCCTTCCTAGCCGGTCACCACCGGCCGCGGTGGACGACCTCGTCGAGGGCCGGGCGCGGACGCGCCGCGCTGCGGCCGGGCTGGTCGGGCGCGGGGTGGCCGATGGCGACCGTCCCGATCGCTCGCCGGTCGTCAGGGACGTCGAACGCGTCCCGGACCGCGGGTTCGTGGTCGAACTGCCCGAACAGGCAGGCGCCGAGTCCGGCGGCGGCGACGGCGAGGAGGAGGTTCTCGACCAGGGCGCCTCCGTCGACCCACCAGTACGGCACCGGCCACGCGTCCGGGCCGTCGCCGAGGCCGGTCTCCGCCTTGTCCGGCTCGGCGTACCGCTCCGCGTAGGCGTCGGGCCGCACGTAGGGCACGACCAGCAGCGGTGCTCGCAGCAGGCCCTGCCAGCGGAACCCTTCCTGCCGGTCGCCCAGGGTCGTGCGCCAGTAGCGATCCACGTCGTCGCCCTCGAGCAGGAGGAGCTCCCACGGTTGGGTGTTGCCGGCCGACGGTGCGTGGCACGCCAGGTCCACGAGGCGGTCGACGAGGTCCGCCGGGACGGGCTGGGTCGTGAACGACCGGACCATGTGCCGGGCCCGCAGGATCCGAGCCAGCGCCTCGAACCCCTCGCCGCCCACGGTCACGCCAGCGCGGTCTCTCGGAGCTGGGCGAGCAGATCGCGGCTGCGGGCGGTGTCGAGCTGGCGGGCCGCCGATTCGTAGGCGATGCGGGTCACCCGCTCGTTGCCGGCGCGCCGCATGAGGTTGGCGCCCATGGCGGTGAGGTCGTGCCGGCTGGGACGGATGAGCAGCGTGCGGGCCCCGGTACCGCGGGCCTGGGCGACCTCGCGGGCCAAGCGGTTCTGGGCGTAGCTGCGGACGACGCCGTCGAGGCCGGCGGGCGAGTGGCCGGGCTCGAACGCCATCGGGACCACGCCGATGATCAGGTCCGGAGAGATCTTGGTGGCCAGGTCGAGGTTGGTGGTGGAGTGGACCCCGCCGTCGACCAGGGTGCGACGCCCGACTCGGACCGGTTGGAAGAAGCCAGGGATGGCGCACGACGCCTCGACCGCGGTGTGGAGGTCGGTTCGGGGCGGGACCCGGCGCCCGAGCACCACCCGGCGACCGGTGCGGACGTCGACCGTGACCAGCCACAGCGGCTTGGCCGGCCACGCCGTCGGCATGAACTGCGACAGGGTCTCCTCGACATCGGCGATGGTGAAGAAGCCACCGGGGAACAACCGTCGCAGGGCCCGGGGCAGGTGGGGCACGGGGAACCGCAGCAACGACCGTTGGAGCACGTACGCGGAGCCGAACGCCCGGCGGATCACGTCGGTGGGGCTCTCCCAGGCTCGCGCCCACGGGCTGGCCCCCTCGCGCTCGACGACGAGGTCGGGGTGTTCGCCCAGCGACGCGGCCCAGAGATCGTCGGTGCTGATGCCCGACCGCACGACCGCGCCGACCATCGATCCCGCCGACGTACCGATGACGAGATCGGCGTCGTCGGGACGGAAGCCGGCGACCTCCTCGAGGGCGCGGAGCACGCCGGCGTGGTAGGCGATGCCCACCGTGCCCCCGGCGCCGAGTACCAGTGCGGTTGTCACCGGCTCAGTCTGACACCGCGTCAGACCGGCTCACGCCATCACGCGAACTTGTCGAGCTCCTCGGCCATGGCCCAGCCGAAGCCGATCACGCACTCGCCCGACTCCCCGTCGATGCCCTCGAAGAACTCCTCGTGTTCGGTGACCCGGTCGGGCTTGGTGGACACGTGGTCGAACGAGATCGGCGTGGACCCGTCGCCCTTGACCCGGAAGTTGCGGTCGTCGTAGCGACTGGGGACGATGCCGAAGCGCTTGGCCAGCCGTCGACCCCAGGCCCGCTCCTCGCCCGATGCCTTGTGGCCCTCGCGGGGCACGATGTCGCTGAGCGTGCGGTACGCCTCGAACGCCGATGCCGCGGTCATCCGGGTGGCCACCAGGACGTCCTCGTCGGGGAAGGCGAGCACGGCCCGGTGCAGCTCCTCGGTCATGAGGGCCCGCAGCACGGTGTCGCGCTTGGCGTTCTGCTTGATGGCGGCGAGGCCGATGAGCACGCAGGGTGTCCCGCCGATCCGCTCCAGGGTCGAGAACGTGAACCCCTTGAGCTTGCCGTCGTCGCGGGCCTGGGTGACGAGCACCCACGCCTCCGACTCCTTGGTGAGCGTCCCGATCTCCAACGGGAAGCAGCAGTCGGCGGAGAGATCGGCCATCTCTTCCAGCTCGACATCGCTCAGCGCAGTGCAGTCCTTCGTCTCGACCTCGATCGACATCCGAGCTTGAGCCCCCGTGGTTCGGCCGGTTGAGTCCCCATAGTCCAGTCCCACCAGCATGCAGCGCGCAAATCTCGGACGCGGTCGGACAAATCGCCCTGCGCACGCGGCGGGGCGGAGCAGACCGCGCTGAGCAACCCTCAGGCCGCGTCGATGATGGCGGTGGGACCGAGGAGGACCCGGATCTCGGAGACGATCCGGGTACCGGCGTCGACCCCGTAGGCGGGTGGGAGGCGCAGCACCTTGTCGTCGCCGAGGTGCAGGAACGTCGGATGGTCACCGGGATGTTCGAGCAGGATCTCCTTGAGCTGGGCGATCAGCTCCGGGGTGACGCGGTTCGGCATGACCGAGACCCGGAACGGCTCGGCCGCATCGGAGACGCCTTCGACCACGTCGATGTCCATGGCGATCAGCTTGGGCATGTCGTCGCGCTTGTCGATGCGCGCCTTGACCAACACGATGGCGTCGTCGGCGAGCTTGTGGCCGTGCTCGGTCATCGTGCGGGGGAACACCATGGTCTCGGC
The DNA here is from genome assembly GCA_963747745.1 of uncultured Acidimicrobiaceae bacterium. Classification (GTDB taxonomy): domain Bacteria; phylum Actinomycetota; class Acidimicrobiia; order Acidimicrobiales; family Salinilacustritrichaceae; genus Salinilacustrithrix. Next base: position 160,301 of record CAVVGJ010000005.1, read on the forward strand.
GTTGGCCCGGAGGTCCTCGAGCACGAAGACGGCCATCAGATCGCCCTTCTTCGTCCACTTGCGCTGCAGGTTGGTGATGACCCCACCGACGGTCTTGATGGCGCCGTCCTCGCACTCGCCGATGGCGTCGAGGGTGACGTCGGTCCGGCGGGCGAGGAAGTCCTCGGCGCCGAACAGCGGATGGTCGGAGACGTAGAGACCCAGCATCTCCTTCTCGAAGGCCAGCTTCTGGGTCTTGGGGAACTCGAGGTCGGGGATCTCCTCCCGCTCGTCGAAGCCGACGTCGGCGCCGCCGAGGCCGGCGTCGTCGCCCATGCCGCCGAACAGGCTCATGATGCCGGCGTCGGATTCCTTCCGGCGCGCGACGGTGTGGTCGATGATGGACTCGAACACGGTGAGCAGGCCCTGGCGCGGGTGGCCCACGGAGTCGAAGGCCCCCGCCTTGATCAGGGCCTCGATCGTCTTCTTGTTCAGCACCCCGGTGTCGACCCGCTCGCAGAAGTCGTAGAAGTCGGCGTAGGGGCCGTTGGCGTCGCGCTCGTTGATGATGAGCTCCACCAGACCGGTGCCGACGCCTCGCACCGCCGAGAGCCCGAAGATGATCTCGGAGGAGCCGTCGTCGCGGATCTCGGGCGCGAAGTTCATCCACGACCGGTTGACATCGGCGACGGTGACGGGGATGCCCATGGCCCGGCACTCGGCGAGGTACACCGCGGCCTTGTCGAGGTTGGACTTGACGCTGGTGAGCAACGCCGACATGTACTCGGCCGGGTAGTTCGCCTTGAGGTAGGCGATCTGGTAGGCGACGAAGCCGTAGCCATATGAATGGGATTTGTTGAAAGCATAGTCGGCAAATGGCTCGATCATGTCGAACCATTTGGTGCCGACATCTTCGCCATAGCCGGCGCTTATGCAGCCATCGACGAACTTCACCCGCTCCTTGGCCATGATCTCACGGACCTTCTTGCCGCAGTTGTGCACGAGGAAGTCCTCGACCACGGCGTAGGGTCGCTCCGGGTTGGTCATCCGGAAGTCGAAGCACTCCTTCTCGCCGACGTACTCGACCGAGACGACGGTGTCCCAGCGGAGGTCACCGGTGCGAAGATCCTCGAGACGTTCGCTGTACAACAGGCCGTTAGAGGGTGTTCGGATGCAGCACGACGCACCGAGGTGTAACCGCCGGAGTCGACGCCCGAGGTCGCGCTTGCTCCGTCCGGTGACCGCCGACTGCGACGCTCCAGCTCGGTCCGCGAGGAAGGACGACGGGATGCCGATGTTCGTCGCGCTCCGCCGCGACTCCCAGCTCGTAGAGGTGCTTCTCGACCTTGGTCAGCTTCTCGAAGGTCAGATGGGGCTCGATGAGGAGGCCGAACCGCTTGGCCTCGTTCCTTGTCGGCGACCGAGACGGTGTAGTGGCGGCCGTGGCCCTCGAATGTCACGATGGCGGATGTTGGAGACGATGCGAGCACCGGAGCAGCATCCGCTTGAGCGCTCGTGCGACGGCGAGGCGACTTGGTCCCGTAGTGGACGCCCGAGGAATCAGCCCAGCCGTCGGCAACAGAAGTAGAGGCCGAGGAACCGCTCGACCTGCGACCGAGGGCGCATTGACGATGCAGTCGCGGGATCACCTTGTCGACCGGCGAACCCGTACGAGCCGATCACCGGGCCGAGTTCGCGGAGCTCGTCACGGGATCAGCCGCAGCTGACGTGACCCCGTTGGTGCTCGTACTGCGCCGATGTGGGATCGCCGAAGAAGTCCTCGTACGCGAGCCGGAACTGCTTCGAGGAGGTGGGGATCGGTGTTGGAGAAGTGCGCGTTGCCGCCCGTGCGTACCGTCGCGGATCAGGCGTGTAGCCCTCGCTGATGAGCAGCGCTGCGAGCTCGATCTCGTGGATCGGACGATCGCTGACGCCGCCCTGCGTGCTGGTGCGCGCCGCCACGGCAACGAGGTCTCCGACCACGATGTCCTGCAACTCGGTCCACTCGATCCTCGACGAGGAAGGGATGGTTGTCGGTGGCCTCGATGGTGTACCCGGTGCTCGTGGTCAGCCGGATACACCGGTTTGACACCGACCGACCAGACATCCTCGACCTCTTCGTGCCGGGTCGTCGCCGTGGCCTGATCGATGGTCTGAACCCGCCGGTCCGACGAGCGACATGACCCTTTCGATCGGGACATAGCCCCGTCGAGTGGTGAGCATCTTCGTCCCGGCCGGCAGGCACGCCTTACGAAGGGAATCTGCGTCTGCAAGCGAATAGCCAGCAAACCTTTGCGCCAAACGCATCATTTGCTCTTGGTAGATGCACAGCCCGTAGGTGGTGCCGAGGATCTCGTCGGCGTCGTCGTGGATGTACTCGATGGGCTTCCGGCCGTTCTTGCGGTCGGCGTAGTCGTTGTGCATGTTGGCCGCCATCGGGCCCGGCCGGTAGAGGGCCACGAGGGCGGCGACGTCTTCGAACTCGGTGGGGGCCAGCGATCGGATCAGCGCCCGCATCGGGGGCGACTCGAGCTGGAACACACCCACCGTCCGCCCCTCCTGGAGGAGCTGGTAGGTGGCCTCGTCGGTGAGGTCGACGTTGTCGATGTCGACCTCGACGCCCCGGGTCTCGCGGATGAGGTCGAGGGTGTCGGAGATGATGTCGAGGTTGCGCAGGCCCAGGAAGTCCATCTTGAGCAGGCCGAGGTCCTCGACCCCGTGCATCTCGTACTGGGTGACGACCGGGGCTTCCTCGATGGGCTTGCCGGGCTCGGGCTTGCGCTGGATCGGCAGGTAGGTGGTGAGCGGCTCCTTGGTGATCACCACCGCGGCGGCGTGGATGCCGTCGGAGCGGCGCAGACCCTCGAGGCCCTTGGCGACGTCGATGACCTCCTTGGACACCGGGTCGGAGGAGTACATCTCCCGGATCTCGGTGGCCATCTTGTATCCGTCGATGTACTTGGGGACCTCCTCCAGGCAGGCGTACAGCGGCGTGTCGCGGCCCATGATGAGCGGCGGCATGGCCTTGGCGATGCGGTCGCCGGTGCCGTAGTCGTGGCCCAGCACCCGGGCGGCGTCGCGCACCGCCTGGCGGGCCTTGATGGTGCCGAAGGTGATGATCTGGGCCACGTTCTCGCGGCCGTACATCTCGGCCGCGTAGCGGATCATCTCGTCGCGGCCGCGGGTGTCGAAGTCCATGTCGATGTCGGGCATGGAGATGCGGCTGGGGTTGAGGAACCGCTCGAACAGCAGGTCGTACTCGATGGGGTCGAGGTCGGTGATCCACAACGTGTAGGCCACCGCACACCCGGCGGCCGAGTTGTGCACGACGTAGGAGTCGGTGAGGAACGAGTGTCCACGGAACTTCGAGGTCGAAGACTCCGAGACGTGTGGCGGTTTCGACTGACCGAACCAGAGAGTACACGTAGTCATCGTCGGTCCACCGGAACTGCATCTTCGGTGGAGTGAGGTTCGGCGTAGTGCGAATCCGCCAGGCGATCGAGCGATTCATGTATTCAGGGCGGTAGTCTGCTAGATCGTCCACGCTGACGCCCGCAGGTGCGCGACCGCCCACAACAGGTCTAGGACCTGCTGCATGAGCTAGCGAGGACGACGTCGAGTACATAGACCGCTCCGCGTTGGAGGAACCGTCGCCCCACCAGAGTCCGGCGAGCAAGAGTCCGCTTCTGGTCGATGTCGAGATCGTTGCACCATTCCGGGAGGTGCTTCGTCTGGGCGGTGTACCGGTATCGCAGGCACCAAGTGGTGGAACAACGCCCTGGCCGCGGCCGACCGCACGAACGTCTGCGTGAGGTCCTTGGTCAGGTGGTCAGCGAGTGTGAGCTAGCAGCCCCCAGATCCGCTTGATCAACAGCGGCAAGGTGTCGTCCAGCTCCGATCGTCGCTCCGCAAAGCCGACCAGCCGGTCGCTGTCCTTCCGAATCCAGCCATCGGATACGTAGGCGCCGAGCACGAACAACAGGTCCTCATCGACCGCGATGCGCCGGGGCGTCCGGATCTCCGTGGTGGCGTGCGCCCGGATGTGTTCCTCCCACGTCCGGAAGGAGTGGAACCCACGTGCGCTGAGCTCCGCCGCCAAGGCGTCCCGCGCCTGGGTACTACCGGGGCCCGCCGCCTTGACGTGCTCGATCGGACCGGCCTCCGGGTAGGTCGCCAGGACCTTGCGGAGCGTCGGCATGTTGAGCCCGGCAGCCTTTGCCACCGACGTTGCAGAATGCGGGTATCGCGTCCGACCCTCGTTGTGGACGAGGTGTTCCTGGTAGTCGGGGAGCGACTCGAACCCTCGTGTGCGTAGCACCGCCAGGAGACGGTCACGCATGCACTCGGCGCTGGTTCCGCGGCGGATGCTCCCCGGAAGGGGTCCTTCGAACGGATAACGACGCTTCAGGATCGTCTTGATGGCATTCCTGCTGACACCGGACGCCCGGGATACCTCCCGAATCGAGTCTGGGTACGGCGAGTTGGTGGGTACACGTTCGATGATCTCGTGGTCGGTGACCTCGAACTCACACTCACCGCGAGGATGCGGAAGCAAGGCCGCGACATCGATCGACGTCGGCGCCGTGCCTGGACTCGGCGGACGGGGAATGCAGAGCAGGTCCCCCACTCGAACGTGACGTGCCTCGACCCACTCGAGCGGCGAACAGACGCTCCGCGCGTGCACAGCCCCTCCCGCGACGCCGCCTTCGGTCGGTCTCTCGCTGGCCGCGTCGGATGAGCACCTTGTGGTCGGCCGTCATCGAGATGCCACTGCCTCCGCTGTACCCGTGGATCGTGAGGAGGGGCTCGTCCACCTCGTAACGGAACGTATTGGAGACCTTGCGAATCGCTCCGGTGTGGGTCCGCACCTCGTCGCCAACCTGGACATCGTGGATCGGCCTGTACCCACCTGTGGTCCAGATCAGCGAGTGCCGCGAAGAGCCACGGCCAGGGCCGACGCGGATGTGGTTCTCGCGGGCGTGGCGGATGAGGTCCCAGGTGATGAGGAAGTAGCTCGAGAACCCCATGTCGGAGATGACCTGGAGCTCGTAGACCAACCGCTCGGTGATGCGGTCGTCGAGGCGGTCGCCCCAGCGCTTCTTCGCCCCTTCGAACACCTCGTGGCGCAGGTACTCGTCGTCGGAGTCGAACCCGGCCGGCAGGGGGAAGTTGGGGAGCTGGGGCTTGCCGAAGGTGATCTCGACATCGCAGCGCTCGGCGACCCAGAGCGTGTTGTCGCACGCGGTGGGCAGCTCGCGGAACAGGTAGCGCATCTCGTCGGCGGACTTGAGGTAGTGGTCGTCGCCGTGGAACTTGAACCGGTTCTGGTCGCTCATCAGCGACGCGGTCTGGACGCAGAGGAGGGCGTCGTGGGCCTTGGCGTCGCCGCGGTGGACGTAGTGGCTGTCGTTGGTGGCCAGCAGCGGGGCCTGGATCCGCTGGGCCAGGGCGGCGAGGCGGGGGTTGGACCAGGTCTGGGCCGGGATGCCGTGGTCCTGGAGCTCGACGAAGAGGTTGTCGCGCCCGAAGATGTCCTGGAGCCGGCCGGCCAACTTCACCGCGTTGTCGAACCGCTCGTCCTCGCTGAGGTGGTCGACCTGCTGTTTGTCGGGATCCATGATCGCCTTGGGCACCATGGCCTGGAGCACGTGGCCGCCGAGGCAGCCGGTGGTGGCGATCAACCCCTCGCTGTGCTCCTCGAGCAGCTCCCAATCGACCTTGGGCTTGCGGTAGTAGCCCTCCATGAAGGCCCGGGACGACAGCTGGATGAGGTTGCGGTAGCCGATCTCGTTCTCGGCGAGGAGCGTCAGGTGGTACCAGGGCTTCTTGCCACCCTCGCCCTCGCCGCCGGAGTCGTCCATCTTGCCCCGGGCGGCGATGCGCTCCGAGCGGTGGTCGTGGGCCATGTAGGCCTCGGTGCCGAGCACCGGTTTGACCCCTTGGTCCTTGCAGGCCCGGTAGAAGTCGAGGATCCCGTACATGTTGCCGTGATCGGTGATCCCGAGGGCCGGTTGGCCGTCGGCCGCCGCCGCCGCCACCAGCTCGTCGAGGCGAGCGGCCCCGTCGAGCATCGAGTACTCGGTGTGGACGTGTAGGTGGGTGAAGGAGTCAGCCACCGACACCCCTCCTCGTGCGTCTGCGGGCGCGACTGCGCCGATCGGTCGAAATCCACAGGTCGTCCACAACGGTTCTCCACCGCTGTGGACAAATCACATCCTTGTGATTCCTGCCCTGCCGGACGGTAGCAGCCCGGCGTGACCGCGGGGGCGTTGGACCGGCTCGGCACCGGACCGCGGGATCAGCGACGCGCCGCCTCGTGCTCCGCGGCGTCGATCGCGGTCCAGATCCGGGACCGGGAGGCCAGGCTCTCGTCGTCGCCCGGCAGGGTGCAGGTCTCGCCGGTGACGGTCACGGACGCGTCGGCCCCCTCGGTGACGAGGAACTCGTGGACGCTCTCGAGGAGCCGGGCGTGGAAGATGTCGGCGCCCTGCTTCGCCGTCTCGGGCAGGACCACGGCGATGTGGTGATCACGGCCGTCGGTACCGTGGGCGACGCGGTCGACGGTCCGGACGCTGCTCTGCAACCGGGCGCCCAGCTCGCGGAGTGCATGCCTGCGGCGCCGGGCTGACAAGCCGGCGAGCGCGGAGGCCGAGAAATCCACGAACGACACCGAGAACACCGTCTGGTACCGGCTGCAGCGGGCCCGTTCGAGGTCGAGGTCCTGGAGCAGGAACCGGGAGTTGTAGACGCCGGTCAAGTCGTCGATCTGGTCGTAGAGGTCGAGCTTGTGGAGGGACTGTTCCAGCGTGGTGCTGGCCCAACCCCCGACGACACCGAAGAGGAGGTAGGAGATCCACCGGGTGGCGATCAGGCTCGAGAACTCGCCCCAGCCGACGGCATCGATGACATCGGCCCGCATCGCCACGTAGACGGCCCCGGCGGCGACGGCCCCGATGACGCCACCGACGATCCCGAAATACATCAGGGCCAGGAAGATCGGTACGAACAGCACCGTGGCGATGACCTCGACCTGGTCCACGCTGCGCACCAGCAACAACAGCGTGAGCACGGCCAGGATGGCCAGACCGACCACGGTCAGCATCCGCCGGGCGCGGGTGTAGTCCATCCTCGACAGCTCGCCTGTCCCCACGATGTTCGCCACGCTCGGAACAGTACCGAGCGCTGGGCGCGCGGGTGTCGACCCCACGACCGGGCGGGTGTGGTTCGATGATGGTGATGTGGACGATGCCGACGTCGCTCCGGGCCCGTATCGCGATGGCCACGCTCCTCGGCATCATGCTCGTCCCCTTCACCACCTCGTCGCTGCGGGGACTCACCCACGTGCTGACCTGCACCGACCAGGTCACGGCCACGTTGTCGGTCGACACCACGTCGGGGGACGACACCATCCTGCTGGGCGCCGACTCCACCACCCGCGACGAGGCAGCCGACCCGACCCTCTGCGGCGGATTGCGGGTGAGCCTGTCGTTGACCTCGACCCAGAACCGCAGAGCCAACGTGCTCGTGCGTGTCACCAACGACACCGAGTACGACTGGCAGGGCAGCATCGAACTGCAGTTGGAGGGCACGTCGATCCCGGTGGCCATCGGCCGCATCGACGCCGGATCGAGTGCGGACGACACGGTGCAGCTCCGGGTCCACTCCGGGCGCAGCTACGACATCTCGGGCACCCTGCTCATCGGCCCCTGAGGAGGGCTCCCGACCCGGGACCGACGGACGGTCAGAGGTACGTCCCTGGCGGGTGACCCTCCGACGCCGCGTCGGGCTGGCCGCCGGCGGCGAGCTGGTGGCGCATCTGCTCGAGCTGCTGGCGGGCCACGGCCTGCTGGGCGAACAGGGTGGCCTGGATGCCGTGGAACAGGCCCTCGAGCCAGCCGACGAGCTGGGCCTGGGCGACCCGCAGCTCTCCCGCCGATGCCGGCGCGTCGCCGAAGGGTGAGGCCAGACGGCCGAGCTCGTCGGCCAGGTCGTCGGACAGGGATCCGGACAGCTCGGTGATCGACTGGTCGTAGATCTCGCGCAGCCGGTCGCGGCCGGCGTCGTCGAGCTCGGCCGTGCGGACCTCGTCGAGGAGCTGCTTGATCATCGAGCCGATCCGCATCACCCGGCCCGGTTCCTCCACCGACTCGCGGACCTCCTCGGACTCCTCGTCTGCGTCGGGCTCGACGAGCTCACCATGTTCGATCTGCGAATCGACCTCGGTCTCCTCCTGGGCTCCGGTGTCGGGGGACGCGTTCATGACAGCACCTTCCTGCGGGGTGGCGGACAGCGTTCAGACGGTGGCGGCGACGAACGGCACGAGCATCTCGGCATCCGTCAGCGAGCCGTGTCGGCCGATGAGCGTGTAGGGCCCGCTGTCCATCGGGTCGACGTACGCGATGGCGTCTCGGGCGACGAGGGCGACGTCGCCGAGGCGGTGGCGGGCCGTATCGGTGACCTGCGGGCCGAACCAACCCTCGTCGATCATCTGGTCCCGGGACAGGACCCAGCCGGAGTCGGCGTGCACCTGGGCGGCTTCGAGCAGCTGGCGGGTCCGGCCGGGGCGGGCGTGGAGCCAGCGGAACCGGCCCTCGCCCGACTGCATGGACAGATGATCCCGGATGCCGGCGTCGAGCTCGATCACGTTGTCGCCGACCTCGACCTGGCCGTGGTCGGCGGTGAGGGCCAGCACCGTGCCCCGTGGGAGCACGTCGAGCAGCTCGGCCACGAGGTGGTCGACCCAACGCAGCTCGCGGTCGTAGTGGGCGCCGAGTCCGTACTCGTGGGAGACCTTGTCGATGCCCTCGTAGTAGGCGTAGACGAACGGCTCGCCCGAGCGGACCAGGCGGTCGATCTCGGTCACGAGGGTCCCGAGGGTGCGGTACCCCACGAAGCGAGCGCCGCCGAGGTGGGCGTCGGTGAAGCCGGAGTCGGCGAACTCGGCCCGGGTGACCACCGGTGGCCGCTCGCCACCGAAGGGCTCGAAGCGTTGGAAGCTGGATGGTGGGAGCAGCTTGCGGGCGTCGCCGTCGGGGGTGGCCCACCGCAACACGTTGAGCACGCGCCCGTCGATCGCCATCCGGTAGCCGACGACCTCGTGCTCGCCGGGTGGCTTGCCGGTGGTGAGCGAGGTCAGCGCGGTGGAGGTGGTGGACGGGGCCACGGTGGTCACCGGACCACCCTGGAGCACCGAGCAGATCGTCGGGGCGAGCGCACCCCGGGTCTCGAGTTGGCGCCAGCCCAGGCCGTCGATGGTGAGCAGCACGCTGGACTGCTCGGCTTCGGCGACCGCCGTCGGCACCCAGTCGGGGACGTCGATGGGCGGGTGCTGGACCATGGCCGCCACGTTCGAGATGCAGGCGCCGGTGTAGTCCGGGAGGAGAGGTTCGTCAGCCAACGGCGTCACGCTACCCACCCCGAGCTGGCGAGCCATGCACGGAGGTCGGGGCGAGTTGACGAGCCGGCCGGCCGGAGGACGGTGGGTGAGCAACTCCAGAAGCGAAGTCGGCAGACGAAGTCTGCGGGCGTAGCGGCGATGGGAACGGCTCGACGGCACCGGTCCCCTACGATGCCCGGTCGTGCGGGTGTCGACCAGAGGTGACTACGCCAGCCGGGCGTTGCTCTCGCTCGCGCTGCACCCGGCCGACACCCCGGTGTCCGTGCGCGACATCGCAGCCCGCACCGGGCTCCCGCAGCCCTACCTCGAGCAGATCCTGCTCGCGCTCAAGGGTGCGGGTCTCGTACGGTCCAAGCGCGGAGTGGGCGGCGGCTACGTGCTCGCTCGCGATCCGTCCGACATCACGCTGGGCGACATCGTCTCGGCCGTGGACGGGCCGATCACCCTGGGGGACTTCGGCGCGCCGCACACCGACGGGTCCTGCGACCACGAGGGCCAGTGCGTGCTGCTGGCGGTGTGGGGTGCGACCGCCGAGCACATGCGCCGGCACCTCGACGCGCTCCACCTCGACGACCTGGCCCGCATGGCCAACGGCGAGCAACCCTGGCCGGCGCCGCCCCACGCGGCCGACGAGCACCCGGACGCCGACACCTGACGCCGACCGTCGCTGTCCCGGCCGTCAGGGAGGCGACGCGTGCGAGCCGACCGCATGTCCCGGCCGGGGATCCAAGCGCCAGCGCCCCGGCCGTCAGGGAGGCGACGCGTGCGAGCCGACCGCATATCACGGCCGGAAGGGTGGCTCCCCGGCGGTGACGGATTCCTCCGGTCGCAGTCCACGGATGACGGAATCGGCCGCGAACCGGGATCCGTCACCGACATCGACGAGGCGCACACCAGGCTGGGAGGCGATGGCGCGCAGATCGGCGGCCCGGCCCACCACCAGGGCTCCGAACACGATGTCGTCCTGCCCGCCGGCACCGACGATCTCGCGGTAGCGGATGAGCTCGGCGCGGTAGAACTCAGCGAAGGCCTCGTCCTCCACGGTGGGTACGAGCGCCCCGATCTCGTGCAGCTGGTCCTTGGCCTCCGCGACCGCGGCGGCCCGCTCGTCGACGACAGAGGTCGCCCGGCGAGCCTCGCCCCCGGGGATGGCGATGAGCCGGGCGGCGACGTCGACCGTGGACCCGAGCAGCCGGCCGGCCTGGTCGTCGGTCAGGTACTCGGTGAAGGAGACCACCGCGGCCCGGCGGCCCTCGACCTCGGTGAGCCGCTCCTGGCGGGCAGTGACGTAGGACGCCAGCGGGGTACCCGGCTGCGGACCGATCTCGTCGACCACGGAGCTCGATCCGGATGATTCCGTCGTCGTCTCGTGGCCGGCGGGGTCGAACGCCCACACCACGGCACCCACCAGCGCCGCGGCGATGGCCACGACCGCCAGCAGCAGGGTCCGCCGGGCCGCGCGTGACTCGGCCGCCTCTCGGCGCGCCGAACCCCGCTCAGGAGAGAGGTCGGAGGACATCGACGAGATCGGCCGGGAGGTCGCTGTCGAACGCCATCCGCTCGCCGGTCCGCGGATGCGCGAAGGCGAGGTGCTCGGCATGCAGGAACTGGCGAGCCGCCGGCAGCGACTCACGGGCACCGCCGTACCGGGTGTCGCCGACGACGGCGTGACCGATGGCCTGGAGGTGGACACGGATCTGGTGGGTTCGCCCGGTTTCGAGCAGGCAGGTCAGCTCGGTGAGCGCGACCGGATCGTCGTAACGGGCCACGACCTCGTAGGTGGTGCGCGCGTCGCGTCCACCGACCACGACGGCCATGCGGGTCGGCTCCCGGGGTGAACGAGCGATGGGGGCGTCGACCATGCCTCGCGGCTCGGACACGTGGCCCCACACCAGGGTGTGGTAGCGGCGGGTGACGGTCCGGGCGCGAAGGGCGGCGCCGAGCGCCTCGAGCGCCGCCGAGGTCCGGGCGACGAGCATCAGACCGGAGGTGTCGCGATCGAGGCGGTGCACGATGCCGGGTCGCTCCGCCTCGCCCACTCCGGCGAGGTCGGGGTACCGGGCCAACAGCCCGTGCACCAGGGTTCCGGTGCTGTGGCCGGCTCCGGGGTGGACGACGAGGCCGGCGGGCTTGTCGATGACCAACACGTCGTCGTCCTCGTGCACGATGCGGAACGCGATGGTGCCATCGGCGTCGTCGCCGACGGTTCGTCGTGGGATCGGGGCGGGGACGTCGAGGCTGATCACCTGGCCGTCGGCGACTCGGGTCGAACGGCGGGTCTGGACCTGACCGTCGACCCGGACCTCGCCGGCGTCGACCAGGTCGGCCGCCGTCGCCCGGGTGAGGTCGCAGAGCATGGCCACGACCCGGTCGAGCCGTTCGCCGTCGAGCGCATCGGGCAGCGGCGCCGAGAACGCGGTCATGGCGTCGGCGGGGGGATGTCGTCGCCCTCGCCGGTGGACGCGACATCGGCCTCGCCCGGGGCATCGTCGAAGGCATCGGTGAAGAAGCCGGCCACCAGCAACAGAGCGATCCCGATGGTGAGGGCGGCATCGGCCACGTTGAACACCGGGAACCACTGCGGGTCGACGAAGTCGACGACACCTCCGCCGAGGAACCCGGTGCCGGAACGGAACAGCCGATCGACGACGTTGCCGAGCGTCCCGCCCATCACGAGGCCGTAGCTGGCCAGGACGAGGCCGGAGCGCTGGTGGCGCGCCGATCGGACCAGCACGACGACCACGACCACGGCGATGGCCGAGACCACCGGACCGCTGTTGTCGGTGAGGCTGAACGCGGTGCCCCGGTTGTAGAGCAGGTTGAAGCGCAGCGTCCAGACGATGTGGATGACGCGACGGGGGTCGGTGAGGGCCTCGATCGCCCACCACTTGGTGAGCTGGTCGACCGCGACGATGGCGGCGGCGATGGCAGCCACGGCGACCACCGGGCGGTGGGGACGCCCGGTGCCGGCCGGGGAAGGGCTGGCGCCGGTGGCGGGGTCAGTGTCGACCGAAGCCACCAACCTTGAACTCCACCTTCTCCCGCGCCCAGGGAATCGCTTCGAGCCGCTCCTTGGGGATCGGTTCGCCGGACACCTCGCAGATGCCGTAGGTGCTGAGGTCGAACTTGGTCAGGGCGTGGTCGATCTCGTCGATCATCTCGAGGGCCTTGGAGGCCAAGGCGAGGTCACGGTTCCGTTCGACCGCGATGGTGTCGCCCTCCCCCGATTCCTCGTCGAACTGCACGTCGCCTGGATCGAGATCGGCGACCAGGCTGTCGGCCTCGGCCCGCAGCTGGGACGCCTGGCAGCGCGTAGGTCTCCCGTTCGGAGATGAGTGACTTGCGCATCTGCTCGAGGAAGCGGGTGTCGAAGGGAGACTTGGCCTTCTTGGGCCGTGCTGGCTTCTTCGCCGCGGTCTTCGAGGCCGCCTTCTTGGTCGATTTCGCCGTGGGACTGGACTTGGTGGTCACGCTGGCCTGCGCCGCCTTCTTCGTCGTCTTGGCCGCCTTCTTGACCGCGGCCTTCGTGGTGGATGATCTGGCCTTACCCGACGTGCTCGCCTTGGAGTTCCGGGTCTTCGCCGTGGCCGACGTCCCCTTGGACGAAGCCTTCTTGGACTTCGCCGTCTTCTTGGCGGCCTTGGTGGTTCGTGCCAACGTCATGCTCCTCCCGCACAAAGGAGCCGGAAGGATACGCGCTCACCGCCCCGGTCACAAGGCCGCAACCGGATGCGGCGCCGGTTGGCCCCCACCGTAGGATGGCCGGATGGCTGCACCGACCTCTGGCGCCTACCCCGACGTCGAACCGCACCCGTCGTTCCCTGCCCTCGAACGGGCGGTCATCGAGCGTTGGGACGCCGACAAGACGTTCCAGCGGTCCATCGAGCAGCGGGCCGGGGCCGAGGAGTTCGTGTTCTACGACGGTCCGCCGTTCGCCAACGGTCAGCCGCACTACGGCCACCTGCTCACCGGCTTCGTCAAGGACGCCGTGCCCCGGTACCAGACGATGCGGGGCAAGCGGGTCGAGCGACGCTTCGGCTGGGACTGCCACGGCCTCCCCGCCGAGCAGGAGGCCGAGAAGCGCCTCGACGTGATGGGCCGCAAGGCCATCGAGGAACTGGGCGTCGACGTCTTCAACGCCGAGTGCCGGCTCCTGGTCGACGGCACGGCCGACGGCTGGCACAGCTACGTGCGGCGCCAGGCTCGCTGGGTCGACATGGAGAACGACTACAAGACCATGGACCTCACGTTCATGGAGTCGGTCATGTGGGCGTTCAAGCGCCTCTACGAGAAGGGCCTGGCCTACGAGGGCCAGCGCGTCCTGCCCTACTGCTGGGAGTGCGAGACCCCGCTGTCGAACTTCGAGACCCGGATGGACGACGCCTACCGCGAGCGCCAGGACCCCGCGGTCACGGTCTGGGTCGAGTTGACCAGCGGCGCCCACGCCGGCAAGCGCCTGCTGGTGTGGACCACCACCCCGTGGACCCTGCCGTCGAACCTGGCCGTGGCCGTCGGCCCGGAGCTCGACTACCGCGTGTTCCGGGATGCCGACGGGGCCGAGTACGTCCTCGGCGCCAACACGGTCGAGCACTACGCCCCGCAGCTGGCCGATGCCACCGAGGTGGGCTCTCTCACCGGCACCGAGCTCGGCGGGGCGACCTACAGCCCGATCTTCGACTTCTTCGTCGGCACGGAGAACGCCCACCGGGTGCTGGTGGCCGACTGGGTGGCCGACGACGAGGGCACCGGCATCGTCCACATCGCCCCGGGCTTCGGCGAGGACGACAAGGCCATCTCCGACGAGGCGGGCATCCCCACCATCGCGCCGGTCGACGAGAAGGGCGCGTTCACCGACGAGGTCCCGCCGTACGCGGGAATGCAGGTCTTCGACGCCAACAAGCCCATCATCCGCGACCTCCGCGAGCGCGGGGTGCTGGTCCGGCACGACTCGTACCTGCACAGCTATCCCCACTGCTGGCGCACCGACACGCCGCTGATCTACAAGGCGATGTCGTCCTGGTTCGTGGCGGTCACCGAGATCAAGGACCGGATGCTCGAGCTGAACCAGCAGATCTGCTGGGTCCCCGACCACGTCAAGGACGGCAGCTTCGGCAAGTGGCTGGAGGGCGCCCGGGACTGGTCGATCAGTCGCAACCGGTTCTGGGGCTCGCCGATCCCGGTGTGGAAGTCCGACAGCGACGAGTTTCCTCGGGTGGATGTGTACGGTTCGGTCGCCGAGCTCGAGGCCGACTTCGGTGTCGAGGTCACCGACCTGCACCGACCGATGATCGACGAGCTGGTCCGCCCCAATCCCGACGACCCCACGGGGAAGTCGATGATGCGGCGCATCCCCGACGTCCTCGACTGCTGGTTCGAGTCCGGCTCGATGCCCTACGCCCAGGTCCACTACCCCTTCGAGAACCGCGAGTGGTTCGAGGGGCACTTCCCGGGCGATTTCATCGTCGAGTACATCGGCCAGACCCGGGGTTGGTTCTACACGTTGCACGTCCTGGCCACCGCGCTGTTCGACAAGCCGGCCTTCGAGACCTGCGTCGTCCACGGCGTGCTCCTCGGCGACGACGGCCAGAAGCTCTCGAAGCGCCTCAAGAACTATCCCGATCCCGTCGAGGTGTTCGACACCATCGGCTCGGACGCCATGCGCTGGGCCCTGCTGTCGTCGGCCGCGGTGCGGGGCGGCGACATGGTGGCGGCCAAGGGCCCGATGCAGGACGCTGTCCGCCAGGTGCTCCTGCCGATCTGGAACGCCTGGTACTTCCTGGCCCTCTACACCAACGCCGGCCTCCGTGGCCCGAACGGCGAAACCGGCCTCCGTGGCCCGAACGGCGAGAATGACTTGCGGCGGGGCGAGCGGGTCACCGAGGCACCGGACAACGTCCTCGATCGCTACGTGCTGGCCAAGACCCACGAGCTGATCACCTCCGTGACCACCCGCATGGACGCCTTCGACCTCTCGGGTGCGTGCGGCGACATCAGCTCCTTCCTCGACTCGTTGAACAACTGGTACATCCGACGCTCCCGCGAGCGGTTCTGGGGCGAGGACCAGGCCGCCATCGACGTGTTGCACACCGTGCTCGAGAACCTGTGCCGTGTCGCCGCGCCACTCCTGCCCCTGCTCACCGAGCAGGTCTGGGGCGACCTCACCGGCGGGGGGTCTGTCCACCTCGCTGATTGGCCCGACGCCGACGACCTGCCCGCCGATCCTGACCTGGTGGCCACCATGGACCTGGTGCGCGACGTCGCCTCAGCCGCCAAGTCGGTGCGCGAGGCCCGGGGCCTGCGTCGTCGTCTGCCGCTGCAGACCCTCACCGTCGCGCTCGAGGATCCTGATCGGCTGATCGAGTTCCGGTCGCTCCTCGCCGACGAGGTCAACGTGAAGCAGGTCGAACTGCGGCCGGCGGGCGCACTCGGCGCCGAGCGCTACGAGGTCGACCTCCGCACCGTGGGCAAGCGTCTGGGCAAGGACACGCCCGCGGTGGTCCAGGCCATCAAGACGGGCGACTACACCTACGACGCCGCGTCCGACGAGCTGGTCGTGGGCACCCACCGCTTCGGTCCCGACGACTACGTCCGCAAGCTCGACGCCGACGATCCCGACTCCACCGCCGCGCTGGCCGGGGGTGCGGGGTTGGTCCAGCTCGACTGCACCGTCACGCCCGAGCTCGAGGCCGAGGGCCTGGTGCGTGACCTCACCCGTGAGATCAACGAGATCCGCCGCGACGAAGGACTCGACGTCTCCGATCGCATCCACCTCGTCGTCGACGCCGGACACCACGACGACATCCGCGACGCCCTCGGCGCCCACCGCCCTCAGGTCATGGCCGCGACGCTCGCCGACGAGCTCGTCCTCCCGGAGACACCGCTGACCGACGCCCACCGGGTCGAGTTGGGCGACGGCCGCGCCGTGCACGTCGCCCTCCACCGGCGCTGAGCACCGCTCCACCCACCCCACCCATTCGTTGCGAGAACCACCCCACCCACTCGTTCTGGTCGGTCATCGGTACGCCCAGACGGCGCGATGGGCCTCCAGAACGGGTTTTTCAGGAGCGGGGTTCCAGGAGCGGGGTGATCAGGACAGGCGGCGGTCGATCTCGTTGAGGATGGTCTTGCGGCCGGCGCCGGAGACCTCGCGCTCGCGGACCTGCGCCAGCTGCTTGTCGCTCAGGTCCGAGAGCCGGGGCCGGATGTCGGCCACGGTCAACTCGTCGTAGTTGGCGATCGGGAACCGGGTGTTGTTCACCCGCTTCTTCGCCGCCTGCTTGGTGGACCGGCTCTTGGTGGACTTCTTGGCCGCCCGCGTGGTGGTCTTCGATGCCGCCTTGGCCGTCGTCCTGCTCGCCGCCTTCGAGGCGCGCTTCGTGGCCTTGGCGGTGGAGGCGGTCGCCTTGGTGGCCGACTTGTTGGTGGCCGCCTTGCGGGCTGCTCGGCGGGTGGTGGCCGGCGGGGCGGCGTCGAGGCGACGATCGATCTCGCCGACGATCCCGGCCCGGTTGTCGCGGGCCGCTTCGTAGTCGCGCACCTGCTCGAGCTGGGCCGGGGTGAGGCCGTCGAGCTGCGCGGTGACCTCCGAGACGTTGAGCTCGGGGTAGCGGGCGATCGGCAGCCGTTGCGCCTCGGGATCGATGACGGCCGGCGGCTCGTCGTCGACGACGTCCTCGTCGTCCCAGGTGAACGTCTCGAGCTCGCCGCTGAGGTAGCGATCGATCTCGGCGACGAGGGTCGAGCGGTTGGCGCCGGCGACCTCGCGGGCCCGGACGTCCTCGAGCTCGTCGAGCTCGAGCTGCGGCAGCAGCGGCATGATCTGGCTGAGGCTGAGGTCGTCGTAGTCGGCGATGGGGAAGAAGTCGTCTTCGTCGTCGACCTCGACCAACGTGACCGGCTCCCGGACGGGGGCCGGCTCGGCCGGGACGGGCGCGGGCTCCGGGACCGGCTCCCGGATCGGCTCGACGACCGGAGCGGCGGGTTCGACCGGTGCGGATGCGGCCCCGGCCGTCTCCTCGAGCGCATCCGCCTCGGTGCCCGTCTCCTTCAGCCGGTCGAGCTCGGCCAGGATCTCGGTGCGGCGCTCTCCGTTGGCCTCACGCTCGTAGACGAGGTCGAGCTCGTCGGAGTACAGCTGGGGCAGCAGCGGCATGATCTCCTCGAGACGGAGATCGTCGTAGTCGGCGATGGGGAAGTCGACGACACCATCCTCTTCGATCTCCCAGGTCGAGGCGTGGGCCCAATCGTCCTCGGCCACGTCCGGCACCGGCTGCGGTTCGGGTTCGGCCACCACGGGAACCGGTTCCGGCTCGGCCACCACGGTGGTCGGGGCCACGCCGGCGGTGGCACGGGTGGCGGCGATGTCGTCAGCGAGCGGAGCCGGGGCGGTGGCCGTACCGGTTTCCTTGGGCCGAGCGAGGCGGAAGGCGAGGAACAACACGATGGCGGCGGTGGCACTCGCCCCGATGGAGAGGTAGATGAGCATGAGGCCGTCGTCGCTCAGCAGACCGACGACCAGCAAGATCGTCGCCAGCAGGACGAGACCGAAGCTCACGAGAACCAACACGGAGGATCACCTTCTGGGTAGCGGCGCAGCGGCGGGCCATCCTAGGCCGACCACCAGGGAACGAAGCGAACGATGCGGACGTCTCGGTACAACCGAGCCGGGGCCGCGGTCAGAGCAGCTGATCGTTCGACAAGCCGGCGTCGGAACCCTGGTGATCGAAGGGAACCGCCTCGAAGGCCGGGACGGCCTCGGTGGGTTCACCGTTGCTCTCACCCTCGTCGGTCCAGCCGTTCTGCCCACCAGCCACGTCGACGACCACGTCGGCCTCGCGGTCGTCGGGGCCCGACCCCGACACCTCGGAGATCTCCGGTGCCGCGACCTCGCGCAACGCGGCGGGGTCGTCGGCAAGGCGCTGGAGCTGGGACGCGGTGCTCCGCAGGCGGCCGCGCTGCTCGTCGAGCCAGGAACGCAGGAGCCGGATGTCGTCGGTGAGGGCGTCGCGGTCACGGCGCAACGTCACCACCTCACCCTGGATGGCCCGACGGGCCTCGTCGCCGGCGCGCAGGGCCTCGGCCTCGGCCTCGGCCCTGGCCCGCTCGAGCAGGGTCTCGGCTTCGGAGCGCTGGGTGCTGGCCACCGATTCGGCCTCGTGCCGGATCCGCTCGGCCTCGGCCTTGGCGTCGGCGATGGCGGCCTCGGCGGTGCGTTCGGCCGCGATGAGGATGCGCATCGGCTCTCCCACCGCCACCGGCGACGGCGCGGGCGCCTCCAGGTCGGCCCCGAGGTCAGCGAGGTCGAGCTCGGCCTCGACGGCGGGCTCCGCGTCGGGCGACGGCGCCCACTCGGCCGCGGGCGGGGCGGCGACGGCCTCGGTCCCGATGCTGCCGGTACGGGCGGCAGCCAGTTCGGCTTCGGCCCGCTCGGCCCGATCGAACTCGGTGCGCAGCCGGGCGAGCAGCACATCGAGGCCTTCGGCGCATCGTTCGAGGAAGTCGTCGACCTCGGCCATGTCGTAGCCCCGCCGGGCCGGCGAGAACTTTGCCTCGAGCAGGAGGTCTGGCGTCAGTTCCATGCCCGCGATCGTAGGCCACGCCTCCGCCCGTTCCCGGGGATGCTCACCACCAGCCACGGCGCGGATCAGCAGATGATGCGCTGCAGGATGATGACGCCGAACATGACGATCATCACCGAGAAGTCGATCCCTCCGAAGCTGGCTCCGATCGAGCGTCGCACCGGGCCGACGACCGGTTCGGTGGCCTTGTACAGCAGCTCGCGCAACTGGGCCAGCCCGCTGCCCGGTTGGGTCGGGAACCACGACAACAGCGCGCCGGCGAAGAGCACGAGCAGGTAGATGCTGAGAATGGTGCAGAGCAGGGTCGCCATGGGGGATCGTCCGTTGCTTCGGGATCAGCGGTGGCCCGAGACCAGGCGCCGCCGCTCCTCGTCGGAGACCTCGACGTCGGACGGCGTGAGCAGGTAGGCCCCCGAACGGACCCGCTCCATGTGGCCGCTGAGGGCGTAGCAGATGCCCGAGGCGAAGTCGATCAGCCGCCGGGCGAGGTCACGGTCGAGCCCATTGAGGTCCATGAGCACCGGCTGACTGGCCTTGAACCGGTCGGCGATGTCCTTGGCGTCGTCGAACGACGTGGGCTCGAGGACGACCGGTTTGGCCGAGGTGGGTCGCATGGGACGCACGGTAGGCGTTTCGTTGCCCCGCACCGATCTCGGATCGTTCTGGAGCGCGCCACGAGGGGGCAGTTGACGGACGGCGCCGGTGGCCCGGCCCGAGCGGGGCGACACGTAGGGGTCGTCCTCGGGTTCGGGCATCGGCCGCGCCTGGGGGCGGCCCGGCATGCGGGGCCCACCGGGGGTGGGGCCGACGGGGCGGCGATCGGGCCCGGGGCGCGTCGGGCCGGGGCCCGGACGGGCGACGCCCTCGTACGGGTAGTCGTCGTATTCGTCGTCCGGCGCCAGGCCCAGCCAGACCATGGCCTTGTGGAACACCCCTGCCATCGAAACTTCCTCCTCGGGAATCCCCTGTCGGGGATCAGCTCAGTCTCGCACGGTCGCCACGGAATGACGCGGACGGGCCGATGCGGGAACGTGGTCGGGGATCGGGTACGAGCGGGCTCACGGCGTCGCCTTGGCGGGCCGGGGACCGAACAGCGCGGTGCCGATCCGGATCATGGTGGTGCCGGCCTCGACCGCCAGCTCGAGGTCGTCCGACATGCCCATCGAGCGTTGGGGCAACCCGAGCTGGTCGGCCATGTCGCGCACCTGCTGGAACGCGCGCGCGGTGGCCGGTTCGTCGCCGGCGACACCGATGGTCATGAGGCCGCCGACGTCGAGGCCGGCGGCACGCGCTTCGTCCACCAGCCTCGGGGTGTCGTCGGGATGACAGCCGCTCTTTTGGGCCTCGCCGGCCGCGTTGACCTGCACGAAGATCTGGGAGCCCGGCGCCCGCCTGGCGATCTCGCCGACGAGCGAGCTGCGGTCGACGCTCTGCCAGCACGACACGATGCCGGCGACCAACCGGACCTTGTTCGACTGCAAACCGCCGATGAAGTGCCACCGCGGTGCGGGTCCCCCGGACGGAACGGCGACCTGGGCAGCCTTGTCGGCGAGCTCCTGGGCGTAGCTCTCACCGAGCAGGCACAGCCCGGCCTCCAACGCGGCCTCTGGCGCGTCGGGACCGAAGCCCTTGGTGACGGCGACGATCTCGATCGAGGACGGATCGCCCCCTGCGGCGGTGATCCGCTCGCGGACCCGAGCGAGGTTGGCCTGGACCTGGTCCTGGTCGATCATGGGTCGAGCACGATCGTGGCGGCGTGGCGGGCGGCGTCGGCCCGGGCCCGATGGGAGAAGAAGCGCTCGGGTTCGCACGCGGTACAGCCGGCCTCCTGGTGGACGGTCGCCCGCCCGTCGAGCGCGGTGCGTACGGCGACTCCCAGGTCGAGCGCCGGCGTACCCCACGCCGTGGTCGCCCGCACCTGCGCACCGAAGTGGCGGACAACCGTGGCGAGGTCGTCGGCCCCGAACTCGTAGCACCGGGACCGGATGTGGGGGCCGATCACGGCGACGACGTCGGTGGCACCGAGGTCGGCCATGGCGTCGACGGTGCCCTCGAGCACCCCGTCGACCAGGCCCCGCCAGCCGGCGTGGGCGGCACCGACCACGCCGGCGTCGGCATCGAAGAGCAGCACGGGCACGCAGTCGGCCGTGTGCACGGCCAGCACGGCGCCCGGTTGGGAGGTCACCGCGGCATCGGCCGCCTCGCCGCTGTGGTGGCCGGGATGTTCGACGGTGACGACCCGGCTGCCGTGCACCTGACGGAGCCAGGTCCAGGACCCGGACGCCAGGTTGCGGCGCCGGGCCACGAGCGCGGCCGGATCGGCACCGATGTGGAAGTCGCCGTCGGCGCGGGTGGAGAAGCGGAAGGTGGCACCGGCCACCATGCACTCGATGGGGACGGCTACTTGAGGAACGACGGCACGTCGAAGTCGTCGTCGCCGTCGTCGCCGAAGAGATCGTCGTCGTCGCCGAGCACGTCGGCGAGGTCGTCGCCGCGGCCGCCGAGACCGTCGCGACGCCGGGCTCCACCGGACGAACCGGAGGCGTCGCCGTCGAAGCGGTCGAAGCCGGCCGCGATCACGGTGACCCGGACCTCGTCGCCGAGGTCGTCGTCGACCACGGTGCCGAAGATGATGTTGGCCTCGGGGTGGGCGACGCCGTGGATGACCTCGGCGGCCTCGTTGACCTCGAACAGGCCGAGGTCGCTGCCACCGGAGATGGTGAGCAGGATGCCCCGGGCCCCGTCGATGGAGGCCTCGAGCAGCGGGCTGGAGATGGCGTTCTTCGCCGCCTGCAGGGCCCGGCCCTCGCCCGAGGCGTAGCCGATGCCCATCAGCGCCGACCCGGCGTTGGACATGATCATCTTCACGTCGGCGAAGTCGGTGTTGATCAGCCCGGGCGTGGTGATCAGGTCGGTGATGCCCTGCACGCCCTGGAGCAGGACCTCGTCGGCCATCTTGAACGCGTTGAGCATGGAGGTCTTCTCGTTCGACACGGTGATGAGCCGGTCGTTCGGGATGACGATGAGGGTGTCGACCTTCTCCTTGAGCTTCTGGATCCCCTGCTCGGCCTGGACCGACCGGCGCCGCCCCTCGAAGGCGAACGGGCGGGTCACCACGCCGATGGTGAGCGCGCCGACGGTCCTGGCGATCTCGGCCACGACCGCGGCGCCGCCGGTGCCGGTGCCGCCGCCCTCACCCGCGGTGATGAACACCATGTCGGCGCCCTTGAGCACCTCCTCGATCTCCTCGCGGTGCTCGTCGGCCGCCTGGCGGCCCACCTCGGGATCGGACCCGGCCCCGAGCCCACGCGTCAGCTCCCGGCCGATGTCGAGCTTCACGTCGGCATCCGACATGAGCAGCGCCTGGGCATCGGTGTTCACGGCGATGAACTCGACCCCCTTCAGGCCGGCGTCGATCATCCGGTTGACGGCGTTGACGCCGCCGCCCCCGATGCCGACGACCTTGATGACGGCCAGGTAGTTCTGCGGATTCGCAGCCATGAGACCGGTTACCTCCAACTCGGGTGGGTACTCGTGATGGGCTCGCCCGGAGGCGAGTGATCGTGACCCTGCAGATGACGGATGCAGAGACGCGAGTGGCCGGGCAGCCGTGAAGCCGCCCGGCATGAAGTTCGACTCGAGGTCGAGCTGACCTCGACCTCAACTGGTGGGTGAGACGCTACGAGCACCGAGGCCTCCGGGTCAACACGGGGCGCGTGGGGACCCGGAGGTCGATGGTGTCGAGGCAGGTGAGGTCGACGCGGGCGTGCACGGTGCGGAACGCCTCGACCTTGGCGTCGAGATCGGTGGTGTCGCCCAGTTCGACGCCACCGCCACCGGTCAGGTCGAGGCGCAACGAGGGCTCGAGACGGACCGCGGTGACGGCACCGGCGGGATCGTCGCGCAGGCGGCCGGCCAGGACGATGGCGTCGTGGAGGCTGCGGTCGACCACGCCTCCCACCGCCGGCACGGGGTCACCCCCGGGTGCGATCACCGACACGAACGGCGGGTCGCGGGGCACGGCGGCGGGGTACGACGCCGGATCGCCGGTGGCGAGGACCCGGCCGGAGTCGTCGACCAGCACCTGAGCGCCGTTGATCGACACCAGGGCGCTCGGCGTCCGCTCGGTGATCGCCACGTGCACCGTGCCGGGCAGGTCACGGGTGACCGTCGCATCGGCCACCCAGGGCAGCGCCTCGATGGCGCGCTGGGCGCGGCCGAGGTCGGCGAGCAGGAGGGGTGCACCCAGGTCCACATGAGCCGCTTCGTCGATGGACTCCCGGCTGGTGTAACGGGCCCCGACGACGGAGACCTGGTCGATGTCGAGCACCGGGCTGCGCAGCACGATGACGGTGGTCAGAGCGATGGCGGCGACGACGGCGAGCACGAGCAGGCGTCGGAGGCGTCGGCGACCGGCCTGCTTGCGCACCGAGATCCGGCGCTCGCGGAATCGGGGATCGACGACGACGCGGCCGATGTCGGGCGCGGTGGGGGCGGTCACGCGAAGACCCCGGTGTCGTAGCCGATCATCACCGTCTCGGGGTGGAGGCGGATCCCGGTGCCGGCCTCCACGGCGTCACGCACCTCGACCATGAGGGCGAACACGTCGTCGGCGGAGCCGCCGGCGTCGGATTGGATGAAGTTGGCGTGCTTGTGTCGAGACCTCGGCGGTGCCGTGCCGGCGGCCCTTGCACCCGGCGCGGTCGACGAGGCGCCCGGCGCTGTCGCCAGGCGGGTTGGTGAACACCGAACCGGCGTTCTGCCCGCCGGGTTGGTTCGCCCGGCGCCACTGCACGATCTCGGAGATCAGCGCCTCGGATTGGCCGGGATCGCCACGCCGGAGCGCGAGGGTGGCGCGGGTCACGAGCTGGTGGGCACCGATCGCGGAATGGCGATATCCCAGGTCGAGATCCGTGGCGAGCACCTCTCCATCCTTCCCTGTGCGCAGATCGAGGACGCGGACCCCCACCAGCGTCTCGGACATGTCCGAGCCGTGACCGCCGGCGTTCATGCGGACCGCGCCGCCGACGGAACCGGGCACGCCCACCGCCCATTCGAAGCCGGCCAGACCGGCCTTGGCCGTGCGACGCGCCACCACCGGGAGCAGCGCCGCGGCCCCGGCCCGGACCGTGGTCCCGTCGATCTCGACCGCGCCGAACGACGAGCCGAGGTGCACGGCGAGGCCGGGGAAGCCGGCGTCGCACACCAGCAGGTTCGACCCGTTGCCCACGACCAGCACGTCGATGCCGGTCTCGGCCGTCACCAGGGCGAGCAGGTCCAGGTCGGCGGCGGTGTCGACATCCAGGTACAGGGCGGCTGGTCCGCCGACCCGGTAGGTCGTGAACGGCCCCAGGTCCACCTGGCGCCGGGCGCGCTCACCCAGCAGCACGGCGGCAGCCTCGACGACGTCGGGCGGGCTCATCGGCGCATCCGGGCCAGGACGAGGTCGGGGACCCGGGTGAGATCGCCGGCATTGAGGGTGAGGCAGCAATCGCCCGGCCGCAGCACGCCGACCAGCCAGTCGGCCGCGTCGGTGAGGTCCTCGAGGTAGGTCACCGCGGCATCGGGGTGGGCGGCGGTGACGGCATCGAGGACCAACCGGCCCGACACCCCCTCGATCGGTGCCTCGCCGGCCGGGTACAGCTCGGTGATCCCGAGGACGTCGACGCCGGTGAACGCGTCGGCGAACGTGGGCGCCAGATCGCGGGTGCGGGTGTAGCGGTGCGGCTGGAAGACGCAGACCAACCGTTCGAAGGGTCCGGACCGGGCCGCGCTGACCGCGGCGGCCACCTCGGTGGGCAGGTGATCGTAGGAGTCGACGAAGGTGACCCCACCGGCCTCGCCGCGGACCTCGAAGCGCCGAGCGACCCCGGCGAAACCGGCCAGGGCGGCGGCAGCCTCCTCGAGATCGAGTCCGAGCTCGACCGCGGCGGCGAGGGCGCCGGCGGCGTTGCGGGCATTGTGCACGCCGGGAGCCGCCGGAACGGTGACCCGGACCTGGTGTCCCGCCGCCGGCCCGCGGCGGACCGTGTGGGTGTAGGCGACCCCGATGCCGGCGGGCTCGATGGCTTCGACGTGGTGGTCGGCGTCGGCGTGGGTCCCGTAGGTGACGGGGTGGGCGGCGTGGGCGGCCAGTCCGGCCGCACCGGGGTCGTCGAGGCAGAGGACGGCCGCCCCCGGCAGGGCGCCGACGAAGCGGCGGAACCCCTCGACCAGGGCGGCCTCCGTTCCCCAGAAGGAGAGGTGGTCGGCCTCGAGGTTGGTGACGACGCCGTGCGTGGCCCCGACGCGCAGGAACGTGCCGTCCGACTCGTCGGCCTCCACGACGAAGTCCGGCCCACTCCCCCAGTCGGCGTTCGTCCCCAGCCCCGTGATGCGGGTCCCGACGAGGAAGCCCGCTCCGTGGCCGACCGCGGCGGTGGCCAGCATCGCCGAGGTCGTCGACTTGCCGTGGGTCCCGGCCACGGCGACGACACGTCGCCGGGCACAGATGGCCTCGAGCGCGTCCCCCCGGTGCGCCACCGGGGTGCCGGCGGCCCGGGCGACCACGAGGTCGGGGTGGTCGGCGGGCGTGGCCGTGGAGGTGACGATCAGCGACGCCCGAGCCGCGGCCGGATGATGATCGGCGACCAGCACGTCGATGCCCAGGGCACGGAGCGGGGCGAGGAACGGCGTCTCGTTGGCGTCGACGCCGCTGACCCGGTGTCCCATCTGGGCCAGGACGGTGGCCACGGCGCTCATGCCCGCGCCGCCGACGTTGACCACGTGGATCGAGCGCGGCGCGCCGAGGTCCACGGAGACCGGTGTCCGCGGCTCACCGGCCACGGCCGTGCTGCTCCACGATCTCGGCGACCCGCACCGCGGCGTGCGGCGCGGCCAGCGATCGGACCCGCGCCGACATCTGGGCGAGGCGGTCGGGTGCCGCCAGCAGGGCATCGACCTCGCTGACGAGTCGATCGGCGTCGAGCTCGTCGTCGCGCACCACCACCGCTCCCCCGACCGCGGCGAGCCGTTCGGCGTTGGCCACCTGCTGGCCACCGGTGGTCACGAGGGACGGCACGATGACCGCGGGCAGCCCGGTGGCGGCGAGCTCGAAGCACGTGCCCGACCCCGCCCGGCACACGACGAGATCGGCCCGGGCCATCTGCGCCGGCATGTCGTCTTCGTACTCGACGGCCTCGTACACGAGCTGGCCGGTGTCGTGCGGGAGCTCGAGCGAGGGCCAGTCGCGGCGACCCACCACATGGTGCACGGCCAGGTCGTCACGCTCCCGCCAGCACGCGACGGCACCGATCGTCGCCCGATTGATCGACAGGGCGCCGAGCGAACCACCGAACACCAGCAGCTGGGTCCGGCCGTCGGGACGCGCTGCGGCCTCGAGCCCGAAGAGCTCGGCCCGGACCGGGTTGCCGACGATCTCCGCCCTGGGCAGCGGCGTGTCGGGGAACGACACCGCGCACGCGACCGCGAACCGGGACAGCAACCGGTTGGCGGCACCCGGCACGGCGTTCTGCTCGTGGATCACGAGCGGTACCCGCCACAGCACCGCACCCAGCCCGCACGCCACGCTGGCGTAGCCGCCGACGGCCACCACCGCCCCGGGCCGGTGCCGCCGGACGACACCGATGGCCTTGACCAGGGCCCGGAGCAGGCCGAGCACGGCACCGACGTTGTCGACGGTCAGACGTCGGGCGATGCCTCGGCCGGGGAGCAGCGTGACGTCGAATCCGGCCTCGGGCACGAGCCGGGCCTCCAGCCCCCGCTCGGAGCCCACCAGGTGCACGTCGTGGCCCCGGTCGCGCAGGGCGGTGGCGATCGCCAGGGCCGGAAGGACGTGCCCGGCCGTCCCACCTCCGGTGACCAGGACCTTCATCGGGCGGCGCGGGCGGCGTTCGCCGCTCGACGTGCCGCGATGCGGTGCCGGACCGGGCTCTCGGGTGCCCGTCCGTGGATGGCGACGTTCACGAGAACGCCGGCGGCCAGCATGGTGGCCAGCAGCGAGGATCCGCCGAAGCTGACGAAGGGCAGCGGGACACCCGTGATCGGCAGCAGGCCGAGCACGGCGCCGACGTTCACGAAGGCCTGGATCGCGAACCAGGCGGTGACGCCGACGGCGAGCATGGCCCCGAAGGTGTCGCGGGCCCGGGCGGCGATGCGCAGACCGCAGACGACCATGGCGGCGAAGATGGCGACCACCATCAGCGAGCCGATCAGCCCCAGCTCCTCGCCGATGATGGCGAACACGAAGTCGGTGTGGGCCTCGGGCAGGAATCCCCACTTGGCCCGGCTGGCGCCGAGGCCGGTGCCGGACACGCCACCGGACGCCACCCCGATGAGGGACTGGATCGTCTGGTACCCCGTGCCGCCGGCGTTCTGCCAGGGGTGGAGGAAGGCGGTGAGCCGGGCCCGGCGGTAGGCGGCCGAGAGGGCGAAGACGGTCCCGAACAGGAGGCCGGCGCTGGCGAGGAGGGCGAGGACCCGGGCCGGGATACCAGCCCAGAGCAGCATGCAGCCGACGATGGCGCACAGCACCGCCGTGGTTCCCAGGTTGGGCTGCTTCATGAGCAGGACGGTGAAGATGCCGAGCACCATCAGCACCGGTCGCAGGACGACCCGCAGGTCGGTGACCCGGTCGTGCTCGCGGGCCACGAGGGCGGCGACGAAGACGATCATGGCGAACTTCGCCGGCTCGGCGGGCTGGAGCTGCAAACCACCCAGGGCGATCCAGCGCTGGGCGCCGTTGACGTCGAGACCGATGCCGGGGATCAGCACTGCGAACAGCAGCCCGGCGCTGCCCAGGACCAGCAGCGGCACGGCGGAGGCCCAGCGGCGGTAGTCGATGCGGCTGCCGAGGAAGAGCCCGACCAGCCCCACGGCGAGCCATGCGCACTGCTTGAAGAACACCGAGAACGACGATCCGCCCATCTCGACCGCGGACACCGACGACGCCGACAGGATCATCACCGACCCGATCAGGCTGAGCACCACCACCAGCACGACCATCGCCGCGCCCAACGTGGCCTGGGCCTCGGTCGTGGTGCCCGGCGCGGCGTCGGCCGGTGTGGGCGGTGTCGGCACCAACCGGAGGCGGCGACGGCCCGTGGTGCGGGTCCGGGCGGTGCCGGCGAGCGGCGATCCGATGGTGAAGTCGGTCATGGCTGCTCCTGGAGTGCGGTCACGGCGGCGGCGAAGTCGTCACCGCGCGCCGCGTAGTTCGGGTACCAGTCGAAGGATGCGCACGCCGGCGAGAGGAGGACGGCGTCGCCGGGACGAGCCAGGGCGGTGGCGGCGGCGACGGCGTCCACCATCGATCCGGCCCGGGTGACGGGACGCAGGCCGTCGAAGGCGGCGGCGACCTCGGCGGCGGAATCGCCGATGGCGACGACGGCGCGGACGTGGTCGGCACCCTGGGCGAGCTCGCGCAGGTCGAGACCCTTGTTCCGTCCACCCGCGATCAGCACGACCGACTCGAAGCCGCGCACGGCGGCGAGCGTGGCGTGGGGAACGGTGGCCTTGGAGTCGTCCACGTAGGAGATCCCGTCGATGGTGGCCACCGGGGCGACCCGGTGGGGCAGGGGCCCGAACCGCCGCAGGGTCTCGGCGATGGCGTCGTCGGCGACCCCGACCGCGGCGGCAGTGGCGGCGGCGGCGAGGGCGTTGGCCAGGTCGTGGGGCAGGTGGCGGGGCAGGTCGTCGATGGCGACGATCGGGCCGGCGGGCCCGACCAGCGCGTCGTCGGCGCACCGGTAGTCGGCGCCGGGATCGCACAACGAGAAGCCGATCCGGACGCCGGGCGCGGTGGCCAGGTGGCGGGCGACCGCGTCGTCGTCGAGGTTCCCGATGGCGATGTCGTCGGCACCCTGCTCGGCCCAGATGCGGGCCTTGGCGGCTTCGTAGTCGGCGTGGGTGGCGTGCACGTCGAGGTGGTCGGGCGCCAGGTTGAGCCACGTGCCCACGCGGGGCGCCCAGTGGTGGCTGCGGCCGAGCCGGAACGACGATGCCTCGACCACGAACCAGGCGGGCGCGGGATCGTCGATGGCGCTCACGAGCGGGAGGTCGTTGTTGCCGGCGTCGGTGCACGGGATGCCGCCGGCCCGGAGCATGGCCGTGACCATGGTGGTGACGGTGGTCTTGCCGTCGGTTCCGGTGATGGCCGCGATCGGGCGGTCGTCCCACGCCGCGGCGAGGTCGAACTCGGTGAAGACCGGCGTCGCGAGCTCGGCCACGACCGCGAACACGGGGTGGTGGTCGGGCAAGCCGGGCGAGGTGACGACGCCGCCCGCCCAGGCCACCAGCTGGCGGAGCCGGTCAGGTGTGGGCCGCTCGACCAGGCCGAGTCCGAGCGCCTCGGCCGCGGCCCGGGTGGAATCGACGGGGTGGTCGTCGGTGGCCTCGACCCGGTGGCCGCGCGCGAGCAGCGCCGCGGCCACGGCGCGGTTGGCCGCGCCGAAGCCGACCAGGAGCACCGCGTCGGGCACCGACGTCGACCCGGAGGACTGGGTCACCATCAGTCGATGCCGCCCGTGTTGATGAAGTCGGCGTAGAAGAGGCCCAGCGCGAGGGCGGTTCCCAGCCCGGCCATGATCCAGAACCGGATGATCACCGTGGTCTCGGGCCAACCGCCGAGCTCGAAGTGGTGGTGGATCGGGGCCATCCGGAACACCCGCTTGCCGGTCAGCTTGAACCGGCCCACCTGGAGCATGACCGACACCGTCTCGAGCACGAAGAGGCTGCCGATGACGGGGAGGAGGAGCTGGGTGTTGGTGGTCAGCGCCAGCGACGCGAGTGCCGCGCCGATGGCGAGCGAGCCGGTGTCTCCCATGAAGATGCGGGCGGGATTGGCGTTCCACCACAGGAACCCGGTGACCCCTCCGAGCATGGAGGCGGCGACCACGGCGAGATCGAGGGCATGTTCGACCTGGTACACGTCGGGGTGGCGGAAGGCCCAGAACCCGACGACCACGAACGAGATGAAGCCGAAGATCGACGAGCCCGCGGCCAGGCCGTCGAGACCGTCGGTGAGGTTGACCGCGTTCGTGGTGCCGGCGATGAGCAGGATGGCCCAGATCGCCCAGATCGGATTGGCCAGCTCGATGCCCGGCGAGTCGAACCGGGTGAACGAGATGGTGGTGTGGATGTTGGTGAGCTGCAGCGTGGCCACCGCGAAGCCGAGGGCGACCACCAGCAGGCCGAACATCTTGGCCCGGCTGGACAGACCGAGGTTGCGTTCGCGACTGACCTTGATCCAGTCGTCGACCGCACCCACCGCGCCTGCGGCAGCGATGGTCGCCATGACGATCAGGCCGGTGCGGGTGAAGACCAGGCCGGACCGCACGTGGGCGGCGCCGTAGCCGACCAGGGCGGCCACCACGACCGCGACCCCGCCCATGGTGGGCGTGCCGGCCTTGGTGACGTGGCCCTGCGGTCCGTCCTCCTGGATGGGCTGGCCGACCCGGTGCGAGGTGAGCCAGTCGATCAGGTAGCGGGTGCCGACGAGGGAGGCGACGAGGGAGACACCGGCGGCGAGGAGGAGGGGGATCACGGGGCCAGCACCTCCCGCACGACGGTACGGTCGTCGAACGCGACCGTGCGGTCGGCGAAGGTCTGCGTCGTCTCGTGGCCCTTCCCGGCGATCACCACGACGTCATGCTCCCGCGCCGCGCGCGCAGCGTGGTGGATAGCCTCCCGACGGTCAGGAAGGATACGGAGGGTGCCGGCCGCCAGCCGGTCCTGCCGGGTCGCGTCGGGGATGCCGGCGACGATCTCGGCGATGATGGCGTCGGGGTCTTCGGATCGGGGGTTGTCGGAGGTCACGACGACCACGTCAGCAGATTCGACCGCGATCTGTCCCATCTCCGGCCGCTTCGCCCGGTCCTTGTCCCCACCGCAACCGAAGACCACCAGGACGCGACCACCGGCGGGGGCGGCGAGGTCGCGGGCCGCGGCGATGGCGGTCTCGAGGGCGTCGGGCGTGTGGGCGTAGTCGACGGCGACGGTGAAGTCCTGCCCGGCATCGACGAGCTCGAAACGCCCACTCACCGGACCCACGGCGCCGAGGCCGGCCGCGATGGTCGGGACGTCGATGCCGATCCACTCGGCGATGGTGGCGGCGCACAGGGCGTTGGCGACGTTGTGCCGTCCGGTCAGCGGCAGCGCCACCCGCTCGCCCCGCCACGTGAAGTCCATGCCGGCGGGCGTGATGCGGATGTCGGTGGCATCGGCGAGCTGGAACGGCCGGGTCGCGACCTGCGGCTCTTCGAGCAGGCGGGCGCCCCACGGATCGTCGGCCCGGACCACCGCTCGGTCGGTCAGGGCCGGGGTGAACAGGCGGGCCTTGGCCGCGAAGTAGTGCTCGATGTCCTGATGGAGATCGAGGTGATCGTGGCCCAACATGGTGAAGCCGGTGACCGCGAACCACGTGCCGGCAACGCGGTCCATCGCCAGGGCGTGGGACGAGACCTCCATCGCCACCGTGTCCACGCCGGCGTCACGCCACGTGGCCAGCTGCGCCTGCAGCTCGGGAGCGTCGGGGGTGGTCGGCGGACCGCCCGGCGACGACGTCAAGGTGCCGATGACCTCGCAGCGCCGCCCCGCCGCCTCGAAGATGGCGCGGAGGAGGCTGACCGTGGTGGTCTTGCCGTTGGTGCCGGTGACGCCGACCACCGTCAGCGAACGACTCGGATCGCCGAAGAAGCGGGCTGCCACGGGACCCATGGCAGCCCGGACCGACGGCACGACGAGCTGGGGAACCGGTACGGGCAGGCGGCGCTCGACCAGGAGCGCGGCGGCGCCGGCGGCGACCACCTGCTCGGCCAGGTCGTGGCCGTCGATGCGGCTGCCGGGCACACAGCAGAACAGCGCGCCGGCCAGGACCTTGCCCGTGTGGTGGACGATGGCGTCGATCTCGACGTCGCCCGTTCGTTCGTAGCTGACACCGGCGGCGACGAGGCCCTCGGCTGCCTCCGACAGGAGCATCACTCGCCGGAGGGGCTCGCTGCCGCCGCAGCCATGGCCGTGGCCGCGGGCGGGATGCGGAACCGGCTCAGCGCGAAGCTGGCCAGGTTCGCGAACACCGGGGCGGCGGCGCTCCCGCCGTAGATCGTCGCGGTGGGCTCGTCGATCACCACGATGATGGACAGCTCGGGGTTCTCGGCGGGGACCATGCCGGTGAACGCTGCCACGTAGTGGTAATGGCCGGCGAGATCCTTGTAGGTCCCGGTGTCCTGCGGCTTGCGAGCGGTACCGGTCTTGCCGCCGACGGTGTAGCCGGGGACGATCGCCTTCTTGCCGGTGCCGTCCTCGACCGCCGCCACCAACATCTGCCGGACCTGCCGGGCCGTCTTCTCCGACACCACGCGGTGGCCCGCGTCGAAGGGCACGGGCGTGCGGACGCCCTTGGCATCGACCGTCGCCTCCACCAACCGGGGTTCGACGTACACGCCATCGTTGGCGATCACGTTGTAGGCGCTCAGCATCTGCATGGCGGTCACCGCGATCCCCTGCCCGATGGGGATGGAACCGATCGAGGTGCCCGACCACTTGTCCGGGTCGAGGAGGATCCCGGGCGATTCGTTGGTGAAGTTCAGCGCCGTCCGCTTCCCGAACCCGAAGGCCCGGAGGTAGTGGTCGATCCGGTCCTTGCCCAGCTGCTCGGCGAGGCCGATGGTCCCGATGTTGGACGACTTGGCGAGGATGTCGGTCACCGTCATCGGATCGGCGGGGTGCGAATGGTCGTCGGAGAACAGGTGGTCGGAGACCTGCAGGTGATCGGGCACCCGCGTGGTGGTGTCGGGCTCGACGAGGCCCTCCTCGAGGGCGGCGGAGATGGTGATGACCTTGTTGACCGAACCCGGTTCGAACACGTCGGTGACCGCCCGGTTGGCACCGGCGGTGATGATGTCACCGTCGGTGTTCCGCGTGATGTTGCCGAGGGCCAGGATCTCGCCGGTCGAGGGACGGCTGATGACGACCATGCCGCCCTTGGCGCCCACGGCGTCGACCTGGTCGGCGAGCACCCGCTCCGTTTCGTACTGCAGGCTGCGGTCGAGGGTGAGCACGACGTCGGAACCGGGTTGGGCGGGAGTGCGCGACTCGCCGGCCGCGGCGATGGTGCCGCCGTCGCGGGCGCGTTCGTAGTGCAGCTCGCCGGGCGTGCCCGTCAGCACGTCGTTGTAGAGCAGCTCGATGCCGGTGGAACCCGTCTGGTCGTCGGCCACCGACCCGATGATCGAGCGGGCGAGGTTCTTCGAGGGCGTGAACCGCGCCGGTTCCTCCTGGAGGTGGATGCCGGCCAGGTCGAGCTCGACCACGCGTGAGGCGAGGTCGTCGTCGATGCGGCGCTCGAGGTAGACGAACTGGCTGTCACGGGAGAGCGTGTCGGTCAGCTCGTTCACGTCCATGCCGAGCACCGGTGCCAGCGCCCGCGCCGTCCCCCGGGGATCGTCGATCTGGCTCGGATCGGCGAAGACGCTGGGACGGAGCACGGACAGGGCGAGGTCGTGGCCTTCCCGGTCCAGGATCCGGCCCCGGCTGGCATCGAGCTTCACCGTGCGGATCCGCTGCTCTTCCCCCACCTTCACGAAGCGGTCGGGCTCGACGACCTGGACCTCGACGAGCTTGCCGACGACAGCGAGCAGCAGCATCGCCAACGCGGCCTTGAACACGAAGTGGCGCCGTCCGGGCCGGTGAGCGCCGGCACGGGCCCGGGCGCCGGGCGGCCGGCGCGGTCCCCGGGGTGACGTGATCGACCGCCCCCGGGCCGTTCGGCTTCGGTGGTCGGCATCCCAGTGGGCTGATCCCGACTCCACGACGGGACGGGTCGGGCCCACCCGGGCGGAGCGGCGCGGCGCCACCGGCGTGGGCGACGTGGGCCGGGGGGCGGTGATCGAGCGGTCGAGCGAGTCGCCTCGGCGTCCGCGGCGGGCGCGAGGTAGGCGGGTGACGGTGGCTCCGGAACGACGAGACGAGCCTGTCGGCTCGTCGGCGAACGGATCGGTCTCGAAGTCTTCCCAGCCATCCCCCCAATCGGGGTCGATCGGTCCCCAGTTCACTCGTCGTCTCCTCCGGCACCATCGGACGGGATCGGCTCCTCGGCCACCGAGCCGTCAGCGGCCACGACCGACGTGTCGGCGGGGTCGATGCCCCCGTCGGCCGGCCCGACGCTGGTCGGGTCCGTCGCCGTACCGGCATCCGTGCCATCGGCGGAGGAGGCCGACGCGGGCGAGGCGGTGCCCGTCTCCTCGGAGGTGGTGGGCTCGGGCGG
The DNA here is from genome assembly GCA_963747745.1 of uncultured Acidimicrobiaceae bacterium. Lineage (GTDB taxonomy): Bacteria > Actinomycetota > Acidimicrobiia > Acidimicrobiales > Salinilacustritrichaceae > Salinilacustrithrix. The sequence goes on from CAVVGJ010000005.1 coordinate 194,517, forward strand.
GGGCGGCGGTTCCGCGGGGTCGACCCGCACCAGCGTGTCGTCTCCCGTGTCGACACCCGCCGGCAGGAGGTACCCGACCTCGGTGGCCTCGACCATGCCGAGCCGGGTCCGGGCCACGTCGAGCACGCGGTCCGGCGACTCCAGTTCGGCGACCTGGAGGCGCAGTTGACGGACCTCCTCGGTCTCCGACGCCGCCTGGCGCTGCATCTTGTCGAGGTGGATCTGCCCGCCGATGAGCAGGGCGTGCATCACGGCCAGACCGAACAGGGCGGCCAGCACGATGCCGGTGGCCACCAGCACGGGGACCGCCGGCGAGCGCCGGGGCGCCGGGCGGCCGACCGGCCGGAGATGCCGGCCGGGACGCGTCCGCGGCGCAGGTGCGGGCGCGGCCGGGTACGGGGCGTAGGCGTCGAGGCCCCCGGTGCTCACGGTGGTCACGAGGCGGCACCGAGTCGCTCGGCGACGCGCAGGCGGGCGCTGCGGGCGCGCGGGTTGGCGGCCACCTCTTCATCGGACGCGGTGATCGCCTTGCGGGGCACGAGCGTGACGCTCGGGGAACCGCCACACCGGCAGGCTCCCGCGCCCGGGGGGCAGACGCAGTTGTCGGCAGCCGCGTCGCGGAAGCGGCGGGCGACGATGCGGTCCTCACCGGAGTGGTAGGTGATCACCGCGGCCCGACCACCCGGAACGAGCAGGTCGAGGGCGTCGCCGAGGGTTCGCTCGAGCTGGCCGAGCTCGTCGTTGACCTCGATGCGCAGGGCCTGGAACGTCCGGGTGGCCGGGTGTCCGCCGGTACGGCGGGCGGCCGCGGGGATGGCGTCGCGGACGACCTCGGCGAGGGCCTCGGTGGTCCGGATGGGACGGGAGGCCACGATCGCCTTGGCGATGCGGCCGGCGTGGCGCTCGTCGCCGAAGCGCCGGATGATCCGGGCCAGCTCCGCTTCATCGGCGTTGTTCACCAGATCGGCGGCCGGGGCTCCGGCTGTGGGGTCCATGCGCATGTCGAGCGGTCCGCCCTTGCGATAGCTGAACCCACGCTCGCCGCGGTCGAGTTGCGGCGACGACACGCCGAGGTCGAGCAGGACACCGGAGATCCAGGGCCGCTCGAGGTCGTCGCCGTCGCGGTCGTCGGCATCCGGGGCGTCTGCGTTGCGATGGCTGCGGAGGATGCGCATGGTGTCGTGCAAGCGATCGAAGCGAGCGTGGACCACGACTGCTCGTGATCCGAAGCGAGCGAGTCGTTCCGTCGCCACCTCGACCGCTTCGGGATCCCGGTCCAGTCCCAGCACCGAGAGGTGCGGATGGGCCAGGAGGATCGCCGTGGCGTGTCCGGCTCCACCGACGGTTCCGTCGACGACCCATCCCGGTGGAACCGGGGCGAACGCGGCGACGACCTGGTCCCGGAGCACCGGGACGTGGTGGAACGATGGATTCGGCTCGTCAGTGCCGCTCACCGGCAGCCCCCCGGACAACGAACGTCCGCCGGGATGTATGCCCCGGTCGGACTCGATGAAAGAGCGGGCGGAGAGTAGGGGCCTTCCACCTCGCGGCCCGGAAGGCTGCGGATGAGCGGCACTGCTGCTCGTGTTGGTGTCTTCGTCCTCGAGCTTGCGCTCCCTTCGGGGTCGGTGGTTCGTGGAATTGCAGGTGGGCCAGGTCGAGCGGTGGCGCCCACTCAGAAGTTGGCTCGGTCGAGGGCGGTCACGATCGAGTCGTCGACCCCGAGGAAGCCGTCGAGGGCGTCGACACCGGCCGGGACGATCTCGATGCGGGGGCCGGCGCCGAGGACGATCACGTCGCGGTCGAGGCCGGCCTCGACGCGCGCCGCGTGGGGAACGACGATGCGGCCCTGGGTGTCCGGGCCGACGGGGTGCGTGCTGGACAGGAACCCGCGTACGTGGACCTGGCTGAGCTCGTGGGCCGCGACCTGTTGGTTGAGGGCGTCGACCGCCGCCCGGTAGGTGGCCTCGTCGTAGATGACGACCCGACCGTCGAGGACGACGAGGTTGCCGCCGCCGGCGAGGGGCTTGCGCATCTGCGGCGGGATGGTGAGCCGGCCCTTGTCATCGATGGCGTACTCGCCGCGACCGCGGAACAGCGAGGGACGGTGCACATCGCTGAGGGAACTCGCCCCACTCAGCTCCATCGTCGTCGCCTCGGTCTCCACCACGCAGTCAAGCTACGTCGATTCAGGGCGTTAGGTCAAGACATCAGGGCAAAAATGGTCCGAATGGGCTGGTCCGAGGGTGACCCCCCCGAACACAGGGCGTCAGAGGGCCGGGTCAGCCCAGGGCGACGACGAGGGCGGCGACGATCGTGTCGGTGTCGAGGTCACCGACACCGGCGCCACAGCTCTCGAGCACCTCGGCCGGAGGCTGGGGCCGGAGCACGGCCCGGAGCGGCGCGGGCCGCCAGACCCGGGGGACGGCGCACTGGAATCGGGCCGCGGCGCGTGTGCGCCGCTGGCTGATGCCCACCACCTTCCGGCCCTCCCGGAGCACCTCGCCCGGTCCGGTCCCCGCGAAGCAGACCAGACCGGACCACTCGGTACGGATCATCGGTCCGGCATGGACGTCGGTGCCGTCGATCCCGCACCCGGCGAGCGCGGCCTGCCACGCTCGACCGACGGGCAGGAACGACCGGCCGACGTCGTCGTCCCAGAGCGGATCTCCCCGCGGGATGACGACGTCGACCCAGAGCGGGTCGGTCGGTGCGACCCAGACCGCTCCCCCGCCGCTGCGGCGGTGGACGATCTCGATGCCGAGGGCAGCGGCCGCCTCGTGGTCGACGGCATCGTCGGACTGCGTGGACCCGAGCACGACGGCGGGTCCGGTCGGTTCGAGCACCCAGATCCGGCGCCGACCGTCGTCGGGGATCTCGAGGCCGTGCAGCGCGCCCGCCGTGGCGCGGTGGTGCTCGACCTGCCACGGCGCCGGTGCGTCGGACGCCCCGTCGCTCACGCGATGCGAGCCGGTTCGACCGTGAGGAAGGGCTGCCAGTCGTCGGGTACGTGACCCATGCTGAGCGAGATCCAGGCAAACCCGCGAGGCGCCCGCGGCGTCGTCCGCAGCGTCATCGTCGTCTCGTGGAGGAGGCGGTCACGTTTGCGCACGTTGCAGGGCCGGCACGCGGCCACGACGTTCTCCCACGTGTGCGTGCCGCCCTTGGCTCGGGGCACGACGTGGTCGATCGACTCCGCGGTGGATCCGCAGTACTGACACTGGGAGCCGTCCCGAGCGAAGACCGCCCGCCGGTTGAGCGCGGCCCGGCGCCGGAAGGGCACCTTGACGAACTGGCGCAGCTTGACCACCGAGGGGACCTCGATGACCAGGTGCTCCGAGTGGAGGATGTCTCCCGACGGGAGCACCATGTCGGCCTTCTCGGCCAGGAGGAGGACCGCGGCCCGGCGCGACGAGACCACCGACAAGGGCTCGAACGACGCGTTCAGCACCAGCGACCTGGACATCTCGGGAACCTAACTCCGGCCCGTCCTGGCCCCGGTCGCCGTTTTCGACCGGGTCGGGAGGCTCGAGGACCACTCGAGCCAGGCGATGACGTCGTCGGCCACGATCGTCGCATCCGGGTCCCCGTAGGCGGTGGTGAGGCGGAAGGCCATCCAGTCCCGGTCGGGCAGCGGGACGAACGGTGCCCGGCGCCACCACCGGTCGGGCGCCAGGGCGCGGAGCTGCCGTGCGGCCGTGCGCCACAAGCGGGGACGCACGGCCACGGCTCGCACCGCGACGAGTGCGCCCGGCGGGATGCCTACCCGGCCTGCTGCTCTCTCCACGTCTTCACCGCGCCGTCCGGGCGCGGCTCCTTGGGCAGACCGAGGACCATCTCGCCCACGATGTTGCGCTGGATCTCACTCGATCCGGCGTAGATGGTGCCGGCCCGGGCGTTGAAGAAGGTCCCGACCCACGAAGCCGAGTCGTTGGGCGCGCCCGGGTCGTCGGTCTGGAAGCTGCTGGCGGGGGCCCGCCCCGAGGGGACGGTGGCGTCGGCGCCGTACAGGTCGAGCGACAGCTCGGTGACCCGCTTGTGGTGCTGGGACCACAGCAGCTTGAACAGGCCGGCCTCGGGACCCGGGGCCGCCCCCTTGAGGTAGTTGGTCAGGGTGCGCAGCCCGTTGTATCGCATGATCTCGACCGTGGAGTACGCCGCGGCCAGCCGCTGGCGGATCACGGGGTCGGTGTCCTTGTCCCGGTCGCGGGCCAGCTGCTCGAGCCGGTCGTACTCGATGCGGAACATCACGGGGAATGTGGCCGCCGCCTCACCGCGCTCGTAGCCGAGCAGCGTCATGGCTACCGGCCATCCGTTGTTCACGCCGCCGACCACGTTGTCCTTCGGGCAACGGGCGTCGGAGAAGAACACCTCGTTGAACTCGGAGTCGCCGGTGAGCATCTTGATCGGCCGCACCTCGACGCCGGGCTGGTCCATGGGGACGAGCAGGAAGGAGATGCCGCGATGCTTCGGGGCGTCGGGGTCGGTGCGGGCGAGGACGAAGATCCAGTTGGCGAGGTGGCCGGCGGAGGTCCAGATCTTCTGGCCGTTGATGACCCACTCGTCGCCGTCGAGGACGGCCCGGCAGCCGAGGTTGCCGAGGTCGGAGCCGGCGTTGGGTTCGGAGTAGCCCTGGCACCACTTGTGCTCGCCGTTGAGGATCTTCGGGATGAACTCCCGCTTCTGCTCGTCGGTACCCCACTGCAGGATCGTGTTGCCGACCATCTGGATGGAGAACACGTCGTTGGAGCCGCCGGTGGGTACGCCGGCCTTGGCGAATTCCTCGGCGAGAATGACCTGCTCCTCGGCCGACAGACCGGGCCCGCCGTACTCCTGGGGCCACGAGGTCGCCAGGAGCCCGTTGGTGGCCAGCGTCCGGCGCCACTGCTCGGTCCAGGGCGCGACCTCCTCGTGGGGCAGGGCACCGATCCCCTTCCAGTCAGCCGGCAGGTGCTCGGCCAGGAAGGCCTGGACCTTCTCGCGGTACTCCTCGGCGGACTCTCCCCACGTCGGTTGCATGGCGGAGATTCTGACACGACGCACCGCACGAGGGGTGTCCCCGCCGGGTCGGGCAGGGCACGGAGGGCACCAACCGACCAAGGTCACATCACGCAGAGCGTTTGGACCCTCACGCAACGAGTCGGACTCCACTACCGGCCCGCGGGGTCCGGGCGGACAATCGGTACAGCGGGGTGGCACCGCCACCCCCACACCGTTCGGGAGGTCGCCATGCGTCACACCCGTCACTCCGCCCCCGTGCGCTGGGGCACCCACATCGGTGCGGGCGCCGTCATCGCCGGTTTCGTCCTCCTCGGCGCCGTGCTGGTTCCGGTGCGGTCGTCGGCCAGCCCGTACGACGACCACCAGGTGACCATCTGCCATCGGACCAACGCGGTGACGAACCCGTATCGGGAGATCCGGGTCGACTTCAGCGCCGTCGACGGTTCGCTGGGCACGGGCGCGAACGATCACACCAACCATGGGGGCGCGGTGTTCGACTTCGCCGCCGACCCGGACGTCGTCTACCCGACCCCGCACAACGGTGACCAGTGGGGCGACATCATCCCCGCCTACCGGTGGGGCAGCGGTCCGTCGCAGTCCTTCCCAGGGATGAACTGGGATGCCACGGGCCAGGCCATCCTCGAGGCCGGATGTGCACGGCCGTCCACCACCACCAGCACCGAGGCCCCGACCAGCACCGAGGCCCCGACCAGCACCGAGGCCCCGACCAGCACCGGAGGTGCCGGCCACGACGGCGGTGGTTCCGACCACCGGGTCCACCACGACGACCACGTCCACCGTGGTCCCCACCACCGACTCGACGCCGACCACGGCGGCTCCCACCACCTCGATCGCCGTCGGGGGCGACGAGCAGACGGAACCGGCCACCGAGGTGCTCGGTGACACCGTGTCCCGCAACGCCCTCGCCTTCACCGGCACCGGGGTCACGGTCCTCACCGTCCTCGGTCTGCTGCTGATCGGGCTGGGCTCGGCCCTGCTGGTGTCGACCCGGCGCCTGCGCCTGAGCTGACCCAGACCAAACGCGACGACCGGACCAAACGCGACGACCGGCGCGTTGCTCCGCCATACCGGGGCCAACGCGCCGATCGTCGCGTTGCGCGGGCCGTGGGTCTTGGCGGGGCCGTGGGTCTGGCTGGGTGGCGGGCGGTCAGCGGACGCCGACGTCGAAGCCCTCGGCGCGGCGCGCGACGGCGGCCGCACCGACCAGCGGTCCGAGCTCGCCGAGACCAGCGGGGACGATGCGCGTCCCGAGCGAGAAGTCGAGCACGCAGAGCCGATCGATCTCCGCCTGCGCCGCGGCGAAGAACGGCTGCGCCGTAGCCCAGCGCCACCGACCCGGCCACCACCGCGAGACGCAGATCGAGCAGGTTCGCCACCGACGCCACCGCCCGGCCGACGAGCGTGCCGGCGTGGGCCCGGAGCTCAACGTCTGCGGCGGCCGCGGGCGCGCCGGTGCGTACCGCGATGCCCGTGCCGCTGGCCTCCGACTCGAGCAAGCCAGCGGGATGCGCCGGCCACGCCTCGGTGCCCTCGGCGACGAACACGTGGCCGATGTGACCGGCGTTGCCGCTGGCGCCGTCGAGCAGGCGGCCACCGCTGACGATCCCGCCGCCGACCCCGGTGGAGACCACGATGGCGACGTAGTCGGTCTCCCCGCGGGCTGCTCCCCGCCACCCCTCACCGAGGGCGAGGGCCTTGGCGTCGTTGTCGACGTAGGTGGCCAGTCCGGTGTGCTCGGCGAGCCGGTCACGCAGGGCGAAGCCCCGCCACGCCGGGATGTTCAACGGTGAGACGGCCGTTCCGCCCCTGGCCATCGGGCCACCGCAGCCGACCCCGCAGCGGGCCGACGGTGGGCCGTCCCCTTGCCTGACCTCGTCGATCAGCGCGGCGAGGGTGGCGAAGAGGGCGTCGGGGTCGGTGGTGCCGGGCGTGGGCACGGCCAGGCGCGCGAGCACCGAACCCTCGTCGTCCACGACGCCGGCGGCGAGCTTCGTGCCACCGATGTCGACGGCGAGGGTGACCACGGCGGCCACCGTACCGAGACCGGCGCGCCCGCCGGGCGGTCGCCCCAGTGAGCACATAGTCTCGTTGGACCTGTACCCGGTCCGGAGGAGTCATTCGGTGGTCACGAGGCAACGATCTGCAGCCCGCGCCGAGACCTTCGCCGAGGCATGCGATCGCCTGGCCATGGAGGTCGAGTCGGTCATCTGCGGCAAGCGCGACGTCATCGATCTCGTCATCACCGCCCTCCTCGCCGACGGCCACGTCCTGTTGGAGGACATCCCGGGCGTGGGCAAGACATCGATGGCCAAGGCGCTCGCCGCCGCCATCGACGGCCAGTTCGGCCGGGTCCAGTTCACCCCGGATCTGCTCCCCGCCGACGTCTCCGGCGTGAGCATCTTCCATCGCAGCCGCGACGTCTTCGAGTTCCGGCCCGGCCCCGTGTTCGCCAACATCGTCCTCGCCGACGAGATCAACCGCGCCTCCCCGAAGACCCAGTCCGCGCTCCTGGAGGCGATGGCCGAACGCCAGGTCACGGTCGACGGCACCACCCATCACCTCGCCGCCCCGTTCCTCGTCATCGCCACCCAGAACCCCATCGAGCACGAGGGCACCTTCCCTCTGCCCGATTCCCAGCTCGACCGGTTCCTGATGCGGATCGACGTCGGGTATCCCGATGCCGACGCCGAGCTGACCATGCTCGACACCCACGGCGAGTCGGATCCGCTCACCCGCGTGGAGGCGGTGATCAGCACGTCCGAGATCCTCGCCCTGCGCGAGACCGCCGTCGCGGTGCACGTGGCCACGGCGCTGAAGCGCTACCTGGTCGAACTGGCCGAGGCCACCCGCGCCCACCCCCAGCTCGAGCTGGGGATGTCCCCGCGGGCCACGCTGTCGATGCTGCGCGTCACCCGGGTGTGGGCGGCGATGGCCGGCCGCGACTTCGTGACCCCCGACGACGTGAAGTTCCTCGCCGGCCCCGTGCTCGCCCACCGGTTGCTCGTCACGCCCGAGGCCGACCTCCAAGGCGTCTCGTCGGGCGCGATCCTGGCCGACGTGCTCGACATGGTTCCCGTTCCCCGACCGCGTCCCGCCTGAGCCGTGCGGCCGACCCGTCAGGGATGGCTGGTGGCCCTCGGAGCCGCCGTCCTTCTCCTCCTCGGCCGCTTCCTCGGTCTCACCGAACTGTTCGCCGTCGGTGCTGCCGTCGGCATGCTGGTGCTGGTCTGCGGGATCTGGGTCTCGATGCGCGACGTCGACGTGGTGGTGACCCGCAGCGTCCGGCCCAGCCGCGTCCACGTGGGCAACCCGTGCACGGTCGAGGTGCAGGTCCGGAACCGGTCGCAGCGGCCGGCCCCCGTGCTGCGGCTGCGTGACCCGGTCACCGGGACCACGGGCGCCGACCTGCTGCTCGCGCCGATACCGGTGCGGCGGACATCGAAGGTGGCGTACCGCCTGCCGACGATCAAGCGTGGCCTCGTCACCGTGGGACCGATGTCGGTGGAGATCGCCGACCCCTTCGGCCTCGCCACGTCACGCAACCGGGCCGCGCCGGCCGTCGACATCACCGTCCTGCCCCGCATCGACGACATCGCGCCCCTTCCCCGCACCGTTGGCCCCGACCCCGACGGCAGCGCCGAGACCGGCTCGCTCGGCCGGGTGGGCGAGGACTTCGCCGCGCTGCGCTCCTACGTCGTGGGCGACGACCTGCGGCGAGTCCACTGGTTGTCCTCGGCCCGCACCGACGACGAGCTGCTCGTCCGCCAGGACGACGTGCCGTGGCAGGGGCGGATCTGCGTCGTGCTGGACCTGCGACGCGAGAACCACGACGCCGACACCCTCGAGCGCGCCGTGTCGGCCGCGGCGTCGATCCTTCGCGCCCACCTCCGCCGCGGCGACCACGTGCGGCTCGTCACCAGCAGCGGTCTCGACACCGATTACGGCATCGGCGCCTCCCACCTCGACGGGATGCTGGAGTTCCTCGCCGTCGCCGACCGCAGCAACCGTGGGTCGCTCCACGCCGCCCTCGACATCGCCCAACGGGGGGCCGGCGGCGCGTTGGTGCTGGTCACCGGACGCCCGAGCGGTCCCGACATCGACGCGGTCGAATCGCTCGGCAGCAGCGTCACCATCCGGCGCATCGTCCGATTCGACGTCGCCCAACGCACCACGGTGGGTCGCCGGACCCAGATCGTGGGGGTGCCTCCCGGGGAGGAGTTCGCGACGGTGTGGGGCGACGCCAGCCCGCCGTCGGGTCGCACCAGCCGCAGCCGGGTCCGGCGCCGCCGGCGGGTGCGGCCATGACCGCCGCCACCGCCCCGGCGAGCCCGGCGCGCATCGACGCGTCCGCTCTCCCGCTCCGGCTGCTGGCCGAGGTGGCGCTCGCCGGCGTGTCCGTGGTGACGGTCCTCGCCCTCCGCCGCGTCTTCATCGGCACCGAGTGGTTCCCGCCGCTCGCGCTGCAGGTCGTCGCCGCCCACGGGCTGGCCGCCCTGCTCCGTCGTCGGCGCGTCCCGCTCGCGCCCGCCGTCGCCATCACGGCCGCCGCGGGGGCGCTGGCGATCTGTTGGATCTACGCCGGCGACCACACCGCCTTCGGCGTCCCGTCCGGCGAGACCCTCGACCACCTCGCCCGTGGCGTGTCCGATGCCCTGGCCGCGTTCCCCGACGTCAAGGCCCAGACCGATGCCCTCGACGGGTTCCTGATCGCGACGTCGGCTGCGGTCTGGCTCGGCGCCATCATCGCCGACTGGGCGGCGTTCCGGGTCGAGGCGCCGCTCGAGGCCACCCTCCCGTCGGCCACGCTGTTCATCCTGGCGGCCGTGCTCGGCGCCGACGTGGACCGCGTCCTGCTGACCGGGCTGTGGATCGCCTGCGTCTTCGCCTTCGTGCTGTTCCGCCGCGCCGAACGACTCGGCATCGCCGCCACCTGGGTCGGGGAACGCCGATCGGCGGGTCCGAGGGCCCTGGTGCTGCTGGGCGCCGGGCTGGCATTGTCCGCGGTCATGGTCGCGGCCCTCGTGGGCCCCCGGCTCCCGGGAGCACAGAGCTCCGCCATCGTGTCGCTCACCGACATCGGCAAGTCCGGACCGGGGACACGGGTCACGGTCAGCCCCCTCGTCGACATCCGCTCGAGGCTCGTCGATCAGGCCAACGTCGAGGTCTTCACCGTCCGCAGCTCGGTGCGCGACTACTGGCGCCTGACCTCCCTCGACCACTTCGACGGCCGCATCTGGTCGTCCAATGGCTCCTACGGCAAGGCCGAGGGCTCGCTCGACCGGGGGGTCCCGGTGGACTCCGAACGACTGACGTTCGAGCAGGCGTTCCAGATCAACGCGTTGTCGCAGATCTGGCTCCCGGCCGCCTACGAACCACAGGCGATCAGTTCGGCCGTTCCCGTCCGCTACGACGAAGTGTCGGGGACGCTCATCGTCGACACCGACGTGGCCACGTCCGACGACATGACCTACCGCGTCGTCTCCGCTCTCCCCGAGTTCGACGCCCGGCAGCTCGCCACCGCACGCACCGAGATCCCGCGGGACATCGCCGACGTGTACCTGGACCTGCCCGACGACTTCCCCGACTCGGTGCGCGCCCTCGCCCAGGAGGTGACCGCCGGTGCGTCATCGGCCTATGCGGCGTCGCGGATGCTCCAGGACTGGTTCCGGTCCGAGTTCACCTACGACCTCGACGTGGGCGCCGGCCACGACGAACGCGCCATGGAACGGTTCCTGTTCGACATCAAGCGCGGCTACTGCGAGCAGTTCGCCGGGAGCTTCGCGGCGATGGCCCGCAGCCTCGGCATCCCGGCGCGTGTCGCGGTCGGGTTCACGCAGGGCACGGCCGATCCGTCCGACCCCACCCTGTACCGGGTCCGGGGCGAGAACGCCCACGCCTGGCCCGAGGTCTTCCTCGGCCAGTACGGGTGGGTGAAGTTCGAGCCGACGCCAGGGCGGGGCGCGCCGTTCGCGGAGTCCTACACCGGCGTGCCCGAGCAGCAGGTCGCGCAGGGCGGGGGCGGTGGTGGCGTGCCGACCACCGCGGTGAGCCCGCCCTCGGTGCCCATTCCCGGCGCACCGTCGACGACCTCCCCGAACAGCGACGGCCGCAACCTCGACCAGCTCGACCAGTTCGCCGGCGGGGCCTCCGGGCCGGGACGACCCAGTCCGTGGCCCATGCGCCTCGCCATCGCCGCCGCCGTCCTCGTCGGCCTGGCGGTGCTGTACGTGGTGGTGGTGCTGGTCGTCACGATCGGGCGGCGACGGCGACGTCACCGGGCCGCGGTCGAGGCCCGGGCCCAGGTCGCACTGGCCTGGGACGAGTCGCTCGCCGCGCTGCGCCGGGCCGGGGCCGCCGCCCGGCCGGCCGAGACCCAACGCGAGACCGCCACCCGGCTGGCCGCTCGGCTACCGGGCCTCGAGGAACCCCTGCAGAGCCTGGCCATCACGGTGCAGGACACGACCTTCGGTCCCCGTCCGCCCGAACCCGAGGTGGGGCTGCTCGCGCTCGAGTTGGCCCGAGAGATCGAGACCGTGGCCCGGGCGTCGATGTCGACCGGCGAGCGGTTCCAGGCCCGCTTCCACCCTCGCCGACTGCTCGACCGGACCTGAACCCGACGGACGAGCGTTCCGGGACGCGTGACACGCCCTGCGTGCGTCGCGTCGCGGCCCGCTCCGGGGTCAGTTCTCGCCGCGCTTGAAGCGCTCTCGCATCTTCTCCGACGACGAGCCCAGCACCTCGCGCAGGCCCGAGCCCGACCGCATCCGCTTGGTGACCGATTCGATCCCCGCTCGGCCCATCTTGCGGGCGTTCCGTTCGATGACGAGCGCGCAGGCGAGCATGATCAGGAAGCCGCCGAAGGCCACGAGATACGAGACGGACAGGGAGAAGACGAGGGCGATGAGACCGGCGACGAAGCCCACCAGCGACAGCTTGATGTTGCGCCAGGCATGCCGGTACAGGGTGGTTTCGCGCACTTCCCGAGCAAAGGCCGGGTCGTTCTCGTAGAACTCCCGCTCGATGTCTTTGAGGATGCGCTCTTCGTCCTCGGAAAGCGGCACCTGACTACCCCTTCTCGCCGGCTCGGGTGCACCACCGAAATCGTGTGGTGGGCTGTGGCTTCATCATCGCACAGGATCCGGTGGGCAACAACGCGGTGCGCACTCTAGACCTCGTCGTCCGGTTCGAGCAGGGGACGTTCGTCGTCGGACTCGCCGGCGTCTCCGTTGCCGGCGCGGTTCGGACCCCATTGCTGCTCACCGGGACGGAAGGTGCGGCGCTCGTCGCCCACCAACGTCGCCGGTACCACCGCATCGCGGCCGAATCGGGCTCGCACCGCGTCGATGGCCTCGGTGACGGCGTTCCACGCCGGCCCGTCGCCGTCCGCGGCCGGGGCGACCTCGTCGCCGGATGGACCCATGTCGTTCAGGGTGAGCTGGAGGGGGGCGTCGTCGACCTCGTCGACCGGCACCAGGTTCGACAACGTCACCCCGAACAGGCGCACGCCCCGGGCCACGTCGATCTGGCCGAGGAGGGTGTCGGCCATGCGGACGATCGAGGGGCCGGAGTCCACCGGCCGGGCGGCGGTCGCCGACCGGGTGATCGTCGAGAAGTCGCCGAAGCGCACCTTGATCGTCACCGTCCGTCCCGGCAGGCCGTGGTGGCGGACCCGGGACGCCACAGCATCGGCCATGCGAACCAGATGGACGTGCAGGTCGGCGTGGGAGTGGATGTCGGAGGCGAAGGTCTCCTCGTGCCCGATCGACTTCGGTCGGGCATCGGCGACCACGGGCCGGTCGTCGATCGCCCGGGCCAGCTGGTGGAGGTGGCGACCGCTGGCGTCGCCCAGCGTCCTGACCAGCAACTCCACCGGCATCTGCTCGATGTCGGCGACGGTGCGCACGCCGATGCGACGCAGCTTCTCCAGCGTCTTGGGTCCGACCCCCCACAACGCGGCTGCCGGCAGGGGCCGCAGGAAGGCGAGCTCGTCGCCCGGTCGAACGACGGTCACGCCGGTCCCCGGAATCGGGCCGCGCGCGGAGGCGGTGGGCTTGCCCTGCTCCGTGGCGAGCTTGGCCAGGAACTTGTTGGGCGCGACGCCGACGGTGCAGTGCAGCCCTTCGGTCTCGAGCACGGCCGCCCGGATCGTCGCCGCGATGGTGGGGCCGTCGCCGTGCAGGCGACGCGCCCCGGTGACGTCGAGGAAGGCCTCGTCCAGGCTGAGCGGCTCGACGAGGGGCGTGACGGTGCGGAACAGGTCCATGATGCGACCCGACACCTCGCCGTAGTGGGCGTGGTCGCCGGGGACGAACACCGCGTGCGGGCACAGCCGCCGGGCCCGCAACGACGGCATCGCCGATCGGATGCCGTAAGCACGGGCCTCGTAGGAGGCGGCCGCCACCACGCCCCGGGCGCCGGTGCCGCCGACGATGACGGGCCGGCCCCGGAGCTCGGGCCGGCGGTGCTGCTCGACCGACGCGTAGAACGCGTCCATGTCGACGTGGAGGATCGTCCGCTGCCGGTCAGCGGTGGTCACGCCGTCAGTCCAACCGGATGATGTCCGCGCCACCCCGTGTCACGCCGTGGACGCGGTAGCGGAACGTTCGCGACTCGGTCCACCGCTCGCCGAGCCAGGCCAGCATCGGCTCGCGGGCTGGGACCCACGACGTCTCGAGGCAGTCACGACATCCGTCGAGGTCGACCCAGGCGGCGTCGACGACGATGCCGTCGGGATCGTCGACCGTGATGTCGCCATCGAAGCCGACGGCCCGGTGGACCTCGACCCGCAGCGTCCACTCCATGTCGGGGGCTTCGGCCTCGACAGCCCAGAGCGGACCCTCCCACGACGTCACCGTCAGACCGGTCTCCTCCTCCACCTCGCGGGTGAGACCTTCGATCAGCGATTCGCCCTCGTCGATGACCCCGCCGGGGGTCGTCCAGTCGAGGGACCCGTCGCGCCGACGGTTCTTGACGAGGAGCAGCCGACCGTCGAGCTCGATGAGACCTCCGGCGACCGTCCACGCACGCACGCCGTCAGTCTGGCATCGTCAGGCCCCTCGCCCCGGCAACCGCATCGGGCACCATGGTCCGATGCACGACAACGCCCGCCGGGTCGCCCATGCGGCCGCCGCAGCTGGAGTCCACATCGAGGTCGTCGAGTACCCCGCGGGCACCAAGACCGCCGAGGACGCGGCCGCGGCGGTGGGGGCACCGGTGGCCACCATCGTCAAGTCGCTGGTGTTCCTGGTTGACGGCGACCCCGTGATGGCCCTCGTGGCCGGCGACGACCGGCTCGACGAGGCGCGCCTGCTCGCCGCGTCCGGCGGCTCGCAGGTGGGTCGAGCGGATGCGGACATCGTGCGCGCCGCCACCGGGTTCCCCATCGGTGGGGTGCCGCCGTTCGCCCACGTCACCGAGCTGGCCACGTTCGTGGACGAGGCGTTGCTGGTCCACGACGCGGTGTGGGCCGCGGCCGGGACCCCGCGCCACGTGTTCCGCATCACGCCGGCCCAGCTCGTCCAGCTCAGCAACGGCACCGTGACGCGGCTGGCTCGGTGACGCGCCGGTTCACCGCAGACGGAGTCGCACCCGGCGCACGTCGTGGTCACGGCCCTTGACCAGCACGAGGTCGGCACGGTCCCGGGTGGGGAGCACGTTCTCGTGCAGGTTCGGTCGGTTCACCTCGGCCCAGATCTCGCGGGCGAGCTGCTCGGCCTCGGTGCGCGTCAGCGTCGAGAACCGGTGGAAGAACGCTCCGGTGTCGTCCCGGGCCGATTCGACCAGGGTGAGGAACCGGGCCAGATACCACGCCTCGACATCGGTCTCCTCGGCGTCGACGTAGATCGAGAAGTCGAAGAAGTCGGACACGAACACCGACGGGTGGTGTGACGTCCCCGAGGTGGGCGGCACCTGCAAGACGTTGAGCCCCTCGACGATGACGATGTCGGGCCGATCGACCACGTGGGCATCACCGGGGACGACGTCGTACACCAGATGGCTGTACATGGGGACCGCCAGCTCGGGCCGGCCCGCCTTGAGGTCGGACAGGAACCGGACCAGCGACGGCGTGTCGTAGCTCTCGGGGAACCCCTTGCGCTGGAGCAGGCCGCGGCGGGCCAGCTCGGCGTTGGGATAGAGGAACCCGTCGGTGGTCACGATGTCGACACGACGGCGGTCCGGCGCCCGGGCCAACAGCGTCTGCAGCACGCGTGATGTGGTGGATTTGCCCACGGCCACCGACCCGGCGACGCCGATCACGAACGGCACGTTGGGACGGAACCGCCCGAGGAACGCGCCGGTGGCGTCGTGGAGCGAGCGGGTCACGCCGGCCCGCAGGTGCAGGAGCCGAGACAACGGCAGGTAGATCTCCTCGACCTCCGCCATCGACAGGTTCTCGTTGATGCCGGCCAAGGCGTCGAGATCGGATTCCGCGATCGGCACCGATTCGTGGGCCCGCAGCGCCGCCCACTCGTCTCGCTCGAAGACCCGCTCGCCCCAGCGGTCAGGCGTACGGGCGCCGGAGGCGGGCGTGCTCACGCGGTCAACCTACGACGGCTGGGGCCGCCGGCGGCAACCGCCGTAGCCTCTCGACGTGGCCCACTCCCCCGATGCCGGCAACCCTCCCGGCTCCCCGTACGCTCCCTCCGCCCTGCCGTCCACCGGCGCGCGGGTCCTGGCCTTCGCGGCCATCCTCGTCGCCGGTCTGTGCGGTGGCCTCATCGGCTATGCCGTGGTCGATCTCCAGTGCTCTGGCGACTGCACCACCGCAGCAGGTGTGGGGGGGCTCGTGGGAGCGATCCTCTTCGCGGTGGGTGTCGGCGTGGTGGCGATCCTGGCCCTGCGCGCCATGGGCGAGTGGCGGGTCATCCAGCATCGTTCGACGGCCAACGAGGAGGCCGATGGCTCCGGACGCCCACCCCGGCCCTGAGCTCGCGGCGCTGCGCGATCTCGCCGTCGACCTCGCCGAGGAAGCGGCGGCGCTGCTCGCCGCAGGCCTCCACCACGACCGCACCGAGGTCGACACCAAGTCCTCGGGCACCGACATGGTCACCGAGATGGACCGGGCGAGCGAGGCCCTCATCGTCGGACGCATCGCCGATGCCCGCCCCCACGACGCCATCGTCGGCGAGGAGGGGGCCGATCGCGCCGGCGCCTCCGGTGTCCGCTGGGTGATCGATCCGCTCGACGGCACCACCAACTACCTCTACGGCCTCCCGGGATGGAACGTGTCCATCGGCGTGGAGATCGACGGCGAACCCGTGGCCGGCGCGGTGGTGGTGCCCGCCCATGGCGAGACCTTCGCGGCGGCGCGGGGGCACGGTGCCACGTGCAACGGGGTCCTCCTTCGCATCGGCAGCCCGGTGAGCCTGGCGACCACGCTCGTGGGCACGGGGTTCGCCTACGACCCGACCACCCGGGCCGACCAGGCCCGATTCCTGGTCGATCTGCTCCCCCGGGTGCGCGACGTCCGTCGTTCTGGTGCCGCGGCCACCGATCTGTGCTCCCTCGCCGCCGGACGGCTCGACGCCTACTACGAGGCCGGCCTGGCCCCCTGGGACCGCAGCGCCGGCACCATCGTCGCCCGCGAGGCCGGGGCCGTCGTCGAGGTGTTCGACGACCACAGCCTTCCCGGCACGCTCACCGTGGCCACCCATCCGGCGAGTCGCGACGGTTTCCTGGCGCTGCTCCGCGAGGTCGGCGTCCTCCCCTGAGGCGATCGGCGGCCGGCGCGATGGGTCAACCGGACCATGACAGCGAACACCGCCCCCGATGAGGCACGATGGGGAGGTGGCTACACGAATCCTCACGGTGGAGGATGACGAGCGAATACGGACCGCGGTCAAGCTGGCCCTCGAGGACGAGGGCTGGACGGTGGCCGAGGCCGACACGGGCGAGGTCGCGCTCGAGACCTTCCAACGCGAACCAACCGACGTCGTACTGATCGACATCATGCTGCCGGGCATCGACGGCTTCGAGGTCTGCCGGTCGATCCGCCGGGTGTCCGACGTACCCATCGTCATGGTGACGGCCCGGGCCGACACCCACGACGTCGTGGCCGGGCTCGAGGCGGGTGCCGACGACTACCTCACCAAGCCGTTCGCCCCCAAGGAGCTGTCGGCGCGCATCCGCGCCCTGCTCCGCCGGACCCGCACCGGCGACCACGGCCACGCCCATCTCCGCTTCGGTGATCTCGAGCTCATCCCCGACGAGGGAGTCGTCAAGCGCGACGACGAAGAGGTGCACCTCACCAAGACCGAGTTCCGCCTCCTCATCGAGCTGGCGTCGTCACCGGGCCGGGTGTTCTCCCGCGAGGTGCTCCTCGAGCGAGTGTGGGGCTATGGCTACTTCGGCGACGGTCGCCTCGTCGACGTCCACATCCGCC
Organism: uncultured Acidimicrobiaceae bacterium; assembly: GCA_963747745.1. Lineage (GTDB taxonomy): Bacteria > Actinomycetota > Acidimicrobiia > Acidimicrobiales > Salinilacustritrichaceae > Salinilacustrithrix. The sequence goes on from CAVVGJ010000005.1 coordinate 211,921, forward strand.
GCCTGCGGACCAAGATCGAGCTCGATCCCGCCAATCCGAAACACGTCGTCACCGTCCGGGGGCTGGGCTACAAGCTCCAGGCCTGACCGTTGAGCACGGCCGCGTCGAGCACCCCCGAGGACACTGGCGCCCATCGCAAGATGCCGCGGCTCGGGCTGCGCACCCGCGTCATCCTCGCCTTCTCCATCGGCGCCCTGTTCCTGGCCCTCATGCTCTCGGGCCTGGTCATCGGCGTGACCCGCACCAACCTGGTCAACCAGCGCGAGGCGAGCGCCAGCCAGCAGGTGGCCGTCAACGCCGCCCGGGTGCGATCGCAGCTGTCGGCCAGCCCCGACCAGGACGTCCTCAGCGTCCTCGAGTCGCTCCAGACCCCTGATGGCAGCCGGCCCAGCCTGTACCTGCAGAGCTCGGCCGTCAAAGGTGACGACAGCACCGGCTGGCTCGCCCCCGACCCGCAGTACGGCCAGAACGCCCTTCCCGCCGCGCTCCGGTCGGCGGTCCTCGGCGGCCAGCCGTCGAAGATGCGCTTCATCCACGAGGCCAGCGGACACAAGAGCCTCGCCATCGGCACCCCCATCACCGAGATCGACGGGGCCTACTTCGAGATCGCCTCGCTCGAGTCGATCGACGACACCCTCACGTCGATCTCGTTCACGCTGTTCGGGGCGTCCGTCGCCACCGTGCTCGCCGGCGCCGCGTTCGGCTGGTACTCGAGCCGGCGGATCCTGCGCCCCCTCGGCGAGGTCGGCCTCGCCGCCCGTGCCCTGGCCGGCGGCGCGCTCGACACCCGGATCCGGATGCTGGTGGATCCCGATCTCGAGCCGATCATCACCTCGTTCAACGGCATGGCCGACACGCTGGCGACCCGGATCGAGAAGGACGCCCAGTTCGCATCCGACGTCTCCCACGAGTTGCGGTCACCGCTGATGACCCTGCAGGCGTCGATCGAGGTCCTCGACAACAACCGCGCCGACCTCAGCGAGCGGGCCCAGTCGGCCCTCGATCTGCTGGCGGAGGACCTCGACCGGTTCCGCGAGCTGGTCGAGGACCTGCTCGAGATCTCCCGCTTCGACGCCGGCGTCATGGACCTCGACCTCCAGGAGGTCATGATTTCGGAGTTCGTGCGGTACGCGGTGCGCGACGCGGGGTTCTCGGTCCCCGTGGAGCTCGCCCCCACCGTCACCGTCGACCCCGAGTTCGGCGACGTGATCACCGCGCTCGACAAACGACGCATCGCCCGGGTGCTGGCCAACCTGTTGAACAACGCCCACAAGTACGGCGAGGGGCCCACCCGCGTGGTCATCGATGCCGACGACGAGACGGTTCGGATCATGGTCGACGACTCCGGACCCGGCGTGGCGCCCGAGGACCGCGAACGGATCTTCGAGCGCTTCAACCGGGCGAGCGCGGCCCACCGTCGCGGCGTGGGCACGGGCGTGGGCCTGGGCCTGGCGCTGGTCGCCGAACACGTGCGGCTCCACGACGGCACGGTCACGGTCGACGACTCGCCCGACGGCGGGGCCCGGTTCGTGATCACCCTGCCGCGGGTCGAGCTGGACGAGGAACTCAGCCCGGAGGAGTTCGCCCGATGATCACGCCCCGCCGCTCGGCGCCGTCGCTCGTCATCGCCCTCCTCGTCGCCATGGCGATCGCCTTCGCCGGGTGCTCGGTCTCGACCAACGACGAGCCCGTTGCGGCCGGCGACCTCTTCGACGACCTCGTGCAGGTGTCGACCACCACGACGTCCACCACCACCCCGGAGGACGTCACCAAGCCGGCCACCATCTACTTCCTCAAGATCGAGAACAATGCCACCCGGCTGTGGCCCGTCGAGCGCCAGGTCGACATCGACGCCCAGATCCAGGAGGTCCTCAACAACCTGTTCACCATGCCGCTCAGCCCGGAGGACCGCCCCGAGGAGGCCGGGCTGACGTCGGCCATCGGCGACACGGCCGAGCTGATCTCGGCGACCAAGACGCCGGATTCGACCCAGCTCGTGGTCAACGTGACCGGCTTGTTCGACAGTGCCCAGGGCAGTGGTCTGCGCAACGCGCTGGCCCAGATCGTCTGGACCGCCACCGTGCCCTCCGACATCACCGAGGTGCTGTTCCAGAACAACGGCAAGCCGGTGGCTGCCATCGTCGACAACGGCAAGAACGTCGACGGCCCGGTCGATCGCAGCGACTACGCGGCCATCAGCTGACATGCGCAGCTGACATGCGCCGGAGTTGACGAGGCGGCCGGCCGGAGGACGGCGGACGAGCAACTCCAGAAGCGCAGCCGGCGGACGAAGTCTGCGGGCGTAGCGGCTACAGGCGCTGGGCCAGCCGCATGACGCGGTCCATCACCACCGTGGGCGTGAGGTCGGCCGCGGCCGCCAGCAGGCGGGCATCGGTGCCGACGAGGTAGCGCGGCCGCGGAATCGGTGTGGTGAGGGCGCGAGCGATCACCCGGGCGCAGGTGGCCGGGTCGCCCATCAGCCCCGACCACAGGTGCTGGAGGCTGCCGAGCCGCTCGTACGCCGCCGCGTACCGGGAGTCGGCCCGGGCCGCGAGGTCGCGCTCGAGATCCTCCCAGATACCGGTCTTGAAGCCGCCGGGCTCGACCAGCACCACGTGGATGCCGTCCTTGGCCACCTCCATGCGCAGCGCGTCCGACACCGCCTCCAGGGCGTGCTTGGCGCCCTGGTACCAACCGGTGAGCGGCGTCGTGGTCCGACCGTAGATGGACGACACGTTGACGATGCGGCCGCCGCCGGCCGCCCGCATCACGGGGACGGCGAGCCGAGCGAGGCGGACCGGCGCCACCACCATGGTCTCGAGGATCTGGTGCACCTCGTCGTCACCGACGTCTTCCACGGCTCCCATGAGCCCGTAGCCGGCGTTGTTCACCAGGCCGTGGAGCGGTCCAGCCTCCTCGATCACGGCGGCACAACGATCGGCGTCGGTGACATCGAGGATGGTGGTGGCGATCTCCACCCCGGCGCCGGCGGCCGCCTCGCGCACCACCTCGGCCTTGGCCTTCGACCGGACGGTTCCCGTGACCTGGAATCCGCGTCCGGCCAGCTCGACCACGGTGGCGAGGCCGATCCCCGAGTTGGCGCCGGTGACGAGGACATGTCGCGGATCGGTCATGCCAGCAGCATCGCGCAGGCCCGGACGCCGTGCGCAGAGCGACCCGCCGGCCGGCCGGAGCACGCTGGCGTAGCGGCGGAGTTGGCGGACGAAGTCCGCTGGCGTAGCGGCTCAGACCGCGAAGAAGACCCGGGCCACGTCGTAGAGCTGCGGATCGACCGTCTTGAGGCCCCGCTTCTTCGCCTCCTCCAACGTGATCCGCCCGATCTTGCCGGCAGAGAGGCAGACCATCTCGCCGTAGGCCCCGTCGTGCACGGCATCGATGGCGGCGACGCCGTAGCGCGTCGCCAGCACCCGGTCGTAGGCGAGTGGCGTGCCGCCCCGCTGCACGTGGCCGAGGATGGTCACCCGTGTCTCGTAGCCGGTCCGCCGTTCGATCTCGCCCCCGATGGTGGTCCCGATGCCGCCGAGGCGCTCGTGGCCGTAGACGTCGACCTCCGGCGGGGGGATGTCGAGGGTTCCGGGCGCGGGGACGGCACCCTCGGCGACGACCACGATCGAGGCGTACCGGCCTGCTTCGTGGCGCCGCATGATGGCGTCGCACACCCCGTCGATGTCGAAGGGCTCCTCCGGGATCAGGGTCATCGTGGCCCCGCCGGCGATGCCAGCCCACACCGCGATGTGCCCGGCGTGGCGGCCCATGACCTCGACCACCATCACCCGGTCGTGAGACTCGGCGGTGGTGTGGAGGCGGTCGATGGCGTCGGTGCAGATCTGCACCGCGGTCTGGAACCCGAAGGTCATCTCGGTGCCGGCGATGTCGTTGTCGATGGTCTTGGGGACGCCGACCATGGGGAACCCGACACCGGCGAGGTCCTTCGCCGCCCCGAGGGTCCCCTCGCCGCCGATGGCGATCACCGCGTCGATCCCCTGGGTCTCGAGGCAGTCGCGCACGCGGTCGACACCGTCGTCGTCCATGAAGGGCTGGTAGCGGCTGGTCCCCAGGATGGTGCCCCCGATGGGCAGCTTGCCTCGCAACGCCTCGACGTCGAGCGACAGGAACCGCTGGTCGACGAGGCCCTGGTAGCCGTCGAGGAAGCCGATGATCTCGTCGCCGTGGATGCGCAGGCCCTTCCGGACGATGGCCCGGATCACGGCATTGAGGCCGGGACAGTCGCCGCCGCCGGTGAGGACGCCCACTCGCATGGCACGCAACCTACCCATCACGGCTCAGCCGGGATTCCCCCGACCGGTCGTCACCGCCGGCGCCGGCCGCGGGGAATCGGCGGTCGTCTAGCGTCGGCGCCATGGCAGTGGTGATCGCGATCGACGCAGGGACCTCCGGGGTCCGGTCCCTGGCGCTGGACAGCTCCGGTCGCCAGGTCGGGGTCCGGTACCGGGAGTTCAGCCAGCACTTCCCTCGGCCCGGCTGGGTCGAGCACGACGCGGTGGAGATCTGGGAGGCCGTCGGCGCCACCCTCACCGAGCTGATCGAATCGCTCGACGAACCGGTGGCGGCCATCGGCATCACCGACCAGCGGGAGACCATCGTGGCCTGGGACCGGCGCACCGGCGAGCCACGCCACCGCGCCATCGTGTGGCAGGACCGCCGGACCGCGGTCCGCTGCGACGAGCTGGCCGAGGCGGGCAACCTCCCCCTGGTGCGCGCCACCACCGGCCTCGTGCTCGACCCGTACTTCTCGGCGTCGAAGCTCGAGTGGCTCCTGCGATCCGAGGCCGAGGGCGGTGGCGGCGTCGCCGCCGACGAGCACCTGGCGGTCGGGACCATCGACACCTGGCTGCTGTGGCAACTGACCGCGGGGGCCGTCCACGCCACCGAGCCGTCGAACGCCTCGAGGACGATGCTCTTCGACATCCGGACGCTCGACTGGTCCGACGAGCTGTGCTCGATGTTCGGCGTCCCCCGCCGCGCCCTGCCCGAGATCCGACCGTCGTCGGGACGCTTCGGGCTCACCTCGGGCGACGTGGGCGTGCCGGCGGGCATCCCCGTGTCGGGCGTGGCCGGAGATCAGCAGTCCGCGCTGTTCGGGCAGGCCTGCTTCGAGCCCGGCATGACCAAGAACACCTACGGCACGGGGTCGTTCGTGCTGATGAACGTGGGGTCGACGTGCCCGGAGCCGGTCGACGGGTTGCTCACGACCGTGGCGTGGAGCCTCGGTTCGGTGGATCCGTCGTCCACCACCTACGCGCTGGAGGGGGCGATCTTCTCCACCGGGTCGGCGATCCAGTGGTTGCGCGACGGCCTCGGCATCATCGACGACGCGGCCGAGACCGGTCCCCTGGCCGAATCGGTCCCCGACACCGGGGGTGTGTTCCTGGTCCCGGCGTTCACCGGGTTGGGGAGTCCGTGGTGGGATCCCTACGCCCGTGGCGCGGTCGTCGGCATCACCCGGGGCACGACACGGGCCCACCTGGCCCGGGCCACGGTCGAGTCGATGGTGTTCCAGACCCGCGACGTGGTCGACGCCATGTCGGCCGCGTCGGGTCACGAGATCACCGAGCTGCGGGCCGACGGCGGCGCATCGGTGATGCCGCTGCTGCTCCAGCTCCAAGCCGACCAGCTCGGCGTCCCGGTGTCCCGGCCCGCCCTGCAGGAGTCCACGGCCCTCGGCGCGGCCTACCTCGCCGGGTTGGCCGAGGGCGTGTGGTCGTCGACCGACGACGTCACCGCCAACTGGCACCTCGACGTCCAGTGCACGCCGGCGGCGGATCGGTCCGCGGCCGACGACGCCCACGCCACCTGGCTGCGGGCCGTCGAGCGGAGTCGGGGCTGGGCGATCGGTTCCGAGTAGGGGTCCTGCAGTTGCGCGCCGAAGGCGTCAGATCAGGCGTCGGTCGGTGGCCCACCGGGTGAGCTCGTGGCGCGACGAGAGCTCGAGCTTGCGCAGCACCGCCGACACGTGGGACTCGACCGTCTTGGTCGAGATGTCGAGTCGCCCGCTCGATGGCGGCCACGAGATCGTCGGGCGCGATCGTCTTGGTGACGTATCCCCGGGCACCGGCGCGGATGACGGCCAGGACGTCGGCCCGGCCGCCGTGCCACCCCACCCGCCCGGTTCTGGTCGGTCATCGCGCCATCCAGCGGTACCGATGACCCACCAGAACGGCGGGTTGGGGTCCGGTTCGTGCGGGTGGGGTGCGGGTGGGGTGTGGGTGTGGTGGGTGAGGCGCGTGTCAATCCGCGACGCTGGGGTGGGACCGGCGGCAGAAGTCGACCAGGCGAGTGTCGGCGATGCGAGCGAGGGCGGACACCTGGCGCCGTTCCCGGGCCCGGAAGCCAGAACCCACCCGGCCCACGACCAGCGCCAGGCCCGTGGCCGGCAGCGGGGCCCACACGACGTCGTCGGGCCCGCCGTCGCCGGACACCGCCATGGACGCCGAGGCCCTGCTGCCAGCCACGAACGCCGCCAGCCACGCCGCTGGCGGCGCGGCACCATCGACGGCCAGCAGCTCGCCATCGTCGATCTCCACGATGGCGGCCCAGACACCGCCCAGCAGGCGACGGCCGTGGGTGACGACACCCTCGAGCAGGTCCGCTCGTCCCGTGGCTCCCACCAGGATGGCCGCGGTCTCCAGGGCGTCGGCGCGGGGATCGTGGGTGACACCGTCGACGGGGCGCAGCTCCTCGACATCGACGCCGTCGACGGCTCGGATCTCGCTGACGAGCAGCTCCACGAGCGAGTGATCGGGGATCTGCACCGCCAGTTCGTCGATGGCGCGGCCGCCACCGCGCTCGAGGATGTCGATGCCGACGATCTCCCCTCGCACCGCCCCGATCCGGCTCGCGACCTGTCCCAGCGCTCCGGGTCGGTCGGGCAGCCACACACGGACGATGTAGGTCTCCATGGCCGCAACGGTACGGACCGGCTGTGAACGGACGGTTTCCCCTCGCGAACGACCGTGTGAGCGTTCCCCTCCGACAGGACGAATGCGAAGCATTCGTCACGAGCCCGAAGGGCTCGCCTTGACTGATCGGTCAAGTACCATGGAGACCCATGTCACGGCGACTGACACCACGGGGCGAGCAGCGGCGCAACGAGCTGCTCGCGTTCGCAACCCAGCGGTTCGCCGCCAACGGATACCACCCCACGTCGGTCGCCGAGCTGGTCGACGGGCTCGGCGTGGGCAAGGGCGTCTTCTACTGGTACTTCGAGTCCAAGGAGGAGCTGTTCATCGAGATCCTCCGCGACGGCGAACGGGCGCTGCGGCGGGCGCAGTGGGACGGCATGGGCGACGAGACCGACCCCGTGCGCCGCCTCGAGCTGGGGATCCGTTCATCGATGGAGTGGTGGGCCACCCATCACGAGCTCTACGTCCTGATCGAGTTCGCCCGGACCGAGGCGAGCTTCGCGCCCGGGATCCGCAAGGGTGAGAAGGTCGCCCTCTCCGACACCCAGAAGCTGGTCGAACAAGCGATGGCGGACGGGACGATCCCCGACGGCAACGCGGTGGTGGTGGCCCAGTCGATCCTCGGTGTCAGTTCGGTGCTGGCCCGCACCCAGCTCCTGGGCCGGGGCCGTCCGCCCCAGGAGGTCGCCGACGAGGTGATCGACTTCTGCTGGCACGGGTTGCTCGGCTCGACCACCGGAGAGCGCGCCAAGCGTTCGGCCTGAGGGCCCGGACCGGGGTTGCCGGCCGGCGACCCCGCGGATAGGCAGGGCGGATTCGTCTGCTCCCCGGAGGACCCCGATGCGACACGCCATGCACGACCCCGAGGTGATCCAACGTCGACGCTGGATCACGCTCATGGTGCTGTGCGTCAGCCTCCTCGTCATCATCCTCGACAACACCATCGTCAACATCGCCCTCCCCCGTCTGGCCGCTCCGTCGGCGCGAGGTGGTCTGGGGGCGAGTCAGAGCGAACTGCAGTGGATCGTCGACGGCTACACGATCGTCTTCGCCGGCCTGTTGTTGACCGCGGGCAGCATCGGTGACCGCTTCGGCCGCTACCGCTTCCTGACCGTGGGCCTCACCGTGTTCGGGACCGGTTCGCTGCTGTCCGCCCTCGCTCCGAGCGCCACGCTGCTCATCGCCTCCCGCTGCCTGATGGGTGTCGGCGGTGCGTTCATCATGCCGTCCACGCTGTCGATCCTCACCAACGTCTTCACCAACCCCCGCGAGCGGGGCCGGGCGATCGGCATCTGGGCCGGGGTCTCGGCGCTCGGGCTCGGGGTCGGCCCCATCACCGGCGGGGTGCTGCTGGCGCATTTCTGGTGGGGCTCGATCTTCCTCGTCAACCTTCCGATCGTGATCGTGGGGTTGATCTGCGGCTACCTCTTCATCCCCGAGTCCAAGGACAGCTCGGCTCCTCGCCTCGACCCACTCGGGGCCGTGCTGTCGGTCGCCGGTCTCGGCATCCTGCTGTGGGGGGTCATCGAGGCTCCTGACCGGGGCTGGACCTCGAGCTCGGTTCTCGTCGCATTCCTGGTCGGCGTGCTGGTCCTGGTCGGCTTCATGGTGTGGGAGCGCCGCTCGGATCACCCGATGCTGAACCTGGACTTCTTCCGCCGTCCGCGCTTCTCGGCGGCCAGCGGCGCCATCGCACTGACGTTCTTCGCCCTGTTCGGCATGATCTTCCTGCTGACCCAGTACCTGCAGATCGTGCTCGGCTACTCGACGGTGAAGGCCGGCGCCGTCCTGTTGCCCCAGGCCACGGTGATCATGATCGCGGCACCGCTCAGCAGCTTCTGGGTCGACCGGTTCGGGAACAAGATCGTGGTCGCCACCGGCATGTTCGTGGTCTCGGGAGCCATGGCCACCTTCTCGATCCTCGATGTCGACACCCCGCTGGCCGTGGTCATCCTGGTGACGATGCTGCTCGGGCTCGGCATGGGCAACGTCATGGCACCGGCCACCGACTCGATCATGGGCTCGCTCCCCCGGGCCAAGGCCGGCGTGGGCTCGGCCGTGAACGACACCACCCGTCAGACCGGTGGGGCCATCGGGGTGGCCGTGCTGGGGTCGTTGCTGTCGTCGCGCTACGGACCCCAGCTCAGCTCCCGGCTGCGCGGCCAGGTCCCCGACTCGCTCCTCCACACCCTGACCACCGGGTCGATCGGCGGGACGCTCGGCGCGGCCAGCCAGGCGCCGGCCCGCCTCCAACCGCTGATCGCCGCCGCGGCGAAGGCCAGCTTCGTCTCCGGCATGCACATCGCGGCGCTCGTCGCGGCCGGCATCATCCTCCTCGCCGTGTTCGGCGTGGTGAAGTGGCTCCCGGCCTGGGCCGACGACGACGAGCGCAGCGGTGCGGCGGTTCAGGCCCCGGCGCGGGAGGACGCGGTCAGTCCTGGCCCTCGAGCTCGGGCAGGGCGCGCTTGATCCCCCGCATCGCCTGCTGGATCCGCTGCTCGTTCTCGATGAGCGCGAAGCGGATGTAGCCCTCGCCACCAGGCCCGAAGCCCACTCCGGGTGAGGCAGCCACGTGGGCCTCGGTGACCAACTTCTTGGCGAACTCGACCGAACCGAGGTGCCGGTACGGCGCAGGGATCGGCGCCCAGGCGAACATGGTGCCGCCGGGCCGGGGCATGTCCCAACCGATCCGGTCGAGGCCGTCGCAGAGGGCGTCGCGGCGGGCCTGGTAGATCGCCCCGACCTCCTTGGGATACTCGGTGGCCTCGTTGAGGGTGACGGTGGCCGCGATCTGGATGGGCTGGAAGGTCCCGTAGTCGAGGTAGCTCTTGAGCTTGGCGAGGGCGCCGACCACCTCGGCGTTGCCGACCATGAACGCGACCCGCCAGCCGGCCATCGAGAACGACTTGGTCATCGAGTACAGCTCGACGGCGCACTCCTTGGCCCCGTCGGCCTGCATGATCGACGGCGGCTGGTACCCGTCGAAGCCGAGCTCGGCGTAGGCGTTGTCGTGGACGACGATCACCTCCTGCTCCCGAGCGAAGTCGACCAGACCCTGGAAGAACTCGAGATCGACGCAGGTGGTGGTGGGGTTGTGCGGGAACGACACCACGATCACGCGGGGACGGGGCCAGGAGTAGGTGAACTGGTGGCGAATGCGTTCGAGGAGGTTGCCTTCGCCCTGCATCGGGATCTCGCGGATGCTGGCGCCGGCGAAGAGGGGGCCCCACAGGTGGATGGGGTAGCTGGGCGACGGCACGAGCGCCGAGTCGCCCGGACCCAGCAGCACCCAGCACAGGTGCGAGTAGCCCTCCTTGGCCCCGATGGTGACCACGACCTCGGTCTCGGGATCGAGGCCCACGCCGAAGCGGCGCAGGTACAGGTCGGCGGCGGCCTGGCGCAGCTTGGGGATGCCCTTGGACTGCGAGTACCGGTGGTTGCGGGTCAGGTGGGCGGCCTCGCAGAGCTTCTCGACCGCGATCTCCGGTGAGGGCAGGTCGGGGTTGCCGAACCCGAGATCGATGACGTCCTCGCCTGCTCGCCGCGCTTGCTGCTTCAATCCGTCGATGATCGTGAACACGTACGGCGGCAGGCCGGTGATGCGGCGGAACTCCATGCCTCCAACGGTACCGCTCGTCCCGGAGGTGTCACGGCATCCATTGCCCGGGTGACGCGTGCGATAGGAAATGGGTGTGAGCTCAGACACTCCCCCCATCAGGACGATCGACGTCGTGGTCGAGATCCCCCGCGGCAGTCGCAACAAGTACGAGTTCGACCACGAGCGCAACATCTTCCGACTCGACCGGCGCCTGTTCTCGGCCACCGTCTACCCGGCCGACTACGGCTTCATCCCCGACACCCTGGGCGAGGACGGCGACCCCCTCGACGCCCTCGTGATCATGGAGGAACCCACGTTCCCGGGGTGCTGGATCGAGGCCCGCCCGGTCGGCGTGTTCTGGATGACCGACGACGCCGGACCGGACGCCAAGATCGTGTGCGTCCCGGCCCACGACCCCCGCTGGGAGCGAGTGCCCGAGATCGAGGACCTTCCCGCCTACCTGCGGGCCGAGATCGAGCACTTCTTCAGCGTCTACAAGGACCTCGAGCCGCACAAGTTCTCCTCGACCCGTGGCTACGAGGGTACCGATGCCGCCTGGACCGAGATCGAGGCCTCCTTCGCCCGCCACGGCTGAACCGCGACTCGTTCCGGGACGCGGGACACGCCCAGGAGGGCGTGTGACGCGTCCCGCTACGGGGTGGAGGAGCGGGCGGGTGCGCCGGCGTCGATCTCCTCGGTGAGCAGGGCGGCGCCGACGGCGCCGGCCCGTTCGCCCAGCTCGGCCGAGACCACCGGCACGTCGGGTCGGTGGCCGTGGGCGAGCACCTGGGCCGGCATGGCGGCGACGATGCGGTGCAACAACAGGTCGGCCGCCTCCATCACCCCGCCCCCGAGCACGATGACCGACGGGTCGAAGATGTCGACCAGGTTGGCGATGCCCGCCGCCAGCCACCAGGCGAACTCGTCGAGAACGGTGCCAGCGGCCTCGTCGCCGGCGCGGGCGGCCGCCACGACGTGTTCGCCCCGCACCGCCTCGGTGTCACCGCCGGCGAGTTCGACCGCGGCATCGAGGCGACCGGCGATGGCGGCATCGCGGCCCAGACGGCCGAGGCCCGACCCCGACGCGAAGCGCTCCCAGCACCCCCGCCGGCCGCAGGGGCACCGCGGTCCCGACGGGTCGATGAGCATGTGGCCCGGCTCGCCGGCGAAGCCATGGGCGCCGTGGCGGATCCGGCCGTCGACGACGATGCCACCGCCGATGCCGGTCCCGATGGTGAGCAGGAGGCCGTCGTCGTGACCGCGTCCGGCGCCGATGCGGAACTCGGCGACGGTGGCGCAGGTGGCGTCGTTGTCGACGACCACCGGCCGGTGCAACCGGGCGCCGAGCTCCCGGCCGATGGCGACGTCGACCACGTCGGGCAGGTTGGGCCCGAACCGGAAGGTGTCGTCATGGTCGACGAGCCCCGGGATGCCGATGCCCACCGAGGCGGTGCCACTGCGATCGAGACCCTCGACCAGGGCGGTCAGGCCGGTGAGCACGGCATCGGTGCCCCGCGGCGTGGGGATCCGGCGCTCCTCCATGACGACGGAGGGATCGGACGTGTCGATGAGGACGCCGAGCATCTTCGTGCCGCCGACATCGACACCGGCCGCGAGCGGCACGTCAGTACCGCAGGAGGGCGCCGATTCGCCCCATGACGTCGAGATCGGCGTTGTCGATGCAGACGTCGACGTGGCACGACTGGGCGAGGGCCTCGTCGACCGCATGCTCGACGATGTCGTCGAGGTGCTCCATCTCGGCCCCGCAATCGCACGTCCTGCCCACCAGGGCGAGCCGGCCGCATTCGGGGCAGTGCCATCCCGCCGTCGTGAACCCGTTCGAGACCAGCAGGCGATCGACCCGCTGCTCGGCCAAGGCACCGAGCACGGCCTCGATCCCGGCCACGCCCCGTCCCTTGGCCGCCACCGCGGCCCGCAGGTCGTCCACCCTGGCCGCCTCGCGTTCGACCTCGATGCGGGTGGCGAGCTCGAGCGCGGCGTCGCGGATCTCGGCCTTCGGTGCCGACGGTTCGAACGCCATCCGGCTGTGGAGCCGGTCACGCAGGTACGGGTGGAGGTACCCCTCGACGCTGGTGGCGATCTTGTCCGACGCCGCGATCACGACATGATCGAGCGGGTTTCCCTGGTGCATCGACCAGGCCAGTGCGGCCGCATCGCGTAGATGTTGGCGCAGCATCGCGTCGCGGTGCTCGTCGACCCCACCGCGGTCGTGTTCGCCCGTGGTGTCGTAGTCCCGGCCGGCATCGCTGGTGATCTCGGCCTCGTCGATGAGCTCGCCGAGGCGGAACGCGAACGCCCGGGCGTGGGTCTTGTCGACGGCGAGCACACCGATCGTGGTCGCCTGCTGGACCACCGCCTCGAGCTGGCCCACCGCCGGCGCCGAGTTGACCACCAGCTCGCTGCGCACGGAGACCGGCAGCTCGACCACGTGCCAGAGATCGTTGGCGGCACTCGAGAACACGGCGATGCCACGCACGCGCGACCGGTCGAAGCCCGCCTTCACGTACTTCTCGATCCGGTCCAGGTCGCGCTCGGTGCTGTCTCCGATGCCGTTGTTCCGCGTCCGCCGCAACATGGTGTCGAGCACCCGTTCGTAGTCCGCCTGCCGCACGTAGCGGCTGCCGTCGACATCCAGGTAGCAGGTGGTGATGGCCGGCGCCTCGCTGCGAATCGCAGCCAGCGTCCGGATCTCGTCCTCGGTGATGGCAGGCACTCAGAGTCTCCCCTCGTCGGCGTGTCGCACGCATCGTAGGCCCACGGCACCGAAGCCCGGCCCTGGCGAGCTGACGGGTGCCGGCCGGGGACGCTCGTGGCGCCGGTCAGTCCACCCGGATGCGCTGGAAGCCCCCATCGGAGTCGTCGTCGGAAGTGCGCGTCGTCGGAGGTCGGGTCGTCCGAGGTCGCGGCTCCGCCGGGAGCGGTCGGGGCCCGGCCCGCGGCAAAGCCGACGACCGCTTCTCCCGCCGTCCTCGCCAACGACGCGACCGACTGCACGACAGACTCGAGCGCGGCGGGATCGGCGAGCACCGATTCGGCCGCGTCGAGCAGGCCGCGCATGGCGCGCACCGCGTCGAGCGCGGCCCGCTGGAACTGCTCGACGCCGGGTCCGAGGGCGTCGCTCGCGGCCGAATCGTCGTGGCCGTCGTCCGCGCGCTCGTCCCCGTTGTCTCCGTCGTCGTCGTGCACCGACGCCCATGGTGCCAAACGGGGAGCCGCGCTACCCCGGCCGGTCGAAGACGACCCGCAGCACGCCATCGCGGAGAGCGGCGTCGATCACACCACGGCGCCGCAACGAGTCCGGCAACAGGATCGCACGACGGTACGGCCCGACCCGGATGAGCAGCTCGTCCTCCCGGCGACCCAGCACCAGATCGTCCTTGTCGGCGAACGGGAGCTCCACGGCGAGCTCGTCACCGGCCTCGGTGCGTCGCAGCACGAGCGGCGAGACGTCGGCCAGGTGGTCGATCGGGTCGACCGCTCCGTAGAGGGCGGCGGCGAAGTCCCGGAGGCGGTCGATCCCCACCAGCTCGTGGGGCGCGAGCTCGGCCCGCAGCACCGGGATCGGCGCGAAGCCCTCCTCGATGGTGGCGAGGTGGTCGAGGTGGTGCTGCTTCCAGTTCTCGAACCAGGGATCGGACACCGCATCGGGCAGGAGCCGGTTGGCGATGACGGCGTCGACGCTGTAGCCGAACAACGACAGGTAGGTGAAGGTGCGCCGGGCTTCGGCCACGACGACCCGTTCCGGGTTGACCACGAGACGGGCGGTGGTGATCGAACGGTCGGCGAGCAGCTCCTTGACCCCGTCGAGGCGATCGTAGAAGCGTTGCACCGCCCCGAAGACGTCGTCACCCGGGGTCGGTATGCCCGTGACCTGGCCGAGCAACGGGCTCACCAGGCGGTTCACCCGCCGGCTCATCGGGAACAGCCGCTCCATCCACCACGCCAGCACGGTGGGCAGGGACAGCAGCCGGATCGTCTCCGCCGTGGGGGCGCAATCGACCACGATCACGTCCCAGTCGCCCTCACTGGCGTACCGCTTGATGTCGGTGAGGGCGAACACCTCGTCGAGACCCGGCACCACGGCCAGCTCCTCGGCCTCGATCTCGTCCACACCGCCCCAGCGGAAGATCTCCTCGAGGTACCGGCGGATGTCGTCCCAGGCATCCTCCATGCGGTCCTGGGCGTCGAGCTGCTGCCCCCACAGGTTCTCGGTGATCTCGACCGCCAGATCGCCGAGGGGGACGTCGAAGGCATCGGCCAGCGAGTGGGCGGGGTCGGTGGACAAGACGATGGTCCGGTGACCCCGCTCGGCACAGCGCAGCGCCGTGGCGGCCGCGGTGGTGGTCTTGCCGACCCCACCCTTGCCGGTGAACAACAGGATGCGCACCGAGGTCAGCGCGCGACGCGCTCGCGCAGCTCCTCGAGAGCCGTGCTCACGATCCGGGCCTCGGCCCGGCGCTTCACGAAGCCGGGGAGGGGGATCACCAGTTCGACCCGCAGGTGGTAGGTGACATCGGTGCCGCCGTCGTGTTCGGAGAACTCGTACGCCCCGTCGAGGACGCGCATGATGTCGCCGTCGACGAGCTCCCACGGAAGCCGGTTCGGCGCGTCGTCCCACTGGTAGCGCAGGGTGTAACTGGTGGAGCGACCCATGGCCGCGGCCCGGAACCGCACCGCGGTGGGTCGGCCCTCGTCGTCACGCTGGACGACGGAGGCCTCCTTCAGGTCGCGCGCCCAGGTCGGGTACTGCTCGAAGTCGGTCAACACCGCCCAGATCGTGTCCAGCGGAGCGTTGATGCGCATCTCTTGGGTGGTCTGGTCGGCCATCACGTCGCTCCCGTGTGCTCCCGTCGGTCTCGGGATCGGTCGGGCTCCGATTCTGGCCCATCGGACCCGCGCGTCGCGTCATTCGCCCCATCCCCGATGCGGGCGACCACGGCGGCGGTCATCGTGGGCCGCCGGGCATGTTCCGCCGGATCACCACGTAGTAGTAGCCGAGCAGGACGCCGTAGCCCAGCAGCACGGGGACGAGCAGGATCGCCACGATCAGCCACTTGATCCAGGCCGACCGGTCGGCGCCGCCACCCTCGAAGTGATCGGCCGGCCGCTGCAGGCAGTCGAGCATGGCGATGGCCGCGGGGAACTCGAGGCCGACCAGCACGATCCACAGCGGTGGGGTCATCGCCGGTCTTCCCGAGGGAAGAACGTGCCGTGCTTGGCGCCCCAGGTGGCCATCAGCCCCAGGCCGAACAACGGGGCCAGCACGGCGAACGCCACCGCGGTGTAGGGCCGCACGACCGCGGCGGCGACGGCCACCACGACCTGCACCACCAGGGCGATGCGGAGCCGGAAGCGGATGACCTTCGGGGCCGTGCCGGACAGGAAGAACAACCCGGGCAGGGTCACCGCTTCCTCCTGCGATCGGACCACACCGGTGGCATAGCCCCACAGGAAGGTCACCACCCCGACGACGAAGAGGATCCCCGAGACGGCGGCGGTGACCTCGCCCAGCTGGTCGGGGGCCGCCACCCCGGCAACGCCCACCACGAGCAGCGCACCCGTCCCGGCGAAGGACAGGTTGACGATCCCGGTGCCCGGCATGTCGTCCGGCTCCGGACCGGCATCAGCAGCGCTCGAGTCGTCGGCGGTGGGAGGGTGGCGAGGTGGCCGGTCGGCGGCAGGTGGTTCGGTCACGGGACCTCGATGGCGGCGGCGAGACGGGGAGCGAGATGGTCGTAGTCGAACTCGGTGGTCGCTCGGATGCGGCCACGAGCCCCCATGGTGGCCCGCAGGGCGTCGTCCCGGAGCAATCGTTCCAGCGCGGCGGCGACGGCATCGACGTCGGCGGGGTCGTCGACGACGATTCCGGTCTCGCCGTCGACGACCGCCTCGGCCGCGCCCCCGCTGCGGCCCGCGACCTGGGGGACACCGGAGGCCGCGGCCTCGAGGAACACGATCCCGAAACCCTCCTGCTCCAGGCCACCCCACCGGTTGCGGCAGAGCATGGCGTAGACGTCGGCGGCGGCGTAGACGAGCGGGAGGTCTGCGTCGGGCACGCGGCCGAGAAAGGTCACCGGAGCACCGGCCGCGGCGGCGAGCTTCTCGAGCCGGGGCCGGTCGCGTCCCGAGCCCCCGATGGCCACCTGGAGACCCGCGATGCGAGGCGCGAGGCGAGCGCTGGCCTGGATCAACACGTCCATGCCCTTGCGGGGCACCAGGCGGCTGAGGCTGAGCACCAGAGGACCGGCGCCGAGCCCGAAGCGCTCCCGCACCGCCAGCCGTTCGGGGCCGTCCAGGGGCCGGAACCGCGAGCTGTCGATCCCGCACGGGACGATGGCGAGCGGCAGCCGGCGGGCCGCGGCCCGCTCTGCCTCGGCCGCCGGGTAGCCGCCGAACGCGATCACCCGCTCGGCGCCCCGCAGGACGTGACGGAGCGCGAGCGACGCACCCGGGAGCCGGCCCGGCACCGTCACCTCGGCGCCGTGGAGGAGCAGCTGGTAGGGCCGTGACAGGTGCGGCCCGATCAGGCCGAGGGGCAGCGCCGGATCGAGGACGACGGTGCGGGCGCCGATCCGCTCGGCCATGCGGTCGATGCGCCGCACCAGACCGGGGTGGGGCACCAGCACGGGCTCCCGGGTGCGCTCGATCCGGAACCGCTGCCCGGCATCCCACTCGGCTGCACCTTCGTACGGCGTGGTGAGGACGGCGAAGTCGGCGGGATCGAGCCGACGCCAGAGCTCCCAGAGCAGGGTCTGGATGCCGCCGATCTTGGGTGGGAAGTCGTTGGTGACCAGGAGGTGGGTCATCACCCGACTCCTCGGGATGCGGCCGGGAGGACGTTCGGTGCCGGGACGACCGCGTCCGCCATGGCCACTTCGGCGCGCACGATGGCGGCGTCGTCATCGGCGACCGACGCCACCAGGTCGTCGAGACCGAGGCGGGCTGCCGCCCACACCGCATGGGCGCGGAGCAGCGGATCCGGCCCCGCGAGGTGGCGGCGGAGCACCTCGCGATCGGCGTCGCCGCCGGTCCCCACGTTGCCGAGCACGACCAGGGCGTTTCGGCGCAGGTAGCGGGGATCGCGGTCAGGGATGTACCAGCGGCCGTAGCGCTCCATGAGGGTCTCGTCATCAGCGGAGAGCACCGCCAGCACCGGTACCCAGGCGTCGAGGTCGGGCCGGGGGCCGATCTCGACGCGTTGGTCGTCGGCCGCCACGGTCCGCCGTCCCGGTGGGCACACGTCCTGGCAGTCGTCGCAGCCGTAGAGCCGGTCACCCAACGCACTCCGGAAGGCACGCGGGAACACGCCGGTGTCCTGCACCAGCCAGGCCAGGCAACGACGGGCATCGATCACCCCGTCGTCGACGATGGCGCCAGTGGGGCAGCCCTGGACGCACGCGGTGCACGACCGGCATGCGTCGGCCACGGGCTCGGCATCGACCGGCAGCGACGCGTCGGTGACGATCGCTCCCAGCACGAACCAGCTGCCCAGGCCCGGGATCAGGAGATTGGAGTTGCGCCCCCACCATCCGATGCCGGCCCGGTGGGCTGCGGCCCGGTCGACGAGCCCGTTCTGGTCGGTGACGATGGTGGCCCGGTGACCGGCCGTCCGTAACACGTCGGCTCCGGTGCCGAGCGCATCCCGGAGATCGGCGTAGTGATCACGCCATGCGTAACGAGCCACCCGGGCCAGCGGCCCCGGCGCGCCTCCGGGACGGTCCGGAACCGGCTCGACGTACCCGAGCGCGCCCACGACGATCGACGCCGCCCGCCGGAGCAGCCGGTGGGGTTCGGTGGAACGACGCGGGTTGCGGAAGGTGAACGACATCCCCGCGTGGTGGCCGTGCTGAAGGCGCGCCTCGAGACTGCGACGCACGGCCGTGAACGGCTCGACGCCGGTCACGCCGACGGCATCGAGTCCTGCGCCGATCAGCGCATCCTCGACCTCTGATCGCAGCGCGGTGTGGGCGGGGGCGGTCACCGAGCGCGCAGCGGTCGGGTTCGGCGCCGGCGTCCGTTCGGGGGCACGGGCGAACCACCGGCGTCGTCGTCTTCGTGGAGCCGTTCGGACGGCCGCTCCGGCGTCACGGCCTCGACGGGATCCTTCGGCCGGCCGGACCCGTTGTCGGCGCGACCGGCGCCGGCCTGGACCACCGATCCGCTGCGGAACTGGGCCGTGGCCGCGTTGCGGCGGGCGGCGCGGGCCTGCCGCGCCGCGGCACGCGCCGCGGGATCGTCGGCCGGTTCGGGCCGCTCGGCACCGGAGCGGAGGCGGACCCGGAACTCCTCCGGAGCGACGGAACCGTCCGACGGTGTGGTGGCCTCCACCGGCGCGGGAGGGGAGGCCGGGGCCGACTGCTTCCTCGCCGGCGCCTTCGTCGGCCGGCTTCTTCTTGGCGACCGACTTCTTCTTCGCGACCTTCTTCTTCACGGCCTTCTTCTTCGGGGCCGTCTTCTTCTTCGGGGCCGCCTTCTTCTTCGGGGCCGACTTCTTCTTCGCGGGCCGCTTCTTCGCCGCCGACTTCTTCCGGCTGGTACGCGCCTTGTCGGTGCCACGCGCCCGCTTCGCCGGCTGGGACGCCGTTCTCGGCGTGGGCGCCGAGACCTCGGTGGGGAGGACCACGGCATCGACCTCGTCGACGTCGTCGTCGGCGACGAAGCCGATCTGCGAGGCGAGCCGATCACTGGGCGTCAGCGACACGTGGTCGGCGTCGAATGTCCACGCCACCGTCCGCGACCGACCCCTGGTCACGAAGGTGAACTCCACGGCCCACCGGTCGGCGCCCACCAACCGTGATGTCCACGCCGCATCGAAGGACTCGGCCGTGAAGGACACGTTGCGATCGGCCATGGCGGCCGCCACCGCCTGGCGGAGCGGCCGGAGCGAGGGTCCACCCCGGGCCCGGGTCATCGGGGTGTCGAGCGCTCGCCGGACGATCTGGTCCTGCTCGGCCCGGACCGGCGGGGCGAACCGCTCGATCCACGCCGGGTCGACCGAGGCGCTGGCCGCGATGTCGTCGACGTCGGCGCCGGCGCGCAACCGGGCCTGGATCTCGCGGACCGACAACTGCGCCTGTGGTCGCGGCCGGTCCGACGCCGACGCGTCCTCGCTGGCCTCGGGAGCCGGCTCGTCGGCCTCCTCGGCGAGGTCGTGGACGGCATCGACCAGGGCCTCGTCGACGGGCACCAGGAAGCTGCCCGCCTTCCCACCCTTGCGGGTGCTGAAGATCAGGTTTCGACGATCAGTGGTGAAGCCAACGAGATGGAGTTCCTGCATGCACCGGCGGGGCGGATCAGACAAATGGGCCGCACCGCACGGTACCACCGGGCCACGATCGGCCCTGCTACTCAGGACGCCCCGAGCTGTCGGGGGGCGTGGCGCAGTTGCGGGACCAGATCCGCATCGGCGAGCAGTCGCAACGCCCGCGCCTCGGCGACGTCGATGACCAAGGCGTCGTCAGGTTCGCGCTCGCACAGGAAGGTGACGACGCAGTCGTCGCAGGCACCGATGCTGGGTCCGATGCAGTCGTCGCAGTCGATCACGGTGACGGGCGGTCCGGTCAGGTGGAGCTCGGGATGGTCGCGCGGGGACATGGTTCCTCCTCGGTCAGCCGGCCAACCCGGCACCTCGGAGACGAACGCTACGACGAGGGGGGTGACACGAACTCCAGAAGCGGAGCCGCGGCTCAGGCGTCGGCCGGGAGCTCCTCGACGCCCTGGGCCGAGTTGCACCATCGGCACATCACCTCGTCGGTCTGCTCGGCGAGCACCTCGGGGTCCTCGACCGTCAGCTCTCCGCCCACGGAGTAGTGGTGGTACGCCTTCACGGTGCGGGTGGTGGTCACGTCGAACCGGGTCAGGTTCCCGCAGGCTCGGCATCGATAACGCGCAGTGGTCACGGCCGGAGCGTACCGGTGGCCACCATCGGTCCCGAGCCCGAGCACCCGCACCGCCGGGCGGACCGACACGCCCCTTGACAATCGAACGTGTGTTCGCTTGGGTGCAGGGATGTCCTCGACGGCGACCCGGACCGAGCTGGCCCGGCGCCGCGCCCGGCGCCGGACACCCGGCCAGGCCAGCTTCGACGATGTCGGGACGCCGCTCATCGACGTCACGTTCTGCGTGCTCGATCTCGAGACCACGGGCGGCTCTCCCGACGAGGACCGCATCTGCGAGATCGGCGCGGTGAAGGTCCGTGGCGGCGAGTGCCTCGGCACCTTCCACACCATGGTCGACCCCGAACGGTCGATCCCACCCGCCATCACCGTGCTCACCGGGATCACCTCGCAGATCATCGGGCCGGCACCGCGCATCGCTGCCGTCCTGCCGACCCTGCTCGAGTTCATGGGTGATGCCGTCTTCGTCGGCCACAACGTCCGCTTCGACCGCTCGTTCCTCGACGCCGCGTTGGTGCGCGCCGGTCACGAGCGGCTCGCCAACGTCACCGTCGACACCTGCGGGCTCGCCCGCCGGCTGCTGCGCGACGAGGTCCCCAACTGCAAGCTCGGCACCCTGGCCGACCGGTTCCGCCTCGACCACCGCCCCAGCCACCGGGCCCTCGACGACGCGCTGGCCACCACCGACCTGCTCCACCTCCTGCTGGAACGGGCGTCGGCGTTCGGGGTGTTCGCCCTCGACGACCTCCTCGCCCTCCCCACGGCGGCCGCCCATCCCCAGGCATCGAAGCTGGCCCTCACCGACCGGCTGCCACGAGCCCCCGGGGTGTACCTGTTCCGGGATGCCGGCGGCCGGGTGCTCTACGTCGGCAAGGCGTCGGATCTGCGTTCACGGGTCCGCAGCTACTTCTCCACCGACACCCGGCGGAAGGTGGGCGGCCTCCTCCGGGAGACCGCCACCATCGACCACATCCGCACCCACTCGCCCCTCGAGGCGGCCGTGCGCGAGATCCGGCTCATCCACGAGCTGCTCCCCCGCTACAACCGCCAGGGCACGACGTGGCGGAAGTCGGCGTATCTCAAGCTCACCGACGAGGCGTTCCCCCGGCTCTCGGTGGTCCGCGCCGTCCGGCCCGACGCCGCCACCTACCTGGGTCCGCTCCCGTCGGCCAAGGCGGCCCGCCAGGTCGGCGACGCGGTCGAGACCGCGCTCCCCATCCGGCGCTGCACCGCAGATCCGGCGCGCGCCTGCCGCTCGGCCCCGTGCGCGCCGGCCCAGCTCGGTGTCTCCGTCTGCCCGTGCGCCGGCACCATCGACCGGGCGGGCTACGAGCCCATCGCCGAGGCGGTGCGCCGTGCCCTGACCGTGGACCCCGAGCTGGTGGTCGACCCGTTGCTCGGGCGGATGCGCACCCTCGCCGACGACGGACGATACGAGGAGGCGGCCGACATGCGCGACCGCGCCGCCGCGTTCGTCGACGCCCACCGCCGGGTCCGCCGCTTCACCCGGCTCCGTCGGGCGGGCTGGCTGGTGCTGCGATACGGCACCCAACGGGCCGTGTTCGACGGCGGTCGCCTCGTCGCCACCGAATCCGTCGACGCCCCCACGTTGTTCGGGTCCCCCGGCCCGGCAGGCGCCGAACCCCGTCCCGTCGATCCGGCCGACGCCGACGAGCTCAGCGTGGTCAGCGCGTGGCTCGACAAGAACGCCCATCGAGTCGTCATCGAACACGTCGACGGCGAGCTGGCGTCGCCCTTGCCCCGCTTGCCCGACGTGCGGGCCGGCGTCAGAGGTCGCCCTCGGCCAGCGCGGCCACGAGCCGGTTGATGAGCTGCTCCCACGGCCCGGCCGGCGGGTGCTCGAGGTCGATGGCCCCGAAGACGAGGAAGCCGAAGCCCACGGCGTGGCAGAACCGCACGATGGCGTCGGTGTCGAGGTCGGCGTCGATCTGGCCGGCCGCCTTGGCGTCCTCGACGAGGGCGGCGAAGGTCTGCGCCCGCTGCTCGAGCCGGCCCCGCATGAGCGCGGCGACCTCGGGGTCGCGGCGGGCGGCCACGAAGGCCTCCAGGAGCAGGGCCTGGCCGTCGTCGAACGGGTCGGTGACCAGGTGGGAGCCGACCGTGGTCAGCACGTCGGCCACCCGGCCCTCGAAGCGGTGCTCGGCGAAGAGCTGCTCGAGCTCGTCGTGGCTGCGAGCCTCGATGGCAGCGAGCAGCAATTCGGCCTTGCCCCGGAACCGGCCGTAGATGGCGCCGGTGGTGAAGCCGGCCCGACGGGCGATCTCCTGGACACCGGCGCCGTCGTAGCCCTTCTCGGCGAACACCGCCGCGGCCGCCTCGATGAGGCGATCCCGGGTCGGGTCGTCGTGGATGGGTGCGACTTCGGTCACCACCCGAGGATAAGGCTCGTTATCAGCGCCGGCAACGATGCCCGGGCCAGGCGGGCGGCGCCGGATGGTGGAGCGGGAGAGCGGAGCGGGAGGACGGCGCGAACCCGTTCAGTCGTTGGTGGCCACGACCAGCCGGTGCAGCGTGGTGGCCGCGGCGCCGTCGTCGATGGCGATCCGGGCCAGTTCGAGGCCGGAGGCCAACGAGTCGACCCGACCGCTCACGTACAGGGCGGCGCCGGCGTTGAGGCTGACGATGTCACGAGCCGGGCCCTCGGCGCCGGCGAACAGCTCGCGCGCGATGGTCGCGTTCTCCTCCGGTGTCCCGCCCGGCATGTCGCCGGCGGCCACCACGTCGAGCTCGAAGTCGCCCGGTGCCACGTCGTAGCTGGCCACGACGGCGCCGTCGCGGACCTCCCGGACGTGGGTCGGCCCGGTGAGCGACAGCTCGTCGAGCTGGTCGGCACCGTGGACGACGAGGGCGTGGACGGCGCCACGAGCGGCGAGGACACCGGCGACGAGGTCGAGCGACCGGGGATCGCCCACGCCGATGACCTGGCGCGTGACCCGGCCAGGATGCGACAGGGGCCCGAGGATGTTGAACACGGTGGGCACCCCGAGCTCGGCCCGGACGGGGCCGGCATGACGCATGGCGGGATGGAAGGCCCGAGCGAAGCAGAAGCCGATGCCGACCTCGTGCACGACCTCGCTGATCTTGTCGCCGTCGAGGTCGTAGCGGATGCCGAGCGCGCCCAGCAGGTCGAACGAACCCGAGGTCGACGACGCCTTGACGTTGCCGTGCTTGCACATCGTCGCCCCGGCGGCCGCCGCCACGATGCAGGCCATCGTCGACACGTTCAGCGCCCGCTCACGGCGCCGGGGAGAGCCTCCGGTACCCACGATGTCGACGGTGTCGGATGGCAGGTGCAACGGCGCGGCGGCGTCGAGCATGGCGCCCACCATGCCGGCCAGCTCGTCGACCGTCTCACCCTTGAGCCGCAGGGCGATGATGAGACCGGCCGTCTGGGCGGCCGTGGCGTCGCCGGCGAGGATGGTGGCCAGGGCCGCTCCCGCCTCGTCGCGAGTCAGGTCGCCGCCGCCGACGAGGCGGCCCAGGACTCCGGGCCAGCCGCCGAAGTCGTCGATGGCGGGCACGATCTAGGACGCGGTCCGACGGCGGCGCCGGATGATGCGGCGACGCTCACGCTCGGTGCAGCCTCCCCAGACCCCCTCGCGCTCACGATGGCCCAACGCGTGCTCGAGACACAGCTCCCGCACGTCGCATTCGCGACACACCAGCTTCGCCACCGCTTCGTCCTCGTCGGTGGCCGGGAAGAAGATGGTGGGATCGAGGCCGCGGCACGCGGCGCGGGTGCTCCAGGGGAGGTTCATCGGGAGGGCTTCCGTCCAGGGGTGGGTGCGCATCGGCGACCGGTGGCGGCACCGGTCAGGACCGACCGAGACTTGCACCCGAAAATCCCCGATGCAAGCGTGCTTCTCGCCCCTCGAGGAGGCCCCTCAGGGCCGACGAACGGCCCCGTCAGGGCTGACGAACGGCGCCGGGGAGTTGCGAGCCCCAGGCGAGCAACTCCAGAAGTGAGGAAGCCCCTCAGGGCTGACGAACGGCGTGGCCTTCGGCGGCCAGCAGGTGGGCGACGGAGTCAGCCGGATAGCGGCGATGGCCACCTGGCGTGCGGATGCTCGGAATCCGGCCCTTGGTCGCCCAATCGGTGACGGCCCGCTCCGAGACCTCGAACAGCAGCGCGACCTCTCGGGTGCGGAGCAGGCGGCCGGCCAGCGTCTCCGCCGCGGTGCCCGCGACCAGCTCGTGCACCAGCCGCTGCCGCTCGATCTCACTCTTCGTAGTCGCCATGCTCCCGAGAGTACAGAAAAACCGGAACCTTGGCAAGAGATATTGATCTCACGTTCCGTGCGGACACTCCGGCGACACCGGCGCAACCGGTCACGGGCGAAGGTCGGCGAGCAGTTCGGCGATCGTGCCCTCACCCAGCGTGGTGGCGTGGGAGTACTCCGGGTGATCGATGGCCAGCTCCGCTGGTCCCGCCGCCAGCGCGTCCACCTGGGCCGGCGTGAGCTCGAAGTGGATGTAGTGCACCGACGCGGTGATCTCGTCTCGCGTGAGCTGCGACGCATGGGCCGCCTCCGGCTCGGCTCGGATCTCCACGGCGGCGTCGGCGTCGCCGGCGCGGAGCACGACCGATCGCTCGATGCCGACCAGACGGGGAAGCCAGTCGCGCAGCGCGAGATCGGAGGTGAGCTCGATGAACAGGGTGGCGCTGAGCTCACCGGGCTCCGGGATGAGCGGGTTGTAGGTCCGCAGCTCGGTCTCGATGGCCTCATCGGTGATCAGGCGTTCGACCCGGGCCATCTCCTGGATCTGGAACCGGATGGTGTCGCGGTTCTCGAACAGCAGGGTCACGAACGGCCCGACGCCGACGCGTCGGCGCTTCTTCAGCGCGATGACCTGGGCCCGGAACTCCTCGCGCTCGCGCTCGTACTGGCGGAGGTCGGCGATGTCGGAGAGGGTCAGCTTGCGGCTCATGGAAGGACCTTCCTTTGTCGGGGGACGCGCGAGGGGACCGGCGCGGGCCGGCCCCCTCGGCGGATCACGACGCCGTGCCGGAGGTCCCGGCGACGACGCCCGGTTCAGGCGGTGACCTCTTCGAGGCCCTGCTGGAACCGGCCGGCGTGGCTCTTCTCGGCGCGGGCGAGGGTCTCGAGCCACTCGGCGACCTCTTCGAAGCCCTCCTCGCGGGCGGTCTTGGAGAAACCCGGGTACATCTCGGTGTACTCGTAGGTCTCGCCGGCGATGGCCGACTTGAGGTTGGCGGCCGTGCCGCCGACCGGTTCGCCGGTGGCGGGATCGCCGGTCTCGGCCAGGAAGTCGAAGTGGCCGAACGCGTGGCCGGTCTCGCCCTCGGCGACGGAGCGGAACAGGGCGGCGACGTCGGGGTAGCCCTCGACGTCGGCCTTCTGGGCGAAGTACAGGTAGCGACGGTTGGCCTGGCTCTCGCCGGCGAACGCCTCCTTGAGGTTCTGTTCGGTCTTGGAGCCCTTGAGCTCAGCCATGGGGTGTTGCTCCTTGTTGTCTTGGTTGGGGATGAGATTGCTGGGGTGCTGCCGGCGCCGAGTCCGCACACTGGTGGCACCGCCCGCGAAACACGATCTGGGTGGCGTCGACGACGAACCCGAACGGGTTGTCGGGACCGAGCGAGACGCCCGGGAACTCGGCGTCGAGGTCCTGCACCGCGCCGCAGCTGTCGCAGACCAGGTGGTGGTGGTCGTCGATGTTGGGGTCGAAGCGGGCCGACCCCGTCCCCAGCTCGAGTTGCTGGAGCTCGCCCATCTCGGCCAGGTCGTGCAACGTGGAATAGACGGTGCGGAGGCTGACCGACGGCATGTCGACCACCACGGCGGCGTGGACGGACTCGGCGGTGGGGTGACTGGGGTTGTCGTGGAGGATCCCGAAGATCCGCTCGCGCTGGGGGGTGACCTTTCGGCCCGACGCCCGGAAGGCGGCAACGAGATCGTGGGGGGAACGCACCGAGATCGATGCTAGAGCCAACATTGCTTGTTGACAACCGTTGTCGACAACGGGAGTACCGCCGAGCCTCTCAGCCCGGTGGACCGTCCGCCGGATCCACCAGGTGCACGAGCAGGGCCGCAGGACGCTTGCGGACGAGGAACGCGGCCGGCCCGTCGAACGTCTCGCCATCGGCCGCCAATCGGGTCGAGCCCTCGCCGTCGCCGCACCGCACGCTGATCGACGGCACCGCCCGCCGCTCGTAGACCCGGCTCCGGGCGAGGGCGCCGAACAGGAGGGCGGCGACCAATCGCACCCGGGACAGGGGCGGACCGGCGTCGATGAGGCGGACGTCGAGCAGGCCGTCCACCAGGTCCGGGCGTTCGGCGGGCGCGAAACCGGCGGGTTCGTACTCGCAGTTGCCGAAGAACACCATCCATACCGTCCGGGCCTCGCCGTCGAGGACGACGTCGAAGCGTTCGCTGCGCCGCAGGACACGACCGAGGGCGAGGATCATCGCCGGCCACTTGCCGAGCCGCGATTCGAGTCGCTCCCGCTCGTCGACCAGCGCCGAGTAGGAGCCGACGCTTCCGTTGTTCACGAACACCCGGTCCCCGATGGTGGCGACGTCGATGGCCACGACCTGCCCGTGGCGGACGGCTTCGATGGCATCGTCGATCGAGTCGAGACCCAGGTCGCGGGCGAAGTGGTTGAGCGTCCCACCGGGAAAGACCACCAGCGGCACGCCGGCGTCGAGCGCGGCGCGGGCCGCGCTGTTGACCGATCCGTCGCCGCCGACCACGCCGAGCGCGCGGCAGGTCGACGACGCGTCGGCCAGGACCTTGTCGAGGTCCTCGGCCTCTCCGCACACCCGGGTCTCGGCGCCGGGCAGCGCGGCGGTGAGTCGGTCGACGAGGTCGGGCGCCGAACCCGAGCCGGAACCCGGATTCACCACCACGACGAGACCGGTGCCGTCGGCCAGCGGCTCGACCTGGCGTCGTTCGGCCACCGCGATGGTGCGAGCGGGTTGGTCCTGCACCCGCGGGAACACGCCCAGGGTGACCACGGTGGCGGCAGCACCGCCGACGACACCCGCGAGGTGGCGCGCTCGCAGGCGCGGATCGACGACGGCACCCGCACCGGTGAGCGCCACCAGCACGCCACCCGCCACCGGCACCTCGACCATGGCCGACGCCCAGGACCGACCCGAGGGCGATGGCAGCGGCCGGCGAGCGGCGGCCCAGGAGCCGGTTGCCGACCAGCGCCGGCACGGCGCCCGCCACCGTGCGGAGCAGGACGCGCCGCACCATGCGACGGCGGCGTGGGGGGACGATGGGCTGCGAGCTACCGATCGAGCAACGCTATCCCCCGCTCGGACCGGCGGTGGGCAAGGATGGCCGCCGATGCGATCGATCTCCGACGACGGCCTCCGCCTGCGCAGCGACGAGCACGGAGACCTCCGTGTCGGCACCGTGGAATGGCCCGATTGGCTGGGGCCTGGCCGGCTCGTCGTCCGCACTGGCGGCAGCACGATCCCGGGCGATGGCGCCCTCGACACGCCCGATGTGCTGGCCGCGAGCGGGTCGGTCCGGCTGGTCCGGACCGAGATCGACGACGGGGCGGCCGTGCTCCGCCTCGAGACGACCGCGGCGATGTCGGCGGCCGGTCCCGGTGGGTTCGCCGACGTCGGTGTCGGCCTCCGCTTCGATCCCGGCCGCCGCCAGGCCGGATCGTGGCCCGCGGGTATGCGGGCGTTCGGGCACCAGTACACCGAGTTCGGCCTCCCCACCCAAGCCGGCGAGGCGCTGGACCGATGGTTCCTGCTCCCCTTCCGTCCCAACGTCGTCCTGCCCCTGTGGCTGTGTGCGCCCTCGGGCGCCACCCTGCTCCTGGCGCCGATCGACCGGTTCCACGAACAGGTGGTGACCGTGCCCACCCCGGACGAGCCCGATGCCGGCATCGCCTGGGGCTGGCACGGTGACCTCGAGTCGGTGCCGGCCGGTTTCTCGACCTCGCTGGCCGTGCTGGCCGGGGACTCGCCTCGCCTGCTCCTCGAACGCTGGGCCGACCTGCTCGATCCCGTCCCCCGGCGCGCCGTCGATGCCGACACCCTCGGACGCCAGGTGTCGTACTGGACCGACAACGGCGCGGCCTACTGGTATCGGACCGAGCCACCTCGCACCGTGACCGAGACGGTGACCGATGCGGTGGCGGCGGTCGAGGCTGCGGGGGTGCGGGTGGGCGCCGTGCAGCTCGACTCGTGGTTCTACCCGCACGAGACGACCCGGCCCTTCGACACCGACGAGTGGATCGTCCCCCCGTCAGGCCTGGTGGACTGGGCACCGCGCGCCGACATCCTCCCCGACGGCATCGGCCCGCTGCGGGACGGCGTCGCCGGGCGCCCCCTGGTGACCCACTGCCGACACCTTTCCAGCCGGTCGCCGCTGGTGGACCGGTTCGACTGCTGGATCGACGGCGACCACGCCCACCCCACGGGCGATGACTACTACGAGCACCTCCTCGATCGGGCGGTCGGGTGGGGCGTCGAGACCTTCGAGCACGACTGGCTGGTGGAGTGCTTCCTCGGGGTTCGCGGCCTGCGCGCCGCGCCGGGACGAGCGCGCGCCTGGCAGGAGGGCATCGATCGGGCCGCGGCCGACCGGGGCCTCACGCTGCAATGGTGCATGGCCACCCCAGCCGACTTCTTCCAGGCCGCGACGCTGGGTCGGGTCACGTCGATCCGCACGTCGGGCGACCACGGCTACCTGGTGGGGCCCGGGTTCCTGTGGGCCTGGTTCTGCTACACCAACGCCCTCGCCCGCGCCCTGCGGCTGACCCCGTTCAAGGACGTGTTCGCCTCCGGCGGCGAGCACGCCGAGGTCGAAGCCCTGCTGTCGGCGCTGTCGACCGGACCGGTCGGCCTCGGCGACGCCATCGGCACCACGGACCCGCTGATCGTGGCCCGCACCTGCCGGGCCGACGGCACCATCATCCGGCCGGACGTCCCGATCGCGGCCGTCGATGCCTGCTTCCGCCAGCACGCGGTGGCCCGCCCGGTGCCGCTCGTCGCCGAGTGCCACACCGACCACGAGGCCGGGCGATGGCTCCAGGTCTTCTGCGCCAACACCTACCGGGGCGACGAGCCGATCCGCGGGTCGGTCGATCTCGGGCCGGCGTGGCCCACCGACCCGGTGATCGCCCTCGACCTGCGCACGGGAGCGGTCACCCGGCCCGCCCGCGGCTGGCCGGTCGAGCTCGACCCGGCCGCGTGGACCCACCACCTGCTCGCTCCCGTGCTCGCCGGTGATCTCGCCGTGTTCGGCGACATCTCGAAGCACGCTCCCGTCGGCCGGTCCCACATCACCTCCGTCGCCACGTCCGGCGACGGTGTCGAGGTGGCGGTCGCCGGCGGTGGCGAGGACGTGGTCGTCCACGGCTGGGCCGGACGCCGGATCACCGGCACCATCGACGGCTCGGCGGTCGAGCTGCGTCGAACGGGCGAGCGGTGGCAGGCCACCGTCCCCGCCGGCGCGACCATCCACCTGTCCTGACGCCCCCGACGTCCACCCCCCGCCCCCCCCGCATCGTTCTGGTCGGCCATCGGCACCCCTCAATGGCGCGATGACCGACCAGAACGAATCCCGGGGCTGCGACCAGGACCGGCGGTTGCGACCAGAACCGGGGGTTGGAGCTCAGCCGTGGAGGCGAACGCCGCCCAGCATCCGATCGCCGATGCCTTCGATGCCGATCTCGACCAGGCGGTCGGGACGATCGTCGGAGGGGACGAAGGCGATCTCGGTCCCGGGGAGGTGGACGGCGGTGCCGGCCGACTCGGTGCCGAGGACCGCTCCCCATCGCGCCGCCGTGGCGCCCGGATCGGATGCGGTCACCGTGATCGAGGAGATGGGGTGACCCGAGGCCGCGGGGACCGATCCCGTCCAGGCCGGGCCGCACCAGGGCCACGGCTCGGGTGGGTCGGCCTGGTCGAGGCTGAGGATGGCGCCCCCGACGTCGACGGGATGGAGGTGGGCACCGCGGATGCCGTCGATGCCTCCGCTCCACACCACCCGGATCCCGAGATCCGCCACCAGGGCCAGATGAGCATCGAGATCGTCGACCTGGGCGATCACCATGTAGCCGCCGTCGCCTCCGAGGCGATCGAGATGCCGGCCGACGGGCGAACCCTCATCTTGTTCGGCCAGGAGCTCGACGAAGCTGTCGCCCGCGGCGTGAAGGGAGTTGACCGCGCCGAAGGCGCCGACCCCGGGATCCTGGTACACGAACGGCAAGCCGGCGGCCACGGTCTCATCCGCCGCGGCGGCGATGTCCCCCACTGCGATGACGACCTGTCGGATCCGGGATGCAGCCATGGCCACGGTCTAGCGCCTCGGCCCCGACCCGGTACCCGATCGCCGGCCCACCGGGCAGGCCGGCGAGGAATATTCACACCGTGTGTTGCATGTGCCCCCGTTCCATGGGGTACGCAGTGCGCATGTCTGACTACGAGATTCCCAAGCCCGAGCCCAAGGAGATCGACTCGAAGATCTGGCTCGAGGTCAAAGACGTCATGGAGCGGGCGACGCTGAAGGGGCACCCGTACAAGGACGAGCGCTGCGACAACTGCCTGTACTACCTCGATCCCGACGAGGAGATCTCGTACTGCTGGCACCAGACCCTCCGCATCCTGGTGGGCCAGGACTGGTGGTGCCAGTGGTGGGAGCAGCGCGAGGACTGATCCGCCGCGGGCAACGAGCCGTCACGTCGGGCGAGCCAAGCTCACCTCGTGACCGTCGGGGTCGCTGATGTGGAAGTAGCGCTCGCCCCACGGCGCGTCGGACGGCGCCATCGTCGGGGTCAAGCCGGCGGCCGTGGCCCGCTCGTAGATGGCGTCGACGTCGTCGACGTGGACGATGAAGCGGCCCCACCCGGTCTCCACCGCGTCGACCAGTTGCAGGTTGAGGAACGTGGGGCCGACGCGGAAGCTGGTGAACGAGGCCGTCGGCCCGCCGTAGGCGACCTCGAAACCGAGGGCGTCGTAGAACCGGCACGAGGCCGCCATGTCGGTGACACCGAGGGTGACGGCGTTGATCGATTCGGGGCGTCCGGACATCCCGTCAGGATCGCGCCGCCGCGTCCACGGCTCCAGGAGCGGACGCCAGGACATCAAGGACGCTGCGCACCGCAAAGATCCGGGCCGGGAGGTCGGTGACGGTGCCGAGGACGGCATCGTCGCCCCGCAGGAACAGGAAGTGGACCTCGGCCACGGGGAGGCCGACCGCCGCTTCGAGCGCCACGGCGTACGCCGCCCCCTGCGGCGCGTACCGCTCCAGCGCCGCGTCCAGCGCCGACTGGTCGGGCACGCCGTCGGTCTTGTAATCGACCACCACGAGGCGGCCGTCCTCCTCGAAGAGGAGGTCGACGAAACCTTCGAACACGTCCACCCCGCCCGACACATCGTGGCCGACCAGCGCGGCCAGTGGCACCCCGACATGCACCTCTCGCCACCACCGCGCTGACCCGACGGCACGCCGCACGACGCCGCTGCGCAGGGCGGCTCGGGCCTTGGCCTCGATCTCGCCTGCGGCACCGGGGATGCCCTCGACGCCGGCCTGCCATCGAGCCAGCACCTCGACGCCCGCGCCATCCGGGTCGGTGAGGTCGGTGTGCTGCAACACGGCGTGCACCGCCCGCCCGATGGCGGTTCCGGCCCGGCCCCGTCGCCACGGCTCGGTGGTCGGCTCGGAGGGACCGTCGTCGGTGCCGGAGTTGGGCCCTTCCGGGGTGGCGTCCAGCAGGCGCCGCACCGCGGTGGCCGACACCGCTCCCCCACCGGCGGCACGGCTGAGGAGCTGGTGCCGAGACGACTGCCACGCCTCGGTGGCCTCCACCCACTGCTGGCGCGCCCCGGCCCCGACCGCCCCACCGACGGCGGCGACGGTGGCGATCGGCCGGGGGGTGTCGTCGCCGTGTTCGCCCCGGTGGGAAGGCTTCCCGGGCGATCGCTCGACGTGGTGGGGATCGAGCAGGAGGCCGGCGTCGACGACCGAGGCGATCCGTTGGGCGTGGCTGCGGATCCTCGAGCCGGGTTTGTGGTGCATGCTCACGATCAGGTGGTCGCGGGCGCGGGTGAGCGCCACGTAGAGGAGACGGACTCCCTCGTGTTCGTCCATCACGTCCTCGACGGTGCGCCGGCTGTCGAACTGCACCGTCTCGATCCCCTTCTTCATCCGCACGTCGTAGCCGCCCTGGGGCCGGAAGTGGACCACCGGACCGCGGGCGGCGCTCGGGAACTGCCCCGACAGACCCGAGATGGCCGTGATCCCGAACTCGAGGCCCTTGGCGCCGTGGATGGTGAGGATGCGGACCGCGTCGACGTCGGCCTCGGGCAGCACGGGCACGGTGGCTCGCAGCGTGTCGTCGGACTGCAACTCGGCCCAGCGCAGGAACTCGCGGAGCCCCCCGGGATCGGCGTCGGCGAACTGGCGGGCGTGCTCGATCACGACCCGGTACAGGCGCCAGGCATCCCGGTGCCGGTTGCCGGCCAGGCCGATCTCCATCAGCCGACGGTCGCGGACGACGGCCTCGACCAGCTCCGGCACCGTGCGGAAGGGGCGGTCGCGGTGCCGGGCCAGGAGGTCCCGCCGGGCCGACGCCACCGGTTCGAGCTCGTCGGGAGCGGGAGCTGCGGCGTCGTGGTGCTCGCGCCCGAGGTAGTTCCAGGGCCGGCCGGCCCGGCGCCACGCCAGCAGATCGTCGTCGCCGCAGCCGTAGGCCGGTGACCGGAGGGCGCCGATGAGGGCGACCTCGTCGCCGGGATCGTCGATGGCATGCAGGATGGCGAGCAGGTCTCGCACCTCGGTGGTGGCGTAGACGAGGCTGCCGGTCTCGAGCCGGTAGGGCACGCCGGCCTCACCGAGGGCCCGGCGCAGGTGCGGCAGCGAGGTGCGACTCGGCAACAGGACGGCCATGTCTCCCCAGCGGCACGAGCGCGCCAACTCGCCCTCGGGTTCGACCAACCAGCCCTCGGCGGCGGCGCGAGCCAGCGTGGCCGCGATGTCGCCGGCTTCGGCGCGGCGGAGGCTGTCGGCGGTCGATTCCGGCTCTGGGCTCCCGATCAGCACCACCGCCGGGCCGGGATCGCCGTCGATGGCCGGTCGCCACGGCCGCAGGTCGGCGTAGTCGGGTTGGGCGACCTCGCCGTCTCCGTCTTCGCCGGGCGGACCGGCCCGCTGCTTGGAGATCAGGCGACCGAACAGCTGGTTGACGAACTCCACGATGGGGGCCACGGTGCGGAAGTTGGTGTCGAGGAGGGTGCCGCCGTCGAGGTGGCGATCGGCGGTGCGGACGAACAGATCGATGTCGGCGCGGCGGAAGCGGTAGATGGACTGCTTGGGGTCGCCGACGAAGAACAGCCGGCCGGCCGGGACGTCGACCTCGTCCCACGCCAACGTGGTGTCGTGGTCGGGGTCGGCGGCGATCCGGACGGCGAGCTCGACCTGGATCGGGTCGGTGTCCTGGAACTCGTCGATGAGCAGATGACGGAACCGCTCGTGCAGCCGCCGCCGTACGCCGGGGTCGTCGCGGAGCAGGTGGCGGGCGAGCACGAGAAGGTCGTGGAACTCGAGACGGCCTTCCCGACGGCGGGCCCGGGCCTCGGCGAGGGTGTGGTCGGCGACCTCGACGGCCAGCCGGCGCAGCACGAGGTCGACCACCGCGGCGCGCGCCGCCTCGATCTCGTCGGTGGCCTCGTCCCAGCACGCCTTGGCCGCAGCCTTGCCGCCGTCGGGCCAGTTGGCCGCCCGGCCGTGGCTGGTCATCTTCGGCTTCGTCCGGGCCGCCTGCAGCAACGTGTACGGGTCGTCGGCGGCCTCGAGGGGTCCGAGCACGTTCGGCATCTCGTCCTCGATCCAGCGCAGGAGCCGGTCGTCGGAGTCGGTGCAGGAGCGGGCGAGCTCGCGGATGTGGGCCGCGGCCGCGAACAACGGGGCGAAGGAGATGGTCACGGCTGCCTCGTCGACGACGAGGGCGCGTTCGTCGTCGAGGACGAGGTCCTCCAGCAGATCCCAGTTCTGGTTGAACGTCGCCGCCATCGCGGCGAGCTGATCGATGGTGATCTCGACAGCCAGACCGGCCTGCAGCGCCACCTCGAGCTGGTCGTCGTCGAGCAGGCGATCGACGAAGCGGCCCCACCGGTCCTCGGTGCGCAGGGCGGAGGAGATCTCGTCGTGGACCTCGACCTGGGGCGGCAAGCCGGCTTCGACCGGCGCGCCCAGCAGGAGGCGCTGGGCGAAGGCGTGGAGGGTGGCGATGGTGGCCCGGTCGAGCTCGTCCAGCGCGGCTCGGGCCCGCTCCGGGCTCGACGCGTCGAGGGCCACGCCCCGCACCTCACGGCCGGCCACGACGTCTTCGAGCGCCTCACGGATCCGGGCCCGCAACTCGGATGCGGCCGCCTCCGTGAAGGTGATGGCGGCGATGCCTGCGACCTCGACGCCCGACAGGACGAGCGCGACGAAGCGGCCGACGAGCGACGAGGTCTTCCCCGACCCCGCGCCTGCCTCGACGAACAATGTGTGTCCGAGGTCGGAGACGATGCGCCGGCGGGCGTCGTCATCGGCGGGCCGGCGGCTCATGAACTGGCCCCGGTGACGAGGAAGGCCGGCGCACCCTCCTCGGCGAGACGGACGACCTCGGCGAGGGCGGGGTCGGCCCGTACCCGCTCCCACTCGTCCTCGCGATCGGCCGGGCAGATGCGGTTGAAGTCACAGAAGCCGCAGTTGGCATTGGTGCCGACGAACCATTCGTGTGGTCCCGAGTGGGCGGGGTAGTACCCGTTGCGGACGCCGTCGACGAGCACGCGCAACGTCTCGCGAAGCAGGCGTCGGTGCTCGGGCCCGATCTCGTAGCCGATCTGGGACCCGGTGTGACCGGGTTTCAGGAACCAGTACCAGGCGCTCGAACGGTCGACGCCGCGCTGGGCCGCCGCGGCCTCGGCGTAGGCCAGCAGCTGGAGGCGCCGGCCACCGTCGACCGGGTCGCCTCCGGCCTCGATCGGGGTGTCGAGCCCCTTGTAGGGCCCGGAGCTGGCGTACTTGTAGTCGTAGACCCGCACGCCGCCGGGCACGGCATCGACCCGATCGGCCTGCCCGGCCAGGGGCACGACCCGACCGTCGTCGAGCGTGATCCGCAGTGGCGGGCGGCCGTCGCGGCCGAAGGTGAGCTCGACGGCGGACGGGGTGGCCCGGGTGGCGGCCCGGATCTGGTCGTCGTGACGCAGCGTCTGGAGGAGCACGTGGACGATCTCGTCGCGGTCGTAGGCCCACCAGCGGGGATGCCCGGTGAGCCCGCTCCGCTCGAAGTCGGCGAACACCTCGCCGGCCACGGCCCGGAGACGTTCGTCGCCGGCCGTGCCCCAGGGCTCGTCGGGTTCCGGGACCGTCCCGGATTCGATGGCGCCGGCAATGAACCGCTCGAGGACGAGATGGGCCAGCGATCCCTTGTCGCGGGGCTGGAGCCGGTCGACCTCCTCGGGACGATCGACCGCGCGGACGCCGAGGGCATGGCCGAGGAACCACCGCCGCGGGCAGGTGGCATAGGTCTCGATCGACGTCGGTGACAGGTGGTGCTCGTCGTCGGCCAGCACGTCGACGCCGGCGCCTCCGAGGTTGCCGTCGAAGCGGGTGAAGGCATCGGCGGCCCGGCCGCGGGTCAACGCGGCCCCGGCGGCGACCACCGGATCGAGCGCCGCGGGATGGGCGTCGAAGTCGCCGACGGAGGCGAGGGCGGCCAGTCGACGCTCGTCGCCGTGGAGCGCGGTGCCGTGGTCGTCGGCGATGGCGGCGCCATGGCTGGCCACGACACGGACCCCGTCGACGTGGGCCCCGCGGATGAGTTGCTCGGTGCGGGGACGATGCCCGGTCGTCGCCTCGACGGCGTCGATCAGCCAGCGGCTGGGCACCTGTGTCCGTCCCGAACGCTGGTCCCCTCGGGCGAAGGTCAACAGCCGCAGACCCGAGGCCGACGCCAGGGCCGATTGCAGGGCCCGGCGTTGGTCGCCGGCGACGTCGGCGGCGACCGGGAGGCGAGCGGTGGCCCGGACCTCGTCGGACAGCAACACGTCGTCGTGGCCCGCCCGCGGCACGTGACCTTCGGCGAGACCGACCACGACCACGGCGGCGAGGGGGACGACCGGCGGATGATCGAGGGTCGTGACCATGAGGCCGGTCCCGGTGGTGCTGCGCCGCGGCGCCGGTGTGTCGAGCGACGCCCGGATGGTGTCGGAGACGACGGCGGGCACCGGATCGGGCTCGACGCCGGCCAGGGCGCTGAGCCGACCCAGCACGGTGCGGATGGCGGTGTCGGCCTCAGCCTCGTGCGCCGGCCAGTCGCCTCGGCGAGCGAGGGGGCCACACAGCGTGTCGAGCACGGTGCTGGCCCAATCGGCGCAACCGTCCCACGCGACCGGTACGGCGTCGAGCAGGGCTTCGATCGTGTCCAGGGAGGCCTCGAGCTCGTCGAGCTCGGCGATCTCCGCCGATCGGCGCCCGGCTCGGCGGGTGTCGGCCTCGGCGTCGCCCGTGGACTCCGACGGATGGCCGTCGATCCAGCGCCGGCGGCCGGCGAGCCGTTCGCGCCAGTCGGCGCGGCCGCCGAGCACGCCGAGCCGGCGGGAGCGCTCGTCGAGGACCATGCCGCGCATCGGATGCCCGTCGCGCCCCACCACCACACCCGAGGCCCACAGGTCGACCACCGCTTGCCGGGCGAAGTCGTGAGCCGCGATGTCGAGCAGTCCCAGGATGACCCGGCCGGCCGCGGTGTGGCCGAGGGTCTCGACGCTGGGCCCTGAGTAGGGGATGTCCGCGGCGCGCAGCACCTCGGCCACGGCGCGTGCATAGGGCGGGCCCGACGGGTGGACGAGCGCCATCTCGTGGAGCGCGTGCCCGGCTTCGGCCTCGGTGAGCAGGGCCCGCACCGCAACCCGGATCTCGTCGTCGACATCGTTGGTGGTGACGATGTCCGTCGCCACCGCGGCGTCGAGCCGGTGGGCCTCGGTCGGTGGGGTTCCCCCGATGCGCTCGACCGTCTCGGCCACGGCCCGATCGATCGACTCCTCCCCCGCCAGGCCGCCGATGACCACCAGCGTCGACCGCTCCCCCATCTCGCGGAGCAGATCGGTGGCCGGGACGTCGAGCCGACCGGGCAGGTGCACCACCACCGGCCCGAGGGCGTGGAGCGAGGCGGGGTCGGCCCGCACCTGCTCGGTGGCGGCCCGCAGCACGGTCGACCGGCCCCCCACCGCCACCCGCTCGGCGACGGCGTCGTGGAGGCGGACGACGTCTCCCGCCAGGCCGCCGGCCGCGGCCACGTGCCGCCGGCGGCCGGCATCGAGTCCCGCCACCTCGTCGATGGCGCGGGCCAGCGCCTCCCAGGTGGAGCGATGATGGGCGATGGCCGCGAAGCACCCGGGCGCCCGGCCGAGCTCGGACCGGACGGCGGCGACGACGAGCTCCCGATCGGTCCCCGGAGCGATCCCCATTCCGCCGAGCCGGGGCGCGGCGATCTGCTCGGCGAGGGCGTCGAGGGACTGGAAGCCCACGACCGCGACACCGCCCGCCCGCCGGGCCAGGCCTCGCCGGAGGCTGACGGCAGCCGCGGGCGTGGGCGTGACCACGGTGACCGGCCGGAGCGGATCGCTGTCCTTCGCGGTGGTGACGACATCGACCAGCGCGTCGAACGCCGGTCCGCCCACTGCGACCCATCTGGTCTCCACACCCATGTCCCGAACGTACACAGGGGGTGTGACGGTCCCGGGCATCACCGCCGCGGCCGCGCGACCGAAGGGCCCGAGCCACGACCACCGACCACGGTCCACGGTCCGGCGCCGCGGCGGGGCCAGAATCGGAGGCCGTGGACGACGGACTCCGACGACTGGCGGACGAGTACTGGGATGGCGCAATGGCGCGGGCCCCGTTCGTCGCCACCATGTTCGGTGACCACCGCTTCGACGACCGCGTGCCCGACCTCAGCACCGACGGCCTGGCCGAGCAGCGAGCGTTCCTGCACGACATCGCCACCAGGGCCGAGGCCATCGACACCGGGCTCACCGTCGCCGACTCGATCACCCGCGCCCTGCTCGTCGATGCCTGCCGCACCACGATGGAGGAGATCGACTCGGACGAGATCCAGCTCTCCTCCGACGGGTTCACGGGATTCCCGGTCGCGCTGCTGCGCAGCGCGACGCGGCGCAACGCCCCCGATCCGGACAGCGCCCGGGCGCAGCTGGCCCGGCTCGAGGCCCTCCCCGAGGTGCTCGATGCGGTGGCCTCGCACTGGCGGCGGGGCGCGGCACGGCACTGGACGCCGGCCGCCACCATCGCGGGCCGCACCCGCGACATGGTCGAGGCCTACCTGCGGGGCCCGCTCGACGACGACCCCTTCGTCCGCCTCGAGCTCCCCGAGCACTGGAACGGCGCCGCGGCATGGCGGACGGATGCGGCCGTGGCCGTCGACCGTCACGTTCGCCCGGCGTACCGACGCGTGGCCGACACGCTCACCACGCTCGAAGCCATCGGACGCGACGACGATCACGCCGGTCTGTGCCACGTCCCGGGCGGCGACGTGCTCTACGCCTCGCTGGTCCGCCGGGCGACCACCACCGAACTGTCACCGGAGGAGATCCACCGCTTCGGGATGGAGGAGCTCACTGATCGCCTGCCTCGCGAGTGGGCGACCATCGGTCAGCGCGCCGTCGGCATCTCGGACCGGGCCGAGTTGTTCGAACACCTCCGGTCCGATCCGGCGCTGAAGTACGAGAGCGCCGAACAGATCGTCGAGCTCGCCGGCGACGCCATCGAACGAGCCCTCCGCGTGGCGCCACGCTGGTTCGACCGGCTCCCCCGCGCGGACGTCGAGGTCCACCGGGTGCCCGACAGCCTGGCGCCGGGCTCGCCGCCCGCCTACTACGGGGCGCCACCCGCCGACGGGTCGAAGCCGGGGGTGTACTTCGCCAACACCCACGAGCCCACCCGGCGCAACCGCTTCGAGGCCGAGGTCTTCGCCTTCCACGAGGCGGTGCCCGGCCACCACCTCGAACGGTCCAGCGCGGTGGAGCTCGACGTCCCCATGTTCCAGCGCCGCGGTGGCTACATGGCCTACAGCGAGGGTTGGGGCCTCTACGCCGAGCGGCTGGCCGACGAGATGGGCGTGTACTCCTCGGACGTGATGCGCCTGGGGATGCTCTCCGCCGACGCGTGGCGCTCGGCCCGCCTCGTGATCGACACCGGTCTGCACGCCCTGGGCTGGACCCGGGCCCGAGCCATCGAGTTCATGAC
The DNA here is from genome assembly GCA_963747745.1 of uncultured Acidimicrobiaceae bacterium. Lineage (GTDB taxonomy): Bacteria > Actinomycetota > Acidimicrobiia > Acidimicrobiales > Salinilacustritrichaceae > Salinilacustrithrix. The sequence continues at coordinate 251,639 of CAVVGJ010000005.1, forward strand.
CACGCACGTCCCCATCGACGTCGGCGAGGCCGCGGTCGAGGTCGACCGCTACATCGGCATGCCCGGCCAGGCGCTGTCGTACAAGATCGGTCAGCACGAGCTGTTCCGCCTGCGCGACCGGGCCCGAGATCGGCTGGGCGATCGCTTCGACATCGCCGGCTTCCATCGCACCGTGCTCGAACACGGCGGCGTGCCGCTGTCCATCCTCGCCGAGCTGGTCGAGCGCTGGATCGACAGCCGAAGCGGGCACCGAGCCTGATCGCCCCTAGCCTCGCGGCCGTGACCATCGGCGCCTTCGACCGCGACCGCAACCTCGGCCTCCTCGAGGACGGCACCTACGACGTGTTGGTGATCGGCGGCGGCATCACGGGATGCGGCGTGGCGCTGGACGCCGCCAGCCGCGGCCTGCGCACGGTCCTGGTCGAGAAGGACGACTTCGCCTCCGGCACCTCCTCGAAGAGCTCGAAGCTGGTCCACGGCGGGCTGCGCTACCTGCAGAACGGCGACGTCCGATTGGTGTACGAAGCGCTGCGGGAACGCCAGCGCCTGCTCCGCAACGCTCCCCACCTCGTCCGGATCATGCCCTTCCTCATCCCGATGTTCGGCCAGGGCGGCGTGATCCATCCCAAGCTGGCCCGGGCCCTGGGTTCGGCGATGTGGATGTACGACCTCACCGGCGGCGCCCGCATCGGCAAGCTCCACCAACGGATCTCGGCCGAGGAGACCCTGGCCCACATGCCGACCCTCCCGCCCGGCCGGGTCGCAGCCAGCTACCTCTACTACGACGCCCAGGCCGACGACGCCCGCCTCACCGTCACCGTGGCCCGCACCGCCGCGGAGGAGCACGGCGCGGTGTGCGTGAACCACACGCCCGTGGTCGAGCTCACCCGGGCCAGCGGGCGGGTCACCGGCGCGGTGGTCGAGGCCGACGGTCGTCGCGTCGAGATCCGGGCCAAGGCCGTGGTCAACGCCACCGGAGTCTGGGCCGACGACGTGCGCCGCCTCGACGAGGGCCGCGACCCCGACTCGATCCGGCCCGCCAAGGGGATCCATCTCACGGTGCCGTGGTCGCTCGTCCGCAACGACATCGCGGTGGTGGCACCGGTGCCGAAGGACAAGCGATCGGTGTTCGTCGTGCCCTGGCCCTCGAGCGACGGCCAGGACCCCGCATTCACCTACATCGGGACCACCGACACCGACTACGACGGTCCGCTCGACGATCCCCAGTGCACGCGCGAGGACGTCGACTACCTGCTCCGGGCCATCAACCACTCCACCACCACCGAGATCACCCACGAGCACGTGGTCGGTACGTGGGCCGGCCTGCGGCCGCTGGTGAAGGCCGACGCGTCGGGCCGGACGGCCGACCTCTCACGCCGCCATGCGGTGACCACCTCGACATCGGGGATGATCACCGTCACCGGGGGCAAGCTCACCACCTACCGGGAGATGGCGGCCGACACCGTCGACGTCGTGGCCCGCCAACTCGACCTCCCCCGGGCCCGCCGCAGATCGCGGACGGCGCGCCTCCGGTTGCTCGGCACCGACGGCTACGAGCCCGGAGGCATCGGACGGGCCGGACACCTCAACGGACGATTCGGCGGCGAAGCCCGGGTCATCGAGGTCATGATCGAGCGCGACCCCTCACTCGGCGAACGACTGGTGGCCGGCCTGCCGTACCTGCGGGCCGAGGCCGTCTACGCCGTCCGCTACGAGATGGCCCGCACCCTGAGCGACGTGCTGGCCCGCCGGACCCGCGCCCTGCTCCTCGGGCGCGACGTCACCGCCGACGCCGCCCACGACATCGCCGATCTGATCGGCCCCGAGCTGGGCTGGGACGAGGCCACACGGCGCACACAGGTGGAGGCCTTCCGCGCCGAGGCGCTGCGCCAGCGCACGACGCCGGAGCTGCCCGAATCGATCCTCCCCTTCGCCGCGGGCTGAGCCGCTACGCCGGCGGACTCCGTCCGCCGGCTCCGCTCCTGGAGTTGCTCGCCCGCCGTCCTCCGGCCGGCCGGCTCGTCAACTCCGCCGCATGTCTCGATAGACGCCGATGGGCGATCCGCCGCCCGCGGCACCACCCCGTACAGTGGCGGCCCGTGCCAGCACCCTCCGAGCTCCCGCCGGCCGGTCCCGGCGCCCCGACCCCGCCGATCGCCATCCGGGGCGGTGCTGGTGCCGCCGCATCCCGGTTCACCGGCCTGGTCCCCGTACCCGACCCGGTCATCGACCGCATCCGCGGCACCGGCGCGGCAGTGTCGACCGATGCCGCGTCACGGGCCGAGGCCAGCCGGGACTGGTGGCCGGGCGGGATGATCTGGGCCACCGAGGGCGAGGTCCCCGGCCTCGCCGGCGTGGTCGTCCGACCGGCCGACGCCGACCAGGTCGCCGCCGTGGTCCGGCTCTGCAATGCCGCCCGGGTCCCGGTCACCGCGGCCGGCGGGCGGTCCGGCGTCTGCGGCGCCTCCGTTCCCGCCTTCGGTGGCGTGGTGCTCGACACCACCGCCCTGGCCGGGATCGTGGCCATCGACGAAGAGTCACTCGTGCTCGACGTGGGGCCCGGCACCTTCGGTGACCACCTCGAACGCGAGCTCCGCGACCAGGGACTGACCCTCGGCCACTGGCCCCAGTCGGTGGCCCTTTCCACCGTCGGCGGGTGGCTGGCGTGCCGTGGCGCGGGGCAGCTCAGCAACCGCTACGGCAAGATCGAGGACATGGTGCTCGGGCTCGACGTCGTCCTCGCCGACGGCTCCCGCATCAGCACGGGAGGCGCGCCCCGAGCGGCCGTGGGCCCTGATCTCACCCAGCTCTTCGTGGGTTCCGAGGGGACCCTCGGCATCATCACCGGGGCCCGGTTGCGTCTGCACCCGGCCCCGAGCCACGAGCGGTGGGCCGCGTACGCGTTCGCCGGTTCCGAGGCCGACGCGTTCGGCGCCGCCAACGACGTGTGCCGGCGCATCGTGCAACGGGGTGCGACCCCAGCCGTCCTGCGCGTCTACGACGCCATCGAGGCCGACCGCAGCCACCAGACCGGTGACCGGGCCATCCTGTTGGTGATGGATCAGGGCGATCCGCTGGTGGTCGACGCCGCCATGGCGGTGGTCGAGGAGGTGTGTGGAGATCCGGACCGGGGCGCCGAGCCGATCGACGAATCACTCGTCGGTCACTGGTTGGAGCATCGCAACGAGGTCGCCGCGCTGGAGGCGTTGATCAGCAAGGGCTACGTGGTCGACACCATGGAGATCGCGGCACCGTGGTCGCGCCTCGACGCCATCTACCGATCCACCGTCGCCGCGCTGCGGGCCGTCCCGGGGGCGATGGCGGCCAGTGCCCACCAGTCCCACAGCTACTCCGACGGCGCCTGCCTGTACTTCACCTTCGCAGGCAAGCCCGCCGATCCCGCGGGGCGCGACCACCTCTACCAGGAGTTCTGGGACGTGGGGCAACGCTCGGTGCTCGACAACGGCGGCGCGCTCAGCCACCACCACGGCGTCGGGCTCAACCGAGGTCGCTTCGTGGCCGATGCCCTCGGCGGGGGCTTCGGCGTGCTCCAGGCCGTGAAGGACGCCCTCGACCCCAACGGCATCCTCAACCCCGGCAAGTTCGGGCTGCGCTCGCCGTTCGGACCGGTGGGATACCCGTGAGGTGCGCCCCGCTGCTGCAGGGGAGGGCGAGGCGGTGAGCCTCATCCACCCCCGATCGGTGCTGGTCGGCGCCCTCGTGGCGCTGGCCGTCGCCGTGCCGGTGGCCATCCTGGCCCAGACCCTCGACCAGACCGGCACCGTCGAGGACGACTCCACCTGGCTGATCGTGGCCTTCGTCGTCATCGTGGCCGCCATGGTGGCCGGTGGCTACGCCGCGGCCAGCCGCCGACCCGACGCGCCGCTCACCAACGGCGCCCTGGCGGCGCTGAGCGCGTACCTGCTCGTGCAGACCGTGGGGGCCATCCGGCTGCTGGTGGTCGGCGACTCCGTGGCCTGGGCGGCCATTCCCTTCTTCGCGCTGCTGTCCACCGCGGCCGGCACCGGCGGGGGGCTCCTGGCCGACCACCGAGCCCGTCACCCACGTCGATGACCATCCTCGTCATCGACGTCGGCACGTCCGGGCTGCGCGCCGTGGCGGTGAACGACGACGCCGCGACCGACCGTGAGCTCCACGTCGAGGCGCTTCCGTCGTCACCTCACCCCGGACTGGTCGAGTTCGACCCCATCGCCCTCGCCGAGTCCTCGCTCGAACTCGCCCGCCGCGTCGCCGCCGAGGTCGGGACGGTCGACGCCATCGGCATCGCCAACCAGCGGGCCTCGACGGTGGTGTGGGATGCCCGCACGGGCGATCCCGTCGGGCCCGGCATCGGCTGGCAGGATCTGCGGACCGTCGGACGGTGCCTCGAACTGCGCGCCGCGGGCGTCCCGGTGGCCCCGAACGCCACCGCCACCAAGGCCGAATGGCTGATCGCGCAGACCGATGTGGCCCGCGAGCGTCTGCGGGTCGGCACGATCGACACCTGGCTCACGTGGCAGCTCACCGGTGGCGGCCTCCACGTCACCGACGCCACCAACGCGGCCGTCACCGGGCTCTACGACCTCGCCACCGACCGCTGGGACACCGACCTGCTCGAGCGGCTCGGCATCCCCCAGACCGCCATGCCCGCCGTGGTCGACACGCTCGGCGTGGTCGGCGATGCCACCGCCCTCCCCGGATCGCCGCCGATCGCCTCCCTCGTGGGCGACCAGCAGGCATCGCTCATCGGCCAGGGCTGCACGCGGCCCGGCATGGCCAAGATCACCTTCGGGACCGGCGGCATGCTCGACGTCTGCCTCGGCGACGAACCGCCGGACGTCGCGGCCGGGACCTTCCCGATCGTCGCCTGGCGAACCGCCGACCGCCGTGTCTTCGGCCTCGAGGCCGTCATGCTGTCGGCCGGCACCTCGGTCGAGTGGCTGCGCGACGGCCTCGGTGTGATCGACACCGCGGAGGAGTCCGCGACGGTGGCGGCCCGGGTCGACGACACCGACGGGGTGGTCTTCGTACCCTGCCTCTCCGGTCTCGGTACGCCGGTCTGGGACCACGGCGCGCGGGGACTGCTGGTCGGCATCACGCGTGGCACGACCCGGGCCCATGTCGTCCGCGCCGTGCTCGAGGGGGTGGCCCACCGCGGCGCCGACCTCGTCGATGCGGTCGAGGCGGCGACCGGCACGTCGATCGGTGCGCTGCGCATCGACGGTGGCATGAGCCGCAACTCGGTCTTCTGCCAGGCGGTGGCCGACGCCACCGGCCACGACGTCGAGGTGTCGTTGGAGCGGGAGGCCACCGCCCGCGGTGCCGCGCTGCTCGCCGGCGTGGCCACGGGCACGTGGCCCGATCTCGATGCCGCGAACGCGGCCGCGGCCGACCACGGCATGGCCTCGGTGGTCACACCGCAGCGGACGCTCGACCGCGACCGGTTCGCCGAGGCGCGATCGCGCGCCGGCCACTGGATCCCGGCGCTTTCCGAGCTCGATCTCTGAGCACGGGCGGGGCACCGCCTGGGAGAAGATCAGGCAATCGTCATCCGCATCCGGGTCCGCGCCGTAGAAGCCCGTGATGACCCGCCCCGAGCCCACGCCGATCCGAGGCCTGCTCCTCGCATTGCTCACCGCCAGCGCGCTGCTCCTCGCGGCCTGCGGCAACGGCAGCGCGTCGGCGGCGAACGGCGGACAGACCGGCGCACCGAGCACCACTGCGGCGGCCGGCGCCGAGGCGGGCCACGGGCCGGTCGTCGTCCACATCGCCGACTTCTCCTATGACCCGGCCACGATCACGGTCTCACCCGGTCAGCGGGTGACCTTCACGAACGACGACGAGACCGCCCACACCGCCACCGCCACCGCCGCGGCCTCCGGCACGGACGGGTCGTTCAACACCGACACGGTCCAACCCGGAGAGTCGGCGTCGATCGAGGCCCCCGACCAGCCCGGCGAGTACCCCTTCATCTGCAGCTTCCATCCGTTCATGAAGGGGACCCTCGTCGTCCGCTGAATGCCCGCGGGCGCGATCCCGCCGGTCCCCCCAGTCCATCCAAGACAAGCAGGAGGTAACTGCGTGCAGATCAGCCCGAAGCAGCTACGCCACATGGCCAGCGACGTCGACGACATGCACCGCGACAGCATGCGGACGTTCGCCGACGAGATCGGAGAGCTCCACTTCGGTGACGAGTTCGCGGCCGGCCGGCGCTCGTTCCTGAAGAAGGCCGCCATCGGCGGAGCCGCCATCACGTTCGGCTCGGCGCTGGTGCCCGTCTCCAGCCTCCTGCCGAGGGCCGGCGCCCAGGAGCTCGACGACCAGTCGATCGCCGTGTTCGCCCAGTCGGTCGAGCTCGCCGCGGTGGAGGCCTACAAGGCAGGCGCTCCGCTCCTGTCGGCCGACGTGCTCCCGGTCGCCCAGTTGTTCATGAGCCACCACCAAGAGCACGCCGACGCCTTCGGCGCCCTGGCCGGCGATGCTGCCACCGACAAGCCCAACGCCGCGCTGCTCGAGCGCGCTCCAGCCCACCCTCGCCGGCCTGAAGGACCAGGAGGGCGTGCTCATGTTCGCCAAGGGTGTCGAGGACCAGGCCGTGGCCACCTACGCCTTCGCGCTCACCGCCCTGCAGAGCCCGGAGGCCGCGTCGGGCACCGCCACGATCCTGCCCGTCGAGAGCGCCCACTCGGCCGCCCTCGCCGTGGCGCTCGGGCTCGGCCCCGACGCCTGGTTCCCGTTCGGCGCCTTCGAGTCCGCCGACATCGCCAACGGCATCAACCCGGCCGACTACCCGGTCGCCTGACCCGACTGTCACGAAGGAAGGAACCACACGTGGATCTCAATCAGACGGAAATTCGCCGCCAGCTCAGAGGAGGTGGACGCGCAGAACACCGCCGTCATGCCCAAGTGGCGCGAGCTGCTCGAGCGGGTCTTCTCCGGCGACGTCGAGCTGTCGACCGAGGAGAAGGCCCACCTGCTCGGCGTGCCGGGCCGCCGCCAGTTCTTCAAGGTGGGCGGCGCGGCCATCGCCGGCGCCGCGCTCCTCGCCGCCTGCGGCGACGACGATTCGGCTGCGCCGGTCAGTGGGAACTCGGGCTCGAGCAGCACCAGCACCACCGGGGCGGACGGCGGGAACATGGACCTCGTCCTGGCCAACACGGCCACGTCGCTCGAGGTGCTGGCCATCAACACCTACCAGACGGCCATCGACTCCGGGTTGGTCACCACGCCCGCCGTCGGCGACGCGGCCAAGCTGTTCCAGTCGCACCACCAGGCCCACCGCGACGCGCTCGTGGCCACGGTGCAGCAGGCCGGCGGCACGCCGTACACGGACACCAACGAGGTGGTGAAGAAGGCCCTCGTCGACCCCGCGCTGGCTGCCGACAACCTCGACGAGGCCGCCATCATCTCGCTGGCGTTCAACCTCGAGATGGCCGCGGCCCAGACCTACGTCTTCGCGGCCACCGCGCTCAGCACGCCGGAGCTCCGGTCGACGATCATGACGATCGGCGGCGTCGAGAGCCGCCATGCCACGATCCTCGGCGAGGTCGCCAAGTACGACAACTCGAAGATCTTCCCGAGCGCCTTCTACAAGAGCGACAATCCGCTCCCCGACGGCGCCGTCATCACCGGCTGATTCCCCCCGGCGGGCGGGAGTCGGGAGTCCGGTCCCCAGCAGACGGACCCCCGACGCGAGGGCCACCTCCTCGAGGTGGCCCTCGTCCTGTCCGGGGTCGGATTCACTCGACGAGCTTGACGACCACGACCGAGTTCGGATCGGGCGTCTCGGCCACGCCACGGCCGCCGAGGGCGCTGCCGACACCGAGGAACTCGCCGCAGATGATGTTGCTGGTGATCGTCCCACACGGGGTGTCGTACTCCGGTTGGGTGACGTCCTCGTTGAACACCGAACCGACGTGGGAGATCTCGAACACCCCGATCTTCACGCAGTACAGACGGAAGTCGGACGAGTCCCCGTTGCCGAACGGGCACAGCGGCACCGCGATGCGACACCCCACCGAGATCGAGCTGATGGACCCGTTGTCGATGTTGCACGCGTTGTCGCCGGCCAGGGTGACCGGCAGGGTGCCGTCCTTGTCGCCACTCTCCGTCTGCCACCAGTACGTGTCGTCCAGCGCATCGGCGGACGGCACCGAGAACGCCAACTCGAAGTTGACCAGACCGCGCCAGTCGCTGGACGGGTTGCCGCAGTCGCGCCCGTCGTACTTCACCTGATTGCCCCACAACACGTAGAGCTTGCCGAAGGCGCCCGGGTTCACGAGGTACCCGGTCGGGTCGCTGTCACTCGGCAGCAGGGCCTGGACCGGGTGGCCCACCGCCTCGGGCGCGGTGCACAGCATGAACGGGGCGCGGCCCTCGACCACCGGTTGGATCGTGGCGGTGGCCACCGCGCGGCCCGTGATGGTGTCCTGATGGCCGACGAAGGCGGAGAACGGCACCTCCCGCTGGTCGAGCACGGTGACCCGCACTCCCGAGGCGGCCTCGAAGTCGGCTTTCGAGAGGAACTCGAGCTCGGTGCAGTCGGCGATCACGTCGGCGTCCGCCCTGGTCAGGGCATACGCGGCGTCGACCAACTCGCATCCGCCCGGCGCCAGCTTGGCACCGTTGTGCTCGACCACGGACTGCACCGTGTCTCCCACCGCCGACGACGGGGTCGCGACCCAGTCATGTTTGTGGTCTCGGAGCGTGGATGCTCCTGCGAGCGCGGCAGAGTCGGCTGCGGTCTGGGCGTTCCGGCCGGCGGTGTAGCCGATGCTGCCGCCGAGCACGAGTGCCGCGACGGCCAACATGGCGGTCACGCTGATGGCGAAGAACAGCGCCGCGATCCCCCGGACGCCCGATCGAGTTCGATCATTCGGTCGGATGCCGTGCGAAATCGTCATCAGTTCACCTGGAACGTGTCCGTGGCGAGCACCGTGGTGCCCTGGAGGATCTGGACCGTGCCGGCGCCGACTTTCCAGATGTTGCCGCTGCCGGAGTAGGACCACGAGTAGTCAGGCGACCCGGCCTCGATCGGCGCCACGTTGGTGATCTTGGTTGTCGGGTTGTTCTGCGAGCTCACCAGCTTCACCGTCAGCTCGCCGCACGGAGCCGAGCCGGTGGTGGTGAACTCGATCTTGAGCGCCTCGTTCAGTTGGCTGGCGCCATGGCTGGTGAGGCCGATCGGATCCGGCGAGATGGTGAGTTCCTCCACGGCGCACGCCCCCGGCGCGGCGGTGGTGGGCGTGGTCGCCGTCGGGGTGGTCGTGGTCGTCGAGGAGTTGCCGCTGACGGGGAGGCCGACGATCGCCATGGTCGCCGAACCCCGGGCGGCGCCCTCGCGCACGCCGATGACGGGCGCCACCGGCGTGACCAGGTTCCAGTGCCACTCGACCTCGACCCGGATCCGATCCACATCGAACCGGGCGTCGGCGCACGTGACCATGGTTCCGGCGGCGGTGAGGCACTCGACCGTGATCTCCGAACCGTCGACCGTGTTGGCGGGGAGATGCGCTTGCACCGCGGCGACCACCGCCTCGTGGTCCGGGCTGTCGGAGACGTCGGCCTGCAGGTAGGAGAGGATGCCGGCCCGCGCCCCGTCCCGGGCCGCGTTGGTGGCCTGGTTGGTGTTGAAGGTCCACATGCCGAGATCGACCAGACCCGAGATGAACAGAAGCATGATCGGGAGCGCGAATGCGGCCTCGACCACGGTGACGCCGCGGTCGAGCCAGCGCGATCGCCTCATCCCTGCACGGCGATCTCCGCTGTACCATTGATGGCGATTGCGTCGCCCACGACGCGTTCGACCATCGGAGTCGACGCACCCCGTTCGTCGCCAGCCTTTCGAGCAATTGTCATGGTGCTTGATACATCGACCGATTCGGAGCGGGCCTTGAGGCCGGCACCCCAGGGCGATCCGTGGCGGCAGCTCGCGGTTGCCAACGGCTATCGATCGGGCTCACTCGACGAGCTTGACGACCACGACCGAGTTCGGATCGGGCGTCTCGGCCACGCCACGGCCGCCGATGGCGCTGCCGACACCGAGGAACTTCCCGCAGATGATGTTGTTCTTCACCGTCCCACACGGCGTGTCGTACTCCGGTTGGGTGATGTCGCTGTTGAACACGTGAACCGATGTTGGAGATCTCGAACACGCCGATCTTGACGCAGTAGAGACGGAAGTCGACGGTGCTGCCGTTGCCCATCGGGCACAACGGCACCGCGATCCGACAGCCCAGATCGAGGGCGCTGACGCCCTCACCGTCGAGGTGGCAGGCGTCGTCACCGGCCAGCGTGACCGGGAGGGTGCCGTTCTTGTTGCCGCTCTCGGTCCGCCACCAGTAGGTGTCGTCCGACGCGTCGGGCGAGGGCACGGGGAACGAGGTCTCGAACTCGACCAGGCCACGCCAGTCGCTCGACGGCTTGCCGCAGTCTCGGCCCTGATACTTCACCTGGTTTCCCCACAACACGTACAGCTTCCCGATGGCGGCCGGGTTCACCGAGTACCCGGTGGGGTCGTCGGCGTTCGACACCAGGGCCTGGGTCGGGTGGCCCACCGCGTCGGGCGAGGTGCACACCATGAACGGCGCCCGGCCCTCGACCACGGGCTGGATCGTCGCGGTGGCCACCGCGGTCCCGGTGATCGTGTCCTGGTGATCGATGAACGCCGAGAACGGCACGTCCCGCGTGTCGAGCACGGTGACCCGCACGCCGGCGGTGGCAGCGAAGTCCTCCTTGGACAGGAACTCGAGATCGGCGCACTCGGCGATGACATCGGCGTCGTCCTTGGTGAGCGCGTATGCCGCGTCGACCACCTCGCAACCGTCCGGTGCCAGCTTCCCGCCGTTGTGCTCGACCACGGATCGGACGGTGTCCAGCACGTCCGACGCCGGAGTCGTGACCCAGTCCTGCTTGTGGTCTCGCAGCGTGGTCGCACCGGCCAGCGCGGCGGTGTCGGCCGCGGTCTGGGCGTTGCGGTCGGCGGTGTAGCCGATGCTCCCGCCGAGGACGAGCGCCCCCACAGCCAGCATGGCGGTCACGCTGATGGCGAAGAACAGCGCCGCGATGCCCCGCTCGCCCGAGTGGGTTCGATCGTTCCGTCGGATGCCATGCGGTGCGGTCATCAGTTCACCTGGAACGTGTCGGTGGCGAGCACGGTGGCGCCCTGGACGATCCGCACCGTGCCGGTGCCGGCCTTCCAGATGTTGCTGCTGCCCACGTAGGTCCACGAGTAGTCGGCCGAGCCGTCCTCGACCGGCGCCACGTTGGCGGTCTCGGTCGTCGGATTGGTGTGCGAGCTCACCAGCTCCACCGTCAGCTCGCCACACGAGATCGAGCCGTTGGTCGTGAAATCGATGTACAACGCCTCGCTCAGCTGGCTGGCGCCCTTGCTCGTCCGGGAGATCGGGTCAGGCGAGATGGTCAGGTCCTCGACCGCGCACGCGGCCGGGGGTTCGGTGGTGGTCGTGGTGGAATCCGGCGTGGTCGTGGTGGTGGTGGTCGAGGTCGTGGTGGTCGACGTCGTGGTCGAGGAGCCGCCGCTGAGCGGGAGACCCACGATCGCCATCGTCGCCGACCCCCGCGCCGCCCCTTCCCGCACGCCGACGATGGGCGCCACCGGCGTGACGAGGTTCCAGCTCCAGTCGACGGCGACCCGGATCCGGTCGGTGTCGATCTGGGCGTCGGCGCACGTGACCGGGGCACCCGAGGACGTGAGGCACTCGACCGTGATCTCCGATTCGTCGACCGTGTCCGCCGGCAGGTGCTTGCGCACGGCGGTGACCACCGCGTCGTGGTCGGCGCTGCCGGCGACGTCGGCGAGTTGGTAGGACAGGATGCCCGCCCGCGCCCCGTCCCGGGCGGCGTTGGTGGCCTGGTTGGTGTTGAACGTCCACATGCCGAGGTCGATCAGCCCCGAGATGAACAGGAGCATGATCGGCAGGGCGAAGGCCGCCTCCACGATGGTGACGCCGCGGTCGTTGCGACGGGGGCGACTCAACCCTGCACCTCGATCTCGGCCGAACCGCTGATGTCGATCGAGTCGCCCACGACCCGTTCGACCATCGGGGTCATGACGTCGAAGGTCGCCGAGACCCTGACCTCGATCCGTTCGCCCGGCGAGGCGGGGGTCCCGTCACAGCCGGTCACGGGCACGGTGAGATCGCCGTCGGCGTCCTCGGAGAGGACCTGGACCCGGAAGTCCGGGCTCGAGTCGACGCCGGCCTCCTCGCCGGACACCCGGCTCAGCACGTCTTCGCCGTCGGCGCAGTCGACGCGACTCGGGTACAGCTGCGCATACGCCGCGCCCTCTCGGGCTGCGTTCTCCATGCGGATCTGCATCTGATAGCCGCGGGCGAGATCGAGCACGCCCATCACGATCAGGATCATCACCGGAGCGATCAATGCCAGTTCGAGGATGGACGCACCGCGCTCGCCGCCAGGCATCCGGGCACGCGTCATATTGACGACTACATCGACCACTTCGTCCCGTGACTTGAGAACGGAAAAACCAGAAGATGCCGCGAGATGCGTTCACCGGACGCGATCAGGGCCCGGGGATGGCACGCTGGTGGGCATGTGAACGTGACGGCACGAGCGTGTGATGGTGAGTCGGACCGGTGATCGCGGCGGCCAGCTTCGGCTGGTGGCTGAGGAAGGTCGGGGCTCCACAGAGCAGAGCGCTGGCGAGAGCCAGGACGGGGCGACCTGTCGGTAAGGGCAACAGAGAGCAGACCGCCGATGGCTGTGGAGACACAGCACAGGTGAGGGTGAAACGGTGCGGTAAGAGCGCACCAGCGTCGGTGGCGACACCGGCGGCTCGGCAACCCCCGCTCGGAGCAAGGCCAAGCGTGCCGCGGGTTGCTCGCCCGATCGGCCAGGTGGGCCGCACAGATGGATGGTCACCCACGGGACTCCGGTCCTGGGACAGAACCCCGCCTACAAGCCGGCTCACCATCGCTTCGCTCGGCTCGCCGGCCCGCTCGGCTCGTCGGCCTGTAGGCCCGCTGAGCTGTGCCTTTGCGCAGTCGGGGCGGCATTCCGGGGGACGGATCTCGCGGCTGCCAACGAGGATCGTCCCCCAGAGTCGCCACCTGGCCCTTCCGGGGGTCGAATCTCGCGCTGGGGAACGAGTCCTGTCCCCCAGAATCGAGCCACATCCAGCCCCGACCAACTGCCGGATCCGGGACGGGTCCGGATCCTGAGGCCTGTCTCACACGGCGACGGAGACGGCGACGAAGGCCACGTAACCGACGAGAAGGACGACGGCGTCGGCTGGTGTGAGCCGTCCGCCTCGCGCGCTGAGGGCCAGGACGACGACGAGCGCGACGAGCATGCCGACCATGGGGAGGTGGAGCAGTGACGCGTCGGAGACGTGGAGCGGGGTCACCAGCGCGGCGGCGCCGAGGGTCATGGTGGAGTTGTAGGCGTAGCTCCCGACCACGGCCGCCACCACCGCGTCGGTGATGCCCCGCCGGGCCGACGACCACGCCAGCACGACCAACTCGAACGCGGTGGCGAACCCGACGACGGTGAGCGACAGCCGGGTCTGATCGGCCTCGATGGCGGTGAAGCGACGGACGGCCTCGACCAGCAGCCCGGCACCGACCACGATGGCCGCCGTGCCGACGACGACGAGGACGAGCTCGCGGCTGATCCGACCAGTCCTCGTCGACGAGCCGGCCTCGTCGAGCTCCCCGGTTTCGCCGAGCGACGGCGGCCGGCGCTCCCGCACCCAGATGAGGGCGACGTAGGCGACGTAGGCGAGGACGAGGATCGCGCCTTCGAGGCGACCGACGGCGCCGTCCCAGGTGAACGCCACGGCAACCGCGCCGGCGGGGAGGGCGAGGAGCGCGTAGCGCCGGGTCGCGGGCGAGAACGGCAGGGGCGCGAGCAACGCTCCGACGGCGAGGGCGACGAGGCAGATGGCGGCGTTGGCCCCGACGACGTCACCGAACGCCACCGCAGGGACGTCGCGGAGGCCGGCCGCCACCGCAGTGGCGAGCTCCTCGGGCTCGGCTCCGGCCAGCAGGACGGCGAGGGCGAAGGTGGTGACGCCCAACCGGGCCGAGGCCGTGGCGAGGTGCTCTGCGAACTGCTCGGCGCCCCACACGATGAGACCCACGCCGAGTACGAGGAGCACCAGATCGACCACCTCGACAGCTTGACCGTTTCTCCGGCTCGCCTGTGGGAGGTGGCGATCAGTCGAGGCTCCGGGCCGCCGCTGCGTCCGACCGCCCACCGTCCCCGAGCCCCGGGACCCTGGCGACGACTGGGATCGCACCGAGGTCACCACGTACCCTGGAACCGCGACCACGAGCTGCGCACCAGCCGCGACCGCGCCCCCAGTGGACGAAGCGAGCCGAGGTGAGCGGTGTCCGAGTCGAACGTCATCGATCCAGCTCGTCTGCGAGCCAGCGTCATCGATGCCCTCCACCACATGCCCCTGCGCACCGAGCTCGACGGGCTCGACTCCCTTCGGCGCGGGGACCTCGTGATCGAGGACGATTCGCTCGGCAACGGTCAGCTCAGCATCCGGGTCGGCGACCTCACCGTCGTCGTCGATCGGGCCGACTGCGTGATGCCGGAGCTCGCCGCCTTCGTCGGATGGCTGGCCTGCTCGACGAGCGTCGGCCGGGTGCCGTCATGGGCGCCAGGGGCCGAACCGCTGTCGGTCCCGCAGGGGGAGATCCACGCCTACCGGCTCGGCGAGGACACGACGGCATGCGGACTGCCGCTCGAGCCGCTGCACCGATGGGGCGACCGGCCCTTCAGCGACGGGCTCCTCCATCGCTGCAACCGGTGCCTCGACCAGCTGGCCACGGCCTGATCCAACCCCGAACACGAAGCCAGCGACCACCGGGCAGCCCAGGGTGGGACGGGCGCCGGCTCGACCGGTGACCGCCGGTCTGACTCACCGCGGCGGAGGGTACCGAGTCGGGTCCGAGGGACACCTCGGAGCGATCACTCGTCCTCGATCAGACCCGACCCCCCAAGAGGAGACGCCATGAGTGCGCAAGAAGACCTGCAGAAGGCTCGAAACCGTCCCGACGACCTGCTCGCCGCCGTCCTCGAGGACCATGCCGAGATCAAGCAGCTGTTCCGCGATGTCGAGGCCGCCACCGGTCATGACGATCGCGACCGGGCGTTCGGCCTGCTGATGCGCAAGCTCGTCATCCACGAGACCGCCGAGCAGGAAGTTGTCCACCCCCTGGTCAAGAACAACGGCGGCGACGCGGTCGTGGGCCAGCACCTCGATCAGGAGAAGGAGGGCGAGAAGCTCCTCAGCACGCTGGAATCGATCGGCGTGGACGACGCCGACTTCGACGGCAAGCTCCGTACCTTGCGCGACGACGTGCTCGAGCACGCCGAGAGCGAGGAGGAGAACGAGTTCCCGATCATCGAGGACAAGGTCGACGCCGAGACGCTCGAGAAGCTGCGCTCGCTGTTCCGGTCGGCCGAGAGCTTCGCTCCCACGCACCCCCACCCCCACGGCCCGACCTCCGCGGCGGGGAATGCCGCGGTCGGTCCGATGGTGGCGTTGGTCGACCGGATCCGCGACGGTCTCCGCTCGAACCGGGGGCGCAGCGCGGAACGCTGACGACGGATGCTGTGGTGTGGGTGGCTCCGGCCGCCCACACCACGGGACCCGGGCCCGAGCTCAGTCGGCCCGGCGTTCCCGTTGCGGGACCACCGTGTAGCGGGGGTCCTCGGCGGAGGCGAGGCCGGCGTGGAAGACGCCGAAGCGGGTGCACGCCGACGCCGCGGCCAGGGCAACGCCCGACGCCAGGTTGCCGAGCCGGCTCCGCTTGCCGAGGTGCGACCCGACGATGCCAGCCACGGCCAGGGCCTTGCCCGCCTTCAGGTAGCGGCCGCCGAGCCCCTCCCGATACGGCTCGCCCACCATCCCGAGCCGCCGTTCCATGAGCTCGGACGAGACAACCTCGGTGACCCAGCCCAGCGTCGCCATCCGGCGAGCCGGGCCGGCGTCGTCGACCGAGGCCACGGCCAAGCCGAACCCGCCGGCCGCGACACCGGCCGAGCCCACGAACACGAAGGGCAGTTCGCGGTGGGCGTCGTGCCACGCCGGCACGGCGGTGTCGGCGAGCAGGGCGGCGGTGTAGGACGCCACGGCCGGGCCGAGAACCGCGGCACCAGCGGTGGCCGCGCCCCCGAGGCGACGGAGCCGACCGGTGAGCGCGCTCAGCGCCGCGACGCCGGTGGCCGGGCCGTAGGCGGCCAGCAACCAGGACCCGACGCTCATCGGCGACGACGGTTTGAGGACCCGCAGCATGTTCAGGAACCGCTCCGGCCGACCGAGGTCCTTCACCAGCGCGGCCGCGGAGCCGGCGATCGCCGCCACCGCCACCAGCTTCGTGCGATCGGCCAGCGTCGACCGTCCGGTGAGGTGGGCGCCGGCAGCCAGCAGCGAGGAACCACCGGCGAGGCCACCGAGGAACAGGTAGCCGGGGATCTCGGGCGATCGCCACACCGGACCGTTGATGATCGGCTTTCCGTAGTAGGAGTCGAACTCGGCGACGGGGACCATGCGCTCCTCACCCCGCCCCTTGCCGCGACGGTGGCCGTTGCTCGCCTGCCGCCGGTCGACACCGTGGACACCCGTCATGGCGTCCCGCCCGGGAACCTGTCCCTGCACCCCGTCCTTGGTCACGTCCGACGTCATCGGGATCCCCCCACGAAGGCGGCGGCGGCACCGAGGGCCATGCCCAACGCGGCCTTCCCGACCTGGCGCCACATGGCGGGCAGGTCTCGGGTGGTGACGACAGGGTCGGGTGGCAACCCGTAGACCTCGGGCTCGTCGAGGAGCAGGAAGAAGGCGCCGGCCCCTCCGACGCCGTCGTCGGGATCATCGCCGTAGAGGCGGGCGTCGGTGACCCCGTGTTCCTGGAGCGCCCCCACCCGCCGGCGAGCCCGTTCACGCAGCTCGTCGAGCGGTCCGAACTGGATCGACTCGGTGGGGCACGCCTTGGCGCACGCCGGCTCCATGCCGTCGCCGAGACGGTCGTAGCACAGCGTGCACTTCCACGCCCGGCCGTCCTCCTTGCGTTGGTCGATCACGCCGTAGGGGCAGGCGGGGATGCAGTAGCCACAGCCGTTGCAGATGTCCTCCTGCACCACGACGGTGTCGAACTCGGTGCGGAACAGCGAGCCGGTGGGGCACACATCGAGGCACGCGGCATGGGTGCAGTGCTTGCACACGTCGCTCGACATCAGCCAGCGGAAGTCCCCGCCGGGGTCCACTCCCGATGCCTGCTCCGCCAGGGGCTTGCGTTGTTCGATGAACGCCACGTGACGCCACGTCGACGCGCCGAGACCGACGCTGTTGTCGTAGGACATGCCGGTGAAGTCGAGCCCGTCCTCGGGGACGTGGTTCCACTCCTTGCACGCCACCTCGCACGCCTTGCAGCCGATGCAGACGCTGGTGTCGGTGAAGAAGCCCATGCGTTGCGGAGTCCCGTCGGGGCCGACCCAGCCCGAGGGCAGCTCGCCGACGATGTTCGTGCTCGTGGCGGGATCGGTCACGGTCATGGTCGTCCTCCCGGGTTCATGCGCCGGTTCCGGTGTGTTCGTCGATGCCGGCCCGCTGCTGGTAGTCGCGGACGAGCTGGTTGCGGGCCTGTCCGGTGGGACGCCGGCCGGGCCTGATGTCGCACGCCAGGGCCTTGACCTCCTGGATGTGGACGTTGGGATCGAGGGAGAGGTGGGCCAGCTCGTTGGCGGCGTCGCCGGTGCTGTAGCCCTGATCGCCCCAGTGGTACGGGAGACCGACCTGGTGCAGGACCGTGCCATTGACCCGCAGGGGCCGCATCCGCTCGGTGACCAGGACGCGGGCCTCGATCGCGGCGCGTGCGGTCACGATGGTGGCCCAGCCCGTGTGCTCGAGGCCGCGCTCGGCCGCCAGCTCGGGGGACACCTCGCAGAACATCTCGGGTTGGAGCTCGGCCAGGTACGGCAGCCAACGACTCATGCCGCCGGCGGTGTGGTGCTCGGTGAGCCGGTAGGTGGTGGCGGCGTAGGGGTACACCTCGCTGCCCGGCTCACGACCGCTGGGCTGGTACCGGTTGTGCTCCGAGCTCGGCGTCAGCTCACGGGCGGGGTTGCGCTGCCGGCCGTAGAGCAGGTTCGGCACCGGCGAGTCCTGCGGCTCGTAGTGGGTGGGCAGCGGACCGTCGGACAGACCCGCCGGCACGTACAACCACGCCTTGCCGTCGGCCTGCATGATGAAGGCGTCCTGGCCCGAGAGCGCCTCGGGCCCGGTGGCGCCCTCGGGTGGCTGGTGGTGCGGAGCTTTGGTCGGCTTGAAGTCCGGCACGTCGTGGCCGACCCACTTCTCCTGCTCGGCATCCCACCAGACGAGCGCCTTCCGATCGCTCCACGGGTTGCCGTCGGCGTCGGCCGATGCCCGGTTGTAGAGGATCCGGCGGTTCGCCGGCCAGGCCCACCCCCACTCGGGCGCGACCCAGGACTGCTCGGACCCCGGCGTGCGGCGGGCGGCCTTGTTCTCGTTGCCTTCGTACACGCCGCAGTAGATCCAGCAGCCACAGGCCGTGGAGCCGTCGTCGGCCAGCTCCTCGTACGACGACAGCGGGTTCCCGTCGGCGTCCCAACCGTTGATCTCGCGCAGGACGGCGTCGGCACTCGGCTCGTCGTGGCGTCCCTCGGTCGGGTAGTCCCACGTGAGCTGCTGGACGGGGCGGTCCATCTCGTCGGTGGACGCGGCGAGCTTGTCCCGGATCCGCCGGCCGAGGTGGTACATGAACCACAGCTCGCTGCGGGCGTCGCCGTCGGGGTCCTTGGCCTTGTGGTGCCACTGCAGCATGCGCTGGGTGTTGGTGAAGCTCCCCTCCTTCTCGGTGTGCGCCGCCGCGGGCAGGAAGAACACCTCGGTGTCGATGTCCTCGGTGCGGAGCTCCCCGGACTCGATCTCCGGCCCCTCCTTCCACCAGGTCGCGCTCTCGATGAGCGAGAAGTCGCGCACCACGAGCCAGTCGAGTGCCGCCATGCCCAGCCGCTGCATCTTGGCGTTGGCCGAGCCGACCGCCGGGTTCTCGCCGAGCAGGAAGTACCCCTTGCAGGTGCCGTCGAGCTGGGCCTGGACGGTCTCGTAGGTGCTGTGGTTGCCGGTGAGCCGAGGCAGGTGGTCGAAGCAGTAGTCGTTCTCGGCGGTCGCCGCATCGCCCCACCACGCCTTGAGGAGGCTGACGGTGTACTGGCGCATGTTGCCCCAGTAGCCCTTGACCGCGGCCTCGCCCTGGATGAAGTCGTCGAGGTCCTCGTGCTGGTGGGCGTGCGGCATCGGGATGTAGCCGGGGAGGATGTTGAACAGCGTGGGGATGTCGGTGGAGCCCTGTATCGACGCGTGGCCGCGCAACGCCAGGATCCCCCCTCCGGGCCGGCCGATGTTGCCGAGCAGCGTCTGGAGGATCGCCGCGGTGCGGATGTACTGGACGCCGACGCTGTGCTGGGTCCAGCCCACGGCGTAGGCGAACGCCGTGGTCCGTTCCCGGCCCGAGTTCGACGTGATCAGGTCGCACACCCGGGCGAAGGT
The DNA here is from genome assembly GCA_963747745.1 of uncultured Acidimicrobiaceae bacterium. Classification (GTDB taxonomy): domain Bacteria; phylum Actinomycetota; class Acidimicrobiia; order Acidimicrobiales; family Salinilacustritrichaceae; genus Salinilacustrithrix. The sequence continues at coordinate 271,206 of CAVVGJ010000005.1, forward strand.
GTCCTGGGGGACGCCACAGATCTGCTCGACCATCTCGGGCGTGTACCGGGAGAAGTGCCGCTTGAGCACCTGCAGCACGCAACGGGGATGCTCCATGGTGTCGTCGCGCGCGGGGTCGGCACCGACCTGGGCGCCGCCCGATCCGTGGGCGCCGCCGCCGCCCGCCTCGCTCACCCGCCGGTCGTACTCCTGGTCCCGCTTGCCCGAAGATGCCTGCACCTCGGCGCCCTCGTACTGCCAGCTCGCGGTGTCGTAACCCTTGGATTCGGGATCGAAGCCGGAGAACAACCCGTCGAGGTCCTCGGTGTCGCGGAAGTCCTCGCTGACGAGGAACGGCGCGTTGGTGAAGGCGAGCAGGTACTCACGGAAGTACGACTCGGTGGACAGGACGTGGTTGACGATCCCCCCGAGGAACGCGATGTCGGTACCGGCGCGGAGCGGGACGTGCACGTCGGCCAGCGCGCTGGTGCGCGTGAACCGCGGGTCGACGTGGATCAGGGTGGCGCCGCGCGCCTTGGCCTCCATCACCCACTGGAAGCCCACCGGATGGCACTCGGCCATGTTGGACCCCTCGATCACGATGCAGTCGCTGTTCTGGAGGTCCTGCTGGAAGGTCGTGGCACCACCCCGACCGAACGATGTCCCCAAACTGGGGACGGTGGAGCTATGTCATATCCGGGCCTGGTTCTCGATCTGTATCGCGCCGAGCGCGGTGAACAGCTTCTTGATCAGGTAGTTCTCCTCGTTGTCGAGGGTCGCTCCCCCGAGGCTGGCGAAGCCGAGCGTGCGGCGGACGCGCTTGCCGTCGGACTCCCACTCCCAGCCCTTGCGCCGGGCGTCGATGACGCGGTCGGCGATCATGTCCATCGCCCGGTCGAGGGACAGCTCCTCCCAGTCGGTGCCGCCGGGGCGCCGGTACAGGACGCCGTGCCGGCGTGCCGATCCGGTGGTGAGCTGCAGGGAGGCGGAGCCCTTGGGGCAGAGCCGGCCACGGCTCACCGGCGAGTCGGCGTCGCCCTCGATCTGGATGACCTCACCGTCTTTGACGTAGACGTCCTGGCCGCAGCCGACGGCGCAGTACGGGCACACCGACTTGACGACGCGGTCGGCCTCGCTGGTCCGGGCTCGAAGCGTGGCGGACCGTGCGCTCTTGACCGATTTCCCCCGACCCGACGGGTCACCGTCCAGCAGCTGGCGGAGTACGGGCCAGCCCAGCTTCGAACTCGGCATTCGATCTCCTCTCGCGCCGCCGTCGGTCGCGCGGCGGACCGCTCCTACCCCCGGCGGCCGACGTTATGCATGCTCATCCGGGTTTCTCGTCATCCGATCACCCCAACCCCCCTAGGGTTCGGACATGACCGCTCAGGAACCGACCGCCCCCTCGTGGTCGCCGGCCTTCGACACGCCAATCGTCCGGTCCGGACCGCCCCGGCAGCCGCGGCGACTCCTGGGCGAGCAGACCTACGGCGGTCACGCCAGCGTCCACGACGACGAGACCGCGGCATCGCTCGGTCTCACCGGAGCGCCCATCGAGGGTCCGACGTACATCTCCCAGTTCGATCCGCTGGCGTACTCGCTGTGGGGTCGGCGGTGGTTCGAGACCGCTGCATCAGTGCCCACTTCCGATCGATGGTGATGGAGGGCGAGCAGGTGGTCGCGTCACTCACCCCGAACGCGCCCGACACGGCCAGCATCGAGGCGAGCCAAGGTCGACGGGACTCCGGTCCTGTCCGGCTCGGCCACCATCGACGGTGCCGAGACCGAGCTCGGGCGGCGCCTGGCCGGCCTCGGCGACCCCGGTGAACTGTTCATCGTCGATCAGCTCATCGTCGGCCAACGTTCCCGGGCCGCAGTCCACGACCTCACTCGACATGGCGACGGCGAACGCCGAGCCTCCACCCGTTCTCCCTCGCCGACAAGCTCGCGGCCATCACTGAACCCAGCCCGTGGTACTCGACCGGCGACAACCCGTGGGGGCGTCCCATCGTCCCGATCGAGATGATCAGCGTCCTCGCCCAGAAGATCGGCACCGACTTCCCGGTACGGGGCCCGTCGCGAGGGTCTGTTCATCGTTCTGCGAGATCCAGTTGGTGCACGGACCGGTCTTCGTCGGGGTCGACGTATGCGGTCGACCGGGAGGTCGTCGGCCTCGGTCAGAGACGGCGGACCGAGTCGTACTGGGTGCGCACGACGCTGACCGACGCCGCCTCCGGCGACTCGACCGCGCATGTGCTCGCTCCACTCCTCGGTGTAGAAGAAATCCTACGTCGGGTACCCGGCGGCCCGTCTCTGACCAATGCCACCGCAGAAGTATTGTTTGCACTCATGCAACTGTCTTGGCATGATGGCTCGATGCGCCTGTCGCCTGACGAAACCGAGCATCGGCGCTGGTGGGGGACGACCGCTACCCGTGGGTGGCGATGGGCGTGGTCCTGATCGGCACGTTCATGGTCATCCTCGACACCACGATCGTGAACGTGGCGCTGCCCCAGATCGGCATCGCCCTCGACCGCAGCGACGGGATCGAGTGGATCGTCACCGCCTACCTCCTGGCCGTCGGGGTGGCGCAACCGCCCACCGGGTGGCTGGCCGATCGCTTCGGCCGCAAGCGGCTCTTCGTCATCAGCCTGCTGCTGTTCTCGATCGGCTCGTTGCTCGCCGCGCTCTCCCCCAACCTCGAACTGCTCATCGTGTCACGTGTCGTGCAGGGCCTCGGCGGCGGGGCGCTGATGCCGGTGGGGATGGCGATGATCTACGAACTGTTCCCCGCCGATCGTCGGGGCACCGCGCTGGGGATCTGGGGCGTCGCCGCCATGGCCGGCCCGGCGTTCGGGCCGGTCATCGGCGGCTACCTCGCCACCTCGGTGAGCTGGCACTGGCTGTTCCTCATCAACGTCCCCATCGGCGCCATCGCCATCGTCGCCGCCCTCCGTCTGCTGCGCGACACCGGCTACCGGGAACGCCGCCGCTTCGACGGTTTCGGTCTCGGGCTCGTCACCGCGGGCCTCGTCATCTGCCTGTACGCCTTCGCCCGAGCCAGTGACTGGGGCTGGACCTCGAGGCCCACGATCGGTTCACTCGTCGCCGGGGCGGCGTTCTTCACCGCGTTCGTCGCCTGGGAGCGCCGGGTCGAGCACCCGGCCATCGACATCGCCATGTTCGGCGTGCCCATCTTCAGCCTCACGCTGGTGGTGATCGCCTCGGCGGTCATCGTCCAGTACGGGATCCTCGTGTTCCTCCCCCTCCAGTTGGAGACCGTCCGCGGCTTCACCGCCCTCCACGTGGGCACGATGCTGGTGCCGATGGCCATCGGCGGCGCCATCACCTTCCCGCTCGGGGGACGGCTGACCGACCGGATCGGTCCCCGACCGCCGGTGATGATCGGCCTCGCCCTGCTCGGGACGTCGGCTTGGATCCTCGGACACACCGCGGTGGACTCGCCGACCTGGATCATCGAGGTCGCCGTGCTCGTCCAGGGCCTCGGGTTCGGGTTCTCGATGATGCCGAACGCGGTCACCGGGCTCAACGCGTTGCCCCAGCGCTTCGTGGCCCAGGCCACGGCGGTCCGCCAGCTCAACACCCGCGTCGCGGCGTCGTTCGGTGTGGCCGTCCTCGCCACCATCGTCGCCAGCCGCATGGGCGACGTCTCGGCCGCCGGCCCGGACGGCGCGGGCGCGGCGACCGCCCAGTCGGCCTACACCACCGTCTTTCTCATCGCGGCGGGTGTCGCCGCCCTCGGGTTCGTCCTCGGCGTCTTCCTCCCCGGGTCCGCGCGGAACCGTCAACTGCAGACCGAACGGGCCGACGAGGACCGCGCCCTTGCCATGGAGATGGGCTGAGCCGGTCGTCGTTACGATCACCGGCCGTGCCCACCCCCACCACCGGCCGGTTCGACCACGTCCTCTCGCCCGGCCGCATCGGGCCGCTCGAGCTGCGCAACCGGATCGTGTTGCCGGCGATGGACATGAACCTGTGCGATCACGGCGAGATCACCGACGGCGAGATCGCCCACTACGCCAGGCGGGCCGGCGGGGGCACGGCCATGGTGATCACCGGGTCGGGGGCGGTGGCGTTTCCGGTGGGTGCCGCCTCCGAGCACCAACCCGGGCTCTCGGACGACCGGTTCATCCCTGGCCTCACCCGGCTCGTCACCGCCGTCCACGACACCGGCGGGCTGATCTGCATCCAGCTGTGCCACCACGGCAAGACCGCCCGGGTCGACATCGCCGAGGACCGACCCCTGCTCGTCCCGTCGCGGCCCGACGGCGCGCCGGACATGTCCTCGCTGCGCGACAACACGGCGGATGAGATCGGGCGGTTGGCGGCCACCACCGGCGGCAAACTGCCGACCTACCACGAGGCCGACGAGGACGACCTCGCCTGGCTGATCGACCAGTTCGCCCAGGCGACCCGCCGGGCACGCGAGGCCGGAGCCGACGCCGTCGAGGTCCACGCCGCGCACGGCTACATCCTCTCCACGTTCCTGGCCTCGGCCGACAACCGGCGCCACGATCGGTGGGGAGGTTCGCTCGAGAACCGTGCCCGACTCACCATCGAGGTCCTGCAGGCCGTACGGGGTCAGGCCGGTCCCGACATGGCCGTCCTGGTGCGGGTCAGCGGCCGTGAGTTCGGCGAGGAGGGTGCCCTGACCACGCCCGAAGCCGTCACCGCGGCCCGGATGTTCGTCGCCGCCGGGGCCGATGCCATCCACGTCACCGGTTGGGGCCGGAACTCCTTCGCCAACTTCACCGACGGACCCCTCCCGGACACGGTCGGCGCGTACCGCTCCGAGGCACGCGCCGTGAAGGCCGCGGTCGACGTCCCGGTCATCGCCGTCGGTCGGATCCTCCCCGAGCTCGCCGAGGAGATGGTGGCCGCGGGCGACTGCGACTTCGTGTCGATGGGCCGCCAGCTGCTGACCGACCCCGACCTCGTCGACAAGCTCCGCACCGGTCGCCGGACCACGATCCGGCCCTGCATCAACTGCTACGTGTGCGTGGAGCAGAACTTCTTCGACGATCCGCCCCGGTGCGCGGTCAATCCCGCCCTGTGCCGCGAGACGGCCGCCGAAATGGCCCCGGCCACGGCGGAGCGACACGTCGTCGTGGTCGGAGGCGGACCGGCCGGGCTGGAGACGGCCCGTCTGGCGCGCCGACGTGGCCACCGGGTCACGCTGCTCGAAGCCAGCGACAACCTGGGCGGCACGGCGTGGTTCTCGCAGCTGACCACGCCCGCCAACGGCCCGTTCGTCGACTGGTTGGCGGCCGAGGTCGAGCGAGTGGGAGTCGAGGTGCGCACCGGGGTACGAGCCGACGCCGACACCGTGCGCGGCCTGCAACCCGACGTGGTGGTGGTGGCCACGGGGGCGAGGCGGGGCCGGCCCGACCTCCCGGGCGTCGATCTGGACCACGTCCGCACGGGCGACGACCTGCGGGCCCTGATGGCGGGAGCGTCCGATCGGAGTCAGCCGGGTGGGCGGCGAGTGCTGCTGGCTCTCGCCCGGCGGCTGGGGCTGACCCGAGACGCCTCCCGGGTCCGGACGCTGTCCAGGCGGTGGATGCCGATCGGCCACGATGTGGTGGTCCTCGGTGGCGGTCTGGTCGGGCTCGAGCTGGCCGAGTTCCTGGCCGAACGACATCGCACCGTCACCGTGCTGGAGGACGGGCCGGTCCTGGGCCTGCCGATGGCGTCACCCCGGCGGTGGACGGCCGTGCGCCGGGCCGAGCAGCACGGCGTTGCGCTGGTCCGGCAGGCCGAGGTGACTGCGATCACCCCCACCGACGTCGTCCACCGGGTCGACGGAATCGACATCCGGATCCCGGCCGACACCGTCGTCATCGCGGGCGAGGTCGAGCCCGACACCGCTCTGGCCACCGAGCTGGCCGGCCTCGGGGTCGAGATCCACGTGGTGGGCGATGCGGCCGACGTGGGCTACATCGAGGGCGCGGTCCACTCCGCCTGGCGCGTCGCATCGGCCCTGTGACCACCGCGCCACCCCCGTTGCAGGTCGGCATCACCCCGCCGTGGGGTGTGTGGGACGACACGCCGGAGCTGCGGCGGACGCGCCTGGCGGCCATCGCCGACGCCGGCATCGATCACCTGTTCCTGGCCGACCACGTCAGCTTCCGCGGCGGTGGTGGCACCGATGGCGTGGTCGCGCTCGCCGCCCTGTCGGGCATCGAACCCCGTCTCGACCTCCTCCTCGGGGTCCTGCTGCTCGCGTTGCGGCACCCGATGGTGGCGGCGCGCCAGATCGCCACGCTCGCCGAGGCCGCGCCCGGGCGGGTGACGATCGGGGTGGGCGTGGGCGGCGAAGACCGCGGCGAGTTCTCAGTGTGCGGCGTCGACCCGGCGACCCGTGGCCGGCGCACCGATGCCGCCCTCGAGATCGTGCGCCGCCTCCTCGACGACGAGCCGGTGACCTGGCACGACGGGTTCTTCGACCTCGACGCTGCCCGCATCCGGCCGGCACCGAGGCCCCGCGTCCCGTTCGTCATCGGCGGGCGCAGCGATGCCGCGCTCGACCGGGCCGGACGGCTGGGCGACGGCTGGCTCGCCGCGTGGTGCTCGGCTCGGCGGCTGGCCGAGGGGATCCAGCGGGTCGAACATGCCGCGGAGCGACGGACCGTGCCCCGGCCGGACGTGTGGTCGCACGGCATACAGCTCTGGGTCGGGGTCGGGTCCGACCCCCGCGACGGCCGTCGCCACGTGGCCGAGGGCATGGAACGCTTCTACAAGATGCCCTTCGAGCCGTTCGAGCGCTACACGCCGGTGGGGACCGCCGAGGACATCGCCGGCTTCCTCGTCCCCTACGTGGATGCGGGCGCGACGACCTTCAACCTCGCTGCCGTCGGGGCCGACCGGGACGACGAGCTCGCGACGATCGCCGAGGTGCGCCGGTTGCTGATCGCCCACGCCAGCTGAGCAGGCGCCAGCTGACGGGCCGAGCCGGTTGGTGGGCCGTGGTCAGGCGCCATGGAGCACCAGGCTGAACTGGCTGGCGGTGGAATCGGCGGCGTCCGGTGAGGTCGGGGCGGCGCTGACCTCGAGCCGCCGGCCCGCGTCGTCGGTCCACGTGCCCTGGTAGTCAGCGCTCCCGGTGGCTTCCGGGGGCTGGACCGTGGTCCACCCCTTGGCCGTGAGGTGATCGTCGTAGAAGCCGAGGACCCGCTCGGGACTGAACCCTTGGATCTCGTAGGTCTGGGTCGTCACACCGTCCTTCGTGGTGAGCTTCCCGTACGTGGTCGCCGCGGACGGGAGAGGAAGGCCGGCGAACTCGCCGCTCACGAAGGTGCTGTTCTGTGTCTGGGGTTGGGCGTCGGTCTCGCCTCCGACCGCGTCGGGACTCCCGCCACAGGCAGCGAGGAGGACGGTGGCCAGGACGAGGGCGACGAGCGAGATCCGAACGAAGCGCATGTTCGGTCGCTACCCCTCGATCGCGTCGCTTACCACGTGGGGAACGACGGACCGGTACTACCTCGAGAGTGGTCGGGGGTAGGGCCTCGGGAACCGGTGCGCCGGCACCACGACGCATCGAGACGACAGGCGAACCGACGAGGAGGATGTGTGGAGGGTCTCATCGAGAGGGCCGAGGAACAGGCCGACGAGTACCGCAGCGACACCGACCAGGACCGACCGCTCGCCGCGTACACGGGGCTGTTGGCCACGTACGGCACGTTCATCACCGCCTTCGGGATCGTCGGTCGATCGCGACTTCCCGGACGGCTGTCGAACGCCGACCTGGTGCTGGGGGCGGTCGCCACCCACAAGCTGGCGCGCGTGTTGACCAAGGATCCCGTGACCAGCCCGCTCCGCGCCCCGTTCGCCCGCTACGAAGGCGTCTCGGGACCATCCGAGCTCGACGAGGACGTCCGGGGCACCGGATGGAGACACGCCATCGGCGAGCTGCTCACCTGCCCGTTCTGTATCGCGCAGTGGACCGCCACCACCCTCGTGGTCGGTCTGACGATCGCTCCCCGGTTCACCCGGATGCTGATGTCGATCCTCACCATGGTGACGGCGGCCGACGCCTTGCAGCTCGCATACACCCGTGCCGAACAAGCAGTGGAGGAATGAACCGATGACATCGTCCAATCGCGTCGCCGTCGTGACCGGAGCCACCGGTGGGGTGGGCCGGGCCACCGTGCGGGAGCTGGCCTCCCGCGGGTGGGACGTAGGCTTGCTCGCCCGCGGCGAGGCCGGCCTCAAGGCCGCGGTCGCCGACGTGGAGGCGTTCAACCAGCGGGCCGTGTCGGTGCCCACCGATGTCGCCGATGCCGAGGCGGTCGAGCAGGCCGCAGACCGCATCGAGTCCGAGCTCGGTCCGATCGAGCTGTGGATCAACGACGCCATGGTCACCGCGTTCGCCATGATCAAGGACCTCGAGCCGGAGGAGATCAAGCGGGCCACCGAGGTCACCTACCTGGGGCAGGTCTACGGCGCCATGACCGCCCTGAAGCGGATGCGCGAGCGCGACCGGGGCACCATCTTGTTCGTCGGTTCGGCCCTCGCCTACCGAGGGATCCCCCTGCAGTCGGCCTACTGCGGGGCCAAGTTCGCGGTGCGCGGGTTCTACGACTCGCTCCGCACCGAGCTGCTCCACGAAGGCAGCGGCGTCTCGGCCACCATCGTGCACCTGCCGGCGGTCAACACCACCCAGTTCGGTTGGTGCCTGGCCAAGGTCGACACGCACCCGCAGCCGGTGGCTCCGATCTACCAACCGGAGGTGGCGGCCGCGGCCATCGTCGACGCCGCCGAGAGCCGTCCCCGACAGAAGATCCTCGGCACCTGGAACTGGCTGATCGTCCAGATGGCCCAGATCGTTCCCGGCGTCGGCGACCACTTCATGGCCCAGTCGGGCGTGAGCGGCCAGCTCACCGATCTCACCATCGCGGACGATCGGCCCAGCGACCTGTACCACCCGGTGGACGACGATCGGGACCATGGCTCCCACGGCATCTTCGACGACCGCGCCGAGGGCGTGCGCACGCCGTCGTTCCTGAAGCAGCTCCCCCAGCAGGCCAAGACCTTCTTCACCGCCTCCCGGGCTCGGCTCGACGAGATCCGGGAGCGCCGCCAGCTGGCCTGACGTCGCCGGCCCCGGGAGGGCCCCCTCACCAGGCCGCGGTGAGGATCCCGTGGGCGAGCGTCGCCGGTTCCTGGTCGGTTCCCGGCGTCACCTCCAACAGGTCGCCGGACGCGGTGGTGACGAGCAGCTTGGTCGAGGCCGCGTTCGAGTCCAGGCCGGTGAGCTCGGTGCCACTGGCCGGCTCGAACAGGGTGCCGGTGGGCTTCAGGTCGCGGGCACCGACCTCGAGCACCTCGTAGGTCCCCGACGTCGTCTCGGCGATCACCGCCAGCCCGTCGCCCCACGCCGTGGCGTCGACCCATCTGGTCACGTCGGCGGGAGCGTCCCGGGTGACGGCTTCGTCCAGGCTGTCGGCGCGATCGGCCTCGAGGGTGAACAGCCCCGCACCGTCGTCGACGACACCGAAGAGCCGGTTCTCGAACGGGCTCCAGGCCAGATCGTCCACCGAGGTGAACGGCGGCTGCTGGCTTCCCGGTGCCAACTCGTCGGTGGATCCGGTGACCAGGTTCTGGACCGTCACGGTGACGGCGCCGGACGCGCCGGAGGCGAATGCGAGCTGCTCGACGTGGGGTCGGCTCACGTCCCGGGGGAGCTGAGGAAACGCCATCGGTCCCAGCGCCAGATGCGCGCCGTGGCCGAGGTCCTTGACCTTGCCCGTGCGCAGGCTCACGGCGGCGATCACTCGACGACGCATCCCGTCCCGACACGTAGGCGGCGCCGTGTTCGAGCCCGACGTCGAGCACGGTGTCGGCCGAGTAGCCCGAGCGCCGCACGACCTCAGACGTGGAACCGTCGTGGCGGTCGAGCACCACCAGGGCACCGTCGGTGGTGATGGCGGCGATGCGGTTCTCGGGGGCGGCCAGCCCGGCCGCGCCCGTGTCGGCGGCCTCGGCCGGCGGGGCCTCGAACGGCGCCAGGAAGTACCCGATGGTGCAGCCGGCGGTGACCAACGCCATCACGACGAGGACCGCGATCCAACCCCGGCTCGGAGCATCGTCGCTCACAGCGGCGCCCCTCCCCCGGTGGTGATGAGCGGCACCCGGCGATCGTCGCCGTCGACCTCGAGCCAGCGGACCAGCTGGAACACGGCGGCGATGAGGTAGACGAGGCCGCCCGGCGTCCACATCAGTAGACCGCCGAGGTGCTGGTCGTCGAGCTGCGCCGCCACGGTGGTGGCTCGGACGTGTGCTCCGTAGAACGCGACGGGGCTCAGCGACAAGATCGCCCCGAGGAAGCCCAGGGCGAACATGACCGTGAACGACGCCAGCACCACCGAGCCCGTGCGCCGCCGATGGGGGGCCACGGCCGCCCAGTACCAGCAGCCGATGCCGAGGATGCTCAGGTGCTCGACGGCATGGACCACCGGGCTGTCGACCGCCGCGCCGTAGAGGGCGGGAACGTGCCATGCGTACCATGCCGTCACCATGGCGACGGTGGGCAGCGCCACCGACGAGGGCGGCCGGCCGAACGGTCCGAGCGCCCGCCGGACCATGCGCCGGCGAGGCCCGGCGACCGCCCACGGCACCAGCTCGGGCACCCGGCCGACGACGATCAGGAGGGGGGCCATGAGCCCGAGGACCAGGTGCTGGGCCATGTGCGGCGCGAAGGCCCGCTCGGCGACGTCGCCGGCGCTCGGCGTGAGCGCCAACCCGGCGACGGCCAGGCCGGCCACGCCGAAGGAGGCGACGGCACCACTGACCGCGTGCGAACCGGCGGCGTGCATGCGGCGCAGGGCCACGACGACCACGACGGCGGGGAGCACCGCCCAGGTCACGATGGTGAGGACGTCGACGAGCGCGGTCATCGGCAGGCCCCGAACCAGATGTGCATCTGGCCTTCGGCGATGACGAGGACCAGGGACAACACGTTGACGACCAGGGCCACGAAACCGATGAGGCGGTAACCCATGGCGCGCCCGTCGTCGCCGGGGCCGGCCCGCCGGTACACGTGCCGGGCGGCGACGATCCCCGCCACGCAGACGAGGCCGTGGAACGCGGTCCAACCGTCGATGAGCCACCACAGGTGGTGGGCGCAGGCCACGGGTACGAGCGCCGAGCCGCCGGCGAGGCGGGCGAACCAGGCGACCATGCCCGACATCAGCGCGAACAGCAGCACCCACCGGGGCACCGGCGGCGTGACGGCCTCGTCGGGTTCGACGGTGGTGGGCGTGGCCGTCATGGCAGTGTCACCGACAGGTAGAGCATGCCGTACACGAAGACCCACACCGCGTCGACGAAGTGCCAGTACAGGATCCCGCACTTCACGCCGGTGGTCGGCTTGTTCTCGTAGCGGCCGCTGACCGCCCCCACCCACAGATATCCGGCGACCACGAGACCGACGATCAGGTGCAGGGCGTGGAACCCGGTGATGGTGTAGAAGAGCGACCCGTAGGCGTTCGACGTGGGCGTGAACTCGTGCAGCGTGGTCGACCACTCGTCGAAGTGCCCGGCCAGGAACAGGGCCCCCATCAGCCAACCGACGGCCAGGCCCCAGCGCAGCTTGCGCTGGTTCCCCTCCTCGGCCGCCTTGTCGGCCAGGTGCATCGGGATCGAACTGCCGAGCAGGACGACGGTCCGGAAGCCCGACTTGACCAGCTCGGGGTCGGAGATGTCGCCCAGCGGCCACCGGTCGGCCTGGATGCGGAGCTGGTTGTAGGCGAAGAGCAGCAGCGCGAACAGCGTGGCTTCGGTGGCCACCATGGTCACCGTCCCCCACCAGCCCACCGAGCGTCCGGTCGAGCGGCGGATGCCGGGAGCGGGGGCACCGGTGTCAGTGACGATGGCGCTCATGAGCCGATCTCCCGTTGCCACTGCACCAGGCAGACGACGAACACGGCGACGCCGACACCGCCCACCAGCAGCGATCGCGACACGACCGCGGCGGCCAGGGTGAACAGGGTGAGCCCGAGGGCGAAGGGCCAGTACGACGGTGGCGGCATGGTGATCACCTCGATCTCGGTGGCGTCGACGGGCGACGACAGCAGCGTGCGGTGCTCGCCTTCCTCGGCGACGGTCAGGTCTTCGTCGCCGACATGCGTGATGCTGTTGTACGGGCGGTCTTCGGCTCGGTCCCACGCGGGGTGGTGGTTGGTCACGATGGGGAACTCCCGGAAGTTGTGGTCCGGCGGTTGCGAGGACACGGTCCACTCCAGCGATTCGCCGCCCCAGGGGTCGGCCGGCGCGGGGGCGCCGCGGTAGCGGGACCGGACGAAGTTGAACGCCATGAGCGCCATGCCGACGGCGATGGTGAACGCACCGATCGTGCTGATCATGTTGAGCAACGACCATCCGGTCGACGAGTCGTACCAGTAGATGCGCCGGGGCATCCCCCACAGGCCGAGGATGTGCTGGGGGAAGAAGGTGACGTGGAAGCCGATGAAGATGAACCAGAACGCCACGATCGAGGTCGTGCGGTGCAGCATCCGGCCGGTCATCTTCGGATACCAGAAGTGCAGACCGGCGAAGGTCGGGAACACGGTGCCCCCCATGAGCACGTAGTGGAAGTGGGCGACCACGAAGTAGCTGTCGTGGACCTGCAGGTCGAACGGGACGAGCGCGACCATCACGCCACTCATGCCGCCGATGACGAAGGTGACGATGAACGCGAGGGCGTACAGGAACGGCGCCTCGAACCGCGGTCGTCGCGGGGCGCGGAAGATCGTGGTGACCCAGGCGAAGATCTGCACGCCGGAGGGGATGGCGATCAGCACGCTGGCCGCCGAGAAGAAGCTGGCCACGAGCAGCGGCAGGTCGACGGCGAACATGTGGTGGATCCACAGACCGAAGCTGACGAATGCAGTCGACACCAGGGCGGCGACGACGTAGCGGTACCCGACGATGGCCCGGTGCGTGAACGCCGGGATGACCATCGAGATGATGCCGGTGGCCGGGATGAACAGCAGGTAGACCTCGGGGTGGCCCCAGATCCAGAACAGGTGCTGGAACAGGATCGGGTCGCCACCGAGCGCCGGGGTGAAGAAGTGCATGCCCATGCGCTGCAGTTCGAGCAGGACACCGGCCAACGTCACCGACGGCACGGCGAAGACGATCATGAACGCCATCGAGAGGATGCCCCAGCAGAACAGCGGCAGGCGGCCCAGCGACATCCCCGGTGTTCGCATCCGCAGGATGGTCACGATGAAGTTGATGGCGCCGATGGTGGTCGACAGGCCGAGGAAGACCTGGCCCACCGCCCAGAAGTCCATGCCGGCGCCGGGGAGGAACTGGGTGTCGGTGAGCGGCACGTAGGCGAACCAGCCGCCCTGCGGGAGCTGGCCCATGGCGAAGCTGGCGTAGATGAAGGTTCCCGACAGCACGAAGATCCAGTAACTCAGCGCGTTGAGGCGGGGGAACGCCATGTCGCGGGCACCGATCTGCAGCGGTACCAGGTAGTTCCCGAAGCCGGCGAAGACCGGCGTGTTGAACAGGAAGATCATGGTGGTGCCGTGCATGGTCATCAGCGCGTTGTACGTGTCGGCGTCGATGACCGTGCCGTTGGCGGAGGCGAGCTGGGTCCGCATGACCATCGCCTCCATGCCGCCCAGGAGGAGGAACACGAACGCGGTGACGAGGTACCGGCGACCGATCCGCTTGTGGTCGACGGTGGTGAGGTACCCGGCGATGCCGGGCGAGTCGGCCCACACCGGCTCGAGCGGCGCCAGCTCCGGCTCGGTGTGCGGCATCGTCGGGGGCGGCTCGATGAGCGTCACTTGAGCGACTCCAGGTAGGTGGCGATGGCGTCGACCTCGTCGTCGGAGAGGGGGAGGTCGGGCATCGAGATGCGGTCCTTGACCTCCCAGGTGTGACCGATCCAGCGCCGCATGTTCTCGGGCGTGTTCTGGAGCACGCCGGCACCGATCTCCTGCCGGGTCGCCACGTGCGTCAGGTCGGGACCGAGACGTCCGTGGGCGTCGGTGCCGCGCACGGTGTGGCACGACGCGCAGCTCTTCGTCCCGAACAACGTGGCCCCCCGACCGCGGGACGGGGCGGCGTCGAGCGCGCTGGTGGTCGACCCAACGGGCGTAGTCGTCGGGGCTCTGGGCCACGACCAGGAACAGCATCTTGGCGTGCTGGAGACCGCAGTACTCGGCGCACTTGCCCCGGAACGTGCCGGCGTGATCGGCCTGGATGGTCAAGGTGTTGGTATGGCCGGGGATGAGATCGGTCTTGCCGCCGAGCGATGGCACCCAGAACGAGTGGATGACGTCGTCGGAACGCAACGTGAGCTCCACCGGTGTGTCGATCGGGATGTGCAGCTCGTTCGCGGTCTCGAACCCCTCGTCCGTGTAGCGGTACTCCCACCAGTACTGGTGACCGATGACCTCGATGTGCATGGTGGGATCAGCGTGCACGTCGAGCACGTAGACACCGAGACCCAGGATGGGCAACAGCACCACGATCGGCAGGAACACCCCGCCCTGGATCACGGACCGCTCCGCCGCACGCTCGTCGTCCGGGCGGTCGCCATCGGCGATTTCGCCGTGACGGCGGAACAAGCCGACGACGAGGTAGGCGAACACACCGACGGTGACGGCCGTGGCCGTGCCGAAGAGCACCCACCCGAGGTTGGCCACCCGCTGCGCATCCGGACTCGCGGGGTCGAGCACCGAGTCCGACGCACACCCACCGATGCCCAGTGCCACCACGCCGAGCAACAGGGGTCGCACGGTCGCGCTGGTTCGTCGGAGCAGGGTCACGGCAGGGTGGTCACGGCAGGGTGGTCATGGAAGGGTCACGGTCAGATCACATCGGTTCAATCGCAGGTCCCGGCGCGCCGGTGCGAGCCGTGAGCGGCCGCGCCCATACCCGATCCGACGGTGGGCCAGAACAGCTCTCCCCGATTTCCTGTTCTGACCGCCGCCTCGCCCGGGTATCGGCCCCCTTCGGCATGCACACGCGCGGATGGACGATCACGGTCAGCACCCTGGCGGTCCTCTTCGCGCTCGGCTTCGGTTTCTCCCGCGCCGCGACACCCGTCGCCGGGGCCGCCACAGGGGTCAAGGACACCGAAGCCGGGCGCCAGCTCTGGCTCCGCGACTGCGCCGTGTGCCACGGCGAGAAGGGCGACGGTACGGACCGGGCGCCGAATCTGCAGGGGGTGGGCAGTGCGGGCGTCGACTTCCAGGTCTCCACCGGACGCATGCCGCTCGCCTCGCCGAGCGAGCCCGCCCACCGGCGGCCGGTCACCTACGAGCCAGCCGAGATCGACGCCCTCGTCGCCTACGCCGCCACCATCATCCGCGGTCCCGAGGTGCCCGTCGTCGACCTGTCCCGCGCGTCGGTGGCCGACGGCGGCGAGGCCTACCGGGCCACCTGTGCCGCCTGCCACCAGATGATGGGCCAGGGCGGCGTGCTCCCGCGGGGCAAGAACGTCCCGGCCCTGGCCGCGTCGACGCCCGAACAGATCGTGGAGGCCATCCGGTCCGGCCCGAACGACATGCCGATGTTCCCCGAGAAGGTCATCAGCAACCGGTCCGCCGAGGACATCGCCAGTTACCTCGAGACCATCGACGAGCCCGACGACCGGGGTGGTTTCCCCCTCGGCCACTGGGGCCCGGTGCCGGAGGGGGCGGCGGCCTTCGCCCTCGGCCTGGTGCCCATGGTCCTGGTCACCCGGTGGCTCGGCGACCGCAACCCACCACCCGCGCAGGAGAACGAGATCAGATGACGGGCACCGACACGGGCGACGAGGACGAGGCCATGCGGCGGACGAGGCGGGCCGTCTACGGCGGTCTGGTGCTGTCGGTCGCCGGCAGCGTCGGCCTGCTGGTGGCGTACTGGGCCGATGGCGGCCCCGGTCCGCAGGGCATCGGGCTCGCCGTCGCCATGGCCGGGATGGCGATCTCCGCCGGTGTCTGGGGCCGCCGCGCCGTGCCCGATCGGGTCGCGGTGGAGCACCGACCACCCATGCGCTCCACCGAGCACGAGCGCGAGGAGACGGCGCGGACGGCCGAGCTCGGCGAGGTCGGGTTGCAGCGGCGGCGTGGTCTGTTCGCCCTCATCGGGCTCGCCGGGGCCAGCCTGCTGGCCGCCATCGCCTCGCCGCTGCGCTCCTTCGGTCCGTCGCCGTTCCCGGATCGCCGCCGCACGGGGTGGGCCGCGGGTCGTCGCCTGGTCGATGCCGACAGCGCCCCCGTCAAGGCCGCTGATCTCGACGTGGGATCGATCGAGACGGTCTTCCCCGAGGGCGACGACTTCAAGGCCGACTCCCAGGTCGTGCTCATCCGCATGTCCGACGGCACCGTCGCCGGCGAGGACGGCAGCGGCGAGGCATCGGGCTACGTCGCCTACTCCAAGGTGTGCACCCATGCCGGATGCCCGGTGGGTCTCTACGACGCCGACACGCACGAGCTGTTCTGCCCCTGCCACCAATCCGTGTTCCTCGCCGACCAGGGCGCCCGGGTCGCCTTCGGGCCCGCCGCCCGGCCCCTGCCGGAGCTGCCCATCGGCATCGACGCCGACGGCTACCTCGTCGCCCTGGGTGACTTCCCCGGCCCGATCGGCCCCAGCTTCTGGAGCCGGTCGTGATCGAACGAGTCGGAGGCTGGCTCGACGACCGGGTCGGCGGGGCCCGGTGGGTCCGGTCGGCGCTGCGCCACGTGTTCCCGGACCACTTCAGCTTCATGTTCGGCGAGGTGGCGGCGTATTCGTTCTTCGTGCTGCTCGGCACCGGGGTCTTCCTGACCTTCTTCTTCGAACCGAGCTCGGGCGAGGTCATCTACCACGGCGACTACGCCCCGCTCGTCGGTCTGAAGGTGTCGGAGGCCTACGCGTCGACGATCCGGATCAGCTTCGACATCCCGATGGGGCTGCTCATCCGCCAGATGCACCACTGGGCCGCGCTGATCTTCATCATGACCATCGTCCTCCACCTCGGCCGCATCTTCTTCACCGGTGCGTTCCGCAAGCCCCGCGAGCTCAACTGGATGGTGGGGGTCACGTTGCTGGTGGCGGCCATCGCCAACGGGTTCTTCGGCTACTCGCTCGTCGACGACCTGCTGTCGGGCACCGGTCTGCGGATCGCGTATTCGATCGCCGAGTCGATCCCGGTCATCGGCTCGTGGGCCGCGACCCTCTTCTTCGGCGGCGAGTTCCCCGCCGACCAGATGGTCCCGCGGATGTTCACCATGCACGTCCTGATCATCCCCGGCCTCATCCTGGGCCTGCTCAGCGTGCACCTCGCCCTCGTGTGGCGTCAGAAGCACACCCAGTTCCCCGGGCCGATGCAACGGGAGGACAACGTGGTGGGCTCGCGCCTGTGGCCCACCTACGCCGCCCGGTCGACATCGCTGTTCCTCGGCCTCGTCGCGGTGATCGCCGCGCTCGGTGGGTTGGTGCAGATCAACCCGATCTGGCTCTGGGGGCCCTACGAGCCCTATGCCGTCACCACTGGGGCGCAGCCGGACTGGTACGTGGGCTGGCTCGAAGGCGCCCTCCGCCTGTTCCCCGCCTGGGAGTTCACCCTGTGGGGCCACACCGTGCCCGCCCTGTTCTGGCCCGGCGTCTTCCTCCCCGCCGTCACCTTCCTCGGTCTCTACGCCTACCCGTTCATCGAGAAGCGCCTCACCGGCGACATCGCACCGCACGAGCTGCTCGAGCGGCCCCGCAACCGGGCCGGACGAGTGGCGTTCGGCGCCGGCGCCTTGACGTTCTACCTCGTGCTGTTCGTGGCCGGCTCCCAGGACGTGTTCGCGGCCTGGATGAACCTGACGATCGAGAAGATGGTGTGGCTCGAACGGCTGGGCCTCGTCGTCCTCCCCCTGATCGTCGGGGCCATCGCCTGGAAGTGGACGAAGGACCTCCAGAAGATCGAGGGAACCATCGTGGAGGACGAGGTCGGCGACGAAGAAGGACCCACCCGCCACCACGTCGAGGAACCGGTGCGAACATGAGCGACTCCCACACGTACCCGCCGATCGGCGATCACGCCCTCATCGGCGACGGACGCTCCATGGCTCTGGTCGACCGCCAGGCCACGATCACCTGGATGGCGCTTCCCGAGGATGACCGCATCGGTCTGTTCGCGTCGATCCTCGACGCCGAACGCGGCGGGTGCTGGACCCTGGCCCCGACCGCCCGCTCCGAGGTGAGCCGTTCGTACCGAGCCGATTCTGCCGTCCTGTGCACGACCTTCCGGACCGAGACCGGCACCGCCACCGTCACCGACGCCTTCACCCTGCACAACGGTGCGGTGCTTCCCTGGGTCGAGCTCGCTCGCCGCGTCACCTGCGACGAGGGCCGCGTCGAGCTGGCGTGGACCCTCGAGACCCCCGGCTTCCTCGGGGCCGATCCCATGGTGTTCGAGGAGCACCACGACCTCATCGTCGCCCGAGCCGAGCAGCTCGGCGTCGCCGTCTCCGTGTTCGGAGCCGCGACGTGCGACGAGCTCGGCAGCGTGTTGCGCGGCCGGGTCACGCTCGACGGGACGGACCAGACCGCCCTGCTCGCCCTCGCTCTCTGCATCGACGAGCCGGTCGTCCACCCCGACCGCGACGAGATCGAAGCCCGCATCGACCGCACCATCGAGGTGTGGAGGACCTGGTCGGAGGGCATCGGTGCACCGGGCAGATGGGCAGACCAGCTCCGGGTCAGTGCCCGCACGCTCAAGCTGTTGACCAACCACCGCACCGGCGCGCCGATCGCAGCCCCCACCACCTCGTTGCCCGAACGCATCGGCGGTGGCCGCAACTACGACTATCGCTACTGCTGGATCCGCGACGCGTCCTTCATGGTCGACGCCTTGCTCAGCGTGGACCTGGTCGAGGAGGCCCACCGAGCCATCAACGCCCTCCTGGAGATGTGCGAGACCACCCGTCCGAGTCTGGCTCCGCTCTACACCATCGGCGGGAAGGTCCCCACCGAGATGGCCGACCTCGATCTCCACGGTTACCGAGGCTCGAAACCCGTCCACCGCGGCAACGACGCCTCCGATCAGCTCCAGCTCGGGACCTGGGGCGATCTCTTCGATGCCATCTGGCGCTACGTCGATCGCGGCAACCAGCTCGATCCCGCCACCGCCGGGCTGCTCACCGACCTGGCCGACGAGCTCTGCAACAAGTGGACGAGCGAGGACGCCGGGATCTGGGAGCTTCCCGACACCGCCCACTACACCGTGTCCAAGCTCGGCGCCTGGACCGCCCTGGACCGGGCCCAACGCCTCGTCGATCTCGGAGAGCTCGACGGCGACACCCATCGCTGGGCCGCGGCGCGCGCCGCGATCCGCGACTTCGTCGAGGAGCGCTGCTGGTCACCGACGAAGCGCTCGTTCACCTTCCACGCCGAGACCGACGAGCTGGACGCGGCCTGTCTGCTCGCCGGGCGCATGGGCTTCGCATCGGCCGAGCAGCTCGAGGGCACCGTGGCGGCCGTCCGCGCCGAACTGACCGACGGCCCGTTCGTGTGGCGCTACAGCGGGATGCGGGAGAAGGAGAGCGCGTTCCTCGCCTGCTCGTTCTGGCTCGCCGACGCGCTCACCCGCATCGGGCGGCTCGACGAGGCCCGCCAGCAGATCGACGGTGCGCTGGGGGCGATGAACGATCTCGGACTCATGTCCGAGGAGTACGACCCCATGGCCGAGGAGCTGCTGGGCAACTTCCCCCAGGGGCTCAGTCACCTGTCCTTCGTCAATGCCGCGGTCACCTGGGAGCAGTTCTCGGGCGATTGACGGCAGCAGGAGAAAATCCGTCCCCGGGGTGCTGAGCTCACCCGCCAGGCGGGTACGGGCCACGGGAAGAGCAACCGTCTCGAAGGAGGCTCCCGTGGCAACAACCGTCGGCGACAAGATCATCTCGCGACTCGACGAATGGGGGGTCGAGCAGATCTTCGGATTCCCGGGGGACGGGATCAACGGTCTGCTCGCGGCTCTCCAGTCCGCCGGCAACACGCCACCGTTCGTCCAGGCTCGTCACGAGGAGATGAGCGCGTTCGAAGCCGTCGGCTACGCCAAGTTCACCGGCAAGGTCGGGGTGTGCATGGCCACCTCGGGGCCCGGGGCCATCCACCTGCTCAACGGCCTCTACGACGCCAAGCTCGACCACGTGCCCGTGGTGGCCATCGTGGGCCAGCAGGCCCGCACCTCGCTCGGCGGCAGCTACCAGCAGGAGGTCGACCTCACCACGTTGTTCAAAGACGTCGCCCACGAGTTCGTGCACATGGCGACGCAGCCCGAACAGTTCCCCAACCTCATCGACCGCGCCATGCGCATCGCCATGACCCAGCGGACGCCGACCTGTGTGATCGTGCCCGCCGATCTCCAGGAGGAGGAGTACGTCGAGCCGAGCCATTCCTTCAAGATGGTGCCGTCGTCGATGGGTGTCAGCCCACCGCAGATCGTCCCGCCGGACGGGGTCATCCAGCAGGCGGCCGACGTGATCAACGCCGGCGAGCGGCTTGCCATCCTGGTTGGCCAGGGCGCCCGGCGCGCCGCCGACCTGGTCCTGCAGGTCGCCGAGAAGCGCGGCGCCGGCGTGGCCAAGGCACTGCTCGGCAAGGACGTGCTCCCCGACGACCATCCGCTGGTGACCGGCCCCATCGGCCTGCTCGGCTCCAAGCCCAGCGACCACATGATGAACGGCTGCGACACGCTGCTGATGATCGGTTCGAGCTTCCCGTACAGCCAGTTCCTCCCTGACTACGGACAGGCTCGGGCGGTGCAGATCGACATCGATCCGAAGATGATCGGCATCCGCTACCCAATGGAGGTCAACGTGGTGGGCGACGCCCACGACACGCTGACCAAGCTGCTCCCGCTGCTCGAGCCGGTGGCCGACCACTCGTGGGAGGAGGAGATCCGCGGCGAGATCGAGCGGTGGTGGGAGATCCTCGAGCAGCGGGCGATGCTCGATGCCGATCCGGTGAACCCGCAGCGCGTCTTCTGGGAACTGTCCTCGCGCCTGCCCGACAACGTCATCGTCAGCTCGGACTCGGGGTCGTCGGCGAACTGGTACGCCCGTGACCTGAAGTTCCGCGGCAACATGCGCGGCTCCCTCTCCGGAACGCTGGCCACCATGGGGCCCGGCGTGCCCTACGCCATCGGCGCCAAGTTCGGTCATCCCGACCGGCCGGTCGTCGCCTGCGTCGGCGACGGCGCCATGCAGATGAACGGCATGGCCGAACTCCTGACCGTCAGCCGGTACTGGGAGCTCTGGCAGGATCCGCGCCTCATCGTCCTCGTGCTGAACAACGAGGACCTCAACCAGGTCACCTGGGAGATGCGGGCCATGTCCGAGACGACCAAGTTCGAGGCCACGCAGTCGCTCCCCGCCTTCGACTACGCCGCCTTCGCCCAGTCGGTCGGGCTCCGTGGTCTGCGCATCGAGAAGCCCGATGACATCGCCGGCGTCTGGGACCAGGCGTTCACCTCTGATCGGCCGGTGGTCGTCGATGCCGTCGTCGACCCCGAGATCCCCCCGATCCCGCCCCACACCGAGTTCAGCCAGGTCAAGAGCCTGACCAAGGCCATCCTCAAGGGCGACCCCGCGGCCCGGCACCTCATCAAGCAGGGGCTGAAGGAGAAGGCCCAAGAGCTGCGGCGATGAGCCCGCCGCCGGCGGCCACGACGCCGACCGTCGAGGCGGTGCGGGCTCGCGCCTATGAGGTGCCCACCGACGGCCCGGAGTCGGACGGCACGCTGGAATGGACCTCGACCACCATCGTGGTGGTCGAGGTGCGGGGTTCCGGCGGCACGACCGGCATCGGCTGGACCTACGGTCACCCGGCGGCCGTCCCGCTGATCGAATCCGAGCTGGCCGACGTCGTCACCGACGCCGGCACCGACGACCCGCGGGCGATCTGGCCCCGGCTGATCGGCGCGGTGCGCAACATCGGCCGGCAGGGCATCGCCGCCCTGGCCATCTCTGCCGTCGACATCGCCTTGTGGGACCAGCGGGGCAAGCGACTCGGCGTCCCCGTCGTCGACCTGCTCGGCCGGCAGCACGACTCGGTTCCCGCCTACGGCAGCGGCGGTTTCTGCACCTACGGCCCCGCCGCGGTGGCCGAGCAGCTCGGCGCCTGGGCCGACGACGGCTTCGGGGCGGTCAAGATGAAGGTCGCCCGCCATCCCGATGACGACCTGGCCCGCTTGGCGGCGGCCCGGGAGGCGATCGGCCCCGACGTTGTCCTGATGGTCGACGCCAACGGCGCGTTCACCTTCCAGCAGGCCCGGTGCTGGGCCGAGCGATACCACGACTTCGACGTGCGGTGGTACGAGGAGCCGGTCACCTCCGACGACCTCGACGCGCTGCACCGCCTGCGAACCTGCGTCCCGCCCGGCGTCGAGATCTCCGCCGGCGAGTACGGCTGGGATCCGTGGTACTTCGAGCGGCTCCTCGGCGCCGAAGCCGTCGACTGCCCCCAGGCCGATGTCACCCGGTGCGGTGGCTTCACCGGCTTCGCCACCGCCGCGGCCCTGGCCGAGGCCCACCACCTCGACGTGTCCGCCCACACCGCGCCGCTGCTCAGCGCCCATGCCGGCTGCGCCACACGACGGTTCCGACATCTCGAGTGGTTCCACGACCACGTGCGCATCGAGCGCCGCTTCTTCGACGGGGCCATCGATCCGGTCGATGGCCGGTTGCGTCCCGACCCCGACCGGCCCGGGCTGGGCGTCGAGTGGCGCGAGGTCGACGTCGAGTCGCTGGCCGTCACACCCTGATCACGCCGTCACATCCTGCTCACCCCGTCCACGACCCACGACACGGAGACAACCTCATGGCTTGGCTGAACGGCACCATCCCGGTCCGCACCGTCCACACCAGCGACGACACGCCGGACACCTCGCTCCCCGATGCCTTGGCCGACGCCATCGAGGGCGAGGTGCGCTTCGACGCGGGCTCCCGGGCGATGTACGCCACGGATGCCTCGAACTTCCGGCAACCCCCGATCGGCGTGGTGATCCCGAAGTCGATCGACGACGTCATCGCCGTGCACCGCGTCTGCGCCGCCCACGACGTGCCGATCCTCAACCGGGGGGCCGGGACGTCGCTCTCCGGCGAGACGGTCAACCATGCCGTGGTCATCGACTTCTCGAAGTACCTCCACGAGGTCCTCGAGATCGACGAGGAGCGCTGCGTCGCCCGAGCCCAGCCCGGCGCCATCAACGACGTGGTCAACCAGCACGCCGAGGCCAGAGGACTCACCTTCGGGCCCGACCCGTCGACCCACGCCTACTGCACGATCGGTGGGAACGTGGGGAACAACTCCTGCGGCATGCACTCGCTGCACGCCCGCTTCGCCGGCAACGGGTCGCGGACCTCGGACAACGTCGAGTCCCTCGAGGTCCTCACCTACGACGGTGTCCGGATGACGGTGGGCCCCACCAGCGACGCCGAGCTCGACTCGATCATCGCCTCCGGCGGCCGGCGGGGTCAGATCTATGCCGATCTGCGCGACCTGCGCGACCGGTACGCCGACGTCATCCGCGACCGGTTCGTCGACATCCCCCGCCGGGTGTCGGGCTACAACATCGACGAGCTCCTCCCCGAGAAGGGGTTCAACGTGGCTCGTGCCCTGGTCGGCACCGAGGGCACCTGCGTCACGGTCCTGGAGGCCGAGCTGAAGCTGGTGCCGGCACCGAAGCACCGCTCGCTGCTGGTGGTGGGCTACGAAGACATCTTCACCGTGGCCCGCCACCTGGAGGAGATCCTGGAGTTCGAGCCGCTGGCCTGCGAGGCGATCGACCACCGGCTCTATCACAACGAGGTCGCGCTCGGGATGCATCCCGACGAGGTGTCGATGCTCCCCGACGGCCAGGCCTGGGTCCTCGTCGAGCTGGGCGGCGACACCAAGGAGGAATCCGACCGCAAGGCAGCCGAGGTCTCGGCCCGGCTCTGCGCGGACGCCCATCCACCGGCCGGTACGTCCCTCTTCGATGATCCGAAACAGGAGCAACGGCTCTGGGAGGTGCGCGAAGCCGGCCTCGGTGCCACCGCCTTCCCGCCCGAGAGCTCGTCCGACCACTGGCCCGGGTGGGAGGACTCAGCGGTCGACCCATCGGTGGTGGGCCCGTACCTGCGCGACCTCGGCGAGCTCTACGACCGGTACGACTACACGGGCGCCATGTACGGCCACCTCGGCGACGGCTGCATCCACTCCCGCATCAGTTTCGACCTGCGCACGCCCGGCGGGCTGGAGAAGTACCGACACTTCATGGAGGACGCAGCCGACCTCGTCGTGTCCTACGGCGGCTCGTTGTCGGGCGAGCACGGCGACGGCCAGCAGCGTGGCGAGCTCCTGCCGCGGATGTACGGAGACGAGCTCATGGAGGCCTTCCGGGAGTTCAAGCGCATCTGGGACCCCCGCAACCGGATGAACCCCGGAAAGGTGGTCGACGCCCGCCGGTTGGACCAGGACCTCAAGCTCGGTGCCGACTACAACCCGCCCCGACCGTCGACCAAGTTCGCCTATCCCCAGGACCAGGGCGACTTCGCCCACGCCACCGTGCGCTGCGTCGGCGTCGGGAAGTGCCGGGAGCCCGATGGGGTCGACGTGATGTGCCCCAGCTTCATCGTGACCCGGGAGGAGAAGTACACCACCCGGGGCCGGGCCCGGCTCCTGTTCGAGATGCTCCAGGGCGAGATCATCACCGATGGTTGGCGCAGCAACGAGGTCGCCGAGTCCCTGGATCTGTGCCTCTCGTGCAAGGGCTGCACGAACGACTGCCCGGTCAACGTCGACATGCCCACCTACAAGGCCGAGTTCCTCCACCACCACTGGAAGCGCCGGCCACGGCCCCGGCACGCCTATGCCTTCGGCTACATCGACAAGTGGCTGCGCCTGGCGTCGAAGCTGCCTCGGCTGGTGAACGCCGTCGCCCACGCCCCGGTGCTCGGCGGCCTGGTGATGCGCGCCGCGGGTGCCACTCCCGAACGTCGCATGCCCAGGGTGGCCGCACAGCCGCTGCAGCAGTGGTTCGCCGAGCGGGAGGTCCGAAACCCGGGAGGACCCCGCGTGCTGCTGTGGCCCGACACGTTCAACAACCGGCTGCACGTCGATGTCGGCCAGGCCGCGGTCCGCGTGCTCGAGGACGCCGGCTTCCACGTCGTGATGCCCGACGGACCGGTGTGCTGCGGTCGACCCCTCTACGACTACGGCTTCCTCGACTCGGCCGAGCGGTACCTGCGCCGCAGTCTCGACGCCATGCGGGACGAGATCCGGCGGGGCACTCCGGTGGTCGGCATCGAGCCGAGCTGCTTGGCGACGTTCAAGGACGAGCTCGTCAAGATGCTGCCCCACGACGACGATGCGGCCCGGCTCCACGCCAACGTGTTCCACTTCGGTGAGTTCCTCGCCGACCGGGATGTCGAGCTGCCCGAGGTCGGCGGGGATGCCCTGCTGTGGGGACATTGCCATCAGAAGGCCACCGGGGGTCTGGGCGCCGACCAGGACCTGCTGGCCTCGATGGGAATCGACGTGGAGTTGGTCACGGGCGGCTGCTGCGGCCTGGCCGGGTCCTGGGGCTTCGAGGCCGGTCACCACGACCTGTCGGTCGACGCCGGCGACGCCGCGCTGCTCCCCGCGGTCAAGCAGGCGTCACCGCGCACCCTGGTGGTCAGCAACGGCTTCTCGTGCAAGACCCAGATCGAATACGGCGCCCACCGTCACGCCCTCCACCTCGCCGAGGTGATCGACGGCGCCACGACGCGCTGACCGCAGCACGCTCACGAGCTGAGCGGCACCGCGAGCACCAGCGCCGGCGCCCCGTGGACGATGCGGGCGGCATGGGTTCCGAGCAGGACGCGGCGCAGCCCGTTGTGGCGCCGCGAGCCGATGACCACCAGCGCGGCTCCGAGCCGACGACACTCGGCCACGAACGGATCCGCCACAGCCACGGGGTCGTAGACCACCGCGGTCTCCGTCTCGACGTCCTCGTGCCGAGCCAGCGCCGACAGTGCCCCGAGATGTTCCTCCGGTGCGTCGGGCCCGTGGCTCCGGTGGGGCGGGTGATCACCGCTGGGTTCGGGCACCGGCTCCGCGACCGTCACGATGTGGAGCGCGGTGCCCAGGCGCTTCGCCCAACCCGCGGCGGCCGCGACCACCACGGTGTCGTCGGGCGATCCGTCGACGCCGGCCACGACCGGTGCGCCCTCCGCATCGGGCCAGACGGAATCGGGGCCGCACAGGAGCAGTGGAGCGTGGAGTTGGTCCAACACGTCGGCCGCCACCGACCCGACGACCGGTGCCGAACGGTTCCGGCCGTGGGTGGCGACGCAGCCCACGAACTCGGCACCGAACCCGAACCGGGCGACGAGCCCGTCCACCGGCGTGACGTCGCCGCCGATGTGGACCAATTCGATGTCGGCCCCGATGGCCCGGCCCAGGCCCGTCAGTGCCGACAGCGCCCGAGCCGCCCGGTCGGACCCGTCGATCGCCATGCCCAGGGTGTGGATCCGCCCCACGGCGGCCACGTCACCGTGGTCCCAGTCCCGCATCGTCGTACCGGTCATGGGTTCATCCTGCGTCCGATCCTCGCCGAGGGCCAGGGGCGAAGGACCCCCGGGCGCCGGTGGGCCCGCAGGTTCATGACCTTCGGCCCTGGGACCACCCCGCCGGCCGAGTGACCATGTCGTCATGGCCGCCATCACCATCGTCATCGCATGGGTCCTGATCGGTGCGCTGCTCGGGATCCACGAATCGCGCCGCGGTCACTGGCACTGGTTGTGGCTGCTCGGCGCCATGGCGGGTCCGTTCGCCATCCCCCTCTACCGCCAGATCGAGCAGAACGAGCAGCTCTCCCGGCCCATCACCATCCAACCGGGGACCCGCCAGAGCCACCCCGGCGTTCGGTTGCTCGCCGGCATCGACGGCTCGGAGGCGTCGGTGCTGGCGGCGCGCGCCGCGGCTGACCTGCTCGGCACCCGCCTCGGCGATCTCACCCTGGCGGTGGTGGCCGACTTCGAGATCAGCGAGACGTTGCCTCCGGATCCCCGACCAGCCGACACCAGCGACACGGTCTACGCCGCCGAGCTCGCCGCGGCAGCCCGGCAGTTGGACCAGTGGCTCAGCTTCGAACCCGCCACCGTGTTGCTGGCCGGTCGCCCCGCGACGGCACTGGTCGAGTACGCCATCCAGGAACACTTCGACCTGATCGTGGTCGGGACGTCGGGCCGCGGCTTCACGAAGCGGGTTCTGGGATCCTGTGCGTCGCAACTCACCCACGAGACGACGGTGCCGGTGCTGCTGATGCCGGCCCCCGGCACGGGAACGACTACCCAGGTGGGGTCAGTGACCGCCCGAGGAGAGGACGAACGAAGGTGATCGAACGCATCCTGGTCGGGGTCGACGGCTCGGACGACAGCCGGCGGGCGCTCGATTTCGCCGCCCGGCTCGCCCAGCGCCTCGACGCCGAGATCCTCGCCGTCCACGCCCTCGGTCTGCTCGATCGCCTCCATCCCGGCGACGAACTCGTGTCGTCGTCCGCCCATCGCGAGGAGATCACCAAGACGTTCAGGACCGAGTGGTGCGTACCGCTCGATGCTCACCGGATTCCGGGCCGTCGGATCGTCGAGGACGGCCCACCGGCCATGGCACTGCTGCGCTTGGCCGCGGCCGAGGCGGTCGACATGATCATCGTCGGCAGCCGTGGCGTGGGCGGGTTCCCCGAGCTGCTGCTCGGGAGCACCAGCATGCAGCTGGTCCAACACGCCACGGTCCCGGTGACCGTCATCCCCGGCGCCAACCGGCCCGATCTCACGCCCGGGAGCTGAGGATCCGATCGACCGCGGCCTGCTGGGCCGGCCGGGCGAAGAAGTAGCCCTGGCCGTACTCGCATCCGGCGTCCTGGAGGAAGGCGACGTGGTCGGCGGTCTCGATGCCCTCGGCGATGGCTCGCAACCCGAGCTCCTGTGACATCCGGATCACGGCCCGGATCAGCGCCGCATCCTGGCCGGTGGTGGTCATGAACGACCGATCGATCTTGATGATGTCGATCGGGAACTGCTGCAGGTGGGTCAACGACGAGAAGCCGGTGCCGAAGTCGTCGAGCGCCAGCCTGACGCCGAGGTCCTTCAGCGCGGCCAGCGAGCGGGATGCCGATCGGGTGTCGTGCAACATGGCGGTCTCGGTCAGCTCCATGACCAGCCGGGACGGATCGAGGCCGGATGCGGTCAGGGCGTCCTCCACCTGCGCTACGACACTGCCGTTCATCAGCTGGCGAGCCGACACGTTGACCGACAGCGTGAGGTCGTCGGTCGCGTCACCGGGCCATTGCTGCATCTGCTCGCTCGTACCCCTCGAAACGCTCAATGAGCTCGGCGTGATCGAGGATCTCTTGGCCTCGGCACCTCCGCGCAGGCGGCTCAGCAGCGCTACGCAGCATTGGTCGAGTCGGCCTGACCACCGATCGACCATTCGCGCTGGCGAACACGATCGAATAGCCGGCAGTCGGGTGCGCCCAATCGGGACCTCGGGGCCGACCCACCACTGCATCGTCGGCGAGGATCCTCTCGTTCGGCATCACCTGCAGATGTTCGACAAGGATCCTCGGGTTCGATACTCCCCGCACCGGTGTACCGTCGGCGAGGATCCTCTCGTCCGGTGCCACTGGCGTCTGTTCGACGAGGATCCTCGCGTTCGATCACGGCCGGGAGCCCGCACCGGCGGAACGAGGGGCCCGCCGACGTGCCGTTCGTGTCCCTCGTTTCAGGCGCCCCAGATCTCACCCATTTGCCGAACTCAGCCGGTGCGGAGCAGCGATCTCCCGACCGAGAGGTGACGGAGGTCGGCCACCAACGTGTCACCCCGTCCGACTGTTGCGGGCGTGCCGAGTTGGGAACCGTCGGCAGGGTCGGTCTTCGATGCAACGGGCGCCGGCGCGGCGACGGGCGGGTCGGCCACCTGGGCCCGGCCGTAGCCGAACGGCACGCAGCCGTCGCCGATGGTGACGTCCATGGACGCGGTGAGGTTGCCGGGCGAGGTGGCGGGGCCGATGTCCTCTCCGGCCATGTCGGTGACGTCGAACTGCAGGCAGTCGTAGGCGAAGCGCCAGGGGTTGATGGTGCTGGCCAGCAGGGGCAGACCGCAGTTCGCCACGCAGATCGAGTCCTGGGACGGATCGGTGTAGTTGTCGATCCACCCGTCGCCGAAGTCCGAGAACGCCGAATCACCGGCTGCCGCGGTGAACGCGGCGTCGTTCAGATCAGGGGTCTCGTTGCCGGGGTCGGGCTGAGAGTCGAGTGGGCTCTGCGCGGGCGGGTCGTCGGTGCCGACGTTGCCGTAGCCGTGGGCCTCGTCGGTGTAGGTCAGCAGGAGGCCGGGCGCGAAGCCGATGGGGTCGCGGTCGTTCTCGCCGCGACCGTCGAGGTCGAAGCCGGAACGGTCGCGCAGCTCCAGGTAGTAGGCGTGATCGGCGGCAGACCCGGCCGAGCTGTCGATGAACTGCCATCCCTTCGTGCACTGGCCGCCCAGGCCCTCCTGGCAGCCGCCGTTGAAGATCCGGGCGTCGTCCGGACCGCCGGTGGACTCGAAGTCGGTGGCATAGAGCGACGTGCCCCCAGCCGTCACGTTGAGGTCGTCGATGAACCAACCCGGACGGGCCAGACCGGGATCGGTGGCGTAGGAGAACCGCAGCACCACCTCGTGGCCCGCCAGCGACGACAGGTCGTAGGCGTCGTCGACGAAGACGGGGTCGCCGTAGCTGCCCAGGACCCGATCGATCGGCGCGGTGCCGGCGTCGTAGGACGAGCCGGTGCCGGTGATGCCGTTGCCGAAGGTGGCCTGGCACGGGTTGGCGTTCGGGTTCTGCGTGGCCGGCGTGGTGTAGCCGTTGCGTGACGCGAGCGATGACCAGGTCTGGCCACCGTCGGTGGATGCCAGCACGAAGCCGTAGTCGAAGTCCCACTCGATGTCGAAGTAGCTCTTGAAGTCGAGCTGGACGTCGGTGCCGGCCGGGACGTCGGCCATCTCGGGCAGGTAGACGTCGACGTTGTGCCCCCCGTTCGGCGCGCAGCCGAAGTCGTTGCCGGACTGGGACCACCACAGATGCGACGCCGACGCCTGGCTCTCGACCAGGGCGGGATCGATGATCTGGCGGGCCGGCAGCTTGGCCATCCACGCCGGGCCGTTGTGCACGTCGGGCCCGGTGAGCACGTAGGGATCGCCGGCCGGCGTCTGCCACTCGATCCGGTGGATGTCCGTGTCGGACTCCTGCAGGCCGGTGTAGGTGCCGGTGTGGAGCTCGGTGGGCACGACCCAGCCCAGCTCCTGTCGGCTGTACACGTCCATGTCCTGGGACTTGTCGGTCGCCATGATGTTCCAGTCGCCGTAGGTCTCCCGGCTCCCGGTGGTGTAGAAGTCCGGCAGGCCGAGCGAGTGGCCGTACTCGTGGCTGATCACGCTGGCGTGGCGGATGGCCGACTCGGGGTTGACGTTGTAGGGCCCGACACGCACGTAGTGGGGCAGGGTGTCGTCACCCGCGCCGCCATCGGCCGCGCAGTCATCCGACACGGTGTAGGTGTCGTCGGTCCAGCACTGCGGGACGCCGGAGAGGCTGGTGAGCTGGTCATCGGTCCGGTAGCCGCCGAGGCCGGTCTCGGGATCCACGTACGAGAACTCGAGGCTCGAGCTGTGCGGCCAGATGTTGTCGTAGGGGACGGTGGGGCACTCCGGCCCCCCGATGGTGGTCTCGTCACAGCCCAGGCCCTGGGACGAGCCGTTGCCGCCGAGTCCGGTGAACACCATCATGAAGAAGTCGACGACGCCGTCCTTGTCGGTGTCGAAGTCGTCGTAGTCGATCTCGGGGTCGGCGATCTGCGCCGCGTCGAACACGGCCTTGCCGGTGGGGCCGCATCCCGAGTCGATGGCCTGGAGCGCGCCGACGCCGGCCAGGGCGCCGATCAGGGCGGAGCCGTTGCCGTCAGCGCCGTAGTAGGCGGTGTTCCCGGGCAGCTGGTACCACCCGTCCTTGATGCGATCGGGGTAGAGGGCGGAACCCTCCTGACCGGCGCCACCGAGGGTGAGGCCACCGGTACAGGTGTTGAGGCTGGCGGGGTCGATGGAGGTGAAGTCGAAGCCGGGCGCGTAGTCGAAGCCGGCGGACGCGATGCCGGCGGACGGGACGTCGGCCTGGGGGTAGAGCTGACCGAAGCTCATCTCCTGGTAGAGGTTGAACGTGGATCCCGGTTCCTCGGGGTCGTTGATCTTGCGGGCGAGGTCCTCGGCCGATTCGACCGGGGCGCGGTCGGTGTAGGCGACAGGAACCACCGGGAAGGGACGATCTCCGTATCGGGCGGAGTCGTACGACGGATCGGCCGGGATCACCTTGGGTCCGTGGCTGGTGGATGCGATCCCGCCTGCGGGGCCGCCGTCGAAGGTGACCGTGGCGGTGGTCGACAGGTCCTTCCAGACCACCTGCGGATCCTCCGCCGTGCTCTCGGCCCGGGCCTCGACCACCAGGGTGGTCACCGACGCCGCATCTGCTGTCCCGGCTGGCAGTTCGGCGGGGTCCCACGTCAACGTGCCGGCGGTGACCTGCGCCGCGGGACGGTCGGCCTCGACGAGGACGGCGCCGTCCGGGGCCGTGACGGTGACATGGACGCCGGAGATCGTGGGGCCGGTGTTGGTGAGAAGGATCCGGAACGGATACGTGTCGCCGGGCTTGACCCAGCCGGTCGAGGACACGAACCGGCTCTCCACCCGAAGTGCCCCGGTGCCGGCCGCCGCGGTGACGGGCGCCTCCGGGTCGGCCGGAGCGGCGGTCTCCGGCGCCGACTCCGCGCCGTCGGCGGTGGGAGACCGGTGCATCGAGGACGCGTTGGCGAGCAACGGCGGGGCGATGCCCCCGAGTCCGAGGGCGAGGACGACCACGATCACCACACGTCGCACAGTTGGATTCCCTTCGACCCGGCGACAGATCCGGCCTCCGCCGCTCGTGGCTCCATTCGTGACCCGGATCGCCCATTCCTCCCTTTCAGGGCGTGTCCGTGGTCACGGAGGGCTCGACCAACCGAGGAAGCGAGGTGCGCGGACCCGCAGGGGCGGGGACGGTGCGCCCTTCAGCCGTCGGTGGTCGAGCCGTGGCGGCCGATCCGGCGGCCGGTGATCTCCCGTGCCGTCACCTGCACCCATCGACCCGGGTCGCCGACGGCCCAGACCCGCAGGGGCAGGGACTCGGCGCGTGCGATCTCCTCGGGCCGGTCGAGCTCGGTGGCCCGGCCCTTGAGCATGACGCTCCACCCGGTCGCATCGGCGTCGTTGATCGAGTCGACCTCGAAGCACACCGACGGGTTCCGGTCGAGTCCCCGCAGCTTGGCACCCGGGCCCGATCGGAACAGCACCGTCTCGCCGTCGACGACGTAGTTGAGGGGATAGATCTCGGGCGCGCTGTCGACCAGGACACCGAGCCTGCCGACCTGGGCCGAGGCGAGCAGGGCCCAGCACTCCCCGGGATCGAGGAGCTCCATCCAGACGCCGCTGGTCATGGACGAACTGTCCCAGGATCGAGACGACGGGGCAAGGGTCGAACGTCCCCGCCGCCGGAACGTCCGGATCGGACCGGTAGGATCCCCGCGAGCCGCGGGGCGAGAGCGCTCGGGTTCCGCCGGACCGGGAGGAGACGAGTGCACGATCCACGGCACCTCACGACGGTGCCGTCCGGTACAGCACCGGGGGGCGGGGTCGGGATCGACCCTCGGTGGCTGGTCGCCCTTCCCTCGCTCCCGACCGACCGGCGTCTCGCGGTCCGGATCACGGCCGACGCGTTGCGGCAGGTGCGCGGCGGGCACCCCTGGGTCTTCGACGGTGCCATCGAGTCGGTGAGCGACGAGGGCCGAGCCGGCGATCTCGCGGTCGTGTTCGACCCGAAGCGCCGGTTCGCCGCCATCGGTCTCTGGGATCCCGGCTCCCCGATCCGCCTCCGGGTGCTCCACGCGGGCCGACCCCGACCGATCGACGACGGCTTCTGGACCGAACGCCTGCTGGCCGCCTCCGATCGACGGCGAGCGCTCGCACTCGGTGGCGACACCACCGGGTACCGCTGCGTCCACGGTGAGAACGATGGGCTCCCGGGCCTGGTCGTCGACCGCTACGGCGACACCGCGGTGGTCAAGGTCTACACCGAGGCCTGGCTCCCCCACCTCCGCACCATCGTGCCGCTGATCACCGACATCTTCGGCTTGCATCGGGTGGTGCTCCGCCACGGACGCTCGGTGGCGATGCCGTTCGAACCCGCCGAGGACGCGGTCGTCCTCGCCGGTGCCCGCCCCACCGGGCCGATCGAGTTCCTCGAGCGCGGGCTCCGCTTCGAGGCCGACGTGCTCGCCGGCCAGAAGACCGGACACTTCCTCGATCAACGGGAGAACCGGGTCCTCGTCGGCAGTCTGGCGGCCGGAGCCGACGTCCTCGACGTGTTCTGCTGCACGGGCGGCTTCTCGGTCCACGCCGCGGCCGGTGGCGCCTCGTCGGTGCTGAGCGTCGATCGCAGCCGTCCTGCCCTCGACACCGCGACACGCAACATGGCCCGCAACCGGGGCGAGGGCGGAGTCCGGGCCTGCCACCACGCCACCGAGGAAGGCGACGCCTTCGACGTCCTGACCGCGATGGCCGCCCAGCGCAGGCGCTTCGACGTGGTCGTCATCGACCCTCCGTCGTTCGCATCTCGATCGTCGCAGGTCGACCGGGCGTTGGCGGCCTATGCCCGCCTCACCCGGCTCGGTCTCGCGGTCACCGCACCGGGCGGCATGCTCGTCCAGTCGTCGTGCTCGAGCCGCGTCGAGGAGACCGCCTTCCACGACACCATCCGGACCGCGGCCTCGGCCGCCGGCCGCCGGATCAGCGAGTGGGCCCGCACCGGTCACGCCGTCGACCATCCCGTCTCGTTCCCCGAGGGCCGTTACCTCAAGACCATGTTCGCCCGGGTCGATCCATGACGACGCCCGCGGTCCAGGGCTCGGTTCGACCCGGCTTCGAACGCGTCGCCGACGCCTTCGCAGCCAACTTCGTCGAACGGGGCGAGGTGGGGGCCGCGGTGCACGCCGTGGTCGACGGAACGGTGGTCGTCGACCTGTGGGGTGGCGCCGCCGGCGACCGCGGGCGGCAGTGGACGGCGGACACGCTGGTCGACGTGTATTCGGTCGGCAAGCCGATCGTGGCCACGCTGGTGCTCCAGCTGGTCGACGAGGGCGCGATC
This sequence comes from uncultured Acidimicrobiaceae bacterium, assembly GCA_963747745.1. Taxonomy (GTDB): domain Bacteria; phylum Actinomycetota; class Acidimicrobiia; order Acidimicrobiales; family Salinilacustritrichaceae; genus Salinilacustrithrix. The sequence continues at coordinate 305,410 of CAVVGJ010000005.1, forward strand.
GGCCTCGACGACCCCGTCGCCGACCACTGGCCCGAGTTCGGGGCGGGCGGCAAGGAACGCGTCACCGTGCGCCAGCTGCTGTGCCATCGCGCCGGCGTGCCCGCCATCTCCGAACCCTTGACCGACGACGACCTGTTCGACTTCCGGACCATGGTCGATGCGGTGGCCCGCACGCCGGCCTGGTGGGAGCCGGGGACCCGGCACGCCTACCACACCAACACGTTCGGCCACCTGACCGGCGGACTCATCGAGGCGGCCACGGGACGGGGTCCCGGCGAGCAGCTCCGCCGGCGAATCTCGGGCCCCCTCGGTGCCGACGTCCACTTCGGGGTGACCGATGACGACCTGCCTCGCTGCGCCGACGTCATCTGGGACGGTGGCTCGCTCACCGCCACCTTCGAGGAGCTCGACGCCCTCGAGGGCGACGACCGCATGACGATGCTGAGCTACGCCAACCCGCCGGGCTACTCGTCGATGGGCGTCGTCAACTCGACCCGGTGGCGCCAGGCCGAGATCCCCTCGACCAACAGCCACGCCAGCGCCCGCGGGGTCGCCACCGTGTACCAGGGCCTGCTCGACGGTCGGATCCTGTCCGACTCGCTCCTCGCCGAGGCGACCCGGCCGCAGTCGAGCGGCTGGTGCCCCACCCTGGGCCAGGACGTCACGTTCGGCCTCGGCTTCCAACCGTGGACACCCCAGCGCCAGGTCGGCCGCACGCCGGGCAGCTACGGCCACTTCGGTACGGGTGGCGCCCTCGGCTTCGCCGATCCCGATCAACGGATCGCCTTCGGGTACGTGATGAACCACGTGATCCCCCGGTGGCAGAGCCCGAGGAACCGAGCCCTGGTCGACGCCCTCTACGCCAGCATCCACTGAGCCCGACCGCTCAGCGGTCGTCGGCCGAGACGTGCATGTTGTCCTTGAGCGATGACCACCGGGCGCCCCAGCCCCAGCCGGCGGCGAGGAAACCGGCGACGTCGTCGGCCGTCAGCATCCCGGCCCTGTGCACACTCCGGTCGGCGTAGGCCGATGCCAGTTCGGGGAGGACGACGTCGCCCTTGACATACGGGTTCTGGAACGGGTTGATGTCCACGGCGCGGCCGTAGGCGTGCTCGGACCAGCTGGTGGCGCCCCGAGCAGGGCGGCACACGAAGGACCCGGTGTCGTTGCCGTCGCCGGTGGGAGGGGCATCCCGGTCGGCCACGCTGGCGATGCGCATGGACTCGATCGGGAACCGGCGGTCGAACAGGGTGTGGAAGCCGGCGATGACAGCGTCGACCGCGTCGACGTTGACCAACAACTCGCCAGTGTGCAGCTCCTCGTCGAAACCCCAGAACGGGATCGTCAGGTAGCGCAGGTCCCCGAGCGCCACCGGACAGCCGTCGGACCACGTCGAGCGGGCGACCACCTCCGGAGGCACGGTCTCGACGGTGGGTTGGTACTCGTCGGTGGCGGGCGGGGGGAGGACGTCGATGGTGGCGAAGCGCCGGTCGACCAGCTCGGGCGGTGTCGGCCGGATCTCGCCGTAGCCGTCGGGTCCCACCGGCAGGACCCGGGTCCCGAGCCAGTCGGGCCGGGGGGTGGTCGTGGGAGGACGGGTCGTGGTGGTGGACGGCGCCGACGTCGTGGGGGGTTCGGTGACAACGGTGGAGGTGGACGTCGAGCTCGAGGAGGACTCCGACGTGGAGGAACTGGCGCCGGTGGCATCGGTGGCGCCGGTCGCGGAGCACGACCCGAGTACGAGCGAGAACAGCACGACGCTGCTCGCCAGCCGAGACCGCCTCACGTCTTCGGCTCCAGCTCGACGAGGTGATCGACCAGGTTGAAGCCGTGCAACGAGGGCCCGGAGGCGGAGACGCCGATCCGGGTGATCGACGCCGGTGCCACGAACATGCGCCAGGCGATCTCGTCGCTGACCCCCAAGGCCCACGCGACCGCAGCCTTGATCGGCGACACGTGGCTGACCACCACCACGTCGTGGTCGATGGCCTCGGTGGCCAGGTCGTCGCATGCGGCCCGGACCCGCCGGCCCAGGGCCCGGATGCTCTCGCCACCCTCGGGAGTGAAGTCGAGATCGCTGCGCCACGATCGCCACAGCTCGGGATCGAGATCGGCCAAGGCCGTGCCGTCGAGGTGCCCGTAGTCGAGCTCGATCCACCGGTCGTCGATCTCCACGGGGCAACCCCACGCCGCCGCGGTCTCGCGGGTGCGACGCAGCGGCGAGGACACCACCCGATCCACCGTCCCGACCCATGCCGCCAGCGCGGCGGCTTGGGCGCGGCCGAGGTCGTCGAGGCCGACATCGAGCCGGCCGAGGAGCCGACGGGCGCGGTTGACCTCGGTGCGGCCGTGGCGAACGACGATCAACACGAACCGGTCACCGGTGGTCCCCGGTGGCTGCCGGTGGTGCGCGGCAGCTGACCGGTCGAGCGGAACGTGGCCCGGTGCGCGGGGTCGTCGAGACCGACGCGGCGCATCCACCACAGGCCGACGGCGACACCGACGATCTCGAGCAGCAGCGAGATGCCGCCGCGCGCCAGCTCGGGCGGCTCGGACGTCGACAGCCCCAGACCGGTCAGCGGCCACCAGAACGCCGCCGTGTCGGCCCACGTGCCGGAAAGGACGAGGTAGGCGAACAGCCCGATGGGCAGGCCGAGGAGGCGGCGGCGCAGGATGCGTCGCCCGCGCGTCGCCAGCATGACGAGGGCGAGCACCCCCACGGCGACGACCAGCGAGTGGAGCGGTCCGGGCCGGCCGAGGACGATCTCGACCACCGGCAACACGGCGCCGACCATGACCAGGCGGTAGTCGAGGGCGGGGCTGTCGAACACGGCCCAGACACCGACCACCGCGAGCACGAGGTACCAGATCAGCACGGGAAGCGGCGCACGTCAGACGCGGACGAGGAAGCGGTCGCAGTCCTCGCAGCGGACCTCGTCGTCAGGAGCCAGGTGGAGGATGCGGTCGTACTCGACCGCCGAGAGCTTCATGTGGCATGCGCCGCAGGTTCCGGATTCGAGCCGGGCCACCGCGGTGCCGCCCAGGCGATCTCGGGTCTTCTCGTAGCGGGCCAGCGCCTCCGGGTCGATGCCGGCCACGGCTTCTTCCCGGGCCGCGACGGCGGCGTCCCGCTCGGCCGTGATGGACACCTCGGCCTCGGCCAGCGCCGCGGTGGTGGTCACCGCGTGGGCGTCGAGCTCGGCCCGTTCCGACTCCAGCGCGGCCAGCCGGGCGTCGATCGGTTCGATCTGCTCGAGCACCTCGAGCTCCTCGTCCTCGAGGACGGAGATGCGCCGCTTGAGGCTGGCGATCTCGTCCTGGAGCGTCTGGAGGAGTCCGGCGTCGGAGCTCCCACCGCTGTAGAGCTGGCTCTCCTCGTGCGCGATGCGCTCCTCGATGTGGGCGATCTCGTCCTCGATCCGGCGCTGCTCCTTGACCAGCACGTGCTTCTCGGCCTCGGCCTTGTCGGTGTTGGCCCGCACTCCGGCGAGGCGGTCCTCGAGGTCGGCCAGCCGGGCCCGTTCGGGCAGCTGGTGATCACGGTGGTCGAGCTTCTGGATGGTGGAGTCGATCGCCTGGACGGCCAGGAGCTGTTCCCAAGGGTTCATGATCAGTTGCCGTTCGTTCCGGGGAAGTCTCCGGTGGTCGGAGGTGATGGCGTGGACGTCTTCGGGACCTCGGTGGTCGGTACCGACGTGGGCACGGTGGTCGAACCGCTGGCCGCGGTCGTCGTCGGCGACGAGGTCGTGCGGCGCCGGGTGGTGGACCTCGAGCTCGATCCGCCCACCTCGACGTCTTTGTCCACCTCGAGCAACTTGCCGGTGGGCGAGCGGTGCGGCGGGGCGGCGAAGGGCAACGGCGGCAGATCCTTCTGGACCGCACCCATGTAGGCCCCGAAGATGCGCGCCGGGTACGAGCCGCCGGTGACACTGCGACCTCCGACCCGGTTCATCGGGACGTTGCCCTCGATGGCCCCCATCCAGACCGAGGTGGCGAGCTGGCGGCTGAAGCCCACGAACCAGGCGTTGGAGAAGTCCTGGGCGGTGCCGGTCTTGCCGCCGATGTCGTAGCCGGAGATGCGGGCGGCCGTGCCGGTGCCCCCGAGCACGTTGTCCTTGAGGATGTCGGCGGCCAGCTGGGCCGTCTCGATCGAGAAGGCCCGGTGTCCCTCGTCGGTGTGCTCGAACAGGGTGTGACCGTTCCGGTCGAGGACGCGGTCGACGAAGTACGGCGGGTTGAAGTAGCCGTCGTTGGCGATGGCGGCGTACGCCCCGGCCATGGCCAACGGAGTGACGCCCTGGGTGCCGAGCGGGGTGGAGAAGATGGTGGGGTCGAGATCGGTGACCTCGCCGGCGGAGTTGCGGGTCTTCAGACCGAGCTTGCCGGCGAGCTCGACCACGTTGTCGATGCCGGCGATCTGACCCAGCCGCACGTAGCCGCAGTTCGACGAGTTGGTCGTCATCGACTTGATGGAGCCCACGAAACCGTGCGACTTGCCGAAGTTGTTGACCTCGTAGATCTCCGACACGCCGGGGATCTTGAACCGGCACGGGCCGAGGCCGGACACGCGATCGGCAGGCGAGTAGCCCTGCTCGAGCAGGGTGAGCAGCACGTAGGCCTTCATCGACGAGCCGGGCTGCCGATAGCCCTGGGTCGCCAGGTTGAACTGGTTCTCGGGGCTGAAGCCCCGGCCACCGACGAGGGCCCGGACCGCGCCCGTGCTGGGCTCGACCGAGGCCATGGCGACGGTGCCGATCGCATCCTGGCCGGCCTGGTTCTTGCCCGCGATGAACGCGGTGGGATCGCCGTCGAGCGCGAAGGGCGCCAGCACCTGGTTGCGGGCGAGGTTGGCCAGGTACTGGTCGCCGAGGTCGAGGGTGGTGTGGATCTCGAGCCCGCCCCGGAACAGCGCCGCCGTGCGTTCCGAGCGGGTGTCGCCGAGCCGGGGATCGTCGAGGAGCTGACGCTTGACCTCCTCGACGAAGTAGTCGTTGACCGGGGGCGTGTACTGCACGGGCTTGTCGGGCAGCGGCGCCTCGTTGGCGAACGATGCCTGCGCCTCGGTGATCTTGCCCACCTCGACCATCCGCTTGAGCGCGATGCGGCGCCGTTCCAGGGCCACCTTGGGGTACAGGAACGGGTTGTAGTCGATCGGGTTGCGGATCATCCCCGCCAGCAGCGCAGCCTGGGCGATGTCGAGCTGGGAGGCCTCGACCCCGAAGTAGGTCTCGGCCGCGGCCTGGATGCCGTAGCTGTGGTTGCCCAGGTAGATGGTGTTGAGGTAGCGCTCGAGGATCTGCATCTTCGACATCTGCTTCTCGAGCCGCAGGGCGAGGAACGCCTCCTTCGTCTTGCGGGTGAAGTCCTGCTCGGAGGTCAGCAGGCTCTGCTTGACGAGCTGCTGGGTGATCGTCGACCCACCCTGGGCGATCGCTCCGGATTCGACGTTGGAGAGCAGGGCCCGGACCGTGGCCCGGACATCGACGCCCTTGTGGCGGAAGAAGTCGGCGTCCTCGACCGACAGCACGGCATCGATGACGTGTTGCGGGACGTCCTCGATGTGGATCGGAGCCCGGTTCTCCTCGTCCTGGAGGGTGGCCAGCAGCGTCCCGTCGCTGGCGTAGACGTAGGACCGCACATCGAGCGGGCCGAGCACGACATCGCTGGCCACGCCGTGGGTCGCGGTCTTCAGATCGGCGAGTTGGGGGCCCACCACCAGTCCACCGGCCGTGATCACCAGGGAACCCAGGGCCAGGATGAGCGCGAGACGCAGGAGGGCTTGCAGGGCGCGAGACACGATCCCTGCAGCGTACCGGTGGGCCTCTCCACCATCCGATCACGGCGGTCCGCACCAGCGGTTCCCGTCGCCTAGGTTCGGCGACCCAGCTCGCGAGCGCAGGAGATCTGATGGCGCACCCCCGTCCCTTCCGCTTCGGTGTGCAGGTCAGCAAGGCGGCATCGGCCGAGGAGTGGGTCGCGCTCGCCCGGCGGGCCGAGGAGCTCGGCTACGCCACTGTGTTCATGCCCGACCATCTCGGCGAACAGCTCGCCCCGGTGCCCGCCCTGATGGCCGCCGCAGACGCAACGTCCGACCTGCGGATCGGAACCCTCGTCCTCGACAACGACTTCAAGCACCCGGTCGTGCTCGCCAAGGAGGTCGCCACGCTCGACCTCCTCAGCGGTGGCCGGTTCGAGTTCGGGATCGGGGCGGGGTGGATGAACACCGACTACGAGCGCTCCGGAATCCCTCACGACCGGGCCGGGATCCGCATCGATCGGCTGGAGGAGTCGCTGGCCGTCTGCACGCGCCTCTTCGCCGACGGCCCCGTCACCTTCGCCGGCACCCACTACTCGATCGATGACCTCGAGGGAATGCCCAAGCCGGTGCAACGACCCCATCCGCCGATCCTGATCGGCGGCGGCGGAAGACGGGTCCTGTCGCTCGCCGCTCGGGAAGCCGACATCGTCGGCATCAACCCGAAGCTGACCTCGGGGCAGGTCGACTCGTCGGCCGCCCGCAATGGCGCGCCCGAGGTGACCGACGAGAAGATCCGCTGGGTGAAGGAGGCCGCCGGCGACCGGTACGAAGACCTGGAGCTGAACATGCTGGTGTTCGCCGTCGTGGTCACCGACGACCGCGCCGGCACGGCCGAGATGATGGCGCCGCTGTTCGACATCGAACCCGAGGTGGTCCCCGACTACCCGCTGGCCTGGATCGGCACCGAGGACGAGATCGTCGAGTCGCTCCAGGCGCGACGCGACCGCTGGGACGTCAGCTACCTCGTCGTACAGGCCGACGCCATGGAGGCCGCCGCCCCCGTGGTCGCCCGCCTGGCCGGCACCTGAGCTGACGGGGACGGGGAGGAAGACGTGGCCGACTATGCCCTGGCCGGAGCGGGATGGATCAGTGCCGTGCACGGGCTCGCCGTGCGGGCGCTGCGGGACGGGCGCGTCGTGGCCGTGGCATCCCGGACCGAATCGTCGGCCGCGGCCCGGGCGGCCGAGACCGGGGGCGCCGTCGTCACCTACGAGGAGCTGCCGGCCGGCGCCGACATCGTCATCGTCGCCACCCCGCCGGCTCGCCATGCCGTCGACGCGCTGCGGGCCATGGCCAAGGGTGCGGCGGTGGTGGTCGAGAAGCCGCTGTGCACCACGCTCGACGACGCCGACCGGCTCGTGCGCGTGGTCGAGGCCGGCGGCATGCTCACCTACGCCGAGAACCTGCTCTTCGCCGATCCGGTCAGCCGGGCGCTCTCGGAGATCGCCGCTCTCGGTCCGCTCACCCACCTCTCCGCCCGCGCCATGCAGCCCCGCCCCACCTGGGGTGACTTCACCCATCGGCACTGGGGCGGTGGTGTCCTCTTCGACCTCGGCGTGCACCCGCTGGCGCTCGTGCTGCGGGCCGCGGGCATGGCCCAGCCGGCCGGCGTACGGGCCGCGTTCGACGCCAGCGACGACGTCGAGGTCGACGACCGGGCCAGCATCCAGCTGCGCTTCGACACCGGCCTGGTCGCGTCGGTCGAGGCCTCCTGGCGGGAGACGCAATCGGTGTGGGACCTGCAGGCGGCGTCGGACACCGGCGCGGTCGTGCTCGAGCTGCAGCCCGAGGTGCGGCTCGAACGGAACGGCGACGTGATCGAGCTGCCTGCCCCGCCCCCGGACACCGGGTACCCGCCCCAGCTCGATCAGTTCGGCTACATCGACCAGCTCCGAGATGCCGAACTGGCGTGGCGGAGCCAACGGTCCTCGTCCATCAGCGACGTCCACTTCGGCCGGCAGGTGCTCGAGATCGTCTGCGGCTCTGCGCTCTCGGCGCGCTCGACCACCGAGACCCCGCTCCCCTACCGCGGCCCGCGCGACCGATCGCCCATCGAGCTCTGGCGGCCCAGCGACTGAAACCGACGTCCGGGAACTGCTTCGCGTCGCGTGCCCTGCTCGGCCCTAGCGTGACGCCGTGACATCGCCGACCACCGCGCCGGACGCCGCCGGCGACGGCACGATCCTCCGGCGCGGGACCCACCTGCTCTCGGAGATGATCCGGGCCAACCCGTGGCCCTTCGCCGGCGCCCTCGGCGGTTCGCTGCTGTTCTCGTCGGCCTCGGTGGCCGGCGCCATCGTCCTGGGCCGGGTCACCGACGACCTCATCGTCCGCACCGGCGCCGGTCGCACCACCGTGCACGCCGCAATCGGGGCCGGCGCCGTCATCGTGGGCATGTCGGTGGCGAGGGCCATCGGGGTCATCGGCCGCCGGTACTTCGGGATCATGACCACGCGGCGCATGCAGATGCAGTGGTTCGACCGGCTCTCGGACCACTACCTCGACCAACCCCTTCGCTTCTTCCAGTCGCAGCCCACGGGGAAGCTCCTCGCCCATGCCGACAACGACGCCGAGCGCTCGGCGTTCGCCATGCAGCCGCTGCCCCTGTCGCTCGGCGCCGTCGTCCTGCTCGTGTTCGCGTCGATCAGCCTCGCGGTGCTCGATCCCCTGCTCCTGCTCATCGGACTGCTGCTGTTCCCGTCTCTGATCCTGATGAACCGGCTCTACACCGCACGCGTCGAGGGTCCGTCGGCGCGGGCGCAGGCTCACGTCGGCGCCGTCAGCTCGGTGGCGCACGAGAGCTTCGAAGGGGCACTGGTGGTCAAGCTGCTCGGGCTCGAGACACGCGAGTCCCATCGCATGCGCGAGGCGGCCGACCGACTCCGCACGGAACGGCTCGTGATCGGCCGGCTCCGGGCCGCCTTCGAGCCCGCCCTCGACGCCCTCCCCGCCCTGGGCACCGTGGCGCTGCTCGCCGTCGGCGCGTCCCGCGTCGACTCCGGCGCCATCACCACCGGCGACCTCGTCCAGGCCATGACCTTGTTCGGGATCCTGGCCTTCCCGATGCGGGTCATGGGGTTCCTGCTCGAGGAACTGCCCCGGTCCGTCGTGTCGCGCGACCGCATCGTCGGTGTCCTCGAGGTCGACCACGCCGACGATGTCGTGCTGGTCGACGACGAGGAGCACCGACGCCACCTCGATCCCGGGCCGCTGCCGCTCACCGTCGACGACGTCTGGTTCGCCTACGGCAGCGAGCCGGTCCTGCGATCCATCTCGTTCCGGGTGCATCCCGGCGAAGTCGTCGCCCTCGTCGGTTCGACCGGAAGTGGCAAGTCGACCCTGTGCACGCTGCTGGCGGGACTCGCCCGCCCCACCAGCGGCGAGATCCGGCTCGGCGAGGTGCCCCTCCGCCACGCCCACCCCGTCGATCTCCGGCGCGCGGTCTCCCTCGTGTTCCAGGAGACGTTCCTCTTCGCCGACACCATCCGGGAGAACCTCACCCTCGGCGAGCACGTCGACGACGAGACCCTCCGCTGGGCGATGGAGATCGCCCAGACCGGTTTCGTGGGCCGGCTCCAGGCCGGGATGGACACCATCGTGGGAGAACGGGGGGTGACGCTCTCGGGTGGTCAGCGCCAGCGGATCGCGCTGGCGCGGGCCATGCTCCGTCGGCCCCGCCTGTTGCTGCTCGACGACGCCACCTCGGCGATCGACCCCACCGTGGAGCGCCGCATCCTCGACGGCCTGCGGGCCGGGCTCGACACCACGACACTGGTGGTCGCCCAGCGGGTGGCCACCATCCGGCTCGCCGACCGGATCCTGTTCCTCGACGATGGTCGCATCGTCGCCGACGGGACCCACGACGAGCTGCTGGCGACCAACCCGTCCTACACGGCGCTCGTGCGGGCCTACGAACAGGACGACCGGCCATGACCGACGTCGCTCCGGACGAGACGCGCACCGAGACGGGCACCGAGACGCCCCTGGATGCTCCGGCCGACCTCGAGGGTGCCATCGCCGTCCTCCGCCGGGGGTTGGCATCCACGCCCGAGCTCAAGGTCGGCCTGCTCTTCACCGTGGGCATGGCCGTCGGCAGCGGAGGCGGGCGCCTGGCCGTGCCGATCCTGATCCAGCAGATCCTCGACCGTGGCGTGCTGGGCGCGTCGGGCTTCCGGCCCGGGTTCGTCTACCCGGCGTGCACCATCGCGGTAGTGGTGGTCATCGCCCTGTTCTGGCTCAGCCGAGCCACGTACCTCCGCCTCATCCTGGCCGCGGAGAACAGCCTGTTCGGCTTGCGGGTCCGGACCTTCGACCACATCCACCGGCTGGCGGTCGCCGATCACACCGAGGCGCGCCGCGGCGAACTGGTGGCCCGCGTGACCGCCGACGTCGAGACGCTGGCCCAGTTCACGCAGTGGGGGGCGGTGAGCTGGATCGTCAACCTGTCGATCATCGTCGGCACCCTCACCGCCATGGCGGTGTACTCCTGGCAGCTGGCGCTGCTCGTCTTCGCCGTCTTCGTCCCGCTGGTGCCGCTGATGCGCCTGCTCCAGCAACGCCAGCTCCGCGCCTACGACGAGGTCCGCAACACCGTGGGGACCAGCCTCGCCGAGGTCTCCGAAGCCGTCACCGGCGCGCCGGTCGTGCGGGCGTACGGGCTCGAGACCCGGACCCGGCACCGGCTCCGCTCCGCCATGCGCCTCCAGTACCGGGCCCACCTCCGGGCGGCCGTGTACTTCGCCCTCCTGTTCCCCCTGGGCGACGTCTTCGGGTCGATCGCCCTCGCCGCGGTCGCCGGTGTGGGCGCCATCCACGGCGATGCCCTCGGGGTCTCGCCCGGTGAGCTCGTCGCCTTCCTGTTCCTGGTGAACCTGCTCCTCGCCCCCGTGGCCGAGCTGTCCGAGGTCTTCGACCAGACCCAGACCGCCATCGCCGGGTGGCGCAAGATCCTGGGCGTCCTGGCCATGCCGGTCGACATCGTCGATCCGGACCCGGGTCGCTCGCTCCCCGATGGTGCCCTCGGCATCGAGGCCCGGGGCCTCTCGTTCTCGTACCGGACCGGTCCTGCCGTCCTCCACCAGGTCGACGTCACCATCCCGGCCGGCACCAAGGTGGCCGTGGTGGGCGAGACGGGTTCGGGCAAGACCACGTTCGCCACCCTGCTGTGCCGCCTCGCCGATCCCACCGAGGGCCAGGTGCGCATCGGTGGCGTCGACCTCCGTGACGTCTCCCGCGAGTCCCGCCATCGGGCCATCCGGATGGTGCCCCAGGACGGCTTCCTGTTCGACACCACCATCGCCGCCAACGTCCGCCTCGGCTGCGAGGGGGCCGGCGACGACGCCGTGGTCGACGCCTTCGCCGCGCTGGGCCTCGACGGCTGGGTCGCCGGGCTCCCCGACGGCATCGAGACGCCGGTTGGCGAGCGGGGCACGAGCTTGTCCGTCGGCGAGCGGCAGCTCGTCGCCCTGGCCCGGGCCCAGCTCGCCGCCCCCGGCGTGCTCATCCTCGACGAGGCCACCAGCGCCATCGATCCGGAGACCGAGCAGGCGCTCGCCTCTGCGCTCGTCCGCCTGTCGCAGGGCCGCACGGTGGTGAGCATCGCCCACCGGCTGTCGACCGCCGAGGCCGCCGACCTCGTCCTGGTGTTCGACCGGGGCCGGGTGGTCGAACAGGGCCACCACGACGACCTCGTCGCCGCCGGCGGCGTCTACGCCGCCCTGCACCGCTCGTGGATCGGCGCCACCCGCGAGGCCACCCCCACCAACTGACCGACCCCCTGGTCCCGGACGAGCCGGGGAACGGTCCTAGGCTCCGCGGCATGAGCGAGCCCATCACCGCCGCCCCCGCGTGGGCCGATCTGACCCGCCACCACGCCGAGGTCGCCGGTCTCCACCTCCGCGACCTGTTCGCCGCGGATCCGCAGCGGGGCACGAAGATGGTGGTGCAGGCCGGCGACCTCTACGTCGACTACTCCAAGCACCGCGTCACCCCCGGCACGCTCGATCTGTTGCTCCGCCTCGCCGAACAGCGCCACCTCGGCGCCTGCTTCGCCGAGTTCTTCGCCGGCGAGCACGTCAACACCACGGAGGACCGCCCTGCCCTCCACACCGCACTGCGGCGCCCACGCACCGACTCCCTCGTGGTCGACGGCACCGACGTGATCGCTGAGGTCCACGGCGTCCTCGACCGCATGGCCGCCTTCGCCGACCGCGTCCGCAGCGGCGCGTGGACCGGTTCCACCGGTCGGCCCATCCGCTCGGTGGTCAACATCGGGATCGGTGGCTCGGACCTCGGGCCCGCCATGGCGGCGATCGCCCTCCGGCGCTGGGTCCGCGACGATCTCGCCCTCCACTTCGTCTCCAACGTCGACGGCGACGACCTGGCCGCCGCGCTCCGCGCCGTGGACCCGGCCTCGACCCTGTTCATCGTCGCCTCCAAGTCGTTCACCACCCTCGAGACCCTCACCAACGCCGGCCACGCCAAGGACTGGCTGGTGGGCAAACTCGGTCCGGACACCGACATCGCCGCCCACTTCGTCGCCCTGTCGACCAACCTCGACGCCGTGGCCGAGTTCGGCATCGATCCGGCGAACGCCTTCGGCTTCTGGGATTGGGTCGGCGGCCGGTACTCGGTCGATTCGGCCATCGGGCTGTCGCTCATGCTCGGGATCGGCCCCGACGCCTTCCGTGAGTTCCTGGCGGGCTTCCACACCATCGATCGCCACGTCCAGGACGCCCCGTTCGGTGCCAACGCCCCGGTCCTGATGGCGCTGCTCAACCTCTGGTACCGCGACTTCTTCGGCGCCCAGACCCAGGCGGTGCTCCCCTACAGCGACGTGCTGGCCCGATTCCCCGCCTACCTCCAGCAACTGGAGATGGAGTCGAACGGCAAGCGGGTGATGCTCGACGGCGCGCTGGTACCGGTCGACACCGCCTCCATCGTGTGGGGTGAGCCCGGCACCAACGGCCAGCACGCGTTCTACCAGTTGCTCCACCAGGGAACGACGATGGTGCCGTGCGACCTGATCGGCTTCGCCCGGCCGACCGACGATCTGTTGGCCGACACCGATCAGCACGACCTGCTGACCGCCAACCTCCTGGCCCAGGCCGAGGCGCTGGCCTTCGGCCGCACGGCGGACGAGGTGCGGGACTCGGGCATCGCCGAAGCGCTCGTCGCACATCGGACGTTCCCCGGCAACGTCCCCACCACGACGATCCTCGCTCCCCGCCTCACTCCCAACGTCCTCGGCCAGCTCATCGCGCTCTACGAGCACAAGGTGGCGACCCAGGGTTTCTTGTGGGGCATCAACAGCTTCGACCAGTGGGGCGTCGAACTGGGCAAGGCGCTGGCCACCACGATCGCGTCCGAGATCGCATCGGGCTCCGACGGCGACCACGACTCGAGCACCACCTCGCTCCTGCGCCACTACCGAGCGCTGCGCAGCCGACCCTGATCGCCGCCGTCAGGCCTCGGGGGTCTCGGCGGCTTCGACCCGGCCGAGGAAGGCCCGCAACGTCTCGTTGAACGCGGTCGGGTTCTCGAGGTTGGGGAGGTGCGAGCTGTCCTTGATCAGCACCAACTCACCGTCGGCCACCAGCCGCGAGATCAGCGTCGACTCCGACAGCGGCGTGACCCGATCGAGCTCGCCGGCGACGACCAACGTCGGGCGGGGCATGTCGCGCAGGGCGCTCATGGCGTCGGGGCGGTTCTTCATCGCCTCCAGCGCGGCGATCCAGCCGTCGGGCAGGTTGTGCTGCATCAGCGCGAGCACGTACTCGACGAGATCGGCGCGGTCGAGCGAGGCCTGCGACAGCAGACCCTCGACCATCCCCTTGGCCAGGGTGGCGATGTCCTCGCCGCCGAGCAGCGCGTCCTGCTGCGCCGTGCGCTTCTCCCACGTGTCGACGTCGTCGGACTTGGGCCGGGTGGCCACCAGCACCAGCGGGCCGAGCAGATCGAGGTGCTGGCGGATCAACTCGAAGGTGAGGTAACCGCCCATCGACGCCGCCACGATGGTCGGCTGCTCGAGGCCGAGCTCGACGATGACACCGGCCACGAGACCGGCCCAGGAGCTCATCGAGGCCGACTTCGGCTCGGTGGGCGCGGGGCTGGACCCGAAGCCGGGAAGGTCGATCCCGACGACTCGGTGATCGGCTTCGAGATCCGCGTACTGGTACTCCCACATCGCCGCGTTGAACGGGAAGGCATGGAGGAACAGCACCGGGTCGCCGCGACCGCGGTCGACGACGTGGAGCTCTTGGCCGGCGACAGTCACGGTGGTCATGAGGCTTCTCCGGTTGGGTTGCGCTGCGTGGTCGAGTTTCTCCCGCCGCAGTGGCGGACCGCAAACCCGCCCGTCGCCCGTCCTGGACCGGCCGTCGGCGGACGATTCGCAGCAGAACCACCGTCTGCGAGGCGCGCTGCGCGAAGATCGGGACCCGATGGGGGCACATCTGCGCATTGAACCGAAGATGCCCCGGTCATTCCGCCGCCTCCTGGTGGCGACCTGGTCCTCCAACCTGGGTGATGGCGTACGCAACGCCGCCCTGCCACTGATCGCGGCCGCCCTGACCTCGTCGGCCACCACCGTCACCGCGGTGGCGGCCGCGACCACCCTGCCCTTCGTGCTCCTGGGCATCTTCACCGGCACCCTGGCCGACCGGCGGGCGCGGGTCCCGTTGATCGTGCGCGCCCATCTGTTCCGAGCCGTGGTGATGGCCGGCATGGCGGTGCTGGTGCTGACGGACCGCATGACCGTCACGCTGCTCATCGCCGGCGCCTTCCTGCTCGGCTGCGGCGAAGCCGTGGCCGACTCCGCGGCGCCGGCCATGCTGCCCGGTCTCGTCGACGACGACCGGCTCGAGCAGGCCAACAGCGAGCTCGAGACCGCGGAGCTGGTCGCCAACGACCTGGTCGGCCCACCGCTGGGCAGCGTCTTGTTCTCCGCCATCGCCTCGGCCCCGTTCGCGCTCGACGCGCTGTCGTTCGTGGGGGCCGCCGCGCTGGTCAGCTCGGTCGACGAGGACGACGTCCATCTCGCCGGGGCCCGGACTCGCCCGTGGCGGGACGACCTGCGGGAGGGGATCTCCACGGCGTGGACCAACCCCGTGCTGCGCATCACCGGCGCGCTCATCGTGGCCCTGCAGATCGGCAACCTCGCCGCCGTGGCCCCCATCGTGCTCTACGTCACCGGGCGGCTCGGCCTCGAACCTGCCAGCTACGGACTGTTCCTCGCCATCGGCTCCTTCGGTGGCATCACCGGATCGCGACTCGCCGCCCCCGCGGTGCGGCGGCTCGGCGCCTTCATGACCCTCGTCATCGCCATCTTCATCGCGGCCGGCGCCTTCCTCTTGATGATGATCCCGAACGTCATCGCCGTGGGCGCCGGCTTCGCCGTGACCTTCGGTGCCGTGGTCGCCGGTCGCATCGTCGTGGTGACCGCTCGGCAGCGAAGCGTGCCGTCACGGCTGCTCGGCCGGGCGCAGGGAGCGATGCGGACGCTGGTGTGGGGCGCCGCCACCATCGGTGCCCTCGTGGGCGGCGCGCTCGCCGACCGCGTCAGCGACCGCGCCCCGTTCCTGCTGGCCGCCGTCCTCTACCTGGGCGCGGTGCTGGTCGGCTGGCGACCCCTGCGCCGGGCCTTGCAGCCGGCTCCCACCAGAGGTGCACCGCCAGTCTGAGCGATGCCGCCGTTCAGGTGCCGGCGAGCCGTTCGGGGATCCACGAACCGAGCCGGGTCCGGAGGTCGTCGGCTGCTTCGACCAGCAGGTGCCCGGCGCCGGGGAGGATGACGAGCTCACCGTGGCCACCGGCGAGCTGGTGGACCACCTCGCTGGCGAACGGCGGGAGGATCTCGTCCCGGTCGCCGTGGACGAGCAGCATCGGGGTGCCGGCCAGGCCGTCGGCGTCCTCGCACCCCGCGGATTGGGTGGCGAGGGTGACCACCCCGCGGGTGAAGTCGCCCATGGCCATCCCCAACTGCACGGCGACAGCTCCACCGAAGGAGTGCCCGACGGTGACGAAGCGGGTCGCTCCCTGTCGCGCCGCGATGTCGGCGACGGCGAGCGCGTCGTGCACGCAGCGGTTGAAGTCGTTGGGCGTGCGATAGGAGACGCGCAGCACGGAGATCCCCTGCGAGGCGAGGGCGCACCCGAGGTCGTGGTACAGACCGTTGGCGGGTCCCAGCAAGCCCCCCATCGCGCCGCCGACGGCGATCACCGACCGCTCCGCGTCGGCGGGACCGTGCCAGAGCACGGTCAACAACCCGTGGGCGGTGAACAGCTCGATGTGGCTGAGCTGGTCGGTCACCGACACCGTCTGGCGGGCCAGGACACCGAGGCGCTCGTAGGGGCCATCGCGTCCCGTCATCGCCGTCCGACCGTCACGCCTGCCTCCCATCGCCCTGCTGGACGCCCGACCGTACTCGGCGGTTCTGGTGTCACGCTCGGTGACGAAACGATACGCTCGTGTGCGGGAGGGCTCGCAGCAGAACCAGTCGCCTGATCTCCGCTCCGAGCGGGTATGGCGGAGTCGCACCCATGGAAAAACCCGATCCTGCGCCCCTCGACGACGACATCGTGGGGCGGATCGCGGCCCTCGTGGATGCACTCCCCCATCTGGTCGGCATCACCGACGATCGCGGCGAGGTGCTGTGGCTCAACCGGGCGGGACGCTCGTTCCTCGGTGTCGAGCCCGACCAATCGCTGCGCACGGTCGATCTGTTCACCGACGAGATGTTCGGCCGCTACTACGCCGAGATCCGGCCCGAAATCGTGGCCGGCCGCCGGTGGACCGGCTCGCTGTCGATACGCCGGTCGAACGAGGCGACGGCGAGTGTGGACGCGGTCATCGTCGGCGGGACCGGTCCGGGCGGCGAGATCCGCTGGTTGGGTGCCTTCGCCGTCGACATGACCGAGCAACGCGAGCGTGAGGCCGAGCTCGCCCACCGCGCGTCGCACGATCCGCTGACCGGCCTCCCCAACCGAGCCCTGGCCACCGACCGGCTCCGCATGGCCATGGCCGTGGCCCAGCGCACCGGTGCGCCGATCGCCGCCATCGCCCTCGACCTCGACGGATTCAAGGACATCAACGACCGTCTCGGCCATGCCGCCGGCGACGTCGTGCTCCAACAGGTCACGGCCCGCCTCACCGCCGCCGTCCGCCCCGCCGACACCGTGGCCCGCTTCGGCGGCGACGAGTTCGTGGTGATCGTCCATCCGCCGGAATCGACCCGTGCCGCCGTCCTCGTCGCCCAGCGCATCCGCGATCAGCTCGCCTCACCCGCGTACGTCGTCGGCGACGAGGAGATCCACCTCTCGGCCAGCATCGGTCTGACGGTCACCGACCCAGCGGACGGCATCGACGAAGCCACCCTCCTGAACGCAGCCGACCGCGGCATGTACCGGGCCAAGCGGGCCGGGGGGAACTGCATACGGGTGACCAACACCACCGGGACCGGGGAGCTCGACGGCCTCGAGTCGTTCGGTCACGAGCTGGCCTCCGCGCTCAGCCAGGGCCAGATCGAAGCCGGGTTCGAACCCATCCGGGACATCCGCACCCGACGCGTGCTCTCCGTTCGCATCCATGCCCGCTGGCGTCACCCCACCCGGGGCCTGCTCGCCGACGCCGACTTCCTCGACGACGCCCAGGTCACCGGCTACCGCGACCTCGTGTGGTGGGCGGCGACCCGCGCCGCGGTCGGTGCCGCGACCCGCACCGGGATCACGGTGCCGCTCGATCTCCACGTCCCCGTCTCCGTCCTCTGCCAAGCCGATGTCGTCGAGCGCTTCTCGGCCCTCCGTATGGTGGGCCCCGGTGTCGCCATGCGGGTCGTGGTGTCGGAGCGGAGCCTGGTCGAGATCCCGGGAACCGTGATCGACATCGTCGACAAGTTCCGGTCGATCGACATCGGGTTCGTGCTCACCGATCACGGCACCGGCGGCGTCCCCCTGGTGATCCTCGCCGAGTTGCCGATGGAGGCCGTGGAGCTGGACCCGTCGATCACCGCCGAAGCTCGCGCCCAACCGAATGTCGTGGCCCTGGCCAGCCAGCTGGCCGCCAACCACCACGTCCCGTGCGTGGCGTCCGCCGTCGAGCGCGAGCCCGACCGGGACTTCCTCGCCGTGCTCGGGGTCGACGCCGTCCGCGGTCCCGTCCACGGCGAGCTCCTCGACGAGGTCGGGCTCGTCGCTCTGGTCCGCACGGAGGACGACGCCCCCGGCGGCGTCACTCGGCCCAGGACTTGACCTTCTCGATGGTGCCGAGGGGGTCGTCGCTGATCGGCGTGATCGACAGGTGGGTCACTCCGGCCGCCTTGTAGGCCTCGATCCGCTCCTTGACCCAGCCCTCGTCACCCACCATGGCGGTGGCATCGAGGAAGTCCTCGGGCACCAGGGCGGCGGCCTCGTCCTTCTTGCCGCTGAGGTACAGCTCCTGGATCTTGTCGGCCTCTTCCTCGTAGCCGTACCGGTGGAAGACGTTGTTGTAGAAGTTCTTGTCCTTGGACCCCATGCCACCGACGTAGAGGGCGGTCATCGGACGGCCGAAGTCGCGGATCGCCTTGGCCCGCTCCTTGTCGTCGGTGATGGCCACGGTGCCACCGGCCACGATGTCGAGCGGGCCCAGCTCGGCGGACCGCTTGGCGAGACCAGCGTCGAGGTCGTCGCCCCACACGTCGCGCGCCTTCTCGGGATGGAAGAACACGGGCAGCCACCCGTCGGCCAGCTCGGCAGTCATCGCCACGTTCTTGTGACCGAGGCTGGCGATGAGGATCGGGATGTTCTCGCGCACGGGGTGGTTGATCAGCTTCAGCGGCTTGCCGAGACCGGTTCCCTGGTCCTCGGGCAGCGGCAGGGTGTACGCCTTGCCGTTGTAGCTGAGCCGCTCGCGCTTCCAGACGATGCGGCAGATGTCGATGACCTCCCGGGTACGGGTGAGCGGCTTGTCGTAGGGGACGCCGTGCCAGCCCTCGATCACCTGCGGGCCGGAGGCACCGAGTCCGAGCACGAACCGGCCCTGCGACACGGCGTCGAGGCCGGCCGCGGTGGATGCGATCAGGGCCGGGGTGCGGGAGTAGATGGGCAAGATGCCCGAGGCCAGCTGCATCCGCTCGGTCTTGGCCGCCAGGTAGCCGAGGATGCTCACAGCATCGAAGCTGTAGAGCTCGGCGACCCAGATCATGTCGACGCCGGCGCGCTCGTAGTCGGCCGCGGTCTGGGCGGCCTGCACGGGGTCACCGGTGTAGTTCAGCGTCATGGAGAGCTTCATGGCGTCCCTTGCTACCACGTCGCCCCCGAGCGCGGGACGTGATGGAATCGTCGGGGTGCCATCGGTTCCCATCGTCGACTGCTCGGACCCCGATGCCCCCGGTCGGATCGACGCCGCCTGTCGGGAGCACGGGTTCTTCGTCGTCACCGGGCACGGCATCGACCGCGGGCTGTTCGACGACCTCGAGTCAGCCAGCCGGCACTTCTTCGCCCTGCCGACCGAGCAGAAGGCAGCCATCGCCATGCGCCGGGCCGGCCCCGCCTGGCGAGGGTGGTTCCCGCCCGGCGGCGAGCTCACCTCCGGCGTCCCGGACGGCAAGGAGGGGATCTACTTCGGCGCCGAACTGGCCGGCGACCACCCCCGCGTCGTGGCCCGGACCCCGCTCCACGGCCCGAACCTGTTCCCGGCTGCACCCGCCGGGATGCAACCGCTGGTGCTCGCCGTGCTGGACGAACTGACGGCGCTCGGCCACCGCATCCTGGAGCTCGTGGCGGCGGGCCTCGGACTCGAACCCGACTGGTTCCGCCGATCGGTCACCGCCGATCCCACCATCCTGTTCCGGATCTTCCACTACCCGGCCGCGGGAGCGGTGCCTGATGCCGCCTGGGGCGTGCAGGAGCACACCGACTACGGATTGTTGACGATCCTGCGCCAGGACGACGTCGGGGGCCTCGAGGTCCACGCCCCCGGCGGGTGGCTCGAGGTGGCGCCGACGCCGGACGCGTTCGTGTGCAACATCGGTGACATGCTCGAGCGCATGACGGGGGGCCGGTACCGCTCGACCCCGCACCGGGTGCGGGTCCCATCCCGGGGCCGGATCTCGTTCCCCTTCTTCTTCGACCCGTCGTGGGACGCCGAGATCGTGCCCGTGCCGGGACTGGGCGACGCCGGGTCACCGCCACCCGAGCGGTGGGACGGACGGTCGGTCTTCGACTTCGACGGCACCTACGGCGAGTACCTCACCGCCAAGGTCGCCCGCGTGTTCCCCGAGCTGTGGGACGCGGTCGAGCGCCCCGCCGCACCAGCCGCCGACGCCTACGGCGCCGGGAACGGCTCGTAGTAGGTCTCGGCGCCGAGGCGCCGCACCTCGTCGAGCCAGCTCGTGCCGTAGACCTCGTTGGCTCCCTGCAACAGGTCGCTGGGCTGGCCCTCGGGCGTGGTCACGAACGTCCACGCCTGGCGCTTGTAGGTCCAGTTCTCGGGGTGCAGCTCGTGGGCCCGCCGGAACCAGGCGATCGCGTCGTCGGTGTGGCCGGCGCGATGGAGGTGCTGACCCAACTCGAAGGCGGCCGCCGCCTCGGCGTGTTCGGCGGGACGGGGCCGCGAACGCGGCCACGACCTCGTCGGGCGACAGGGCGTAGGCGCTGTCGGCACCGTGGTCGACCCAGTCGGCGATGGCCGCCCGGTAGGTCTCGGGATCGGCGTTGAACTTCTTGACCTCGGTGAGGACCTCACCCAGCAGCCCCATCTCCGGCGTGACCTCGATCGAGCGCAGCTTCGACGGCCGGACGTGGGCGGCGTGCGACGGACGCACGATGGTGCCGTCCTCGTCGATCCAGACCGCGTTGGGCACGTTCACGTACCCGAACCGCTCGGCCGACACGTGAGCCTCGTCGATCAGCGACGGGTGGTCCGGTGCGGCAGCCTCGATGAACGGGCCCGCCGCCGCCACGCCGCCCGTGTCGAGGGCGACGGTGACGACCTCGACACCCTTCGGCGCCAGCTCGGTGCGCAACTCCTGCCACACGGGCAGGTCGTCACGGCACCCTCACCACGAGGCCCAGGCGACCAGGAGGACCTTCCGGCCGAGCAGCGACGACAGCCGGAACGGGTTCCCGTCGGCGTCGGGCAGCTCGAGCTCGGGCGCGATGGCGGTCTCGAGCGCCCGGCCGGCCAGCGTCGACGGGCCCAGGGCGGCCAGGCCGTGGGCGTCGTCGCGCAGCACGGGCATGCCGAGCCGCTCGGCGAGCACGGCCACGTCGAGACCGTCGTCGGTCCGGGCGTCGTCGGGCAGCGGCACGCACATGTCGGCCTTGCACGCGCCCTCGGGTTTGACCGCCCAGCCCGTGGCCTCCTCGAAGTCCTCGGCGGACACGGTCGTGGAGGTCACAAGCACACCGGCAACCTAGCGGCCCGGCGACAGGACCGGTCGGCCACCCGTGTGGTGACGACACATGTTCGTGATGGTTCCGCAACGTAACTGTCACATCTGTCACACTGGCTCAACCGCGGCCCCCGACGTGCCGAAGGTTCCAGAACGCACACATCGTCTCGGGAGGGACCAGTTGTCCGCCATGTTCCGGCGCGCCGTCATCGCGCTCGTCACCACCCTCGCCGTCGTCGCCGCCCAGGCGGTGCCCGCATCCGCGGCCGCGTTCGCCGCCGACTACGACACCGCCGTCCGCCAGATCATCTTCCCGGTCGCCGGTCCGTCGTCGTACACCGACACCTTCGGCTCCTGCCGCAGCGGTTGCACCCGCCCTCACGAGGGCGTCGACATCATGGCCCCGAAGCTGACCAAGCTCGTCGCGGCTCGTGACGCCACGGTGACCTGGCTCAAGGACACCGCCACGCCGGACGGCACCGAGGGCAACTACCTCATGCTCCGAGACTCCGAGGGCTGGGAGTACTGGTACATCCACATCAACAACGACACGCCGGGAACCGACGACGGTGCCAACCCACCGGAGTGGATCTTCGGCCCCGGCATCACCAAGGGCGCCGAGGTCACGGCCGGGCAGCTCGTCGGCTACGTCGGTGACTCGGGCAACGCCGAGGACGCCGGCTCTCACCTCCACTTCGAGATCCACGAGCCGGACGGGACCGTCATCGACCCGTTCCAGTCCCTGAACCAGGCCACGAAGCTGGCCTCAGCGGTCGACCCGACGGCGCTGCAGGGCAAGGATGCCGACTACATCCGGGCCCTGACCACCGACTTCCTGGACCGCGACGCCACCGATGCCGAGACCGCGGCGGGGGTCAGCCGACTCGCCGACGGCAGCTCCCGGGAGGCAGTGGTGCTCGACTACGCCACCTCGGACGAATGGGTGACCGTGCTCATCACCCACTACTACGAGTCGACGCTCGGGCGGGCGCCGGAGCCCGCCGGCCTGCGGAACTGGATCGGCGCCATCGGCGCCGGGATGAGCCCGGCCGACGTGGCGGCCCAGTTCTACGCCAGCCAGGAGTACTTCCTGCGGTCCGGCGGGACGAACGAGGCGTGGGTCGCCGACCTGTACCGCGAGATCCTCCAGCGGGACCCGGACGCGGCCGGGCTCGAGAACTGGGTCCGCGCCACCGACAACGGCCGGGCGCGCCCCGACATCGCGGCCGACTTCTACGGATCGATGGAATCCCGGGCCACGCGGGTGACCGATCTCTACCAGACGCTGCTGGGACGCAGCCCGGACCGCAGCGGCCTGACCACCTGGACCGAGGTCCTCCGCAACGGGCGCGACATCGAACTGGCCGCCATGTTGGCCTCGAGCACCGAGTACTACCAGCGGGCCGCGAACCGGGCGGCCTGACACCGGTCGCCGGGACGACGTCCTTTCCCTCCCGGCCAAGAGTGCGTACCGTGCAACCCGGACAGAAGGGGGCGCATGGGCTCTGCGGACGGCGCAACGGGTGGCCGGATCGGGTTCCGGAGGTTCCTTCCGACGGTCGCGATCGCCGTCGCGGTGGCACTGGCGGCCGCCGGGTTGACGATCGTGGCCCACCGCCAGCTCGCCGACGACTCCGAGCCACCGATACCGATCGCCGACTCCGGGACGACCGTGACGCTCCCCCGCAGCGGCCTGGTGGTGACGCTGTCGAGGCCTGGTTTCGTCACCACGCCCGTGACCGATGGATCCGACAACGCGTTCGTGGTGTCGGTGACGGCCGAGACCTCCGTCGCCGCCGTCGAGCTGCTCGCCGGCGCGACCGTGGTCGATCGCATCGTCCCGGAGGATCGGGTCGCGAACCGGACCGATCGGCTCGTGTGGCACCCCGACGGCGACGGGACCACGACGGTGGTGGCCCGCGCCTACGGGGCCGACGGCCGGATCGGCCAGTCGAACCCGCTCCGCGTCGACGTCCGACCCGATCTGGCGATCGCCGGCCTCGTCCACGTCGTCACCACGCCGGGTGAGACGATCGCGGATGTCGCGGGCCGGTACGGCGCCGACGTCTCGACCGTCGTCGCTTGGAACCAGCTGACCGAGGCCGGTCCCGGCGCTGCGCTGCCCACTGGCACCGAGCTGGACATCCCGATCGATCTGCCCCCGACCGCACCCGCCAGTCCCAGCTCGAACGCCAAGGGCATCCGCCGTTCGACGTCGGGAACGCGGTCGCTGCCGCCACTCCCCTCCGATCTCACGCTCGCCGCCGCACCCCACCTCGCCGTGACAGTCGATGGCTGTGGCGCCACCATCGACACCACCGCGGGTTCCGGGGACCAAGACCTGTACCTGCTCCGGGTACCGCCGACGGGCGGCGCTTACGAGGCGATCGCCAAGTTGACCACGCAGTCGGTGGCGGTCCCGGTTGGTCCTGGGATCCATGACTTCGTCGTCGCCGCCGGCGATGCCGGTGCGCTGGTCGCGTGGTCCGATCCGGTGGCGGTGGCGGTCGACGACCCGGGTTGTAGCGGATGGCAGGGCACGGCCCGGCTCGCGGGCGGACGCCTGGTGATCGACGGCAGCGCCGAACCGGAGTCCGCGTACCTCTACCTCTCGACGTCTCCCGGCGACTGGGTCCGTGTGCCGGCGGAGGGATCCGTTCCCCGGGGCGAGGACGGCGGCTACGACTTCACCCCGGTCCTGCCGCCGCTCCCGGGTTCGACGCTCCGGCTCGAGGCCTGGGGTCGGACAAACGGGCAGCTCGAGCTACTGGGCACGGGGACCTACACCCCGCCGGCACCGCCGGACGGCACCAGCGATCACACGGTCCCGGCCACGGCGATCGGGATCGGCGACGACATCGCTCTCCCCAAGGCCCAGCTGTGGTGGCTGCGACCATCGGACTGGAAACACGGCGGCGATCCTCCGAAGGCGGTCACGTCGGGGGAGGTTCCCGGCACCCCGACCCTGCACTTCCAGTGGACCGCCCCGACCCCGGCCGTGACGCACGGCATCGTGCAGGTGACCAGCGCCTCGGTGCCCCCCACGGCCGGACCGAGCCCCGGCGGCGTCTTGGTCCAGAAGACGGTCACGGGCAACGGCGGCACGTTCGACCTCGACTTCGCGAAGGTGCTGGAGGCGTACCTCGCGGCGCAGAACGGTCAGGTCACCGACATCGGCTCGCTGGCCACCCAGAGCTACCAGACGATCGCCGGCCTCGGTGACTCCATCGGCTCGACCACCACCATCACCGCCAGTCCGCATCCCTTCGATCTCGACCCCACCGACGACTTCGACCTGCAGGATGGAGGGGGCGTCTTCCATCAGCTCTTCGTCGTACGGGTCGTCCCGATGGCCGGGGACAGCTGGGGCGGACTGGTCAGCAACGACGTGGAACTCGACGTGACACCGTCAGGTGCGCTCGTGGCTCCCGCCGGCGCCCGCCCCTACTCCCTCGACGTCCAACTCGTGACGCCACCTCGCCCGCCCGATCCATCCAAGATGAACTGCTGGGAGTTCGCGGGCTGGACCGACACCACCGCGCTCCAGCAGCACCTCGATGCCGAGGCCAAGGCGGCCGAGGCCAGCTTCAGCGGCGTGAACCTGGGCCCCTACACGGTGTGGAAGACGCTGGTGACCGCGGTCGGCAACGGACCGATCTGTGCCGGCTGTTACCACATCGGGAACCTCACGGTGGGGGTGGCTGGCGCCGACTGCTCCGACAGCGGGTTCTTCGACGATCTCTTCGACGCGTTCAAGACGTTCGTCAACATGCTCAGTTCGGCCTTCGCGTTCATCAAGGCGCAGATCATCGATCTCGTCGTCTCGGCCACGGGGTGCAAGGCCGCCGGCGACACGGCGGCGTCGATCTGTTCGACGCTCGCCGAAGCGGTGCTCGATGCCGCCCTCGCCTCCCTCGGCATCCCGCCGTCGTTACCGAATTGGGACCAGCTCATCGCGGCCGCCGAGGGTGACATCGTGGCGCTCGGGGTCGGACTCGCCACCCAACTCGGGGTGCCCTGCGACGATGCGTCCTTCGCCGCCGAGGTCGACGGCCAGGACGACCTCACCTGCGAGGCCGCCTTGAAGGCCCTGCTCCACGAGGCCGAGGCGCAGATCGACCAGCTCTACAGCGACACCGCCACCGCCATGGGCTTCAACTTCCCGGACCTCATGAAGGTCCGGCCCCACCCGTCCGGCCAGGTCGGCCCGGCCGAGGTGAAGATCACCGTGCACCCCAACCAGTACAGCAAGGCCGAGAAGGGCAAGACCTGCACGGCGGGGGTCTTCTCGAGCTCGACCTGGATCGGGAAAGTCGACTTGGCCACCACGGCCAAGATCGGCAAGTACGCGACCGGGCCGTTCGTGTCGGGGGTGGTTCCCAACGTCTTGGGCGGCGTCTACCAGATTCCCCAGCTGGTCTACGCCGGGCCGCCGTTCGAGGCCAACTACGTCCAGCTTCCCGATCTGCAGGCCGACTCGAAGGACCCCACCGGGTACCGGTCGACCAGCCGCACGTACCAGATCTATCCACCCACCCAGTTCGACCCGGTGCAGGTGAACCAGCTCTACATCTACACGCAGCAGGGGGTCACCGGCCCCAATGGTGAGCCCGTCCCCGGCGTGACCTACTTCGGCTACCAATGGCCCGAGCAGGTGTTCCTGCTCAACGCCGGGGCCCACTTCAAGTTGGTGGTCGTCAGCAGTTGCGCAACCGGAGCGGGCGCCCAGACCTGGCTCCTTCCCGGCTTCGGCACTGGTCCTGCGGTGAAGGAGAACTGATGAACGCGGGGCTCCTGGGCCGGATCGGGATGCTGGTGGTCGTCGCGGGCGGTTCCGCGGGCGTGACGTGGGCTGTGGTCGACCACACCCCGCCCCCGATCTCGGCCGCGGGGCCAGCGGCGTGGGTCGACGACCCGCTCGACGGATCGGTGCTATCCGCCGACACCGGCCAGCTCACGGTCGTGGCCCATGCCACCGACCCCGACGGGATCGACACCGTGGTCCTGTCGGTGGATGGCGACGAGGTCGACACGACCACCGCCGCCCCTGAGCAACTCGTCACCGCGCGTCTGCGCTGGACCCCACCCGGGCCGGGCACCTACCACCTCGCCGTGGTCGGCCGCGATCCCGCCGGCCATCCCACCCCGGCCGGGCTGGCGACGGTGCAGATCGGAACCGGCGCCGACCAATCGACCACCACTACCACGGTGCCGAGCTCGACGACCGTGCCGCCGGACACGACGGCCGGCGAGCTGGCGGCCGGATCCACGTCCAGTACCAGCGACACGACGTCGACGACCGCCTCGACCTCGTCGACCACCGCCACTTCCCAACCGGCGAGCACCACGACGACGACGACGCGACCGACAACGACCACCACCCGACCGACCACCACGACCACACGGCCGACGACCACGACCACCACTCGGCCGACGACGACCACGACCGCGTGCACGCCGAGCACGCCGCGCAACACCGCACCGGCCGACGGGACCTCCACGACCTCGCGCACACCAACGCTGCAATGGGCCTATTCCACCTGCACGCCGGATCAGTTCCAGATCGAACTGAGCCGCGACCCGCAGTTCCTCCGAATCGAGACCGCGGGCTCCGTCCCCGGATCGTCGACCAGCTGGACCCCCGGCACCCTCGCCTGTGGCACCCAGTACTACTTCCACGTCCGAGCGGTCGTCGGGCGCAGCATCGGCGCCTGGTCGACACCGACCAGCTTCGACGTCATCTGCCGGATCGCGTAAGAGCAGTGCGGCCCGTGGGCGCTGCGGGCGAGGAGCGCCGGCGTCAGCGGACTTCGAGGACGCCTTCCATCCCGGCCTCCCGGTGACCTGGGATGGAGCAGTAGAACTGGTAGGTGCCGGGCTCGAGCTGCACCGTCGCCGTCTCGGTCTCGCCCGGCTCGGCCTCGACAAGGAAGGGCACGCCCTCGATCCGCAGGTCGTGGATCACCGTGCCCTCATTGACCATTCGCACGGGCACGTCACCCGCCGCGACCGCGATGCTGTCCGGGTCGTAGGCCATCTCCGTCGCCACCACGTCGATGCCGGGCGAGACGGCCCCGCCCGGCAGACCCTGGGCGTCCTGGGAGGACGACGACGAGCACCCGGAGCCGGCGGCGAGGCCGAGGACGACGGCGACGAGCGGGACGGCGAGACGATGGGGGGTTCGCACGACGGTTCCTTCCGGGTCGGGACGATCCGACGGTAGCGAGCGGGTCCCCGACCGCGACCGGGGCGAACGCATCATCTCGACGGGACGTAGGTCCCTTGCGCGGTGGCGGTCGGTGCCCCTTCGGGGCGCCGGTCGGGTAGGAAGGGGTGCCGTGGACCCCGAGCACGGCCGACACGTCGCCCTGGAGCTGGCCCGAGTGGCCGACCGGCTCGACGCGCTGGCCGACGTGGCCGAGCTCATGGATGACGAAGTCACCGCCCGACGCTTCCGCCACGAGGGCGAGCGCTGTCGCATGCAGGCGATGACCCTGCTCGACGACTGAACGACCGTCGTCGGTAGCGGCCGCCTCCCGTGTTCGAATCGCTGAGCTCTCTCGAAGGCCCCACCGCCTACGCGATCGTGGCCGGACTGGCCGCGCTGGAGGCCAGCGCCTTCGTGGGCCTGTTCGTGCCGGGCGAGCTGGCCCTGCTCATCGGTGGCTACATCGCCCAGCAGGGCCACGCCAACGTGGTGATCATGATGGTGCTGGCCGCCGGCGGCGCCATCATCGGGGACTCCGTCGGTTACGAGATCGGCCGCCGCTTCGGACCGGCCCTCCAGCGCAGCCGACCGGGTCGACGGGTCGGCGAGGAGCGGTGGCGGCGGGCCGAGGAGTACGTGGCGGCCAAGGGGGGCCGAGCCATCCTCGCCGGGCGCTTCGTCGGGGTGCTGCGGGCCCTCGTGCCCGCCGTCGCCGGCGTCACCCGGATGCCGTACCGACGCTTCCTGGTCTGGAACGCGCTGGGGGCGATCGTGTGGGCGCCCGGCATCGTGCTCGCCGGCTACCTCGCCGGCTCGTCGTACCAACGGGTGGAGCGCGACGCCGGCGCGGCTGGCCTGGTCCTGCTCGCCATCGTCGGCACGGTGGCGGTCGTCGTGTTCGCGGCGCGCTGGTTGGCCCGACATCCCGACCAGGTGCGGGAGGTGGTCGACCGTCAAGCGCAGCGGCCCTGGATCGCCGCCTTCCTCCGCCGTTACCGGTCCCAGCTCCGCTTCGTCGTCGATCGCTTCCGACCGGGGCGTGCCGTGGGCCTCGTCCTGACGGTGCAGCTCGCCGTGTTGGTGGGCGCCGGATGGGCGTTCGGGTTCCTGCTGCGTGATGTAGTCGGCGGCAGCGCGATCGGGGTCGATCGGCCCGTGCTCCAGTACCTGGTGTTCCACCGCACCGCCTGGCTGACCACCACCATCCGGGCGATCACCTGGTTCGGCAGCACCGCGACCCTGATCCCCATCGTTTTCGTGATCGGCGTCGCGCTGCACCGCCGCACGCGGAGCTGGACCCCGCTCGGGCAACTGGCCCTCGCGCTCGGCGGAGCCATCGCCCTCTACGACGTGATCAAGGTGCTGGTGTCTCGCCCGCGGCCGGGCCTTGGTCCGATCGTCACCACGGCCACCGGCTTCTCGTTCCCGTCCGGTCACACGACGCAGACGGCAGCGGTGGCGGTGACGCTCGCCATGCTGGCCTCGGCCGCGAGCACGTCGTGGCCCCGGCGGGTGGCGATGTGGACCGCGGCGTTCACGTGGACCCTGCTCATCGCCTTCTCGCGCGTGTATCTCGGCGTCCACTGGCCCACCGATGTCTCGGCGGGTGCGGTCCTCGGCGCCCTGTGGGCGGTGCTGTGCTCCCTCGTCCTCCAGGCCGTCCGCGCCGCCCGGTCGCGGGGACCCCAGCCCGTCACCGACGGGTGATGAGGCTCACGCCATCGCCGATGGGGATCATGGCGACGTCGCAGTCGTCGCGACCGGCGACCGCATCGTTGAACGACCGGATGGCTCGCAGGTTGGCGTCGCCGTCCGCATCGGCGCCCGGATCAGCGACCGTGCCCGACCACAACACGTTGTCGACCACGATCATCCCGTGATCGGCCAGTTTGGGGAGCAGCAGGTCGAGGTAGGTGGCGTAGCCGCCCTTGTCAGCGTCGATGAAGGCGAGGTCGACGGGCTCGTCGCCCAGCCGGGCCAGGGTGTCGGCCGCGGGACCGATGGCGAGCTCGATGCGATCGTCGACCCCGGCGCGGCGCCACGCGTCGCGGGCGATGTCGGTCCACTCGGTGCTCACGTCGCAGCACAGCAGCCGGCCACCGGGCACGAGACCTCGGGCGATGCAGAGCGCGGAGTAGCCGGTGAAGGTCCCCACCTCGACCGCGAAGCGACCAGCCGACAAACGGGTCAGGGCGGTGAGCATCGCCCCCTGCGCCGGACCGATCTGCATCCCGGACACGGCGCCCAGTTCGGCGGTGCGCTCGGCGAGCTCGGGCAACGTCTCGTCCGGGAGGGTGGAGTGGGCGACGACGTAGTCCTCCAGTGCGTCGCTCAGCGTGAATGATCGTCCCATGCCGGCGAGCGTAGGCGCGGTCGCCGGAGACCATCGCTGCTCACGCTCACCGACCCGCAGCGAGTACAACGGGCGTCGTGGGAGACATCCCGTGGGCCATCGTCGCACCCGTCGCAGCCGTCATCGTCCTGGTGGACGTCTACCTGCTGTGGGATCTGCGCCGGCGGGAGGTCAACTCGTTGCCGAAGGCGGCCTGGGCCGCCATCATCGTGCTGGTCTCGTTCCCGATCGGGGCATTCATCTACTGGGTCGCCGGACGGGTCCCACCCGGTCAGGACGTGGTCCACGACGCCACCGATGCGCCCGTCGTCGAGGGTCACGACGCAGACGCGGCCACGCAGCTACCCGACGAGGACATCCGGTGGGAGCCCGAGGGACCGCTGGCCGTGGCGACCCACGGCCTACGCAAGCTCTACGACGTCGCGGCCGTCGACGGCGTCGATCTCCGCGTCCCCGTCGGAGCGGTCTACGGGCTCATCGGCCCCAACGGCTCCGGGAAGACGACCCTGCTGGATCTGATCGCCGACCTGCGCACCCCCACGGGCGGGACGGTGACGTTGAACGTCGACCGAGAGCACATCGCCGTGCTCCCGGACACCCCGTCGTTCGAGCCGTGGCTGACCGGCCGGGAGGTCGTCGACCTGGCCCGGAACCTCGTGGCCCCCACGCTGCCATCGACCCGCGTCGACGACGCCCTCGCCGAGGTCGATCTGCTCGAGGCGGCCAGCCGCCGGACCGGCGGGTACTCCCGGGGCATGCTGCAACGGCTGGGGCTGGCCGCCTGCCTGGTCGGCGACCCGACCATCCTCGTGCTCGACGAGCCGTCATCGGCGTTGGACCCCGCCGGGCGCCGATCGGTGCTCGACCTCGTCGGTCGGCTCGCCGGCCGGCGAACGGTCCTGCTGTCCACCCACGTCCTCGCCGACGTCCAACAGGTGTGCGACACCGTGGGCGTCCTGCAGGACGGCCGGCTCGTCTTCCAGGGTCCGATCGACCAGCTGCTGGTCCGCACGTCGTCGGTGTACCGGCTCCGGGTGGCACCCGGCGACCAGCGCGTCGCCCCGGCGTTGCGCGCCGCTCCGTGGGTCACCGAGGTGACGCCAGAGGGCGCGGGCGGCTACCGGATCGTGGTCTCCGAGGTCGCCGCCGCCGAGGCGGAGATGGCCGGGGTGCTCGCCGCAACCGGTGCTCGCCTCCATGCCTTCGGTCCGGCCACCGACCTCGAAGCTGCCTTCCTCGAGCTCACGGAGGAGCACCGATGACGCTGTGGCGGGTCGAGTGGCTCCGCCTGCTCCGCACCAAACGCATCTGGATCGTCGTCGGCGTGTACGTCCTGTTCGGTGTGGTCGGTCCCTTCTCGGCCCGGTACCTGCCCGAGATCATCGACCGCTACGGGGGCGGCGTGAAGATCGAGGTACCCGCACCCACCCCGGCCGACGGCATCAGCCAGTTCCTCTCCAACGTCAGCCAGCTCGGAGTGCTCGCCGTCTTGGCCGTCGCCGCCGGCGCGCTCGCCTTCGACGCCAAGCCGGAGTGGTCCGCCTTCCTCCGCACCCGCACCACGGCGATCCGGCGCCTGGTGCTCCCCCGTGTCGTGGTTCCCTCGCTGGCCGCGGGATGTGCGCTGGTCCTCGGCACGACCATCGCTGCCATCCTCACCACGGTGCTCATCGGTGGACTACCGCTGGCCGATCTCGTGCTCGGCACGCTGTTCGGCGCGTTGTACCTGCTCTTCGCGGTCAGCGTCGTCGCGGTGGCAGCCAGCATCGCCCGGCAGGTGCTCTCGATCGTGTTGCTCTCGGTCTCCGCCCTCGTCGTGCTCCCGATCCTGCAGGTCATCTCGGTGATCGAACCATGGCTGCCTTCCAAGCTCCTGGGCGCCACCACCGACCTCCTCGGCGGTACCCCACTGACCACGCTGTTGAAGGCGACGTCAGTGACCGTGGTGGCCGTCCCCGTGCTGCTGACCGTCGCGGTCCGCCGGCTCGCCCGGCGCGAACAGGGCTGAGTCGCCGTGGCCGGGTCAGGCCGGGTCACCTTCGACGGCTGAGCGCCAGGGCGTAGCGTCCGAGCGTGGACCCGACGAGGATCGAGCAGGTGGCGGCCGCCGGCCAGATCGACGAGCTGCTCGGGACGGTCCGGACCGAGGTGCGCGGAGCCGATCCGGTGCTGGCCACGCCCTTTCCCGTCGGCGAGGTGGCCGCCGTCGCCCTCGCCACCATCGGTGCCGGCCTGCATCGGTTGACCGCGGCCACGGCCTCGGTGCGGGTGGACGTGATCGATGCGGCCGCCTCCTTGCTCTCGTTCCTCTACCTGCAGGTCGACGCCACCGACGGGATCTCCCTGTTCCGGGACGTGAACCCGGCCTTCAGCACCTTCCATCGCTGCCGGGACGACCGGTGGATCCACCTCCACGGTGGGTTCCCGCACCTGCGCGACGGCACCGCGGCGCTGCTGGGCGTGGCTGGGGATGCCGACCACGAGACGGTCGCCGCCGCCTGCGCCCGACACGACGCGTTCGTGCTGGAGGATCAACTGGCGTCGGCCGGCATGTGCGGTGCGGTGGCCCGCACCCCTGACGAATGGCGAGACCACCCGCAGGGCCAGGCCATGGCGGGCCAGCCCGCCGTGCGCGTCACCGCATCCCAACCCGCCGTCACCCGCGCCCCGGCCCGGTCGGCGCTGGCGGGAGACGACCGCCGGCCCCTGCGCGGGCTGCGGGTGCTCGACTGCACGCGGGTCCTGGCCGGCCCCACCTGCGGCCGCACGTTGGCGGCTCTCGGCGCCGACGTCTTGCGGGTCGGTTCGTCCCGCCTGCCGACGATCGCGATGTTCGAGATCGACACGGGGGCCGGCAAGCGCGCCGCGGACGTCGACCTCGACTCCGAAATCGGCCGAACGGCTTTCGGCGAGCTGCTCGCCGGCGCAGACGTCGTCGTATGGGGGTACCGCCGGGATGCCAGTGTCCGCCACGGGCTCGACCCCAGCGCCCTGGCCGCAACCCGACCCGGCCTGGTGACCGTCGGGCTCACTGCCTACGGCGCCCGAGGTCCCTGGGCCGATCGGCGGGGATGGGAGCAGCTGGCTCAGACGGCCACGGGCATCGCCACCGTCCAGGGCACGACGGCCACGCCGGCGTTGATCCCTGCCGCCGCCACCGACTACACGACCGGGTATCTGGCCGCGGCCGGCGTGGTGGCCGCGCTGGCCGACCATCCCGGCGGGGCGCACGTCGAGGTCTCGCTCGTCCAGACGGCGCAGTGGCTCCTCGCCGCCGGGGCAACGCTCGAGCCCGACCGAGCCGCGGGCATCCCGGCCCAGTTGGTCGCAGATCGCCTCGTCGAGGAGCAGTCGCCCTGGGGGCGGGTCCGGCGCCTGCCGTTCCCGCTCACCGTCGACGGGCTCGACCTGGGGTGGGACCATCCGGCCGAACCGCTCGGATCCAGCGCACCGGTCTGGCGGCCCCGCTGACGGTGGGAACTGCCTCCGGAGCCGACGTCGTCGTCACGACCGTCACACCAGGAGCTGGACCACCAGCACCTTCGCCAGCATGGCGGCGGGGAACACCAGGGCGTAGGCCCGGCTGATCCGCTCGTCGCCGCTCGTCCGGTCCGTGGCGTAGGCCAGGGCGGCAGGTTGGGTCTCGATGCCGGCAAGCATCCCGGCGGTCTGCACCGCGTCGCGCTTGCCGACGACGGTGAGAACGAGCGGGACCGAGGCGGCGAAGAGGGTGGCCACGACCGCACCGGCCGCGGCCAGTACGAGCCCGTCGCGCGTCACGATGGCGTCGGCGAAGGCCGTCCCGGAACCGAGCCCCGCACAGGCGAGGAACATCAAGATGCCCAGCTGGCGCAGCACCAGGTTCGCGCCATGGGGGATCTGCCACGTGATGGGCCCGGTACGTGACGCGACGCCCAGGAGGAGACCGACGACGAGCGGTCCACCGCCGGTTCCCAGCGACAGGTCGACCGATCCGAGATGGATGGCGATCGCGCCGACCACCAGCCCTGCTGCGGCGCCGAGGGCGAAGCCGAGGGCGTCGACCTCGGAGAGCCCCTGCTCGGAGTCCCCGAGCAGCTCGGCGACCGCGGCCAGGCGGTCGGTGGGGCCCACGACGCGGACCCGATCGCCCAGCTCGAGCTCGAGGGCATCGGTGGCGAGCAGGTCGTCGTCACCACGCCGCACGCGGGTCGGGACGACGCCGTGGTGGTGGGGCAGGTCCAGCTCGCCCAGGCTGCGGCCGGCGAGGTGGCGGTTGGAGACGACGATCCGGCGGAAGTCGAGCGCGGCCCGATCGAGTGGGAGGTGGCGGTCGCTCCTCGTGCCGACCTCGGCCGCGAAGGCCGACACGACGGCTTCGGGGCCGAGGGCGACGACGAAATCACCCGCCACCAGCTCGATGTCGGTCGCGGCCACGACGACCGCTCCGTCGTGTTCCACCCGGCTGAAGCCGAGGCCCGGGTACGAGGCGCGGAGTGTGCCGAGGTCGGGGAGCTCGTCGGCCTCCACCCGTATCGTCCAGTTCACGATGCGCTCGGCCCGGGGGGATGGTGGCGGCGGCTCCAGCGTGGCCGGGAGGGGCAGGCGGCGGCCGAGCACGAGCGTGACCATGGCCAGCATCGCCAGGACGGCCGAGGGGTAGGCCAGCGAGTAGGCCACGACAGGGTTGCCGGATGAGACCGCTTCGGCGGCAGCCTGCAACGCCGGTGTGTTGGTCGTGCTCCCCGCGAACAGCCCGGCCCGATCGGCGGCGCTGAGATCGAGCACCGCGGCGGCGCCCGCGCACAACCCGGCGAGCGCGGCCACCACCGCCACGGTCAAGCCGATCGCCGCCAGGCCACCGCGGCGGACGCCGTTGACGAACGTCGGTCCCGAGGCGAGGCCGACCGTATAGGTGAACAGCACCAGCCCCAGCTCCTGGAGTACGCCGAGCCCGGTGGCGCCGCTGAGCCGTTCGTCGATGGCGCCGACGAGCAAGCCGACGAACAGGGCGGCGGCCGGCCCCAGCGACACGCCTCGGGTGCGGATGGTGCCGACGCCTGCCCCGACGCCCATCACGACGAAGGCCAGCAGGATTGGGTCTCCGGCCAGCAGCTCGGTCACCACCGGACCCTACTGACCCACCGCCGGCCCAGGTCCGGGTCAGGCGGGAACCGGGCCGCCATCCGCGTGCTCCCGCACGTTGTCGGCGGCCCACGTTGGATGGCTCGCCTCCCCGTTGACAAAGCTATGGTGCATTAGCCATACTGCTATGCATGATAGCTATTGGACGTAGCCACAGAGCTACACCACATCGCCCGGTTCACCGGCCGACCGCCACCATCGGCGCGAGCCCGGTCTCGACCACGGGGTGGCGCTGATGCCTCGGGCCGGGTTGAGCCCGGACGCGGTCGTGTCGGCGGCGGCGGAACTGGCCGACGAGGTCGGTCTCGACCAGGTCACGCTGTCGGCGCTGGCCCAGCGGGTCGGGGTGGCGGCCCCGAGCCTGTACAAGCACGTCGCCGGCCTCGACGACCTCCGCGACCGCCTGGCTGCGCGGGCCCTGCGCGAGCTGGGCGACGGGCTCGCGGCCGCCGCGGTCGGGCGGGCAGGCGCTGACGCCCTGGCCGGGATCGCCCATGCCTACCGCGACTACGCATCGGCCCATCCCGGCCGGTACGCCGCCACGCTGGGAGCGCCGACCGAGGACCAGGTCGAACACACCGAGGCCGCCCGCGCCGTGTTGACCACGGTGTTCGCGGTCCTGTCGGGCTACGACCTCGACGGCGACGACCTCATCGACGCCACCCGGGCCGTACACGCCGCGTTGCACGGCTTCGTGGCCCTCGAAGCCGCGGGCAGCTTCGGCATGCCCCAAGACGTCGACCGGTCCTTCGCCCGTCTCGTCACCGGCCTCGACACCGCCCTCGCCCACTGGCCCCGCGCCGAGGGCGAGCGATGAACCGCTCTCCCGTCACACCCCAACGATCCACCAGGAGGCATCCCATGCACACCACCGCTCACCACCACACCGACCAGATCGATCCGTCGAGCCCGATGCGGGAGTCCCGAACCATCGGCGCCGCGTTCGTGGCCGCCGGCGTGTTGTTCGTCGCCTACCCGGCCCTGCGGCCCTTCTCCGACGAGAAGACCCTCGACGGCGCGGCGGCGTTCGCGTCGACGTCGTGGCTGGTCGCCCACTCCCTCGCCATGGTCGCCTTCGTGCTCGTCGCACTCGGGTTCTTCGGCGTGGCCCGCCGGCTCGATTCCACACCCACCGACCGGCTCGGTGGCCGCGCCGCGGTGGTCGCGGCGGTCGGGATCGGGCTGACCCTGCCCTTCTACGGGGCCGAAGCCTTCGGTCTCCACGCCCTCGGCCAGGAGGCGATCGACCGCAACGACCCGACCCTGGTGTCGATGTCGGACTCGATCCGCTTCGGCTTCGGGATCGTCTTCATCACCGTCGGGCTCCTCGCCCTCGCCGTCGGCGCCATCATGATGGCCCGCGCCATCTGGCGGTCCGGCGTCCTCGAACGGGGCAGCGGAGTGACGCTCGCCGTCGCCTTCGCCCTGTACCTGCCACAGTTCTCCGCCCCCCAGCCCGTCCGCATCGCTCACGGTGTCGTCGTCCTCGCCGGCTGCGTCGCCGTTGCCCGCGCCCTGCACCGAGCCGACACCACCACCACGACCGCCACCGCAGCGCCGGCCCAGAGCTTCTGGCGGGACGAGGCCCGGGCCATGGTCGGCGCCGCCCACTGATCATTCGCCCCGGTCCCGGCCCGCATCGGGCCGGGACCAGTCGACCCGGAAGGGAGGCTCCGAATGCGCGCCCTGTACCGCAACCGCGACTTCCGGCTGCTGCTGGCCGGACAGACCGCGAGCATGCTCGGCGACTGGTTGTTGCTGCTCGTGCTCGGCATGTGGGCCAAACAGCTCACCGGCTCCAACGCCCTCGCCGGCACCGTGCTCCTCGCCGTCGCCGCACCCAACCTGCTCTCCCCCGTGAGCGGCTGGCTCGCCGATCGGGTCCGACGCCGGCCGCTGATGATGACCGTCGACGCCATCACCGGCGCCACCGTCGTCCTGTTGCTGTTGGTCCAGGACCGGTCCGACCTGTGGCTCATCTACCTGGTCGCCGCCGTCTACGGCACATCCCAGACCGTGTTCTCCCCGGCGATGAAGGGCCTGGTCCACCAGATCGTGCCCGCCGAATCACTCGGACCGGCCAACGGCGCCCTGACCACGATCCGCCAGTCGTTGCGGCTCGTCGGCCCGCTGCTCGGGCGCCGCCCTGTTCGCCTCGACCGGTGGTGGCACCGTGGCCGTCGTCGACGCCGCCACCTTCGCCATCTCGATCACCTCGCTGGCCGCCATCCGCTCCCGACAGCCCCGTCCCGCACCACCCACGCTGCGGTTCCGGGCCGAGGTGAGCGCCGGCATCCGCCAACTCCGACAGTCACCGGTGCTGCGGACCATGACCACGGCCTCGATCATCACCATGCTCGCCCTCGGCCTCACCGAAGCGGTGTTCTTCGCCGTCATCGAAGGACTCGGCAAGCCCGTCGAGTTCCTCGGCGTCATCGCCACCTTCCAAGGCATCGGCTCCATCGTCGCCGGCATCGCCGTCACCGCGTCCATCCGCCGACTCGGCGAGGCCCGCGTGCTCGTCACCGCACTCGCCGCCGCCACCGCCGCGGCCGTCGGCGTGAACGTGAACGCCGTGCCCGTCGTGCTCGCCGCCACCGTGCTGTTCGGTGCTGCGCTCCCCGCCATGATCGTGGCCTCGACCACCCTGCTCCAACAACAAACCCCCAACCAGCTCATGGGCCGAACCGCGGCCGCGTTCGACCTCGCCACCGGAGTGCCCTACACCGCCTCCATCGGAATCGGCGCCGGCCTCCTCGCCGTCGTCAGCTACCACACCATCCTCATCGGCATGGCCACCGGCCTCGCCACCGCCACCGCATATGCCGGCGCCCGCCTCCCCCACGCCCGCTCATCGGCCATCCCACAGGAGGTCGGCAGCTCATGACCGGCCTCCAGACCCGAACCCTCATCGGCAGCACGTTCGGCCTGACCTTCGTCATCGCCAACGCCGGAGCGCTCCCCGAACCCCTCAGCGCCGTCCTCCGGGCCGCCGCCATCGCCGACGTTCGTGGCCGAGATCACCGCGCTCCGCCATCTCGAGCCCGGCCGGGCGGCGGTCCGAGCCCGAGGCACCATGGACGCCGGCTACTGGCGCATCGTCGCCGCCGAGGCGATCGCGGGCATCGCCGGCGCCGCGCTGGTCACCGGACCTCTCCACACCCCCGACGCCGCCGTGGCATGGATATCACTGGTCGTCGGCGTGCACTTCATCGCCCTCGCCGCCCACTGGCACCAACCCCTCCACCGCCACGTCGGCACCCTGATCGCGGGCGCCGGGAGTCCTCGGGCTGATCGCCGCCGGACTCGGAGCGTCCCGCCCCGTCATCGCCACACTCGGCGGCATCACGCCCGGCGTCGTCCTACTCCTCGCCGCCGCAGCCCCCCTGCTCGGCACGCCGATCCCCCGCGCCGCGCCGACCCGGACCACCACGAACCCCATGAAAGGAACGACACCATGACCCCGCGCCAGCTGACCACCCTCGTCCTGCGAGTCACCATGGAGATCGGCATCGTCGCAGGCCTCTGCCTCTGGGGAGCCCACACGGGTGACACCACCGGGGCTTCGATTGCGCTCGGCATCGCCGCCCCGCTCGTCGGCTTCGGTCTCTGGGGCGCAGTCGACTTCCACCAGGCTGGCCGTCTCGCCGAGCCGCTCCGCCTGCTCGAGGAACTCGTCATCTCGCTCGTCGCCGCCGTGGCCCTCACCGCCGCCGGCGCCCCCACCGCTGGCGTCGCCCTCGCCGCCCTGTCGATCACCTACCACGTCGTTGTCTACGCCACCGGCCAGACGCTCCTCCCGCACCACAGCACCGCCGCCTCGCCAGCCTGAAGCCCGGGCTTCATTCGACAACCGGGAGCAGGACGCAGCGCAGCGTTACAGACAACGTGGCTCGATGGCTGCACCGCGCGGGCAGTCAGTGATCCGGGTGAGGGACCTCAATGACCTGGAGCCCCTCGATGCCTGCGAAGTCGGCCGGGTTGCAGGTGTGGACTGGGAGCCCGTGTGCGATGGCGACGGCGGCGATCATTGCGTCGTAGGCGCGTGCCGCTGGTTTGCGTCCGGCCCGGCGAAGGGACGCGGCGACTTGCCCGAAGCTGCGTGCCGCTGGCGCGTCGAACGGGAGCGGATCGAAGTCGGCTTCCGCCTGTTGAACGTGAGCCTGGCGAGCGGACCGTTCGGCGTCGGTGGCGGCGACGAGTGGTCCGACGGAGAGCTCAGCGAGGGTGATCACTGTGATGAGGGGTTCGGCGGGAAGCGCTTCGGTCGACTCGATTCGTGCGAGCAGGATGAGCGTGCTCGTGTCCAGGATTCCCTCGGCCACGTCAGACCGCAGCGTCGATGACGGAGTCGATGTCGTTGCGCAGGGCGGCGGGGTCGACGTCGGGGAGTCGTGCCCATCGGTCGCGTAGCTCGTCGAGCGGGACCGGTGGGCGGCGAATGGCGGAGAGCTCGGCGACGGGCTTGCCTGAGCGGGTAATGGTCAGTCGTTCGCCTCGTTGGGCGCGCTCGATGACCTCACCACCGTGATTGCGCAGGTCCCGGATGGAGATGTCAGCCACGACGCGAAGTGTATCACGCGTGATACTGATGGTCAGCGCGTCGGGGACCGCAACGCGTGCGCTCAGCTTGGGCAGGAACGACCCGATCGCGGTCGCTTCTGCCCGAGCAGGACCCCCAATCGCTCCGGGTAGCAACGACCCGGAACGCGTCGGTCCTGCCCGGGCTGGGTGAGCGCCGATCAAGGAAGGGGCTGCACCCGGCGACTGAGCTCGGTCATGTCGTGGATCGCTCTCTCGTGGGCCGGGCCGGTGGTCGTGGACGCGAGCACGAGCGCCAGGCTGAGGCGAGCGTCGTTGCGGAAGCAGTCATCGCTCTGGCCTCGAGCCCACGCCATCATCGCACCGAACATGCCGAAGATGGCGTGCCTCGACACGACCCGGTAGGTGACGTCGGCACGCAGCGCGCCGCCCTGCTCCAGCAGGCGCGCCGCCCGGTCGTAGACGCGGAACGGCTCGCGACCATCGGCGGGCCAGTGGGGCAACGACGAAACGGCGCGCACGATCGACCGGTAGGCCGAGGGCTCCGCGGTCAGCGCTTCGACACCGTGATCCGTGATCACCCGTAGGCCCTCCGACGGATCATCGGGCACACCGTCCGGCAACGGTGCGGTGGCGGCCATGTGCCGGATGACGCGTCCCATGAGCGCATACGCGAGCTCGTCACGTGTGCCGACGAGGTTGTACACCGTGTGCGGCGACACCTCGGCGAGGGCGGCGACTTCGTCGATGGTCACGTCGCCGAACTCGTTCTCGCGGAGCAACGACACCGTGGCGTCGAGGATCGCGGCGCGACGTTTCGACTTGTTCCGCTCGCGCAGCCCAGTCATGACGATGCCCCCAGGGTGTCGATTCGCTCATCCACCGGAGCCCGCGCCCTGGTCGCTCCCGGCGCCCGGTTGCTCGATCGGCGGGCTCAGGTCGCGGGTGCCGAGAGACACGAGGTCGTCGACCTTCCACTGGCCATGGAGGCGAACGAGCCGGACGCTCAGATACGACTCGAGGTCGGCGGTGGCGCCGCCCCCGCTCGTCACCTTCGACCGCGCATGGACGATGGCGGTGAGCTCGTCTCCATCGTCGACGTTCACGTAGACGTCCTCGACGGTGACGGACGACGTCGCCGCCTCGGTGACGATCTGATCTCGGACGTCGCCGGTGAAGGCGTCGGCGTACTCCTTGCGGAACTTGTCGGTCGCGAACCGCTCGACCGCGGTCTGTTGCGCATCGAGATTCTCGTGGTCGTAGCTCATGAGCGCCTCGACGAATCCGCTCGCGACCAGGACGGCGTCCTTCTGGCGGTCGACGCGTGCCCGCAGCTCGTCGGCGTCGCGCCGCTGGTTCATCCCCCAGACCACTCCGGCCACCGCGGCCGCCACCACGACGAGCGCGACCATGACGATCGGCCACCGACGCCGACCTCGTTGCTCCGCGGGCTCCGTGACCTCATCCCCGTCGTCCGGGTGGTCCGGGTTCTCGAGTGATTCGTACGTCTCGTCCATGTCGATCATCGGGTTCTTCCTCGTCTACGGGCCAGCAGGAACAGCAACAACGCGCCGAGACCGAGTCCGGCGATGAGCGGCATCCACGACCCGAGCGAGGACAGGAACCGGGCGATCGGCGACGCCCCGGCCTCGGGCCCGTTCGTGCCGCTCGCCTGCTCGGTCGGGTTCGGTTTGGTTCGACCGGGTACCTCGCTCGACGCACCGCTCGAGGGTCGTCTGCCCCCCGGTTCCGCGCCGGCTTGGTCGGAAACGGGCGCCGTGGTGATCGTCACGGCGTGGTCCGGGCAGGTCGCCACCGGAGGTGACTCCGGGAAGGGTTTGGGCTGCGCGAACTCGACGGTCGGAGGGTGCCCACCACTGGGCGAGATCATCAGCCGGAAGATCCCGTCGCGAGGGTCCTGGACGAGGCCGACCACGTCGGCGAACGCCCGTGATCGTTGCAGCAGGCCGGTGAGCGACCGGAGCGCGTCGGCATCGAGCACCGCCTCGAGCTCGGCGGTTCCGTCGATGGTGCAGATGATGGCGCTGTCGGAGGCGTCGACGATGGCGTTCATGACCGCGATCGACGACGGCCCCTCGTCGACCAGCGCGTCGAAGGAGGGTCGGGCCTGCTCGAGCGCTTGGGTCAGTCCGGCCAGGTGGTCGATTCCGGAGCCGAGCGCGTCTCGATGCGTGGCGAGGACGTCGGTGATCTCGGTCACGCCGTCGATGAGTCGTTCGATCTCGTCACCGTTGTCGGACAGTGTCTGGGTCAGGTCCTGGCTGCCCTGGACGATGCGTCGGATGTCGTCCCCGCGGCCGTCGAGCGCGGCGGCCAGCTCCTTGACGACGGTGCTGAGGGACGAGGGATCGATCGTCTCCACGAGGGTGTCCAGTGATCGGAACAGGTCCCCGTACTTCAGTGGGCTCGAGGTCTTCGACAGGACGATGCGATCGCCATCGGCGAGGCGTGGGCCGGCATCGGGATCGGTACCCGGCGTGGGAGCCAGATCGACATACGGCTCGCCGATGGCGGAACGTCGGCGGGCCGCGGCGACCACGTCCGCGGGGAGCTCGACGCCGCGGTCGATGGCGAGCCGGACCTCGCTCATTCCCGGGACCAGCCTGACCCCGCTGATGTGGCCGACAGCGTGGCCCAGGTACGTGACCTCGTAGCCCGTCCGCAGACCGGGCGATTCGGCGAACTCGGCGGTGACGACGGAGGGGCGCTCGATGACGTCGAGGTGGAGGAAGTTGACCGCGGACCAGGCGATCAGCAGGGCCGTGATCAGACCGAAGGCCGCGATGTTGAGATAGACGCGCCTCATGGCTTGGCTCCGAGGAGGAGCTGGCCGAGCGCTCGTCCGAAGTCGGTGGTCTGGAGTTGGAGACCGCCGTAGTTGAAGTCGTCGAGCCAGGCGTATGCGACGACCCCGCTGTCGTGGATCGCGGAGGGGAGGCGTTCGGTGAAGACGACGAGTTGCTCGACGGTACGGATCAGCTTCTCGCGATCGTCCGCCACCACCGACAGGACGGGCGTGAGGTCGCTGATGATGCGAGTGAGTTGTGCGCGGTGTGGGGCGAGGACCTCGGCGTCGAGTGTGCCTGCCAGCTTCGTCAGATCGCCGACCAGGGCGACGATGCGCTCACGCTGGCGGGCCAGTGACCCGGTGGCGTCGGCGGCGAGGTCGATGGTCCGCCCGATGTCGCCGGCGTCGGAGCCCAGCGTCGACAGGAGACCGTCGAGATCGGTGAGGAGCGCGTTGAAGGTGTCGGTCTGGCCGGCGAGGTTGTGGGTGACCGAACCCACGGTGCCGATCAGTTGGTTCAGCTCGCTGCCTCGCGGACCCAATCCGTCGGCACCTGCTTCGACGATGGCGGCGACGTCGCGGCCCTGGAGTGCCCTGGTCAGGGCCAGGAGCTGCACGGCCAGCTCTTCGACGGTCGCGGTCGCACCGGTCGACGGGAGCGTCGATCCGGAGGCCAGGGGCGGTGCACTCGCGGAGCCGTCGGGCAGGTGCAGCGCGACGTAGTTCTCGCCGAGGAGTGAGGTGGACGCGATGGAGGCGGTGGTCCCCTCCGGGAGCTCCCGTCCGTTCTCGACCGTGAACTCGACGACGGCGTCGTAGCCGTCGAGCGTGATGCCGAGCACCGTGCCGACGGTGACGTCGGAGATGCGGACGGTGTGGCCCACGACGAGCTGCTGGACGTCGTCGAAGCGGCTGAAGAACCGGGCGTCGCCCTTGACGGCCCCCGCGGTTTGCAGCGTGCACGACGACAGGAGCAGTCCGACCGCGAGGATCGGCGCCAGCCGTTGAGCGAGGCGCCTCACTTGCACGTCACCGTGGGGCTCGGGACGCAGGGGATCTGGGCCAGCTGGTCGAGGATGGGAATGAGCTGCTCGAGGGCTGACCGTTCGACCGGCCCGCGCCCGCGGAGCGCCTGGTGCTGGCCGTCGTAGGCATCGATGACCTCGACGTTCAGTGAGAACAGGTTGTTCACGAGCTGCTGGACCGCGTCGGCGTTGACCTTGATCGTGAGGGCGACGGTTCCGACGGTCTGGAGATCGTCGGGGAGCGTGACCTCGTACGTGGTGAGCAGCGCCTTGCCCTCCCGCGTGAGTCGAACCATGGCGTCGACGAAGTCGATGATGTGCTGCCGCTCGTCGTCGAGCACGCCGGCGACGTTCGAGAAGTCGTCGAGCAGACGGCCGATCTCGGCTTCGCGGGCGCGGACGACCGCCGACAGCCGGTCGACGTCTCCGGCGATGGCGAGCAGCTTGTGGTCCTGTTGGTCGAGGGAGGGGATGAGCTGAGAGAGCTGCCTCAGCGCATCGTTGATGGTGGCGCCGTTCCCGGCCAGTGCCCCGGCTGACGCGGTGAGCAGATCGTTGACCGCGTTGGGGTCGAGCGCCCCGACGAGGTCGGTCACGGCCTGCAGGGCTTCGTCGGGTTCGACCGGGACGATGGTGCGGTCGGTGCCGATCACCGTGCCCGGTGCCAGGCGCTTCTTTCCGGGCTTCCACGGCGGCAGCACGATGTTGCGCTCGCCGATGAGCGAGGACGGTTCGATGCCGACCGTGGCATCGGCAGGGAGCGGCACATTGTCGTCGATGGCGAGGGTGACGACGATCTCCTTGCCATCGATGTCGATGTGGCGCACGTGACCGACCGTGATGCCCATGACCTTCACGTCGCTCTGCTCGTACACCGCCACGGCACGACGGAACCGGGCGACGACCTCGTAGGTCCCCGGGGTGCCCGTGAGCGAACATCCGCCGAGGAGGAGGGCGCCGGTCAGCGCGATGGCACCGCAGCGCAGGAGACGACTCATCCGATCGCGTCCAGGAAGATGTCGCGCAGCTGCACGACCGACAGACCGGTGAGCACGACGTCGAGCCATGGCCCCGTCTTGCCGATGTCGGCCAGGGCCCCGACCGTGGGTCCGGCCGCGGCCAACCCGGTGTTGAGCTCCGGGATGCGCTTGTCGACGACCTTGGTGGTGGCGTCGAGATCGGCGAGGATCCGGTCGAGCTCATCGTGGTTCCGGGTGATCAGGTCGGCCAAGGTCTGCACGGCCTCGCTGCCGGAACCGAGCAGGAGTCGTACCTGCTCCTTGCGCGCCGCGATCTCGGCCAGCAGAGCTTGGGAGGCGTCGATCAGCTGACGGATGGTGTCGTCTCGGTCGGCGAGCGCGCTGGTGACCTTCGACGTGTCGTCGAGGAGCTTGTC
Source organism: uncultured Acidimicrobiaceae bacterium (assembly GCA_963747745.1). Lineage (GTDB taxonomy): Bacteria > Actinomycetota > Acidimicrobiia > Acidimicrobiales > Salinilacustritrichaceae > Salinilacustrithrix. The sequence goes on from CAVVGJ010000005.1 coordinate 350,055, forward strand.
GATCTGCTGCCGTCTGGTGTTGAGCGTCTTCGAGAGGGTGACGACGGAGTCCAGGATGTCGCCGGTCTTCGGGGCGTTGTCGCGGGCGACGGCTGCGGCCTGATGGAGCAGTTGGTCCACCGCGTCGGCGTCGAGTTGCTCTGCGGTGGTGGTGAGCTTGCCCAGTGCGTCGACGACGCCGAGGGGCAGGCGCGTCCGTTCCACCGGGATCCGGCGTTGCTCGGCGGGGAGGTCCTCGAGGTAGGGCTCGTGGACGGGGCCGGCGAGACGGACGTACCGGCCGCCGAGCAGGGTCGCGAGGGCGACCTCGGCGGTCGTCTCGGGGCCCAGATCGACGCCGGCGTCGATGTCGAGGTTCGCGACCACGAATCCTCGGTCGAAGTCGGGGCTGACGGACGACACGTGCCCGACGTCGATCCCGGCGACGCGGACCGGGTCCCCGCTGCGGAGTCCTCCGGTCTCCTGGAGCACCACGCTCACCTCGTAGGTGTGGGCGAACAGGTCGGTGGCGCCGACGGCGTAGGCACCGAAGGTGGCCGCCACTGCGGCGATCAGGGTGCAGACCCCGACGACCCGCACCGGCAGGTCACGGAACGAGAAGTCGAGGAACCTCACAGCCCGAGCACCCCGACCAACGTCTCGGCGAGGCCGGCACCATCGCCCACGTCGTTCTGTCCGCTGACCGGGTGCGGGCACGGCGGTGGCGTCCCGGACACGCAGGCGAAGTCGATCTTGATGTACTGGCCTTCGTCGACGACCGACCAGACGCTCTGGAGAACGGTCGGGAGACCGCCGAGGATGGTGTCGACGTCGTCCAACTTGGGCCGGAGCGAGTCGGTGACCGTGGCGAGATCGGTGAGCATCGAATCCACGTTGGCGGCGTTGTCGTCCAGGAGCGCCCGGAGCGAGTCGGTCGTGGCAGGGAGGGTGTCGAGGGCGTCGACGAGGACGTCTTCGGAGGCGTGGAAGGTGTCGGTGAGGCGGAGCAGGTTGTCGAGCAATCGCTGGATGCTCTGGTCACGGCGGCCGACCTGATCGATCAGCACCGAGTAGTCGTCGGTGAGCGACGCGATGGTGTCGCTGCGCGAGGCCACGGTGTCGAGCACGGTCGCCAGGTCGGTGGTCAGCCCGGCGATCGTCTCCCGATTTCCGGACAGCGCGTCGTCGAGGGCCGACACGAGCTGGTTGACCTGTTCGGGACGGACCGCTTCGAGCAAGGGCCCGAGCTCGTTGATCAGTTCGCCGAGATGGACTGCGGACGTCGTGTGCTCCATGACGTCGCCGTAGGCGAGCATGTGGTCGGAGGTGCCGGGATCGAGTCGGAGTTCCCGCCGTCCGAGGAGATCCTGGGCCTGCACCGACACGGTCGAATCCTCGGGGAGATCGACCCCTTGATCGACGTCGAAGCTGACCTCGGCGTGTCCAGCGGCGAGTTGGACGGATCGCACCTTGCCGACGCGGACCCCGGCGAGCTTCACCGGATCGCCGGCACCCAGGTTGGTGGCATCGTCGAACGCCGCGTGGAGCTGGTATCGATCGGTGGATCGTTCGAATCCGGTGATCTGGCTACCGATCCAGACCGTGAGGGTGCCGCTGACCACGACGAAGACCAGGAGGCGGGTGTAGCGCAGCATCAGCCGTCGTACCCCTGCCGAGGCGGGCAGTTGGCGTCGGCGACCAGCGCGCACGGTGCGAAGTCGAGGATGCCGTGACCGATGCCGCCCCAGAGCCCGTTGCCCCGGTCCCACTGGAGCAGTCCCGTCCCGAGCAGTGCGCTGACGGCATCGAGACCGTCCAGGAAGTCGGGGAGGAAGCGGAGTTGCTCGTGCAGCACGTCGGCGCCCCGTTCGAGACCCACGAGGGTGGGTGACAGGTCGTCCCCGACCGCGGTGAGCAGGTCGTCGCCGCGTTGGGCCAGTTCACTGGCTGCCACGAGGAGTCGCCCGAACGCTTCACCTCGGGCGTCGATGCTGCGGAGGAGGTTCTGGCCGTCACGGGCCAGCACATGAAGGCTGTCGGGTCGTTCGGCGAGGGTGGAGGCGAGCGCTCGTGCGTTGGACAACAGGGCGTCGATCTCGGGCTGCTTGGCGTCGATGCGGGTCGCGACGTCGTTCGCCGCGTCGATCGACGATCCGATCTGGTCACCGAGGCCGTCGACGCCACGCGCCAGCTCGGAGACGATCGTGGACAGATCGTCCGCATTGACGCTGTCGAGCAGCGTCGAGACCGCGTCGAGGGTGTCGGAGAGTTCGGTGGGCGCGACGATGGAACCCATCGAGCTGCCCGGGGTGCGGAACGGGCCGTCGACTTCGTGCGCTCCCGGACGGACATCGACGAACTTCGGGCCGAAGACCGACAGCGGCTCGATCGTCGCGGTGGCGTCGAGAGGGATCCGGATGTGCTTGTCGATGTTGAGCGTCAGCTCGACGGCGCCGTCGTCGAGCAGCTTCACCCCATCGACGGACCCGATCTTGATGCCGCGGATCTTGACCTCCGAGGTGTTGTCCAGTCCGAACCCCGTTCGCGTCGTGCGGGCGGTGAGCTGATAGTCGTCGGAGTAGGCCCCGGTGGCCGCGAAGATCATCAGTGATGCCACCGCGCTGACCGCCACGATGGCGATCAGCCCGACGAGGAGGCGCGTGCGGCGTGCGTCGAGGTCCATCGCTCAACCGGTGAGGGACGCGGTCGTGGTGGTACCCCAGAAGACGAAGGACAGCAGCAGGTTGACCACGACGATCGTCATCATCGACGTCCGGATGGCCCGGCCGACTGCCGTACCCACACCCGCCGGTCCGCCGGTGGCGTTGTAGCCGTACCAGCAGTGGATGAGGACGACGAGGATGGCGAAGATCACCGCCTTGATCAGGCTGTAGAGGAGGTCGACCGGGGGGAGGAACAGGGCGAAGTAGTAGTCGTACACTCCCGGGGAGAGGCCCAGGATGTGCACCGTGACCAGCTCGGACGCCGCGAACGACGCAAACAGCGACACGAGGTACAGCGGGACGATGGCGAGCAATGCGGCGACCATCCGGGTGGACACCAGGTAGGCGATCGGCGGGATGCTCATGACCGACAGCGCATCGATCTCCTCACTGATCCGTTTGGCGCCGAGTTCGGCGGTGAAGCTCGACCCGACCTGGGCGGCCAGCGCGATGCCGGCGATCATCGGGGTGATCTCGCGGACGTTGCCGAGGCTGGTGATGATCCCCGTCAACGACTCGGCCCCGATGGTCTGCAGGCCCTTGTAGCCCTGGATGCCGACGGTGGCGCCGGTGGCGAGCGACATGGTGCCGACGACGAAGATCATGCCGCCACCGACCACGATGGCACCCGCGCCGGAGACGACGTTGGAGATCTGACGGGCGACCTCCTTGAAGAACCGCCGCCGGATCAGGAGCTCGGTGAAGATCGATGTGACGACTCGGCCGGAGAACAGGACGAAGTCCCCGACGGCGGCGACCGAGCTGGTGACCGATCCGCTCTGGCGACGCAGCATGCGCGTCGAGCGCGAGATGGGGTTGGCGGGGCTGGCGGCGACGGTCATCAGATCGAGGGTGGGAACAGGGTCAGATAGACCGCGGTGATCACGTAGTTGAGGATGAAGACGGCCAGGAACGTCTGGACCACCGAGTCGGTCACTCCCTTGCCGACGCCGACCGGTCCCGAGTCGCAGGTCATGCCGCGATAACACGCGATCGAGGCGGCGACGAACCCGAACACCCCGGCCTTGAACAACGCCACCACGAGGTCGGGCAGGCTCACCAGCGTGGTGGCCCCGTCGAAGAACGCGCCGGGCGACACCCCCTGGACGAGGACGTTGAACACGAACGCTCCCGCGGTGCCCGCCACCACGACGAGCGAGATCAGCAGCACCGCGACCACCGTGGCGGCCCAGAGCCGCGGCGTGACCAATCGGTGTGTCGGATTGACCGCCATGACCTCCATCGCGGCGAGCTCGTCACGGACGTTGCGGGCCCCCATGTCGGCTGCCATGGCGGAACCGCCCGCGCCCGCGATGAGCAACGCCGTCACGATGGGCGCCACCTGTTGCACCATGCCGGTGACCGCCGCCGCGCCGGTCAGCGACTGGGCCCCGAGCTGGGCCACGAGTTGGCCGAGCTGGAGCGAGATCACCGCCCCGAAGGGAATGGCGACCAACATCACCGGCAGGATCGTGACGCTGGCGAGGAAGTCGCACTGGTCGAGGAACTCCCGCCACCACCGACGCACGTCCCAGGTCCGCCGCGCACCTTCCAGCGCCAGTGCCGACATGCCACCGAGCGCGTCGAAGAATGCACCTGGCAGGCGCAGCAACCGTGACTGCTCGGCCATCTTGCGCACCCCCAGGGAGCTGTGATCGGTGTGTGAAGTTAGTCACTTCTGCGAGAGAAGTGCAAGATTTCATGCTTCACGGCTTTTGGTCGCTTCGACGGTATTCACCGGGGATCGGCGGAAAGGGCACTCACCCCGTGAGCGAGCGGACGAGGAGGCCCTGGCCGACGCCGATGAGCGCGCCGAGCACGCCCCCGATCACCACCAGGATCCACTCGTCCTCCTCGAAGATCCCGCGCAGCATGCGCTCGAACTGGGCCTTGTCGAGCGAGCCCAATCGGTCCTCGATCAGCTCATCGAGCCGCAGGTTCTCGGCCAGATGGGACTCGACCGTCGGCCGCAGCGCCGGTTCCAGCTCGAGGAGCTGACCGAACAACCGGTCCACGAGCAGGCTCACATCGCCGTCGGACACCTCCCCGCCTCCGGCCAGCATGGCGAGCATCGGACGGAACTCCGCGACCCGCTCCCGGGCCAACGACCGGAGCCCGGCCTCCGAACCCGTCATCCCAGGCCCGGTGACCACCGCCGAGACGAGCTTCTCAGGGGTGAAGATCTCGCGGGCGGTGATCTTCCCGTAGTCGGCCGCGATCTCACGCTGACGCTTGGGGAACATCCCTTGATAGGTGACGATCCCGAAGAACCGCCTCGGTTCCAGCGGACGGAAGATCATCTGGATCGCGAGCCAGTTCGTCCCGAGGCCGACGATTCCGCCGACGATCGGCATCGTCCACCAGATGCCGAACACGCCGTACAGGGCGGCCTGCACCACGCCGACGGCGAACCCGAACACGCCGCCGTAGAGCTCGATGAACCGCAGCTCGCGCGCCGCGATCTCTCCGGAGACCCGGGCCAGGCGTCCGGCGTTCTCGCCGGTCAGCTCCTCGACCAACAGCGCGTCCAGATCGAGGATGTCGGGCAACCGGTGCCCGAGCGCCTCGACCAGGCCATCGACGGACCCGGTGGCCTGGGCCACCAACATCGTGCGCACTTGGACCCGAGCCGCGGGGTCCATGGACGCCCATGCCCCCGGGGCCAGCACGTCGAGGCTTTCGCCCACCGCGTGGTCGAGCACCTCTTCGTGCGCCTCGAACAGCCGGTCGACCAGACCGGCGATGTCGACCCGCTCGACGATGTCGGAGGGGGTGAGCACCTGGCCGGTCGTGTTGGCGATCTCCCGAGCGAACTTCGGCGCCATCCGGTACACGATCCCCTGCCAGCGGAACGGTCCGATGCCGCGGGGCTCGGCCGGGTGGAAGATCATCCGGACCGCGGCCCAGTTGGTCACGTATCCGATGAACGCCGTGACCGCCGGGACGGTGATGAACAGCCACAGCTGATCGCTCATGCGTGCCCTCCGGGCGTCATCGCGGCACCTGGTTCCACGGCAGGGTGTCGTCGGTGCGCGGCTCGCCGGGAAGGCCGAGCGCTCGCTCGGCGACGATGTTCCGGTTGACCTCGTCGGTGCCGCCGCCGATGCGGTGGGCCGGCGACCACAGGAACTTGCGCACCCACCGGGCGTCGTCCCCCTCGGCGAGCATGCCGGCGGGACCCAGCAGGTCGATCCCGAGTTGGGCGGCTTCGACATTGAGCTTGGTCGTGCCGAGCTTGGCGACGGAACCCTCCGGACCGGGCCGCCGACCCTGCAGCGCGGCGGTGAGGGTGCGCAGGCTCAGGTACCGCCCCAGCTCGCTCTGGATCCAGATGTCGACGATGCGTTGCCGGGTGATGTGATCGAGGGTGCCGCGTCGGCGGGCGAGATCGGCCAGACGAGCGGGGAGCGTGCTGGGGCCGGAGCGCCCGCCTCCGATCGAGCTCCGCTCGTTCATCAGGGTCGTGACGGCGACGTGCCAACCGTCGTCGACCTCGCCGATGACGTTCTCGTGCGGCACGCGGACCCCCTCGAGGAAGACCTCGTTGAACTCGGCGGTCCCCGTCATCTGCTGCAGCGGCCGGACGGTGACGCCGGGCGATCGGAGGTCGACGATGAACGCCGTGATCCCCTGGTGCTTGGGTACCTCGGCATTCGTCCGGCACAGGACCTCGCCGTAGTCGGCGAGGTGTGCTCCCGACGTCCAGACCTTCTGGCCATCGAGGATCCACTCGTCGCCGTCGCGAATCGCCCTCGTCGCCAGACCGGCCGAGTCGGACCCCGCGTTCGGCTCGGAGAACATCTGGCACCAGATCGTGTCGCCCCGGAGCAAGGACCGGAGGTACTGCTCCTTCTGCTCCCGGGTGCCGTGGGCCCGCAGCGTCGGACCGACGAAGTTCAGCCCGACGGTGAAGATGTCGGGAGGCGTCTTCTGCGCCGCCTCCTCCTGATTGAAGATGATCTGCTGCTCGGCCGATCCGCCCCGGCCCCCGAACTCGGACTCCCAGGTGATCTTGGCCAGTCCGGCATCGAACTTGGCCGCCTGCCACGCCCTCGCCCGAGCGATCAGGTCGCCCTCGGTGCCGAGTGCCTCCAGGGTGTCGGCGATCCACTCCCGACACTCCGCGCGCCATGCGGCCTGTTCGGGGGTGTCGTCGAATCGCATCGTGCGCAATGTAGGCAGTTACTATACGTTTGTCCAGTTTGCGTGTTACGGTCGCTCCATGCTCGTCACCGAGATCCCCGACGCCCAGGCGGATCCCTCGAGGCTGTTCCTCCGGGGTTCGTCGTTCCTCGACCCCGAGTCCTGGCACCGACGGGTCGACAGCCTCCGCGACCGCGCACCCTTCCTGCGGGTCGACGACCACGTCTTCGGCGAGGTCTGGGTGGTGACCGACCTCGAGGTCCTCCTCGAGGTGTCGCGTCGGCCGGACGAGTTCGCCAACACCGAGGAGCCTGCGCTGCTGGCCAGCCCCGGTCTGGCCGGTGAGGGCAAGGACGACGTGTGGGGCCAGCTGAAGATGCTGGTCAACCAGGACGGACCCGATCATCTCGCCCACCGCAAGGTCGTGGTCGACTGGTTCAAGAACTCGACACTGCGCATCCTGAAGCCGGCCGTCGACGAGCTGGTGAGCGAATCGATGACCCGTCTCCGCGAGCTCGACGGGGAGTGCGACTTCGCCTCCGAGATCGCCCTTCCCCTCCCGCTGCGGGTGATCATGTCGATGCTCGGGGTCCCCCGGGAAGACGAGCCCGTGATGCTCCAGCTCACCCAGGAGATGTTCAGCTCCGAAGACGAAGAGCTCGGGACGAGCGACCCCCTGGCCGCCATCCACGAGGTCGCGGGCTACCTCATGGAGCTGATGAAGGCCCGGAAGGCAGCACCGACCGACGACCTCTGCTCCGCCATCGTGCACGGGACGGTCGACGGGACACCGATCGAGACCATGGCGGCACTGGGTCTCCACGTGATCATCTCCACCGCCGGCCACGACACCACGTCGTTCGCCATGGCGGGCGGAGTCGATGCGCTGTGCCGATTCCCCGACGAGTTCCAGCGGCTCCGCGCCGACCCCTCGTTGGTCGACAACGCCGCCCACGAGATCGTGCGCCTCACCTCCCCGGTCCGCCACTTCATCCGCCACACGCAGGTCGATGCCGAGGTCGCCGGCCACCCGTTCACGCCCGGCAACCGGATCTTCCTCTCGTACCCGGCAGCCAACCGCGATCCGGCCGTGTTCGACGATCCCCACCGACTCGACGTCGCCCGCAACAACGCCAACCGGCAGGTGGGCTGGGGGCACGGTCCCCACTTCTGCCTCGGCGCCCGGCTCGCCCACATGGAGGTCGCCGCCATCCTCGACGGTCTGCGACGCGACTGCTCGTCGATCGAGTCGACCGGGCCCACGCAGTGGACCAAGGCCCACTTCGTCGGTGGCGCCAAGCACGTGCCCGTCCGGTGCACCACGGACTGAACACCGTGTCCGACACCCACGATCCAGCCGACGAGGTCCTCGTGATCGAGCACCGCGGCGCCGTCGACTGGTTGACGCTCAACCGGCCCCGGAAACACAACGCGCTCGACCCCGCGCTGATCAACGGCCTGTGCGACTACTTCGATGCGGTCGCCGAGCGCGAAGACGTGCGGGTCATCGTGCTGCGGGGAAACGGACCCTCGTTCTGCGCCGGGCTCGACCTCGCCGCCCAGATGGCCGGGGGTGGTCGGGACACTCGCCGCATCGTCGATCTCGTGCCCCTGATCCGAAGCTGTCCGCAACCGGTCGTGTCCCTCGTGCACGGCGCGGCCAAGGGCGGCGGTTTCGTCATGGCCCTGGCCGCCGACATCAGGATCGCCGGCGAGTCGGCCCGGATGGACGACACGTTCATCACCATCGGCCTCAGCGGCTGTGACGTCGGGATCTCGTACCTCCTGCCCCGCATGGTCGGGCTGTCCGTCGCGTCCGAGCTCATGCTCACCGGCCGGGCCGTCGACGCGGTCCGAGCCGAGCGTCTCGGACTGGTGGCCGAGGTGGTCGCCGACCGCGAACTCGAGTCCGCCGGCCAGCGAGTGGCCGACGAGCTGCTGTCCAAGTCGGCCCTCGGGTTGCGGCGCACCAAGGAGATGCTCAACCGCGCCCTGGCCATGGACGAGCTGACCGAGGTGATCGGCATGGAGCTCGACATCCAGCTCGAGGTCCAGCGGGAAGACCCCGCGTTCCGAGCTCGGCTCGCGTCCTACGGACGTCCCTCGTGAAGGTCGACCTCGGCGCCACGATCCGCCCCCAGAAGGCAGACGCGCTGGCCCGATCGACGGAGGCGGCGGGGTTCGACGCCCTGTGGGCTGCAGAGACCAACCACGATCCCTTCCTGTCCTGCGCGCTGGCCGCCGCCGCGACCGAGCGGATCGAGATCGGCACGTCCATCGCGGTTGCGTTCGCGCGCACGCCGATGACGCTCGCCAACACGGCGCACGACCTGCAGTCGCTCAGCGGTGGCCGCTTCGTGCTCGGCCTCGGCAGCCAGATCCAACCCCACATCGAGCGCCGGTACTCGATGCCGTGGTCGCACCCGGCCCGACGGATGCACGAGTTCGTGCGGGCCCTGCGCGCCATCTGGGACACGTGGGAGCACGGCACGCCGTTGGACTTCGACGGCGAGTTCTACCGCCACACCTTGATGACACCGATGTTCGCACCCCGGCCCCACGGGCTCGGCGCTCCGAAGATCTTCCTCGCCGGCGTCGGACCGATGATGACCGAGGTCGCCGGCGAGCTCGCCGACGGGTTCATCTGCCACGGCTTCTCGTCCGAGCGCTATCTGCGTGAGCACACGGTGCCCGCGCTCCAGCGTGGCTGCGAGCGGGCGGGCCGCCGCCTGGAGGACATCGAGATCGTCGCGCCCGGCTTCGTGGTCACCGGGGTCGACGATGCGGCGATCGCGCAGGCCACGGCCGCGACGCGGCGCCAGCTCGCGTTCTACGGCTCCACGCCGGCCTACCGACCGGTGCTCGACCTGCACGGCTGGGGCGATCTCCAGCCCGAGCTCCACGCCATGTCGAAGCGTGGCGAGTGGGAGCACATGGGGTCGCTCATCACCGACGAGATCCTCGAGACCTTCGCCGTGGTCGGCGACCCCGAACACGTCGGCCGCGAGCTGCGGTGCCGCTACGGCGACGTCGCCAGCCGCGTGACCAGCTACGAACGACCCCGAGCCGACCCGGCGGAGAACGCCTGGACCTCGGTGACCCGCACGCTCCGCCAGCCCCGTTGACCCCGACCCCGAAGAGAGTCCCAGCGATGACCGACGACAACGAGATGCAGACCACACGCCCCGGTGCGTCCCACCGCATGGTGAAGTGGTCGCCCCCGTACCGCAAGGAGAACGTCGAGCTCCCCGACTTCGACCTCATCGACATCGAGCGCGACGGACCCATCGGGCGCATCGTGCTCAACAGCCCGGAGAAGCGGAACCCGCTCGGCTACGAACGCCTGATGCAGATCGAGATGGCGGCCAAGCTCCTCGAACTCGACGACGACATCCGCGTGATCATCATCAAGGGCGACGGGCCCATCGTTCTCCGCCGGCTACGACATGACGCCGGTCAAGAAGGGCGAGCGGCAGCGCAACATGCCGGGCGGCGGTTACATCGCCCCGGACCGAGACCGGCTCTGGCAGTCCTACGACCTCGAGCACGCTCGCGTCTACTTCACGCTCTTCGACCTGCAGAAGCCGGTCATCGCCCAGATCCACGGCCACTGCCTGGCCGGCGGCAGCGAGCTGGCCGGGTTCTGCGACCTGCGCATCGTCGCCGACGACGCCAAGATCGGCTGGCCCGTGGGCCGCAACTGGTCGCCCGGGAACCTGCAGTACATCCCGTGGCTCGTGGGCATGACCAAGGCCAAGTACTACATGTTCACCTGCGAGCCGATGAGCGGGAAGGAGGCCGCCGAGTGCCAGTGGGCCTCGGAGTCGGTCCCGGCCGAAGAGCTCGAGGCCCGGACCGAGGAACTGGCCCGACAGATCGCCCTCACCCCCACCGACCTCATCATGTTGACCAAGCGCAGCATCAACCGGCAGTTCGAGGTCATGGGATTCCGGACCGGCATCGCCGCCAGTGTCGACCTGCTCGCCGTGGCCAGCTTCCGGGAGCAGGGCCTCTACGCCAAGCGCGACGAGGAGACGGGCGAGGCCGGCGACGAGTTCATGAAGCGATCCGAACGCGACGGCCTGAAGGCGGCCATGGCGTGGCGCGAGGAGACGTTCGGCAACCGCTACCACGACGAGGCTGACCCCGAATGACAACAGTACAAGTGTCCAATTCTTCTGCTATGTTCGATGCAAGTCCCAGATCTCCCCGCGATCGGAGCGCCCGATGACCACACCGCCACTGCCGATGTTCGACGCCGACAACCACTACTACGAGGCCAAGGACGCGTTCACCCGCCACCTGCCACGCGAGTTCAAGAACCGCGGCCCGGTGTGGGTCACGCTCGAGAACGGCCACCAGCGCCAGATGATCCGAGGCAAGGTCGACTGGCAGGTCCCCAACCCGACCTACGACCCGATCTCCAAGCCCGGCGTGCTGCGCGAGTACTACAAGGGAAATCCGAACAACAAGACCTTTGCCGAACTGATCCGGTCGAACCTCGAACCGCTCCCCGCCGCCTACCAGGACAGCGCCGCCCGGCTCGGCGTCATGGACGAGCAGGGGGTCGATGCCTGCTGGATCTTCCCGACGACCGGCGTCCACTACGAGGAAGTGCTCAAGACCGACGTCGCCGCCAACGTTGCGGTCCATCGGGCCTTCAACCGCTGGTTGCAGGACGACTGGGGATTCGCGAACCAGAACAGGATCTTCGGCGCTCCGTACATCACGCTCGCCGACCCCGACGAGGCGTGCGCCGAGCTCGACTACGTCTGCGACCACGGCGCGCGCATCGTCGTGATGCGGCCCGCACCGATCACCACCGCGGATGGCCAGCGCTCACCTGGCGACGAGGTGTTCGACGGATTCTGGCAGCGGGTGAGCGACGCGGGGATCGTCGTCGTGGCCCACGTCGGAAACTCCGGGTACGGAGCGAACGGCTACCCCGCGCCCGGTGGCGCCGAGGCGACGCTCGGCGGGGGACGCAAGCCCACCAACGCGGTGTGGAAGATGGAACGCGCCATCTGCGACTGGCTGTCCGCGCTCGTCTTCGACCGGGTCTTCGAACGGTTCCCGGGCGTGCGGGTGGCATCGGTCGAGAACGGGGCCGTGTACCTCCACGACGTCTTCCGCCAGCTGGCCGCGGTCCGCGAGAAGTACCAGAACTGGTTCCAGGACGACCCGGTCGAGGTGTTCAAGCGGCACGTCTGGATCAACCCGTTCTGGGAGGACGACATCGACGACGTCGTCGAGTTCATGGGCGCCGACCGCGTCCTGTTCGGCTCGGACTTCCCCCACATGGAGGGCCTCGAGTACCCGGCCCAGATCTTCGACGAGATCGGCCATCTCTCCGAGGCCGACCAGCGCCGGATCGTCTTCGACAACGCGGCCGAGCTCACCGGCGTGAGCCATCTGGCCGGCGTCTGAGCGGACAGTGGCCATGACCGAGGAACAGAGCGGCGACATGTTGCGGCGACGCGGTGACGCACCCGCCGTCATCATGGCGGGCTCCGGCGGAGCGCGGACGTACGCATCACTCGACGACCGCTCGACGCGACTCGCCCGCGTGTTCGACGACGCCGGACTCGTACCGGGCGACCACGTCGCGGTGCTGTTGAGGAACCAGCTCGAATACTTCGACGCCGCCTGGGCCGCGCTGCGGTCGGGGCTCTACCTGACACCCGTCAGCTGGCACCTCGGAGCGGACGAGGCGGGCTACATCATCGAGGACTGCGGCGCGCAGGCGCTGGTCACCGCATCGACGATGGCCGATGTCGTGAGCCAGCTCGGCGCGCACGCGAAGCGTCTCGAGATCCGCCTCTCGGTCGGCGGCGGCATCGACGGCTACGACGACTTCGACGAGGTGCTCGCCACGACGCCTGGTACGCCACGCGACAACGAGCGCGAGGGCATGCTGATGCTCTACTCGTCGGGCACCACCGGACGCCCGAAGGGCATCCTGCCGCCGCTGTCCACGTCTGCATTCGGGACCGCGCGAGGCGGCATCGCTGCCATCGCCAAGCAGTTCTACGACGTCGACCGGTCGTCGGTGTACCTCAGCCCCGCGCCGCTGTACCACGCAGCGCCGTTGGGCTGGACGCTGGCTGGTCACCGCCTCGGCGCGACCGTCGTCGTGATGGAGCGCTTCGACGCCCAGGGCACGCTCGATGCGATCGAGCGCCACCGCGTCACCCACGCCCAGTTCGTCCCCACCCACTTCGTCCGGATGCTCCGCCTTCCCGACGAGGTGCGTGCTCGGGCCGACCTGTCGTCGTTGCGACGGGTGATCCACGCCGCCGCGCCGTGCCCGGTCCCGATCAAGCACCAGATGATCGACTGGGTCGGCCCGATCGTCGATGAGTACTACGGCGGCTCGGAGGGGTTCGGGCTGTGCGCCATCGGAGCTGCCGAGTGGCTGGCGCATCCCGGTTCCGTCGGGCGATCCGTGTTCAACCAGGTCCACATCGTCGACGACGACGGCACCGAGCTCGGCCCGGAGGAGACCGGGCAGGTCTGGTTCTCCGCCGCGGGCCGGTTCGAGTACCACAACGATCCCGACAAGACCCGGGAGGCCACGGATCCCCGCGGTTGGGCGACCTACGGCGACGTCGGCCACCTCGACGAGGACGGCTACCTCTACCTCACCGACCGGGCCTCGAACATGATCATCTCGGGCGGGGTGAACATCTACCCCCAGGAAGCCGAGAACGTCCTGACCGTCCACCCTGCGGTCCACGACGTCGCCGTGCTCGGCGTCCCCGACCCCGAGATGGGCGAGCGGGTGAAGGCGTTCGTCGTGGCGGCGCAACCACCCGACGATCCTGATGGTCTCGCGGCCGAGCTGATCGAGTACTGCCGAGGCGAGATCGCCCACTACAAGTGTCCGCGCCAGCTCGTCTTCGTCGGCGAGCTCCCCCGCCTGGAGAGCGGCAAACTCCTCAAGCGGCGCCTACTCGAGCAGCTCGACGCCAGCGTATGAGTCGGGGCGAATGTGCATCAGTCCGCGATGCGGGTCATGCCGGCGACGATCATGTCGATCAGTTGCTCGACGTGATCGTCGAGCGGTTCTCCACGGCGTGGCGGCGCGAACCCGAGGCGCGACGCGAGTCCCTCGAAGGTGAACGGGCTGAACGCGGCGCCGAACACGAAGACGCCGAGCACGCGAAGGTCGACGGCGGCAGGAATCTCGCGCGTCACCTCGGCGTACCGGAAGATCGCTTGCGAGATGGGTTCGAGGACGTCGTCGTAGATCTGGTCGAACCGGGGTCCCCCTCGGAGCGCCTCGGCCAGGAACAGCCGGAACGCGTCCGGATTGGCGGCCGCTTCGACCATGAGCAGCTCGAGTCCGGCACGAAGCGTCGGGCGGAGGGGTCGAGCCTCGCCGACGTCGAACATCTCGACGATGCGCGCCGCGGCCGGCTCCAGCCCGTGGCGCACCGCGGCCCGCCACAGATCCTCCTTGGTGCCGAAGTAGTGACGCACCAGGTTGTGGCCGAGGCCGACCGACCCGGTGATCTCTCGTATCGACGCACCCTCGAAGCCCCGCTCTGCGAAAGCCCGGAGGGCCGCATCGAGAAGCACGGCCTTCGTCCTGTCCGCATCGGCACCCGGCGGTCGACCGATTCGCCTCGCAGCCGGTTTATTGGACATCCGTACAGTTTAACAGCTGAGTCCCCACACGTCTTCCAGCCCCAAGCCAGGAGTCTCTCATGAGCACCATCGACGACACCATGACCCACCTCGACCCCGGCGCGCTCTTCACCGATGGGGCCACCTTCCTCGATCTGGAGCAGTGGCACCACTCGGTCGACGAGCTGCGGGAGCGCGGCCCGTTCATCCGGTTCGACGACGACGTCCACGGCACGATCTGGGCCACGGTCGACCTCGAGGTCCTCCTCGAGGTCTCCCGGCGGGCCGAGGAGTTCTCCAACACGACCGCTCCCCTGCTCCCCCCCAAGCTGAGCGGCGACCTGCCGGACATCAACGAGGTCGGCACCCAGCTGAAGATGCTCATCAACCAGGACGGGCCCGACCACCTGATGCACCGCAAGCTCGTCGTCGAGTGGTTCAAGAACTCGACCCTGCGGGTCCTGAAGCCGGCCGTCGACGAGCTGGTCGCCGAGTCGATGGTCCGATTGCGCGAGCTCGGTGGCGAGTGCGACTTCTCGACCGAGGTGGCCTTGCCGTTGCCGTTGCGGGTGATCATGTCGATGCTGGGCGTGCCCCGCGACGACGAGCCGGTCCTGTTGAAGCTGACCCAGGAGATGTTCAGCGCCGAGGACGACGAGCTGGGCCAGGGCGACCCGTTCGCGGCGCTGATGGAGGTCGCCGGCTACTTCACGGAACTGATGCAGGACCGGCAGGCCAACCCGACCGACGACCTGTCGTCGGCGATCGCCAACGGCGTGGTCGACGGGACGCCGCTCGAGACGATGACCGCCATCGGCCTCTACGTGATCATCGCGACTGCAGGCCACGACACGACGTCGTTCGCGATGGCCGGTGGGGTCGATGCGTTGGCGCGGTTCCCGGACGAGTTCACCCGACTCCGTGCCGAGCCAGAGCTGGTGGAGAACGCGGCGTACGAGGTCGTGCGCCTGACGTCACCGGTCCGCCACTTCGTCCGGCACGCCCAGGCCGAGGCCGAGGTCGCCGGCCACGCCTTCGCGCCCGGTGATCGCATCCTCCTGTCGTACCCGGGCGCCAACCGCGACCCGGCGCTGTTCGATGACCCGCACCAGCTCGATGTCGCCCGCTCGAACGCCAGCCGGCAGGTCGGCTGGGGTCACGGCCCCCACTTCTGCCTCGGCTCGCGGCTGGCCCACATGGAGGTCGCCGCCGTCCTCGACGGCCTGCGACGCGAATTCACCTCGATCGAGGCCACGGGTTCGACCGAATGGACCAAGTCCCATTTCGTCGGCGGCGCCAAGCACGTACCCATTCGGTGCACGAGCTGAGCGCCGGCGGGCGGGCCCCCGGTCATCTGGGAGCCAGCTGGTCGCCTCCATCAGGCCCGCCCACGACCCTTGACGCTGAGTACGCCAGCGCGTTGACACGGATGGGCGGCCGAGTGACAGGACCGCCCCGGCCCGCCGTCGACTCCTGGCGCGGCCATGAGATCAGGAAACCTCGGGGCGAGAAAATCCCGCGCCATCGGCACGCCGGCGTGCCGATCGTTCCGACGGTGCGGGCGGCTGCCGGCCGTGATCGAACCCGAGGACCCTCGCCGAACACCACCCGGTGACTCCGAACGAGAGGATCCTCGCCGACGGTGCGCCGGTGCGGGTTGTGACGAACGTGAGGATCCTCGTCGAACAAACGCCGGTGGCAGCGAACGAGAGGATCCTCGCCGACGGTTCATGCCGTCGATACACCGGCTCAGCCCCGAGCCGCTACGGCCTGGCGTCAAGTCCGTGGGCTACTGCCTCGGATGCCGGAAATGACCGTCGAGTTCCGAGCACGACCCACCGATGGCGGATCCGGCGCCGATCGAACCGCCCAGGGGCCGGGGCCGTGGATCAACGTCCTCGACCGCCAGCATCCTCTTCGGCTACTCGATGCCGAGGGTGCGCACGGTTGGCGACGTCTCGACCTCGTGCTCGTCAGGCTTCGTGCCGAGCAGCCGGTCGCCGAGGCTGACGGTGACGCCGAACCAGTAGTGCTCGTTCTTGAAGTGGTGCTTGATGTGGTTGCGGCTCACGTTCCGGAACCACGCCGACTTCGCCCGGTACGGCGAGTGGATCAGGTAGTGGACCCACTCGTAGTACAGGAGCATCCCGAACACGGAGGCGACGAACATCGCGGCACGCGCCGGCTCGAGCACGAGCGCGGCCAGCAGGGCGAGGAACAGGGCGGGGAACAACGCCTGGAACGGCACCATCACGAT
>CAVVGJ010000006.1:0-389202 GCA_963747745.1 uncultured Acidimicrobiaceae bacterium
GATCTTGGCGTCGCGGTGGAAGCGCTCGACGTCGTACTCGCGGGTGTAGCCGTAGCCGCCGAGGATCTGGATGGCGCGCTCGGTGACCCAGGTCGCGGTGCGGCCGGCCTTGAGCTTGGACATCGAGCCCTCGGCGTACTTGTAGCCACCGCCGTTGCGCGACAGCCACGCCGCCCGCCACACCAGCAGGCGGGAGGCGTCGATCTCGGTCTTCATATCGGCCAGCATGAAGGCGATGGCCTGGTTCTCGAAGATGGGCACGCCGAAGGCCTTGCGCTCGTGGGCGTACTCGAGCGCGATCTCGTAGGCGGCCCGGGCAATGCCCACGGCCATCGACGCCACCGCGGGGCGGGTCGCTTCGAAGGTGGCCATGGCCGGCTGCTTCTCGCCGGTCCGGGAGCCCTCGCGGGCCTTGGCCAGCTTGGCATCGAGCTTCTCCTTGCCGCCGAGGAGCATGCGACCCGGCACGCGGCAGTCGGTGAGGACGACCTCGGCGGTGTGCGACGCCTTGATGCCGTGTTTCTTGTACTTCTGGCCCTGGGCGATGCCGTCGGTGCCCTCGGGGACGACGAAGCTGGCCTGGCCGCGAGATCCGAGCTTGGGATCCACCGTGGCCGTCACCACGTGGAGGTTGGCGATGCCGCCGTTGGTGGCCCACGCCTTGGTGCCGTTGAGCACCCACTCGTCGGTGGCTTCGTCGTACTCGGCTCGGGTACGCAACGAGCTCACGTCGGATCCGGCGTCGGGCTCCGACACGCAGTAGGCCGCGATCTTCACGTCGTCGGCGTCACCGAAGCACTGCGGCACCCACTCCATGACCTGCTCGGGCGTGCCGTTGCCCGCGATGCCGGCCGCGGCGAGGCCGGAGCCGAAGATCGACAGCGCGATGCCGGCGTCGCCCCAGAACAGCTCCTCGAGCGCGATGGGCATGGTCAGGCCGGTGGGGTCGGCCATCGACATGTTGGCGAAGAAATCGAAGCCGTACAGCCCGATCTTGGCCGCCTCCTGGACGATCGGCCACGGGAACTCCTCGCGGTCGTCCCACTCCTGGCCCGCCGGTCGGACCACGTCCTTGGCGAACTCGTGGATCCAGTCGCGCAGCTGGATCTGGTCTTCGTTCAACTCGAGCGAGAACTCGGCCATGGGGGGCTCCTCCGATGGACGTACGGATGGATCGGTTGTCGGTTCAAGTTACCGAGGGGTAACCATTCGGCTCAAACCCCGCGAACCCCTGCCCCCGGAGAAGGGGATCGATCGCCGAGCGGCGAACAACCGGGAGCAACGCCGAAGTCGAGTGCACGAGAAGGGGCGGCGCATGGCGAACGACCAGGAGTTCCACAGCGACCACGCATTGGTCACCGCGGCAGAAGACGGCGACGAGCAGGCCTTCACCAGCTTGTACGAGCGGCACGCGCCGAGCGCGTGGCGGCTCAGCCTGGCCCTGACCGGCGACCCCGAGCTGTCGCGCGCCGTCGTGAGCGAGGCGTTCGCCCGCACGTTCACCGCCATCCGCGCCGGCCGCTGCCCGATCGACACGACGGTGCACGGACTGTTGCTGACCACCGTGCGCAACGTCGCCCTCGACCTCCAGCGGAGCCCCGACGCCGACGTCGGCGGCACCGGGACGAGGGCTGCCCGCTTCGACTACGCCGAGGGTGACGCCGTCGCGGTCGCCGCCGCGTTCGGCGCCCTGCCCGAGCGCTGGCGTTCGGTTCTGTGGCTCGCCAACGTCGAGGACATGCGGACGTCACGCATCGCGCCCGTCGTGGGTCTGGCCCCCCGAGCCACCGCGCAGCTCGCCACCAGGGCCCAGGCCGGTCTCACCGAGCAGTACCTGCGCGCCGACGTGGCCGCCAACGGGGTCCGCAACTGCCAGCGGGCCGTGGCCCGCCTCGGGTCGTACGTCGCCGGCACGCTGCCCGCCTCCGACGCCGAGAAGCTCGAACGGCACATCGGCCTGTGCGACACCTGCCGGCGCCGGCGCTCGTACCTCTACATCCTCGGATCGCAGCTCCGGCTCCTCGCCCTGCCCCTGCCCGCCGAGCTCAGCGACGAGACTCGGGCGGCGTGGGCTGCCGCGGTGGCCACTGCCGACGGGGCCGGCACCGGTCTGTCGGCCACGGCCGAGAAGGTCCTCGCCGGCGTCAGCGCCTTCGCTGCCGCAGTCGGGGTCCTCGGTGCCACGATCCTCAGACCGTCGCACGACGGCACCAGCGACGAGAGCGCGACCCCGATCGCCCCGGCCGCGAGCGAGACCGTCGAGCCGCCCGCGCCGATCACGGCACCGATCGACCTGCCCGCACCGGGCGCGACGAGCGCCTCCACCGGCACCACCAGCCACTCGCCATCGGCCCTTCCCCGCGGCGGCGGCGTGGTCGGCGCCAGCAACCCCGGCGGGACCGCCACCCCCACCACCGGTCTGGACGCGCCCAGCACCCCCACCGATCCGCGCGCCGGCACCTCCTCGTCGAGCCCGAGCACCACCACCACCAGCGAACCCGCCGACGGCGGCACCGGCCAGGTGAGCGACACCTCGCCCGACGCCCCGTTGTCGGTGGGCACCACGGTTGCCGACACGCCGATCGCGGTCGATGCCGGGTCGGACCCCGGCGTCACCGTCGGACCGGTCAGCGTCGGCTCCGAGCCCACCCCCGACGACGGATCCACCTTGTCGGTGAGCGGCCCGCTCGAGCCCCTGGCCCCCGTGGTCGAACCCATCGACAACACGATCACCGAGGTCACCGGGACCCTCGGGCTCTGAGCCGCTGCGCCCGCGGACTTCGTCCGCCGGCTACACCTGAGTTGCTCGCCCGCCGTCCGGTCAGCGGGGCCGGATGGAGGTCCCGTCCGGCGTGTCCTCGACGACGTAGCCGTCGGCCTCGAGCTCGGAGCGGATCCGATCGGCCGCGGCCCAGTCCTTCTCGGCCCGGGCCGTATCGCGCGCTGCGGCTCGGTCGAGGGCGGCCTGGGGCACCTCGCCGGCTTCGGTGCTGAGCACGAGCCCGAGCACCCCGGCGATCTCGAGGGCGGCCGCGGCCACCGCGACGTCGTCATCGGTGTTGGCGGCCTTCACCGCGTCGAACATCGTCGCCACCGCCACCGGGGTGTTGAGGTCGTCGTCCATGGCGCGGCGGAAGCGATCCAGTACGGCAGTGTCGGGCTCGACCCCGATGACCTGCGGCGCGAACCTCCGGGCGAAGGTGTCGAGGCGGACCATCGACGCCTCGTTGGCCCGCATCGAGTCCTCGGCGATGTCGATGGGCGAGCGGTAGTGGGCTTTGAGCACGAGCAGTCTGAAGGCGCGCGGATCGAACACATCCATGAGGTCGAGCAGGTTGCGGACGTTGCCGAGTGACTTCGACATCTTCTCGCCGTCGATCTCGACCATGCCGTGGTGGAACCAGTAGTTGGCGAAGTGCTTGCCCTCGGCGACGGCCTGGGCGCGCTCGTTCTCGTGGTGCGGGAACTGGAGGTCGGTGCCACCGGCGTGGATGTCGAACCCCTCGCCGAGCAGGTCGAGGCTCATCACCACGCACTCGGTGTGCCAGCCGGGACGGCCGTCGCCGAAGGGCGCCGGCCACGCTGGTTCGCCCGGCTTGGCCCGCTTCCAGAGGGCGAAGTCGAGCGGGGAGCGCTTCTCGTCGTTGGTCTCGACACGCGCGCCGGCGCGCAGGTCGTCCAGCGAGCCGTGGGCCAACAAGCCGTAGCCATCGATCTTCGAGACGTCGAGATAGACGCCGTCGGAGGTGGTGTAGGCGACGTCCCGGTCGAGGAGCCGGCCGATGAGCGCCACCATGTCGTCGACGTAGCCGGTCGCATGCGGGCTGTGGTCCGGCCGCAGGACGCCGAGGCGGTCCATGGCCGCGAACCAGACCGATTCGCACTTCTCGGTGATCTCCTCCCACGGCCGTTGCTCTCGTCGGGCCCGCTCGATGATCTTGTCGTCGATGTCGGTGACGTTGGAGACGAAGGTGACCTCGTTACCGGCCCAGGTGAGGTAGCGCCGGAGCAGGTCGTAGGAGATCTGGTTCCGACCGTGCCCGAGATGGGGCGGGCCGTAGACCGTGGGTCCGCAGGCGTAGATCGACACCTTTCCCGGCTCGCGGGGCTCGAAGGGCACGACGGTGCCTCGCGCGGTGTCGTACAGGTGCAGCACGGCGCCGAGGGTACCCAACCGGGTCCTGGGGCCTGTCCCCGGTTCTGGGGCCGATCGGCTCGTGGCGGGTCTCGGCCGGAAAAGGATCGAGGCGCTGGTCCGTCAGTCAACTCCAGGAAGCGTGCTGGCGGGAGCACACCTTCGACCAGATCGTGACGGACCAACGCCCCGACAACGACGACCCCGTGGCGGGAACGGAGTCGACGCCGGTTGGAGTGGGACGAGTCGGCAACGCCGGGGGCCCGCTCCAGGACGCCAACACTGTGGCAACCCAGGGGGTACTGGGGCCCTGGTACCCCGGGAGACACTTCTCTGCCGGGTCTCTCAGCTGGGGCGCAGCCGGGCCACCCGGGCGGCCTCGGACCGCGACGCGACCCCCAGCTTCTTGTACAGGCGCCGCCGGTAGGTGCGAACGGTGTTGTGTGAGAGATGCAGTTCGGATGCGATCTCACGCTCGGTCAACGAGCCGACCAACATCCGCAGCACGCGCTCCTCTCCCCCGGTGAGCGGGTCGCCGAGCGTGGCGTCGCGGTCGGTACCGATTTCCTGGGCGACCTGGTTGCACACTGCGGTGAGAGCTCCCGGCGCCGGGCACTCCTTGACGATGATGCGGATGCGGCGGAGCGCTTCCAGAGCCCGGGCCCGGTCGACGGTGGCCACCTGGGAGACCTCGGCCGCTCGGACCAACACCTGCGCGATCGGTTCGTCGATCGCCTCGGCGAGCGACAAGGCCTGATCCAAGCGCGGCCCGTCCGGGCCCACACCCAGGATCAGACCCATGCACAGCGCGGTGAAGTCGGCGGGGCCGAGCAGATCGTCACGAACGTGGGTGAGCGCCACCTCGGCGTGGGCGCGGGCGGCCTTGTCGCCGAGCAGCCAGAGCGCGACGGCGAGATGCCCGTGGATCGCCGGCAACGCCTGTCGAGACCAGTTCGTCTCGCGCTGGGCATCGGTGAGCTCGGCCACGGCCTCGTCGAGCTCGCCCGCCCACACCGCCGCCACACCCACGTGCAGGTGCAACGCACCAGGGAGCGCTCCCCGGTAGGGGGTCTGGTAGTCCTCGGGCAGCGCTCGAGCGCACTCGACACCCTCCCGGACGTCACGGAGCGACCGCACCATGTCACCACGACGGCGGGCGACGTGGGCACGGATCATGGCCAGCTCACCGCGGACGAACGTGCCCCGGTCGCCGGGCAGGTCGAGGGCCGTGATCAGGGCCACGGTGCTCATCGCGAACTCATCGTCGCTCAGGAACAACGACGCCCACGCCGACGCCAGTTGGGCCTCGACGAGCTGGGGGTCGGCCTGCAGCAACGTGGAACACCACCGCCGCACCGCCTCGGCCTCGCCGCCCGCCGACCACCGATGGTGGTGCTCGAGCAGGATCTCGGCCATCAGCTGCGTCTGCCCGCCGCTGGCCGCGATGTGCATCGACTCCTCGAGCAGCTCCTGCTCCCAGCACCATCGCGCCGCGATCTGGTGGACCGATCGGGCTTCGTCGGTGTCGGCTGCCCGGAGCTCGTGTTCGGCGAACGACGCGACGAAGGACGGGAATCGGCGCCAACCCGGCCGACCGGGCCGGCCGTCGCCGAGGAGATGCAGCTCGACGAGGCGGTCGAGCAGGTGACCGGTGTCGGCTCGCCCGGTCACGTGGGCGCACAGCTCGGCGCTCACGTCACCGAGCGGCGCCACATGGAGCAGGAACGACCGGAGTTCGGGCTCGAGCGGATCGAGGACGCGATGGCGGAGATACGACCGGACCGGCTCCTCGTCGGTGCCGAACGGGGGCGGTGGTCCGCCGGGCTCTTGGCGGACGGCGGTGAGGAACACACCGGCGGGCCACCCAGCGGTGGCGAGGTGCAGGGCACCTGCCTGTTCCTTCGTCCACGCCCGGCCGGTGGCGGCGATCACGGCCTCGAAGGTCTGCTCGGCATCGAAGGCGAGGTCGTCCTCCCGGATCTCGACCACCGAGCCGGCCAGCACGGCCGTGGAGAGATCGAGGGCGGCGTCATCCCTCGTGAGGGCCACGACGCGCAGGGCCGGTGGCCGGTAGCGGATGAGGACGCCCAGCCCGTGGAGCGAATCGGGGTGGACGAGGCTGTGCACGCTGTCGAACACCACGGTGATCGGCGATGTCTCGCGACCGAAGGCCTCGATCACGGTGTCGACCGCTCTGACCTCCCAACCCGGGCCACCGATGAGGGATGCGACGTCGAGATCGGGAGCGAAGCCGGGTTGCACCCGCCGGATCGACGCCATGGTGTGCGCCAGCAACCGGGCGGGGTCGTCGCCGGCGTCGAGCGACACCCACGCCACGGTGCGCCGGGGATCGGCTTGCGCCCAGGACGCCACCAGCTGCCGCTTCAGGTATCCCGGGGCGGCGGCGACCACGGTGACACCGACGCGCTCGCCACGGTCCAACAACGCCCGGGCCGCCGGTCTGTCGACCACGTTGCGGTGCTGGTGGGGGACCGTGATCTTGGCGTCGATGATAGGAGTCCCGCCCATCTGAACCTCCTGCCGGGAAGCCTACGCCCCCTGCAAGCGGCACGCCCATTGCTCAGGACCGAGCGGGTGGTGGCCCTGGCCGGGTCAGGCCTACGCCACCTTGGTGGCGTCACGGCGGGAGCGGCGCAGCCGGCGGCGCTCCCGCTCGGACGTCCCGCCCCACACCCCGA
The DNA here is from genome assembly GCA_963747745.1 of uncultured Acidimicrobiaceae bacterium. Classification (GTDB taxonomy): domain Bacteria; phylum Actinomycetota; class Acidimicrobiia; order Acidimicrobiales; family Salinilacustritrichaceae; genus Salinilacustrithrix. Next base: position 6,835 of record CAVVGJ010000006.1, read on the forward strand.
ACCGCTCGCGGTGGTCGAGGGCATATTCGAGGCACTCGTCGCGGACGATGCACTCGGCGCAGATGGCCTTGGCGGGCGAGAGCGACTCGCCCCGGTCGGGGAAGAAGATGTCGGGGTCCATCCCCCGGCACGAGCCCAGGTCCATGAACGCCGGTGAGGCGAACAGATCGCCGGGCTCGGCGAAGGTCGGAGCCGTGTCTCGGATCGAGACGGACGTGGGTGCGGGCATGGAGACTCCAGATGAGCGATCGGTCTCCGCCCGACGGCTGCATCACAGGGTAATCGCTCAGTCGCTCACGTCAAGATCTGGATCAATCATTCTTGCCACGGGGCAACCATGCCCCAGCCCTACCCCGGCCATCGCCTTTCTCGACCGGTTCGGGCCGCCGGTACCCTCACGGCTCGTGAGCAGCATCCCCGACAAGCCGACGCTGGACGGCCTCGAAGCCAAGTGGCGGGCGATCTGGTCCGAGCGCGGCACCTACACCTTCGACCGGAGCAGGACCCGTGACGAGGTGTACTCCATCGACACGCCGCCGCCCACGGTGTCGGGCTCGCTGCACATCGGCCACGTGATGTCGTTCACCCACACCGACACGGTGGCCCGCTACCAGCGCATGCGGGGCAAGGAGGTCTTCTACCCGATGGGGTGGGACGACAACGGCCTCAACGTCGAGCGCCGGGTCCAGATGCTCACCGCCACGCTCTGCGATCCGTCGCTGCCCTACGACCCCGACTTCACGGCCCCGCAGCCCGACGAGAAGGGCCGGCTGCCCAAGGACCCGGTGCGGATCTCGCGTCCCAACTTCGTCGAGCTGTGCGAGACGGTCGTCGAGGAGATGGAGGCCGAGTACCACGAGCTGTGGAGCGTCGTGGGGCTGTCGGTCGACTGGGACCAGACCTACACCACGATCGGTCCGATCGCGACCCGCATCTCGCAGAAGGGCTTCCTGCGGCTGCTGGCCGACGGAACCGCCTACCGCTCCGGCGCACCCACCCTGTGGGACGTCGACATGAAGACCGCGGTCGCCCAGGCCGAGCTCGAGGACCGGGAGATCCCCGGCGCCTACCACAAGCTGCTGTTCACCGGACCGGACGGGACTGACCTCGCCATCGACACCACCCGGCCCGAGCTGCTGCCGGCGTGCGTCGCCCTCGTCGCCCACCCCGACGACGAGCGCTACCAACCGCTGTTCGGCCAGACCGCGACCACACCGCTGTTCGGCGCCCGGGTCCCGATCTGCGCCCACGAGCTGGCCCAGCCCGACAAGGGCACGGGCATCGCCATGATCTGCACCTTCGGTGACACGACGGACGTGATCTGGTGGCGCGAGCTCGACCTGCCCATCCGTCCCGTGATCCGCCACGACGGCCGGCTCGAGCGCGACCTCACCTGGACCGACGATCCCGACGACGCGGTGGGGCTCGGTCGACCCCGCCGAGGCCAACGCCAACTACGCCGAGCTCGGCGGCAAGACCGTCTTCAGCGCCCAGAAGACCATCGTCGAGCTGCTCATGGCCAAGGGGAAGATGGACGGCGAGCCCCGTCCCATCACCCACCCGGTCAAGTTCTGGGAGAACGGCAAGAAGCCACTCGAGATCGTCAGCTCGAACCAGTGGTTCATCCGCTACCCACCCGCCTCGGAGATCATCGAACGGGCCAAGGGACTCGAGTTCCACCCCGAGTACATGCGGGTGCGGTTCGAGGACTGGGCCAACGGGCTGCAGGGTGACTGGAACATCACCCGCCAGCGCTTCTTCGGCGTCCCGTTCCCGATCTGGTACCCCATCGACGACGACGGCGACATCGACCACCTCGCGCCCATTCCAGCCTCCGAGGACATGCTCCCGGTCGATCCCACCACCGTGGCACCGCCCGGCTACGACGAGTCGCAACGCAACCAGCCCGGCGGCTTCGCCGCAGATCCCGACGTGATGGACACGTGGAACACGTCGTCGATGTCACCGCTCATCGCGTCGAAATGGGAGGAGGATCCCGACCTGTTCGCGCGGGTCTACCCCATGGATCTGCGTCCCCAGGCCCACGACATCATCCGCACGTGGCTTTTCGCCACCGTGGTCAAGATCCACGAGCTGTTCGACGAACTGCCCTTCCGGCACGCCGCCATCTCGGGATTCGTGGTCGACCCCGACCGCAAGAAGCTCTCCAAGTCCAAGGACAACGCCGAGGAGGGGCCGTTCGCCCTGCTCGAGCGGTTCGGCGCCGATGCCATCCGCTACTGGGCCTGCGGCGGTGGGCCCGGGCGCGACGTCGCCAATGATCCGGGCCAGATGAAGATCGGCCGGCGCCTGGCCATCAAGCTGCTGAACGCGTCCAAGTTCGCCCTCGGGTTGGGCGAGCCCACGCCGGGAGCCGGCGTCACCGAGCCTCTCGACCGGGCGATGCTGCTCTTCCTCGGAGACCTGGTCGACGAGTGCACCCGCGTGTTCGACGACTACGACTACGCCCGAGCACTCGAGCGCGCCGAGACGTTCTTCTGGAACTTCACCGACGACTATCTCGAGTTGGTCAAGGGCCGGGCCTACGGCGGTCAGGGCGACGCGGCGGCCGACTCGGCCAAGGTCGCCCTGCGCACGGCCCTCGAGACGATGCTCAAGCTGTTCGCGCCGTTCCTGCCCTACGTCACCGAGGAAGTGTGGTCCTGGTGGCGGGAAGGGTCGATCCACCGGTCGAGCTGGCCCGACGCCGACGCGCTGCGGTCAGCGGCCGGCGGCCCGGACGACGACGCCGTGACCACCATGGCCGTCGCCTCCGACGTCTTGTCGCTGCTGCGCAAGGCCAAGTCCGACGCCAAGGTGTCGATGCGCACCGAGATCGCCTCCGCTGCCGTGCGGGACACACCCGAGCGGTTGGCCGCCTTCGGCCGGGTGCAGGCCGACATCCTCGATGCGGGCAAGGTCGCATCCGTCACGACCGCGGAGGCGCCGGACCTGTCGGTCGAGGTGGAGCTGGTCGACGCCGGCTGAGCGGTCGTCAGCCGAGGTCCGATTCGCGGGCGGCAACCGGCACGTGCATCGCCGCCTCACCGCGCAGCAACGACCACACATCGAGGTCGTGGTACTCCCCGCGATGGAACCAGCACCGACGCATCGTCCCCTCCCGGGTGAACCCGCACTTGGTGGCGACACGTTGCGAAGCCACGTTGTCGGGATGGATGACCAGCTGCAGCCGTTCGACCCGCTTCGTGGCGAGCAGGTGGCACGACAGCAGCGCCACCGCCTCCGTGGCGTAGCCCTTGCCGGCGTGCTGGGCCCCGAAGATCCGGTAGGACAGCTCGTAGCCGTGCAGGTAGTGGCTGATGGGGTAGAACTCGATCTCGCCGACCACCGAACCCTCGGCGGCGACCAGGAGCATGCCTTCGTCCGGGCGCCAGAACCCCGTGCGCTCGTACTCGGCCCGGAACGCTGGTTCCCCGATCAGGCCCAACGGGAAGTGACGGCCGGCGGTCGTGAGGTCGGTCAGCTGCCCGTGCAACCCGGGCAGATCCTCGGTCCGGACGAGCCGGAGCTGGACCTGCTCGCCCTGGAGCGTCGGTTCGATCATGCTCCGGTTGTATCCCAGCGACGACGATCGCACATCGGTCAGCTACCCGATGGCTCTGAGGCTTCAGTCGATGTCGGCGTCGCCGGCGTAGACGCCGAGCAGGTCGCGGGCCGAGACGATGCCGGCCAGGGTGCCGTCCTGCTCCTCGACGAGGACGTGACGGATGTAGCGATCCATCATCTCGCCGGCCACCTCGTCGACGCTGGCATCCACGTTGCACCACGCCAGATCGGTGCTGGCCACGTCGACGGCCCTCACCTGGGCCGGATCATGGCCGGCCGCGACCGAGCGGACGACGTCGCGCTCGGAGACGAGCGCGACCGGTCGGGCCTCGTCGCCCACGACGACCACGCCCAACTCGCCCTTGACCAGCGCCGCGGCCACGTCGGCCAGGGTCGCATCGGCCGGCACCCGGACGACCGAGTCCCCGGTGAGCATCGACACTGCGAACGAACCGGCTGGGGTGATTTCGCTCATACCGGCATGTTCGTCCACCCCGTGGCGGTGTACCAGGGACGAAGGTCCCGGTCCGGACCCCCATCGGCAACCGGTCGTGCTCCCCCGTCCGGCGCGATCAGCCCGCGAAGTGCGCGGCCACGTTGGCCACGCTCTGCTCCACGTTCTTGCGGTGGCCCTCGGGGTAGCCGAACAGCCGCAGGGCCGGCTTGAGCGGTGAGGTCGACATGTCGAAGGTCTCGGTGACCTTGGACCCACCCTCGGGCTGCGCCTCGACCTCCCAGCGCCAGCGGTGCTTGCCCGGGTGGCACCAGGCGATCTTGTGGCCCGCCTCGAACTCCACCACCTTGTTCGTGATCCGGTACGGGAGACCGAACAGCTTCATCGACATGCCGAACGTGTCGCCGACCGCACCGAGCTGCTCGGGGCCGTGGCGATCACCCTTCACGCTGCGGTCGCCGCTGATCTCGGGATGGTTCGCCGGTCGGCAGATGAAGGCGAAGACCTCGTCGGCAGGGGCGTCGACGGTGGCGGAGGCGGAGACGGTGTTCTCGGGCATGGCACCGGTCTAGTGGTCGCCCCCGGGTACCGTCGACACGCACATGGGTCCCGCCGTTCGAGATGCTGCCGACGCCATCGTCGTGGTCGACCTCGATGGGCCCTATTCGGTGCGCCACGCGCTCCCCGGCCAGGGGCACACCATCGACCCCACCTACGCGGCGCGGCCGGACTCGGTGCGGTTCGCGGCGCGCACACCGGAGGGACCGGCGGCGGTCCGGGTGCGATCCGCGGGCGGGAGGCTCACCCTCGAGGCCTGGGGTGCTGGTGGCGGCTGGATCGCCGACCGGGCGGACGCCTTCGCCGCGAGGGGCGACGATCCCCGGTCGCTCCACTTCGACGACGATCGTCTCGACCAGCTCAACCGGCGCCATCCCGACCTGCGTCACGCCGCCCACGGATGCGTGGTCGACAGCCTGCTGAGCCGCGCCATCGGCCAACGCGTCCTCGCCGTGGAGGCCGGCCGGTCATGGGCGGCCCTGTGCCGCGAGCTGGGCGACGATGCCCCCGGGCCGCTGGGCTTGCGCCTCCCGCCGGATCCCGAGCGCATCGCGCAGACGCCGACGTGGTGGTTCCACCAGCACGGTGTCGAGCAGAGCCGGGCCCGGACCTTGGTGACCATCGCCCGGCACGCCCGCCGGCTGGCCGAGGTCGTCGACCTCCCCCTCGAGGCGGCGTACGGACGGCTGCGAGCCCTGCCCGGGCTCGGCCCGTGGACGGTGAACGGTGTGGCCCGAACCGCGCTCGGCGACCCGGATGCCATCGTCGTCGGCGACTACTGGATCAGCCACGCGGTCTGTTCGTACTTCACCGGTCGGCCCCGGGGCAGCGACGAGGAGATGCTGGCCCTGGTCGAACGCTGGGCCGGCCAACGGGGGCGCATCGAACGTCTCGTCCACCTCTCCGGCCACCGCGTCCAGCGCTTCGGACCCGGACGCCGCACCCCCCGCATCGCCCACCTCTGAGCAGCACCCCACCCCTCGATTCTTGTCGTCAAAACGGGGCACCCAACCCCCGATCCATCGACAAGAACCCAGACCAGAGCGTTCTTGTCGCCAAAACGGGATGTCCAACCACCGAATCACCGGCAAGAACGAAGGCCAGGGCGTGGTCGGGCGGGCATCAGGGTGCGGCGGGGCGTGGCAGGTTGGCGTCGAGCTCGGCGAGGAACGGTGCCGCGGTGGCGTCGGACGGCGCCCGCCAGTCACCGCGCGGCGACAGGCTCCCCCCACCGGACACCTTGGGCCCGTTCGGCATGGCCGACCGCTTGAACTGGCTGAAGCCGAAGAACCGGCGGAGGAACTCCTCGAGCCAGCTGCGGATGGTGTCGAGGTCGTAGGCGTTGCGCCCCTGCTCGGGGAAGCCCGCCGGCCACGAACCAGCGGAGGCATCTCGCCACGCGTGCCAGGCGAGGAAGGCCACCTTCGACGGGGCCAACCCCTGGCGCACGATGTGGTGGAGGAAGAAGTCGTGGAGCTCGTAGGGGCCGATCTGGTCCTCGGTGCTCTGGAGCTGCGGGCGGTCGGTGTCGGCGTCCTCGTGGGCCGGGACCAGCTCGGGCGAGATGACGGTGTCGAGGATCGACAGCAGGACGCGGTCGGTCTCCTCGTCGAACTGTCCCGTCCGCACGCACCACCGGATCAGGTACTGGATGAGGGTCTTGGGCACGCCGGGGTTGACGCCGTAGTGGCTCATCTGGTCGCCGACGCCGTAGGTGCACCAGCCCAGGGCGAGCTCGGACAGATCGCCGGTGCCGACCACGAAGCCGTTCCGGGCGTTGGCGAGACGGAACAGCTCGTCCGTGCGCAGGCCGGCCTGCACGTTCTCGAACGTGATGTCGTAGACCGGTTCGCCCCGCGAGAACGGATGGTCGATGTCGGCCAGCAGCTGGCGGGCGGCGGGACGGATGTCGATCTCCTCGGCGGTGACACCCAGCGCGCCCATCAGGGACCAGGCGTTCGACCGGGTGGCGTCGCTGGTGGCGAAGCCGGGCATGGTGAACCCGAGGATCCCCGAACGGTCGAGACCCATGCGGTCGAACGCCTTCGCCGCCACGATGAGGGCGTGGGTCGAGTCGAGGCCACCGGAGACGCCGATGACGAGGTGGTCGCCGCCCGTGGCGCGGAACCGGGTGACCAGGCCCTCGACCTGGATGTTGAAGGCCTCGAAGCAGTCGGCGTCGAGCCGCTCGCGGTCGTCGGGCACGAAGGGGAACCGGGCGACGGGACGGCGGAGGGCGTCGTCGGCCCCGTTGGCCGCCACCGCACCGTGGGTGAACCGCACCTGGCGGAACCACCGCTCGGGATGGCCGGCGGCCGCGGCGGCGTCGTTGAAGGTGCCGGTCCGCATGCGCTCGAGGCGGACGCGGCCGGCATCGACGTCGGCGACGAGCAGCTCGGGCTCGGTCCCGAAGCGGTCGGAGTGGGCCAGGAGCTCGCCGAGCTCGTGCACCATGCCCTGGCCGTCCCAGGCCAGGTCGGTGGTGCTCTCGCCGGGACCGGCCGCCGAATACACGTAGGCCGACATCGTCCGCATCGACTGGGCGGCGCAGAGCAACTCGCGGTCGCGGGCCTTGCCGATCACGATGTTGGAGGCCGACAGGTTGGCGCAGACGAGCGCGCCGGCCATCGCTCCCGTCGACGACGGCGGGATCGGGCACCACAGGTCCTCGCAGATCTCGACGTAGAAGTCGAGACCGTCGGCGTCGGTGGCGGTGAAGCGCAGGTCGGTGCCGAAGGGCGCCCTCGTGCCGGCGACGTCGATCTCGGCGCCGACGATGCCTGCTCCGGGCGCGAACCAGCGCTTCTCGTAGTACTCCCGGTAGTTGGGCAAGAAGCTCTTGGGGACGACGCCGAGGACCTCGCCCCGCGCCACGACGACGGCGCAGTTGTAGAGGCGGCCGTTGGCCACCAGCGGTGCGCCGACGAGCAGGACCGGTCGCAACCTCGTGGACGCCTCGCACAACCGCCGCAGTGCCAGGTCGACCGCACCGATCATCGCGTCCTGCAGGTGGAGGTCGTCGATGGCGTAGGACGAGATGCCCAGCTCCGGGAACACGACGAGGTCGACGGCCTCGGCGTCGGCCTGACGGGCGAGATCGATGGTCGCCGCGACGTTGTGGGCCGGATCGGCCACCTTCACCAACGGTGTGGCTGCCGCCACCCGCACGAACCCGTGGCTGGCCGCCTCGAAGAACGGATGCCCCGACGTCACAGCACTGCATCCATCACAACACTGCGTCCATCATCTCCAGCGCGACCCGCATGCTCCCCACTCTGACCGGTCCGCGCCCGATGGCGCCGAACCGTTCCACTCGGTGGCGGGTGGGACGGCCGTCGGCGGCGAGGGCGAAGTGCACGAGTCCGGGCTCGGGCCCGTCGTCCGCCCAACCGGTGGTCGCCACGGCGAGATCGGCTCGCGAGCGCTGCAACGCGCCCTCGGCCATGGCGATCGCCACCTCCTCGCTCACGGCCCCGCACCGGTCGATGTCGGACTGGCGCAGACCGAGCAGCTCGCACTTCGCCGGATCGCTGTAGACCACGAACCCTCGCTCGAACACGCCGCTGGCTCCCTTCACGTCGGTGAGCAGTGACGCCAACATGCCACCGGTGCAGCTCTCGGCCGTGACGATCGAGCACCCCTGTCGTGGGCCCGAGCCAGGACGTCGCCCAGCAGCGCCTCGATCTCCGGTGTCAGCAGCGGCGCGAACGACTCGGCCGGGCCGGTCGCTCCTGTTCCCTGGTCCGCTGCGGTGCCCGGATCGGCTGCGTCCTCGTCCACGGGGCCGCCGATACCCGTTTCAGCACCTCGCCAGCACTCCGGCCGAGCCCTGCGATGGGCCGTGGCGCGGCCACCCCGGGGCTCCTCGGCTCCCCGAACATGCGTTCGACCTCCTCCGCCGTCACCCCTGGTCCGTAGCATCGGGGCCATGTCTGTCCCCGGACCAGCATCGCTCGGTCGCGGCGTCGTGGTGGTCGACGGCGCCGTGCCCCCGGCACCGTGGACCGGTGTGCCGGTGGTCGTCGTGGACGACGACGTGGTGGCCCGGCCGGGTGCCATCGTCCGGGAGCTCCACGACGCGTGGGCCACACGCTCGCCCCGGGTGGTCGATCTCCACGTCGACCCCGCCGTGTTCCGCCGGCCGGCGACGCTCACGGTGGTCCCGTGGGAGCTGACGCCCGACTTCGAGCTCTGGCACGACCGGCTCCACTTCCTGGTGTGGAACAACAACTACGACTGCCGCACCGGGGAACCCATCTGGTGGTGGGGACGCAAGGCGTCCCGCATCGACGGGAGGGCCGCGGAGGAGACCGGCAGCGACGGGGACCTCGTGCTCCCCGACGGCACCGTGGCGTGGGTCGACGGCGGTCCACCCGACGACGTCGATCCCGCCTCGTTGGCCGGCGCCGTCCTCATCCGGGCCGATGCGGTGGACGCCGGCCGGCTCGACCGGGTGCCGCCGTGGGTCGCCCCGGCCGCCCAGCTGGCACCCGACCAGCTCGCGGCTGTGAGCCACCGGGGCGGCCCGGCGCGGATCATCGCTCCCGCCGGCTCGGGCAAGACCCGCGTGCTGACCGAACGCCTCCGCCACCTCGTGGCCGACCGCGGTCACGACCGCTCGGGGCTGCTGGCGGTCGCCTACAACCGCAAGGCCCAGGAAGAGATGGCCGAGCGCACGGCCGAGCTCGGCGCCCGCATACAGACGCTCAACGCGCTGGGGTACGAGCTGATCGGCCGCCACGGCGGTGGTCGGCCGAACATGATCGACGAGCGGGAGGTTCGCCGGCGCCTCGAGCCCCACCTCCCCAAGCTCCAGCACCGCCTCAACACCGATCCGATGGCGCCGTACCTCGAGGGGCTCTCCATCATCCGTCTCGGGCTCCGCGATCCCGAGGAGGTCGAGCTCGAGGCCGACGCCCCGGGCCTGGCCGGTGCCATCGAGCCGTACCGCGCCGGTCTCCGCCGCGATCACGTCCTCGACTTCGACGAGCAGGTGGTCCACGCCATCGAGCTCCTGCTCGCCGACGGCGAGTTCCGCCGACGCCAGCAGGCCCGCCACCGCCACCTGCTGGTCGACGAGTTCCAGGACCTCACCCCGGCCCACGTCCTGCTGCTCCGGTTGCTGGCCGCCCCCACCTTCGACGTGTTCGGGGTCGGCGACGACGACCAGGTGATCTATGGTCACGCGGGCGCGTCGCCGCGGTTCCTCATCGGTTTCTCGGACCTGTTCCCCGGCGCCCACGAGCACGCCCTCCAGGTGAACTACCGGTGCCCACCGGCCGTGGTCGACGCCGCTCGCCACCTGCTGGCCTACAACGACAGCCGCGTGGCCAAGACCATCGAAGCCGCTCGACCCGACCGGGACGAGCGCGCCCTCACCGTCGAGACCCACGCACCCGACGCCGGCGCCGCCGCGGTGGTGGCCGCGGTCGAATCCGCCATCGAGGCCTCCGGCGATCCCGGCGCGGTGGCCGTCCTCACCCGCACCAACTCGTTGCTGCTCGCCCCCCACGTGGCGCTGGTCGGAGCCGGTGTCCCGGTGGCATCGGTGCTGCGTTCCGACGTGCTGGGTCGGGTCGGCCTGCGCGCCGCGCTGGCGTGGCTGCGGATCGCCACCGACCCCGGCAGCATCGACCCCAAGGATCTGGTCGAGATCTCCCGCCGGCCGAGCAAGGGATTCCCCCGCTGGATCGACAAGTGGCTGGGGCGGTGCCGCTCGGGTCACGAGGTGGCCAAGGCGGCCGAACGCATCGACGACGCCCGGGTCGCCGACAAGATGCTCGACCTCGCCGACGACATCGAGCGACTCGCCGCCGTCGCCGACGGCGCCACGACGCGGGCCGTGTTGCAGGCCATCCGCGACGACATCGGCCTCGGCGGCGCCATGGAACTGCTCGACGGGCGACCCGGCGCCGAGGGGTCGTCCCACCTCGACGACCTCGACGCCCTGCTGCAGGTGGCCGACATCCAGCCCGATCCCGAGCTGTTCGAGACGTATCTGCGCCGGGCCCTGATGGCCGACGCCACGGCACCCGACGGCCAGGACGCCAGCGCGGCCGTGACCCTGTCCACCGTGCACCGGGTGAAGGGACGCGAATGGCCGCACGTCATCGTGTTCGGTGCCAACGGCGGCCTGTTCCCGCACCGGCTCGCCGAGGACGTCGAGGAGGAGCGGCGAGTGTTCCACGTCGCCATCACGCGGGGGATCGAGCGGGTCACCGTCCTGGCCGATGGCGATCGGCCGTCGCCGTTCATCGCCGAGCTCGACGGCAGCGCCCCGAAGCATCCCGCTCGTCGCCCGGCAGCCGGCGGCTCCCGCTCACCGGCACCCACGGCCCGCACCGCGTCGAAGGCCGCAGGCACGGGGTCCGGGCGCACCACGGGATCTGGCCTCAAGCCAGCGGGTTACGACGGCGACGACCTGGAAGGCGAGGATCTGGTGCTGTTCGAGGAGCTGCGCAAGTGGCGGGCCGAGGTGGCCAAGCGACAGGGCGGGCCCGCGTTCACCGTCTTCAACGACGCCACCCTCAAGGCCACGGCCCGTGCCCGTCCCGACTCGCTCCGGGCGTTCAGCGCCATCAAGGGCGTCGGCCCCACCAAGCTCGAGAACTACGGCGACGACGTCCTCGACATCGTCCGGCAGTTCGCGTGAGGCGTGGCATGTCACCCTGGTGGCATGCCTGGACTGCTGGACGGATCACCGGTCACCTCGCTGGCCGAGTACGAAGCGCGCCACGGTGGTGAGGCACTGCGACTCGTCGACCAGGTCGGCCCCGACGGCATCCTCGACGAGCTCGAACGGTCCGGTCTGCGGGGCCGGGGCGGGGCCGGCTTCCCCACCGCGACGAAGTGGCGGGCCATCGCCTCCGGCGGTGTCGAGGCCGGCGAGCGCTTCGTGGTGGCCAACGGCGCCGAGGGCGAGCCGGGGACGTTCAAGGACCGAGCGCTGCTGCGCCACGATCCGTACCAGCTGGTCGAGGGGGTGCTGATCGCGGCCCGGACCGTCGATGCACGCCGAGCGTTCATCGCCTTGAAGGCGTCGTTCGCGGCCGAAGCCGAGCGGGTCGCCGAGGCCGTGGCCGAGATCGCAGCCGCGGGATGGGCACCGGAGGTCGAGATCGATCTCGTGCAGGGCCCCGACGAGTACCTCTTCGGTGAGGAGAAGGCGCTGCTCGAGGTCATCGAGGGAGAGGACCCGCTCCCCCGCATGTTCCCGCCCTACCTCTACGGGCTCTTCACCACCAACCCCCAGTTCGGCTGGTCGGCAGGGACGACGGGCACCGACTACCGACCCGACGGCGCCAACCCGACCCTGGTCAACAACATCGAGACCCTGGCCACCATCCCCGGCATCGTCCGCAACGGAGGTGACTGGCACCGCGGGTTCGGCACCGAGGAGTCACCGGGGACCGTCATCTGCACCATCTCCGGCGACACCGTGCGGCACGGCGTGGGCGAGTTCCCGATGGGGACACCGGTGCGCGACGTCATCCTCGCCCTCGGAGGCGGCCTGCCCGACGGCCGGGCGGTGAAGTACGTGCTGTCCGGCGTGTCGAACCCCATCCTGCGGGGCGAGCACATCACCACCCCCCTGACCTACGAGGACATGGACGCAGTGGGCGCCGGGCTGGGCACCGGCGGGCTGATCGTCTACGACGACCGCACCGATCCGGTCGAGCTGGCCCGGGCTGTATCACAGTTCCTCGCCGTCGAGTCCTGCGGTCAGTGCCCGGCGTGCAAGCTCGGCACGGGGGCCATCACCGAGTTGCTCGACGAGCTGGGCGACCAGACCGAGAGCCGACTGTTCGCGCAGATCATGGCTCGGCTCGCCAACGTCACCGACGCCTCCCGCTGCTTCCTGCCGTCCCAGGAGCAACGGCTGGTCGCCAGCCTCGTTCCCGACATGCGCGACCCGATGATGCGCGCCGGACGGCGTGGCCTGCTCGTCACCAAGCTCGTCGACCTCGTCGACGGCCGGTTCGTGCTCGACGAGCGCCAGGCTCGCAAGCGACCCGACTGGACCTATGCCGACGGATGACATGAGTAGCGAGGGCCGGCTCCGGGCTCCATACTGCGGCCATGGCTGAGGCGTTCGACGAAGCAGTGGACGACGATTTCCGCTGCTCGGCGTGGACCGCCGCCCAGGGCTTCGACCCCATCGGTTCGGCCCCGACATTCGATCGCCTGGTGGCCGTGGAGGTCCCGCTGCCCTGGCCGTCCGACGTCAGCGAGATGGCCTGGGTCGCGCCGATCGAGATCCCGGACGGCACCCGCGTCCAGGCCATCGTGCCCGAGGTCGGCCGCCTCGACGGGTCGGTCATGCTCACCCGGTGGGAACGGCGGGGTGCGGTGCTCGCCGGAACCGACTGGCTCGTGGCCGCCGAGGACGTCCCCGGCGCCATCGCCCTGCTCGTGACCGGAGAGGAGCCGGCGGGCAACGTGAGCGTCGCTCCGGCCGAGGTGCTGATCTGCGGGCACGGGGCGCGCGACCGCTGCTGCGGCGGGGCCGGTACCCGGCTCACCATCGAGGTCCGGGCCGCCCTGCCCGAGCTGCGGATCCGGCGCACCAGCCACCTGGGCGGGCATCGGTTCGCCCCCACTGCGCTCGTGTTGCCCGACGGGCGCATGTGGGCCCACCTCGACGCCGACGTGCTTTCCGGCATCGCCCGCCGAACGATCCCCGCCCCCGAGGCCCGGGAGTTCTATCGGGGCAACGTCGCCCTCGACCCCTGGGCGCAGGTGGTCGAGGGCGAGGTGCTGGCCGATTCGGGCTGGGACGCGGTCGACTTCGAGCAGCTGTCGGCCACCACCGACACCGACGGCGAACACGCCACGGTGGAGCTGGTCTGGACCACGGGGTCGAGCACCGACGAGCGGATCGCCCGGGTCGAGATCGCCACCTGGTACCCGGTCCTGCAGTGCGGGCTCGCCCCGTCGGAGGCCAAGAAGACGTCGCCCGAGTACCGCCTCGTCTGACGCCAGGCGCCCAGCTCGCCCAGCCGAACGCTCCCCGTCGGCGGCCCAGTTCGTCGGGTTACGCGGGCGTGCTGGGGTCGGTCATGGCCAGCGGGTCGACCCAGGCGTCGAACTCCTCGGCGGTGAGCAGGCCCAGATCCAGCGCGGCCTCCCGCAGGGTCGTGCCCTCGGCGTGGGCCTTCTTGGCGATCTTGGCCCCGTTGTCGTACCCGATGTGCGGGTTGAGCGCGGTGACCACCATGAGGTTCCGGGCCAGGTGCTCGTCGATCCGCTCGCGGTTGGGCTCGATCCCGCGGGCGCACTGCTCGTCGAAGCTGCGGCACGCGTCGCCGAGCAGGGCGATCGACTCCAGCACATTGTGGGCCATGACCGGCTTGTACACGTTGAGTTGGAAGTTTCCCTGGCTGCCAGCCATCGCCACCGCGGTGTCGTTGCCGAAGACCTGGACCGCCACCATGGTGAGCGCCTCGGCCTGGGTGGGGTTGACCTTGCCCGGCATGATGCTGGAGCCGGGCTCGTTGGCGGGGATCTCCAGCTCGCCGATGCCGTTGCGCGGACCCGACGCGTACCAGCGGACGTCGTTGGCGATCTTCATCAGAGCGCCGGCGAGCGTGCGCAGCGCCCCGCTGGTGGTCACGAGGGCGTCGTGGGCGCTGAGCGCGGCGAACGCGTTGGGCGCCTTGACGAACGGATGGCCGGTCAGCCGGGCCAACTCGGCCGCGGCCTCGTCACCGAACTGGGGATCGGCGTTGAGCCCGGTGCCGACCGCGGTCCCGCCGATGGCCAGTTCGAGCAACCCGGCCTCGGTCGCCCGGATGGTGTCGAGCGCGGCATCGATCTGATGGACCCAGCCGCTGATCACCTGCCCCAGGGTGACCGGCGTGGCGTCCTGGAGGTGGGTGCGCCCCACCATGACCACGGCCGAGAACCGCTCGGCCTCGGCAGCCAGGGTGTCGCGCAGCTGGGTCACGCCCGGATAGAGCTGGCGGTGCAGGGCCAGCTCGATGGCGATGTGCATGGCGGTGGGGAAGGTGTCGTTGCTGGACTGGCCCCGGTTGACGTGGTCGTTGGGGTGGACCGGTGTCTTCGAACCCAGCTCGCCCCCGGCCAGCTCGATGGCCCGGTTGGAGATGACCTCGTTGGCGTTCATGTTCGACTGGGTGCCCGAGCCGGTCTGCCACACCACGAGCGGGAAGTGGTCGTCGAGGTCGCCGGCGATGACCTCGTCGGCCGCCCGCACGATCAGCGATGCCGTGTCGGCGTCGAGCTGGTCCAGTGCCGAGTTGGCGGTGGCCGCGGCCCGTTTCACCAGACCGAAGGCCTCGATGATCGGCCGGCCCCACACGAAGCGGTCCCTCCCGATGGGGAAGTTGGCGATGCTCCGCTCGGTCTGCGCCCCCCAGTAGCGGGTGGCGTCGACCTGGATCGGGCCCATCGAGTCGGTCTCGGTGCGGGTGGCAGGGGGTGTCGTACTCACGGTTCCGACGCTAACGGCCGGTGCCGCCCGAGCCGCTCGCCTGCCGGCGCAGCTCGTACTTGAGGACCTTGTTGCTGGCGTTCATGGGGAGGGCGTCGACCACGTGGACCTGGCGGGGCACCTTGTAGTTGGCCATCTGGTCGCGGCTCCAGGCGACGACGTCGTCCGGGTCGAGGCCGACGCCGGCGCGGGGGATCACGAAGGCCGCGCCCACCTCGCCCATCCGGTCGTCGGGGACGCCGACGACCGATGCCTGGGCGATGTCGGGGTGCCGTCCGAGGATGGCCTCGACCTCGGCCGGGTACACGTTGAACCCGCCGGTGATGAACATGTCCTTGAGCCGGTCGGTGATCTTGATGTTGCCGTCGGCGTCGAGGACCCCGATGTCGCCGGTGTGCAACCAGCCGTCGGTGTCGATCGCTTCGGCCGTGGCCTCGGGGTTGCCGATGTAGCCGAGCATGAGGTTGTACCCCCGGACCCAGATCTCGCCGGGTTCGCCGGCTGGCGTGGTGGCGCCCGTGCCGTCGACCGTCTTGACCTCCACGCCCTCGATGGCCCGCCCGTCCGACGACGAGATGAGCTCGGGTGGGTCGTCGTGGCGGTTCATGGTGACGATGCCGTGGGCCTCCGTGAGCCCGTAGCCGGTGACCACGGTCTCGAAGCCGAGGACCGACCGCATCCTCTCGAGCATCTCCACGGGCACCGGTGCCGCGCCCGTGACGGCGAGGCGAAGGCTGGACAGATCGCGGGCGCCGAGGTCGGGGTGGTTGAGCATCGTCTGGTAGATCGCCGGCGGACCGGGGATCATCGAGATCCGTTCCTCCTCGATCCGTTGCATGACCGACGGGACGTCGAAGACCGGGTGGGGCACCATGGTCGAGCCCCGGAGGATGCAGGCGAGGATGCCGGCCTTGAGTCCGAAGGAGTGGAAGAACGGGTTGATGATCAGGTAGCGGTCCTCGGCTCGCAACCCGACGACGCCGCTCCATTCCCAGAAGGCCCGGATCGAGGCGGCGTGGCCCATCATCGCCCCCTTCGGGGCACCGGTGGTGCCGGAGGTGAAGAGGATGTCGCACATGTCGTCGCCGGCGATCCCGGCGGCCCGCTCGGCGACCTCGGCCGACGTGGCGTCGTCGGCCCGGGCGAGGAACTCACTCCACGAGACCGTGCCGTCGGTGGTCGGGCCCCGGAACACCACGATCTCCTCGAGGCTGTCGGGGACACCGCCGTCGGCATTGCGCAGCAGCGAGACGTAGTCGGTGTCGAGGAAGTCGGTGACCGTGAACAGCATCCGGGCGCCGGCGGTGCGGATGTTGTGCGCCCCCTCACCGCCCTTGAAGCGGGTGTTGAGGGTTGCGATCGCGGCGCCCACCCGATGGATGGCGCACGCCGCGATGACCCACTCGCCGATGTTCGGGGACCAGACGGCGACCCGATCACCGTGCTCGATCCCGCTGGCGATCAGGGCCCGGGCCGCGACGTCGACCTGGTCGGCCAGCTCGGACCAGGTGAGCCGCAGGTCGCCGTCGACCAGTGCCTCCCGGTCACCGAAACGCTCGACCGCTCGATCGAGTGCCGCCGGGATGGTCGTGGGAAGGTCCGGGGGCGGTGCCATCGGGCCAGCATGCCCCAGGATCTGACGCGCCGTCAGGTCTCGACGCGCTCAACTCCCCCAGCAGGCGACCACGCGCGGCCGACCGTCGATCCACTCGACCTCCATGGCGAAATCGAAGCGGTCCACGTCGGTGGCGTAGGCGATGTCGTCGGGGTGGGCGTGCTCGGTGCCGTGGGCGAGCGTCCGCAATGCCTCGGAGCTGTCGGTCACCGCGACGGCGGTTGCCGCGGCGTCGAGCGGCTCACCCACCCGGGCCCGCTCGATGAGCCGGGCGGTCAGCAGGTCGTCGATGCCCCCGTCGGGGGCGTCGGGGAAGCGCCCGGTGATGACGTACGTGGGCGCACCGGCCCCGGCGGCGCGAACCGCGGCGGCCGTCGCCGACGCGCACACGAGGCTGGCGGCGAAGAGGTGGTCGGCGTCGGTCGCCGCCAGCACGCCCTGGGTGCCGGCCGACGTCCGCTGGACCAGGACCCGACCGCCGACATCCGCCTGCGAGACGGCCACCGGCGAGTTGGACAGATCGAACCCCGGCGGGCGGCGCCCGTGTTCCTCGCCCATGACCAGGACGTCGCCGAGCTCGTCCCGGAGTGCCAGTGCCTCGTCGACCCCGCCGACGAGCCAGATGGCGCTCGCCCCCGCGTCGAACGCGTACGCGGCGGTGGTGAACGCCCGCAGGACGTCGATGGCCACGACCGTCCCGCCGACGCCGACCAGCTCCCACCGCGCGACGTAGCGGGCCGCGTCCGGGGCCGGACCACTCATGCCTCCCACACCGAGACGTGCGACGTGCTCTCCCCCGTGAACGGCGACCGCGCCCAGTCGGCCCAGCGGTGGCGCAGCGACATCCCGGCCAGCCGGGCCATGAGGTCGAGCTCGGACGGCCACACGAAGCGGAACGGGGTCGTGAGCTCGCGCCCGCCGGCATCGTCGACGACGAAGTGGTGCGAAGTCGCCTGCTGGGCGACGAGATCGGTGTAGCGGTCGTAGCCCACGTAGCCGGGTGCGTGGGCGAACACCCGGGCGTCCTCGCCCGGTGGGAGGCGGCGAAGATCGGGGACGCCGTTCTCGATCACGAAGCAGCCGCCGGGCTCGAGGTGGGCGGCGGCGTTGGCGAAGCAGGCGACCTGCGCCTCCTGGGTGGTGAGGTTCCCGATGGTGTTGAACACGAGGTACACGAGGCGGAAGGTCCGGCCCAGCGTCGTCGTGGCCATGTCGCCGATGGTCACGTCGATGTCGGCGCCACCCTCCTTGGCCCGGAGCCGGTCGACCATGGCGGTCGACAGCTCGATGCCCGCGACCAGCACGCCGCGGGCCGCGAGCGGAAGCGCCACCCGACCGGTGCCGATGGCGAGCTCGAGCGCCGCTCCGTCACCAGCCAACTCGGCCAGCACGTCGACGGTCGGATCCAGGACGCCGGGGTCGAACCGGGCCGCGGCGCCCTCGTCGTAGCGCGCCGCGACGTCCTCGCCGAAGTGGTCGATGGGCATGACCGGCACGTTCCCACCGTCTCTCCGGACACGCCCAACGAGTTTCCCGGCACCGTCGCCTACCGTTGCGCCCGTGACCGCGCCCCCGACCGAACGGACGTGCCAGTGACCGCCGGGCGGGACTGGGCCCGACCTGTGGTGCACTGGTCGATCGACGCCGTCGATCCGGCGGCGCAGCGGGCGTTCTACTCGGCCCTGTTCTCGTGGGACATCGACGACGGCGTCTTCATGCCCATCCCGGCCGGCTTCGGTGGTCCCGAGCCCGGCCCGGGCGGCCACATCCAGCCCGGCGACACGCCCCGGGTCACCCTCTACGTGCAGGTGCGCGATCTCCGCGAGAGCCTCGACCGGGCCGCCGAGCTCGGTGGAACCATCGTCGCCGAACCGTTCCAGCTCCCCGGCCAGCCGACCCTGGCCCAGATCACCGACCCCGAGGGCAACCCGGTGATGCTCGTCCAGCAATGACCGTCGACGAACTCCTCCGCGCAGCCCGGTCCCGGTTGCCCCACCGACCGAGCCCGGACGAGCTGGCCGCCCTGGTCGAGGCGGGCGCCGCGGTCGTCGACATCCGGCCGTCGGAGCAACGGGAGCGGGACGGCGAGCTCCCGGGCGCGGTCGTCATCGACCGCAACGTGCTCGAGTGGCGCCTGGACCCCGCGAGCCCGCACCGGGTCATGGACCTCGCGGCGGACCGGCCGGTCGTCATCGTCTGCAACGAGGGCTATGCCTCGTCACTCGCGGCCGCCACGTTGCAGGACCTCGGCCTCCGCGGCGCCACCGACCTGGACGGCGGTTACCAGGCCTGGCTGCAAGCGGCGCGAACGGAATGACGACGGCGCGTCACTCCGGCGAGTGGCACACCGCTTCGACGTTGTTGCCGTCAGGGTCGCGGACGAAGGCGCCGAAGTAGTTGGGGTGGTACTCGGGCCACAGCCGGGGTTCGTGGAGCACTTCGGCGCCCGCGGCCACCGCGGCGTCGAAGAAGGCGGTCACCGCAGCACGGTCGGGAGCGCTGAACGCGATGTGCGACTCGCGGAAGCCGTCGCCCGAGTCGAACGGTCCCAGCCAGAAGTCCGGCATGGGCGGCACGCCGTAGCCGATGACGGGGCCGAACTCCATCACCCGCTCGCCCCCGATGGTGGCGAGGACGGAGTCGTAGAAGGCGGCGCTGGCCGAGACGTCGGCGCACTGGATCGAGAGATGGTCGAGCATCGCTCCATCATGCGGCCCCGGACTCCGTTCTGGCACCCGAAGTTCCGCGTCCCGACCGAGCGATGTGATGCCAGAACGCCAGATCAGCCGTTCTGGGACCAGGACGTCCGCGTCCCGACCGAGCGATGTGGTGCCAGAACGCCTTGGGGTGGGGATCAGTCGAGCGTCGCGTAGCTGCGAACGACGGAGCTGGCCGGGTCGATGCAGCCCAGCAGCAGCCGCGCCGCCTCGTGCTCGGACCGCCCGGGCGCCTCGGCGTCGGCGGCCGTCGCCCACAGCGTCTCGACCAGCCAGGTTCCGTCGGCGGACCGGGCCGTCGTGCGACGCACGAACCCGGGTCGGAACGGGACGAGCTCGGTCTGGACCCGGCGGTCGGCGTCGAGGAAGGCGTCGTCGCTGACCCCGGCCGCGAGCCGGAACGTGTGGTGCTCGATGATCATCTGCGGGCGCCGGCGAGCTGCTTGGCCGACCGCACCAGCGCTTCGTTGGGTTCGGGAGGCAGCTCGGTGAGCGGCTGGGCCACCTCGGCGGGCGTCGGACCCACCCGTTCGGCGATGGCCCCCAGCGCGTCGAGGTCGAACCCGTAGAACGCCGCCGCCGAACCCCCGAGGAAGGCCCGCACCTCGTCCTCGGGACGACCGCTGAACACCTGGCGGAGGTGCTCGCGGGTGAACGGCGCCGTGCCCTCGGCGTGGGGATAGTCGGCACCCCACATCACGTGGCTCACGTCGAGCACGTCGAGCACGCTGAGATCGGCCGGCGTGGGCTGGCTGACCCCGAGCCACAGGTTCTGCTGCACGTACTCGGTGGCGGATCGGGGGAGGATGTGCTCCTCGGAGAACCGCAGCTCGCCCAACCGACCCTTCTCCCGCACCGACTTGAGGATCATGTCGAGGTTCTCGACCAGCCCGGGCAGCCAGCCGGCGCCCGACTCGGTCATGACGAACTTCAGGCCGGGGAAGCGCTCGAACACGCCTGAGGTGATGAACTGCACCAGCGGGCGCTGGGCGTAGAAGATGGCCTCGTTCACGTAGAGCAGGGCCGTGGCCATGTAGGGGCCGTGGTTGGGCAGGCCGGTGCCGCCGTGGACGGTGACCGGCACGCCCAGCTCCTCGCACACCGCCCACAACCGGTCGTAGACGGGGTCGATGTAGGGCTTCACCCAGTCGCAGTCGGGCGCGATGTTGGGGATGAGGACCCCGCCGCGCAGCCCGTTGGCGTGGCACCAGCGCACGTCCTCGATGGCATCGTCGATGTCGTTGACGAAGATCTGCCCCAGCCCGGCCCGCCGCTCGGGGAAGCGGGAGCAGAAGTCGGCGATCCAGCGGTTGTGGGCCCGGATACCGGCCAGACGGTGCTCGTAGTCCTCCGGCTTCGGGGGACCGACGAAGAGCACGAAGCTGGGAAAGAACGGCGGCACCGTGTTGGGGAAGATGACCTCGCCGGCGATGCCCTCGGCCTCGAGATCGGCATTGCGGACCTCGTCGTCCCAGTTCCGCACCCGACCACCGTCCTGGAGGTCGCGGAACGGGTTCTTGTACTTCTCCCGCCAGGCGTCGAAGTCGTCGCGGTACGCCGGGTCGAGGAACTCGCGGTACTGGGCGTGGCTCCCTCCGGCGTGGCAGTCGGCCGAGATGATCGTGTAGCGGTCGCTCATCGGTACCCCAGATCGTTCCCTGACGCAGTGTCAGATCGAGGGTAGCGCCGGCGCGGTACGGTCCCGTCATGCGTGCGTTCGCCTTCCTGCGCGGCATCAACGTCGGCAACCGGCGGCCGAAGAAGGACGAGCTCGTCGCCGCGGTGGCCGGCGACGGCATCGGCGACGTGTCCACCTACCAGGCGGCGGGCAACCTCGCCTTCGCCACCGATCTCGACCACGACGAGCTCGAACGCCTCCTCGAGCAGCGGCTCGAGGCCGCGCTCGGCTACGAGGTCGTCACGCTGGTCCGCAGCCTCGACGAGCTCGCGGCACTGGTCGACGACCTGCCCTCGCTGGCCGACGGCGAGAAGCACCAGGTCGTGTTCTTCCGACACGCCCCCGACGACACCGTGCGCGTCGCCTACGAGGCGGCGACCGAGCCCACCGACCGGCTCCACTGGCGCGATCGCGAGCTGGTGTGGACCCACGTCGGCGGGATGATGGATTCGGGCTTGTCGAACGTCGCCCTCGCCGGCGACGGACCCCCGCAGACCGTGCGCACCGCCGGCACGGTCGAACGACTGGTAGCCAAGTTCCGCTGACCGGCCAACAGCGTCCGAAACCCGGCCAATACGGCGGCCTCTCGCAGCCTCCGTCCTGAGCACCACCTGGCTCCCAGCGTCCGCCCCGGTTCTGCGGTCACGGAGTTGCGCATGTGCAACTCTGCGACCGGAGTTCGTGAACCAGCCGGCTCGGGGAGCCGCTCGACCGGGCGACTCAGAGCTCGATGACCAGGCGGCCCCGCACCCCGCCGGCCTCGAGCAGGCGGTGGACCTCGGACGCCTCGTCGGCCGGGAAGGTGCGGGCCACCCGCAGCGTGATCTGACCATCCTCCACCTGCTGGCGGAGGCGGTCGAGCTTGGCCCGCTCGGTGGCGTACTCCCGCACCCACACCTGGTGGATCGTGATCCCCCGCGGCGCCTCGGCCCGGAAGCCCCGGACGGTGGCGAACCCGCCGCCGTCGGCCACGGCCGGGAACAGCAGCTCGTTCTGCACCGAGCCGTCCACCAACCCGGGTACCGGTCCACCGGCGGCCTCGACGATCCGCTCGGCCACGCCGTCGCCCCGGCGCACCACCTCGTCGGCGCCCAGCCCGGCGACCAGCTCCTCGTCGGCCTCGGATGCGTCGGCCACCACCCGCAGCCCGTCGGCCTTGGCCAGCTGGATGGCGTAGCCACCCAGCGCGCCGGCCGCTCCCGTGACCGCCAGCGTCTGGCCCGCCGACAGTCCGAGCATGTCGAGCGCCATCCGGGCCGTCAGCCCGTTCATCGGCAGGGTCGACGCCTCGACCAGCGTGGCGCCGGCCGGGATCCGGGCCACCGAACCCGCCGGCAGGGCCAGCTTCTCCGAGTACCCGCCATGCGAACCGTCGGGCACCACGATGGCCATCACCTCGTCGCCCACCGCGAACCCGTCCACGCCCTCGCCCTCCCCCAGGGCCACCACCACGCCGGCCACGTCCATGCCCGGCACGTAGGGAGGCGGGTCCTTGCGCTGACGCTCGGCCCGGGCGCCGTTGCGCACGTAGGTGTCGGTGGGGTTCACGGTGGCGGCACGGACCCGCACCAGGACCTCGCCGGGACCCGGCGACGGGTCGGGCAGCTCCACCACCTCCAACGCCTCGGGACCTCCGTAGTCGTTCACTCCGATCGCACGCATGCCCCCGAGACTGGCACGGCGGCAGCCATCGGACCGGCGTGACGCGCCGCCAGCGCAGGTCAGTGGATGGCGGCGACCACGAGCTGCGTCACCGACAGTGCCGTGATCGAGCCGACCAGGCCGAGCATCAGCGTGCGGGTCTGGCCGGCGGTGAGGTCCCGCATCTCCGTTCGGAGCCCCGCCATCCCGGTCCGCAGTTCGGTCCGGAGGTCGGCCATCTCGGTCCGGAGATCGGTCCGGAGGTCGGCCATCTCGGTGCGGAGATCGGTCCGGAGGTCGGCCATCTCGGTGCGGAGATCGGTCCGGAGGTCGGCCATCTCGGTGCGCAGCTCCGCGCCGAGGACGCGTGCGTCGTCCTTGGTGGCGAGACGCTCGGGTTCGGGTGGCAGTGACTTCATGAGCAGTTCGGCGAAGCGATCGCTGACCTCGCGCTTGGCGATCTCGTAGAACTCGTGTCGTTCGGTCTCGGTGGACATGCCCGATCTCCCTGATCTGTGCATTCGGGCGGTCCGTGCGCCGAGAATCGGACAGCGCAAGAGTAGCGAGATCGCAAGTGCCAGGGTTCAGGTGGGTGGAACGGCGATCCCGGGGTCGGCCTCGACGAACAGGTCGAGCAGGCGCGTGAGGAAGCTGGCCATCTGGTCGCGGTGCACTGGGTCGTTCGGTCGGTACAGCGGCGCGGTTCCCGTCCCGCCGGTGAGCCCGACGGCGGCGGTGGCATTGATGTTGGTCTCGTGGACCGAACGTCGTCGTCGGAGAAGTAGTCCCCACCGTCGGGCAAGGGCGCGCCGGTGCGGTACGCCGCGGTGCGGGCCAGGAAGGTGGCCATCGCGGCGCGGGACACCGGTGCGCTTGCGCCGTAGGTCCCGTCGGCCCGACCGGCCACGATCCCGGTCGCCGCAAGCCGGTTGATGTTGGCTTCGTGAACCGAACCGTCGTCGTCGGAGAAGGCATCGGTGGCCGAGTCGGGGAGCGTGCCGCCGGACTGGGTGATCACGTGGGCCAGGAAGGTGGCCATCTGGCCCCGGGTGACGAGCCCGCCCGGCTCGTAGACCCCGGGCGCCCGGCCATCGGTCACCCCCCACCACACCAGGCAGTCGACGGCGGCCTCGTGCACGTTCGTGGCCGGGACATCGCCGAAGCCGTCCTCGGGTACCTGCCCCGGCGGGCAGGCGTCACCGGTGTCCCGGGCCACCGCCTTCGGCCTCGGAGGCGCGCCCGCCACGCCCGTGCCCCATCGCTGCACGGCGCCCACGTAGGCGCCGGCCCGGCCGCTGGGTTGGGTGGCGGCGGCCAGCACCGTGATCTCACCCTGCAGGTCAGCGACCACGGGCGGGGCGGTCAGGGTGCCGGCCGGCCGGCGGTGCGGATGCTGCCCACCCGCTGGCCGTCGGGACCCCACACGTTGAGCGTGGTCTGGCCGACGGAGAGCAGGTCGGGCGTCCCGTCGCCGGTGACGTCGGCGAAGGTGGGCGAGGTGTGGGAGAAGGTGTCGCAGCGGCCGTCGTCGTCGCTGCACTGGGGGAAGCCGGCCACCGGTTGACCCGAGCCGTGGACGGCGTAGAGGCGGGTGTGCTCGTCGAGGAACGCGACGTCGGGATGGCCGTCGTGGTCGACGTCGCCGATGGCCGGTGACGAGAACGTGCGGCCCTGGGTGAGGACCGGCCAGTGGGGCAGGGCCTGGCCGCGACGGTCGAAGGCGAACACGAACTGGCCCCTCGGCGCGGGCCAGAAGTAGCCGGTGCCGATCACGAGGTCCTGGTGGCCGTCGCCGTCGAGGTCGCCGACCGCCGGGGTGCTCCACGGCACCTGGCCGGGCAGGAAGACCGGCCAGCCCGGCAAGGGCAGCCCGCGGTCGTCGAGCACGTTGAGGTACCCGCCGCCGCCGGAGCCGGCGCAGTCCTGGCCTTCCACGCCCGTGCAGTCGTAGGCGATGACGATGTCGACGTGCCCGTTGCCGTCGACGTCGGCGATCACCGGGGACGACCACGACGTGTCCTTCATGAAGAACGGGAACCCCGGCCTCGTGGTGGGCACGATGGCGCCGGCACCGTCGCGGGGCAGCGACCACACGTAGAGGTACTGGTTCCACGACGACACCACCAGGTCGAGCACCCCGTCGCCGCCCAGGTCGCCCACGGCGGGCGAGGCGAACACGCCGGCCAGGCCCTCCCGGGCCGGGAGCTGGATGTCGAGCAGCGGTGTCCCGCCGCCCGTGTACGCGAACACCTTCCCCGCCGTGTTCGCGCCCACGATGTCGACGACACCGTCCTGGTTCACGTCCACCAGCCGAACCGTGCCCTGCACGGCTCCCGGCCCGGTGAAGATCGTGCGCTCGTGGGTTCCGGCCTCGTCCCAGATCTGCACGTCGCCGTTCGGGTACCCGGCCACCACGTCGGCGACGCCGTCACCGGTGACGTCGCCGACCACGGGTGCGCTGAACAGGCCGATCGTGGTCTGGTGGTCGTAGAAGATCCGGCCCGGGTCCCCGCTGTCGGCGATGACGAAGTCCGTCGAGGCCGGCGACAGCATCGTCGGCTCGGTGGCCAGCCCGAACGCCGCCGACGCCGGTGCGGCCGCGACCACAGCCCACTGACCCGAGCACGAGCAGTCCCACTGTTGCCACCCGCCATGACATGGGTCGCACCGTAGCTGTGGCGGAGGTGTGGCGGAGGTCCGGCGGGGCCCATGCGCAGGTGCGGGACGGCCACCGGACCCGACCATGCGCCTGACCACGACAGGTTTCAGCAGATTTCTATGGATTTCTGCCATTTTGGGTTGACTCGAACGTACGTACGAGCTATGATGACTTTCATGTCCTCCCGACTCGGCCTCGAGGTGACGGAACTGCTCTCCGTCGACGTCTCGACGCTGTCGGCGGGCGAGTTGGTGTCGCACATGGCGAAGCTCGAGACGGCACGCACCCGCTTCGACGCCGTCGTCTACGAACGCCTCGCCGTCTTCGACCGTTCGGCGGCATGGCAGATCGACGCCGCGTACAACCCGGCCAACTGGCTCGCCGCGCAGACCGGCACCGCCCGGGCCGTGGCCGGCAGCCGCATGCGCCTCGCCACCCGCCTCACGCAGATGCCCGTGGCTGCTGCCGCCATGGCCGCCGGTGCCATCACCGAGACCCATGCCCGTGTGCTGGCCCGTTGCGTGGCCAACCCGCGCACGTGTGCCGTCTACGCCGACGCCGAGGAGGAACTGGTCGGCTGGGCCCGGGAATGCACGGCCGACGAGCTCTCCCGCCGGATCGATGCCTGGATCGAGCTCATCGACCAGGACGGCCCCGAGCCGAGCGCCCCGCAACACGACGTGGTCCACGCCAACCAGGTCGGCGATCGGGTCAAGGTCAACGGCGACTTCGGTCTCGAGAACGGACTTCCCATCCTCGCCGCCCTCGGCGAACGCACCGAACAGCTCTACCGGCGCGACCAAGCCGTCACCGAGGCCAACCCCGAAGACCCCCTCGCCACCCGCACTCCAGGCATGCGGCGGGCCGAGGCCCTCACCGAACTGATCCTCGCTGGCGCCGGCGCCGAAACGAACCCCCGCCGCCGCGACCCGCTGTTCATGATCGGCATCGACGAACAGACCTGGGTCACCGGCTGCCGCCATGCCGACACGGTGTGCGACCTCGATGACGGCACCATCGTGCCCGTCGACATCATGCGCATCTGGCGATGCGGCTCCGCCTTCCAAGCCCTGGTCCAAGACGCCCGCGGTGCCGTCCTGCACCTCGGGCGCGAGGAGCGCTACGCCAACCGCGAACAACGCCGCGCCCTCGCTCGGCGCGACCGCGGCTGCGCCGTACCGGGCTGCGACCGCCCCCCGTGGATGTGCGACGCCCACCACGTCATCTTCTGGGACAACCTCGGCGACACCGACATCGACAACCTCGTGCTGCTGTGCCGACACCACCACCGCATGATCCACGCCGGACGGCTCTCCGTCGAGATGATCGACGGCGTCCCCCACTTCCACGACGCGTTCGGACGGTTACTCCACCAAGGCCGGCGGCGACCACCGTATGCAACCGCCGCGTAGGACGCGGCGGCCGGCACTTCCCCACCCAATCGAACCG
Organism: uncultured Acidimicrobiaceae bacterium; assembly: GCA_963747745.1. GTDB lineage: Bacteria > Actinomycetota > Acidimicrobiia > Acidimicrobiales > Salinilacustritrichaceae > Salinilacustrithrix. The sequence continues at coordinate 33,626 of CAVVGJ010000006.1, forward strand.
ATGCCGGATCCACCCCCGCCCGCGCGGGGGTACCGCCGCGTGCGCTCAGGAACGCGGCCGGATCGGGTTCCCCATGGGGCGGACCTGGCGGGAGGCGAGCACCGCGCCCGTGATGACCAGCGCCACGCCGGCCAGCGCGGGCGCGGTGACCCGGTCGCCCTGGATGACGACCCCGAGCACCAGCGCCACCACCGGGATGAGATAGGTGATCAACGACGCCCGGGTGGCACCCACCCGACCCACCAGCGTGCCCATGATGACGAACGCCGTCCCCGTGCCGACCGCACCGATGAACACCACGGCGAGGGTGGGGCGCAGCTCCCAGGACGACCCGGGGATCGACGCCAGGCCGAACGGAGCGGTCCAGATCGCGGCCAGGGCCAGCATGCGGGCCATCACGGCCAGGGCCCCGTAGCGCTGCTGCAGGGGCGGGGCGACGTTCACGGCGAAGCCGTAGCAGAGGGTGGCGGCGACGACGAGGACGACGCCCACCCAGGCCGTCCCGCCCTCACCGGCCTGGCTGGCCGAGATGGCGATCACGCCACCGAGACCGACCAGCAGCCCCACGGCCTGGAGTCGGCTGGGCGGCCGGCGGAGGAGCACCCCCGCCACGATGGCGGCGAAGATGGGCTGGGAACCGTTGAGCATGCCGGTGACGGCCGAGTTGATGTGCTGCTCGGCGAGGGGGAAGAGGGTGAAGGGGATACCCACCCACACGATGGAGAGCACCACCATCCGGAAGCGGTCCTCGGCCTGGATCCGGACCCGGGACCGGGGCAGCACGTTCAGCACTGCGGCCCCCAGCGAGACCCGCCCCCAGGTGATCAGCCCCGGTTCCACCGCGTCCAGGCCCACGGCGATGAAGAGGAACGACGAGCCCCAGATCATCGAGATGGCCACGAACAGGCCCCAGTCGCCGGGTGTGAACGCGCCCTCGTTGCTGCTCGACGTCGCCTCCAGGACCCGGGCCCGTTGCCGGGCCGGCTCCTCGGTCACGGGGTCCCGTCCGGCTCACCGGTGAGCGCCACCGTCTGCGACGTGCCCGGGTCCTGGCGCACCCACATCACCCGCTGCGGGAACGGGATCTCGATGCCCTCCTTGTCGAAGCGCGCCTTCATGCGCCGGTTCAGCTCGCGGCTCACCGCCCACTGGCGGGCGGGCTGGGTGCGCAGCACGAGCCGGATCGTGATGCCGTCGGCACCGAGCGCCTGCACGCCCCAGACCTCGGGTTCGTCGAGGATGTCGACCTTCCACACGTCCTCGTGCCAGAGCTCGTCGGCCACCTCCTTGACCACCTCCATCGCCCGATCCAGGTCGGTGTCGTAGGCCACGTCGATGTCGAGCAGCGCCCGCGCCCACTGCTGGCTCATGTTCCCGACCCGGCGGATCTCGCCGTTGGGCACGTGCCACACCGTCCCGTCGACGTCGCGCAGGCGGGTGGTCCGCAGATTGACGATCTCCACCGTGCCGGTGGCCTCGCCCACATCGATGATGTCGCCCACGCCGTATTGGTCCTCGGCCAGCATGAACAGGCCGGAGAGGAAGTCCTTGACCAGCGACTGGGCCCCGAAGCCGAGGGCGACGCCGACCACGCCGGCACCGGCGATGAGGGGAGCGAGATCGATGTTCACCTCCGAGAGGGCGGTCAGCACCGCGATGGCGTAGATGATGATGCTGGCCACGCTGCGCAGGACGGTGCCGATGGTCTCGGCCCGGGCACCGGCCCGCAGGCTGGGTTGGGCGGCCGTGGCCTTCAGCGCCGACGGGGTCATGCGACGGATCCGCTGCTTGGCGGCGACGGCATCGTCGTCGGTGAGCTGGTTCACGAAACCGCGGATGATCCGCCGGACGAGACGGTTGACGATCCACGCCACCACGAAGATGAGGAAGATCTTGAGGGGACGGGCGACGAGGAAGTCGGCAGCTCGGGCGATGCTCTCGTTCTCGGTCCAGCGGTAGACGTTGCGACACACGATGCCGGCCTGGTCGGCGGTATCCACATCGCAGGCCTTGGCCACCGCAGTCGGGTCGATCTGGAAGAGGGGTACCACGACCCGAACCGTACCGATCACCCGTACGATCGCGCGATGGCCGCAGAACCGTCGCCGTACGCCGGCACCACGCCGGTGGCGCCACTGAGCACGTCCGAGGGCGTGGTGACGCTCGTCGAGGGACAGTCCTTCTGCGTCTCGGGCCGCACCGGCGACGTGGCCTCCGAGTTTCCCCACGGCCTGTTCGTCTTCGACACCCGCGTGCTGTCCCGCTGGGAGCTGCGCCTCAACGGCCACCGGCTCGAACCGCTGACCGTGGAGGTGCGCAACCCCTTCGGTGCCACCTTCGTCGGTCGCAGCGCCCCGCGATCGGGCCACGCCGACGCCGACGTGGTGGTCTTCCGGCACCGTGACATCGGAGACGGGCTGCGGGAACGGATCGTGATCACGAACCACGGGCTGGCGCCGGTGCCGGTGGCGCTCGAGCTGACGTGCGACGTGGACTTCGCCGACCTGTTCGAGGTCAAGGAGAGCCGGGTGCTCCGGCGGGGTGAGCACTCGCACGAAGTGGTCGCCGAGGGGCTGCGCTTCCGGCACCGCCACGAAGGAAGGACCAAGGAGGTGCTGGTCCGCTCGTCGGTGCCGGGCGGCGTCGAGCCCGGCCTGCTGTCGTGGACGGAGACCCTGGCGCCGAGCACCGAGTGGGAGGTGTGCATCGAGGTGAGTGCGGCCGTGAACGGCATCGGGCTCCGACCCCGCTTCGTCTGCGGCGGCCACGACTCCGACACGGTTCCAGTGCAACGGTTGGCTCGGTGGCGGGCCCGACTCCCCGACGTCACCACCGACGACCCCGCGCTCTCGGAGGCCATGGCCCGCACCGAGGAGGACCTGGGCGCCCTGCGCATCTTCGACCCCGAACACCCGGAGCTCCCGATCCTCGCCGCCGGCGCCCCGTGGTTCATGACGGTGTTCGGCCGTGACTCGTTGCTGACAGCGTGGATGACCCTGATCGCCGACCCGTCACTGGCCCACGGGGTCCTCGAGACCCTCGCCCGCTTCCAGGGGACCGACATCGACCCGACCACCGAGGAGGAGCCGGGCAAGATCCTCCACGAGATGCGCTTCGGAGCCGCGTCGGGCCTGTCGCTGGGTGGCGGTCACGTCTACTACGGCTCGGTCGACGCCACCCCGCTGTTCGTCATGTTGCTGGGTGAGCTCCGCCGCTGGGACGCGCGGGACGAGCTCGTCGATCGCCTGCTGCCCCATGCCGATCGGGCGCTGGCCTGGATCGACGAGTTCGGCGATCGGGATGGCGACGGCTTCGTCGAGTACGAGTGCCCCAGCGGTGACGGTCTGACGAACCAGGGCTGGAAGGACTCCTGGGACGCGGTCCGCCACGCCGACGGCGAGCTCGCCCGGGCGCCGATCGCGCTCTGCGAGGTGCAGGGCTACGTGTACGCCGCCTTCGTCGCCCGGGCCCACTTCGCCCAGGAGATGGGCGACGACACCACCTGCCGGCGATACCAGGCCAAGGCGGTCGAGCTGCGCCAGCGGTTCAACGAGGCGTTCTGGGTCGAGGAGCACGGCTGGTACGCCATGGCGCTCGACGCCGACAAGCGCCCGGTCGACGTCCTCAGCTCCAACATCGGTCACTGCCTCTGGACCGGCATCATCGACCCCGACCGGGCCCGCCTCGTCGCCGACCACCTCCTCTCACCGGCGATGTTCACGGGATACGGCATCCGGACGCTGGCATCGTCGGCCGCGGCGTACAACCCGGTCAGCTACCACAACGGTTCGGTGTGGCCCCACGACAACGCCCTGTGCGCGGCCGGTCTGGCCCGCTACGGGTTCGTCGAGGAGGCCCACCGCATCATCGAGGCCCAGCTCGACGTGGCCCGATCCCATCGCGGCCGGCTCCCCGAGCTGTTCGCCGGGTTCGAGCGAGGCGAACTCGCCGTACCGGCTTCCTACCCCACCTCGTGTTCGCCGCAGGCCTGGGCGTCCGCGTCACCGCTGCTGTGGCTGCGAACGCTCCTGCGGCTCGATCCCTGGGCCTCGGAGGGCAAGGTGTTCATCGATCCACAGCTCCCCGAGCGACTGCGTCACCTGGTGGTGACGGGTATCCGGGTCGGCGACCAGACCGTCACCGCGTCGATCGACGGCGACGAGGTGCAGGTCACCGGCACGGCGGGACTCGACATCATCCGGCAGGCCCGCCCGCCGCTCACAGCGAGCCTCGATCCGGATCGCTGAGCGGCACGAGCAGCACCGGGATCTGGGCGGCGGCGAGCACCGAGCGCACGACGGCGGCGCGGCCCGGGCTGAGGTCCTGGGCCCACCCCAGGGCGATGAGGTCGACGGCCTCGTCCTCGGCGACGTCGATGATCGTCTCCGGTGCCGTTCCGCGACGCAGGTGGAGGTCGACCGCGGCTTCGGCACACCACCGTGACGCGAACTCGGCGGCATAGACCTCGTCGGCGTGCGCGCTCTGGTCCCAGAACGCGGGAACCGTGGTGGCATCGAACACGTGGACGGCCACGAGCTCGACGCCGGCCTCGGCGAGCTGATGGAGCGCGGCGGTCACGGCCACCGAGGTCTCGGCCGTACCCTCGAGCGGGATCAGGGCGCGCCGGATGCGAGGTGCCGGTCGCCGGCCATTGGTCCGGGGCGGCACCACGAGGACGGGATCACCGGCCCGCGCGATGATCGACAGAGCGACGTGGCCAGCGGGCGACGCCCCTTCCGCGCCTGCCCTCGCACCGACGGCCACCACGGTGATCTCGGGGTCGGCACACAGCCGGGTGATCTCCTCGACGGGATCACCTTCGAGCAGCTCGAGCGGGATGCCGGCCTGTTCGGCGGTGCGCTCCGCCCCGGCATCGTGGCCGTTCAACACGTGGACCACGCGCAACTCGGCGCCGGTGAGTTCGGCGAGCGAGCCGGCGGCAGCGAGCACATCGCCACCGATGGCGCTTCCGTCGATGGCGGCCAGCACCGTGGTCATGGGTCGACCCTCCTCGCCGTCGTCGGCACACCGTCGATGATCACGGGCACCGGATCCGCGGCTTCTGCGGTCACCCGGTCGCCGTCGATCGTGACCTTCACCCGCGTGCCCCGGTACCGGACCGCGACCCGGAGTGAGGTCCATCGGGACGGGAGGTGGGGATCGATGCGGAGGCCGTCGCGGGTGGGCGCGATGCCGGCGAAGCCGCAGACGACGGCCTGCCAGAGCCCGCCCATCGTGGCCAGGTGCAGGCCACCCGCGGTCATCCCGGTGAGATCGTCGAGGTCGAGGCGGGCGGCCATGTCGAACAGGGGCAGGGCGTCGTCGGGCCGGCCGGCGCGGGCCAGCAGGGCGGCGCAGATCGCGGGCGAGAGCGAACTGCCGTGCGAGGTCCGGGGAAGGTAGAAGTCGAGATCGGCTTCGAGCGAACCGGGAGGGCACTCGTCGGGGACCATGTGGTGGAGCATCAACACGTCGGGCTGCTTGATCACCTGCGTCTGCAGGATCCGCTCCCGGCCCAGCAGCATGTCGGCCGCCACCGGCGGAGAGGCGACGTCGCCGATCAGCAGCGGCTCGAGCGACGAGAAGCCGGCGAACTGCTCGTGGCGTCTCGTGGTCGGATCGAATCCGTCGACCAGGGAATCGGCGATGGACCGGAACCGGGCCGCGCCGTCGCGATCACCATCCGCGGTCAGCAGCCCAGCCGCGTGCCGCAGGTGCCAGCGGACCATGACATTGGTGAAGGCGTTGTCGTCGACCACCTCGTGGTACTCGTCGGGGCCGATCACGCCGTAGACGTGGCCCCGGCCGGCGGAGTCGGTGCGGACCCGCGCCGCCCAGTACGCCGCGGTCTCGGTGACGAGGCCTCGGCCCGGCCCGTCGAGGACGGCGCGATCCCCCGTCCAGTCCACGTAGCGGAGCAGGGCCCAGGCGACGTCGCTGTTGATGTGCTCCTCGTGCGGCCGGTCCGGATCGGCACGATCCGCCCCTCGATGTCGCGGGCGGAGGTCGGGGTCACGTCGACCCCCTCCTCGGCCGACTCCCACGGGAACCGTGCGCCGGGCAGGCCGAGGGCGGCGGCGATCCGGCGAGCGGCCGGCAGCCGCCGGATCCGGTACTCGAGCACGGCGCGGGCCGCGGCGGGGAGGGCGGCGGCCAGTGTCGGGAGCACGAACACGTCGGTGTCCCAGAAGACATGGCCGGCGTAGGCGAGGCCGGTGAGGCCGCGTGCCCCGACCTCGGCCTCGCCGGAGGTCGACGCGCTCGACAGCAGGTGGAACAGGGCGAAGCGGACGGCGAGCTGGGCATCGGGGTCGCCGTCGATCTCGATGTCGGCGTCGGCCCACCGCTCGTCCCAGGCGGCCCGGTGCTCGTGCAACAGCCGGTCGAACCCGATGGCGCAGGCGTCGGCCAACGACTGCTCGGCGGCGGCTCGGCGGCCGTCCCCGTCGACGCGAACGTCGACGATCCGCTCGACTCCATCGCCGTCGGGTGACGACCACGTGCGTTCGCAGGCGGTGGCGACCACCGTCGCCCGGTCCGAGGTCGTCTCCGCCCATGCATCGGAGCCATCGCGTCCGGCGTGCCACTCATAGCTGGCACGGAGCGATTCCGGCGCTCGGGGTTCGGACAGCGGGTCGGGCCACGACGCCGGTCCACCGCGCTCGGCTCGAAGGCACCCGATCTCGGGTCGGACCAGCGACACGAACCGCACGGTGCCGATCCCGTCGCCGACCGGTGTCGCGGTGAGCACGCCGCTCCGCAGGTCGAGGGCCCAGCAGTGGCCGGCACCGGCGAAGTCGTCGCCGAGGCTGGTCCAGACCGGGCCGGGGAGCGGGCGGACGAGACCATCGGCTCCGGCGCCGTAGGAACCGGCGACGAGGACCAGCCGCGTCGCGCTGTCCTCCTCGCTGCCCAGGTCACCGATGACGGACATCGAGCCGTTGCTCAGCGCCAGCAGGCTGGCCTTGACCCGGTGCAGGCGGTCGTCGGCCACCGGCCCGACATCGAGGATCCAGCCCTGGTCGCTCACGACGTGAGACGACGTTCCCGCAGGTCGATCTCACGCCGGTCGGTTCGCTGGAGCCGCTGGTAGAGGGCGACGTGGTCGCTGACCATGCGCTGGGTCGAGAACCGGTCCTCCACGGCCCGCCGGCAGTCGGCGCGATCGATGGTGGAGACACGGCCGAGCTGGGTCACCATGTCGGCCTCGTCCCCGCAGATGAAGCCGGTGATCCCGTCGTCGACGATCTCGGGCGCCGCCCCCTCGGCGAAGGTGAGCACCGGCGTCCCGGCGGCCAGGGCCTCGATCATCACCAGGCCGAAGGGTTCCGGCCACCGGATCGGGTTCAGGAGGGCCTCGGCTCCACCGAGGAGGTCCGCCTTCTCGCGACCGCCGACCTGGCCGAGGTACACGGCGTCGGGCCCGAGGAGCGGCTCGACGACTTCGGCGAAGTAGCGGCGCTCGAGCGGTTCCCACATCTTGGCCGCGATGCGCAGCTTGCGGCCCGCGGCCCGGGCCACGCGGATGGCCCGGTGGACGCCCTTGTTCGGGTGCATGCGGCCGAGGAACAACACGTAGCCGCCGTCGCCGGCGCCGAGCGGATAGGCATCGAGGTCGATCCCGTGGTGGATCACCTTGGCGATGGGCACCGTGGGCGCGGTGCTGGCCTGGTGGCGGGAGATGGCGACCACCGAAACCCGATCACCGATGGTGGCGTACAGATCGGTGAGCTCGGGCGTGAACTCGCCGTGCGCAGTGGTCACCACCGGGGTGTCGATGGCCACGCCGGTCGTGAGCGCCCACAGGGGTCCGAGCAGGGTGTGGTCGTGGATGACGTCGCAGCCAGCCAGCTGTCGGTAGCCGACCTCCACCTGGGCGAGTTCGCTGGTGATGGCGCCCGTGGTCCCGACCGCTCGACGGTGGATCCAGCGCCGGTCGACCGGACACGTCGAGTCGCCGGTGGTGAAGAGCGTGACGCGATGGCCGGCGGCGACCAGCCCGCGGGCGAGATGGTCGAGCACCAGTTCGGTGCCGCCGTACACGGGCGGAGGTATCGCCACCCACGGTGGCGCGAGCAACCCGACGTGCAACCGGGTGGAACCCATCATCTCCTTGGTACGCCGACGGCCCGACCCCAGCAAGGGGCGAAGGTCCCCGATCCCGACGGCGCTGTCAGTACCGATCGGTAGCGTCGTCGGGGTGAGTCCCTCCACCGCCAGCGCCACCGGCGCCCCGCCCCGGCCCACCGCGGCCGATGTCGAGTCGGAGCTGGCCGTCCACGTCCGGGCCCTCGCCGGCCCCGAGGCGGTGCCGCGGCCGGAGCAGCTCGCCGCCGTCACCGCCGTGGTGGCCGAGGGCCGGCGCACGCTGCTCGTGGCCCGCACCGGCTTCGGCAAGTCCGCCGTCTACTTCTCCGCCACCCGCATGCTCCGCGACCGGGGCTGGGGACCCACCGTGGTCGTCTCGCCACTGCTCGCCCTGATGCGCGACCAGGTCGCAGCCGCCCGCCGGCTCGGCCTGGCGGCCGAGACCATCAACTCGTCGAACACCGACGAATGGGACCAGATCGAGGAGAGGACACGGCTCGACGACGTCGACCTGCTGCTGATCTCGCCCGAACGGCTGGCCAACGCGGGCTTCCGCGACCGCGTCTTCGACCTCCTGCGCTCCCGACCCATGGCGTTGGTGTGCGACGAGGCCCACTGCATCTCCGATTGGGGCCACGACTTCCGCCCCGACTACCTGCGGCTGCGCCACCTTCTCGACGAGCTCCCGGACTGGACACCGGTGCTGGCCACGACCGCCACCGCCAACCAGCGGGTCACCGACGACGTCGCCTCCCAGCTCGGTGCCGACACCCTGGTGCTGCGCACCTCGCTGGACCGTGCCGCGCTGCACCTGTCCGTGGTCGACCTGCCCGACGACGCCCACCGGCTGGCCTGGGTCGGCGAGCACCTCGACGAGATCCCCGGCTCGGGCATCATCTACTGCCTCACCCAGGACCAGGCCGCCGAGACGGCCGCCTGGCTCAGGAAGCGGGGCCACGACGTCGAGGCCTACACCGGCGCCACCGAGCCCGAGCGGCGGCTGGTGCTCGAGGACGAGCTGCGGGCCAACCGCCGCAAGGCGCTGGTCGCCACCTCGGCGCTGGGCATGGGCTTCGACAAGGGCGACCTGGCGTTCTGCATCCACCTCGGTCTGCCGCCCACGCCGGTGGCGTACTACCAGCAGATCGGCCGCGCCGGCCGGGCCCTCGAACGGGCCGAGGTCATCGCCCTGCCCCGGCCGGTCGAGGACGCCGCCATCTGGCGCTGGTTCGAACAGGTCAGCCTCCCAGCGGAGTCGACCTGCGACGAGGTGCTGCTCCAACTCTCCCCCACCCGGCCCACGTCGGTGCCGGCGCTGGAGGCGGTCGTGAACCTGGGTCGGTCCCGGCTCCAGACACTGCTGAAGATCCTCGAGGTCGACGGCGCCATCCGCCCCGTGAAGGGCGGATACCTCCTGACCGACACCGGCTGGCGCTACGACCGGGACAAGGCCGAGCGTCTGCGGGCCCTCCGCCGGGACGAGTCCGAGCAGATGCTGGCGTTCGCCGACCGGCCCGGCTGCCGGCTGCGGTTCCTGCGCGAGGCCCTCGACGACCCCGAAGCCGACGACTGCGGCCGCTGCGACCGCTGCCTCGGAACTGCTGGCACCGCCGACACCACCGACCGCGCGGTGCTGGATCCGGAGCTGGTGGCCGAGGCCGGCCGGCACCTGCGGGCCGGCGACGTCGGCATCGAGCCTCGCAAGCAGTGGCCGTCGGGTCTCGACGAGCCGCGGGGTCGGATCGCCCCCGAGGCCCAGGCTCGTTGGGGTCGGGCGCTGTGCCGGGTGGGCGACGGTGGCTGGGGCCCGGTCATCGACGAGGTGCTGGCCGGTGAGCGCCTCCTGCACACCGACATGATCCGCGCCGTGGCGGGGGTGTTGAAGCGGTGGGACTGGAACGACCGCCCGACGTGGATCTGCCCGGTGCCGTCACGACGGCGCCAAGGCATCCTCGACCGGCTCACCGACGGACTGGGCCAGCTCGGCCGGCTCCCGGTGCACCCGGCGCTGGTGCGGGTGGCGCCCCACGATGGGGCCAGCACCGGCTTCCAGGCCGACCAGGCCAACTCGGCGCATCAGGTCGCCAACGTGTGGGGCAGCCTCACGATCGACGCCGGCGCACTGCCGGGGCAGCCCATCATCGACGGCCCGGTCCTGCTGGTCGACGACGAATGCGACTCCCGCTGGACCATCACCGTGGCCGCGCACCTGCTGACCGAGGCCGGCGCCGGGCCCGTCCTGCCGCTGGTGCTCCGGAGCCGGTGATCCCGCCGCGACTCAGCGCAGGCGCGGGGCTTCGTCCTGGAGGAGGATCTGGTGCATCGGGCGAGTGGTCTCGTCAGTCTTGATCGCGATCAGGAGCGCAGCCACCGTCGTGCTGACCAGACCGCCGACGACCATGGACGCCTCCTGCATCACGGCGCCGAGGGCGACGAGCAAGAGCGATGCGAGACCGGCGTAGAGAATCGATCGAGTGGACATTTCGGACCTCCGGGGAAGCAGGGAGCCTGGGGGAAAGCGGCTGGCCAGACACGTACCCCGACTCGGCCGGTCCAGAACCTCGAATCGCCTCCGTCACCTCAGCTCGTCGGCCACCACCCCGAAACGGTCGAGCGACGCCGGGTCGGCGCCGTGCATCTCCTCGGCGAAGTAGAGGACGAGGCGGTCGGCGACACCGTCGTACTTGTCGTGTAGCCGGGGCGCGAGCTCGGCCCACGTGGCCTCGACCGCGAAGTGCTCGAGCATGTCGTCGGTGATCAGCGCCGCCATGCCCGCGAGATCGCCGGCCTTGAGGCGCTGGTTCAGGGCCGCCGACGTGCCCTCGAAGCCCAGCATGTCGAACATGAAGGCGTAGTTGCGCGTTGATCCGTAGAAGGCGATCTGGAACCGGGCCCGGTCCCGCCACCGGGCGCGCTCCTCCTCGGAGTCGCCCACGATGGTGAAGACGGGCACGCTGAGGACGAGGTCGTTGGCCGATCGGCCGGCGTCGTCGGCGCCGCTGTGCAGGCCGGGCAGCAGCCGTTCGTCGAGATAGCGGCGGGAGTGGAACGGGTGGACGTGGACGCCGTCGGCGACGGCGCCGGCCATGCGCACCATCCATGGCCCCACGGCCGCCACGTCCACCGGCGGGTCGGGTGGGCCGATGGGCCCCGGCGACCACATGTCCGGAAGCAGCGAGAGCTCGTGGTACTCGCCGTCGAACGCGAGGGGCGACTCGCCCCGGAACGCGGGGAAGATGTGCTTCACCGCCTGGATGTACTCCCGGATGCGCGGCCCGGGCGGGTCGTAGTCCACGCCGTAGCGACGCTCGATGTGGGCTCGGACCTGGGTGCCGAGGCCGAGGCGGAACTTGCCATCGGTGACGTCCTGGAGCTCCCACGCCACCTTCGCCGTGATCATCGGGCTGCGGGGGAACGCCACCGCGATGCCGGTGGAGTACTGCAGCGACGGTGCCGCCAGCGCGGCCGCGGCGACGGAGAGGTAGGCGGTGCGGCCCGACTCGACGAAGACCATGCCGTCCAGGCCGGCGGATTCGACCCGGGTGGCGAAGGCCTGGACGTCGGTCAGCTTGCGGCCCGAGGCCATGACGTGGAGTTCCATGGCACCGAGTCTGCCTGCCGACGCGGCACGTCGGTTACCTTCCACCCCATGGCGCAGCAGTACGTGAAGGGGCTGGTCGAGGTCGGCGACGGGGTGTGGGCGTACCTCCAACCCGACGGCGGTTGGGGCTGGAGCAACGCCGGTCTCGTCAGCGACGGAAACGACTCGCTGCTGGTCGACACCCTCTTCGACATGACCCTGACCCGCGAGATGCTCGCTGCCATGACGGCGATCACCGGACCGGCGCCCATCTCCACCATCGTGAACACCCATGCCAACGGCGACCACTGCTACGGCAACGCCGCCGTCGATGCCCGCGAGATCATCGCGTCGGAGGCGTCGGCCCGCGAGATGGACGAGGTCCCGGCGTCGATGCTCGCCGGCATGCTGGCCGCTGCCCCCGAACTCGGGGCGGTGGGCGACTACGTCGAGCGCATCTTCGGCTCGTTCCGATTCGACGAGGTGGTTCCCGCGCCCCCGACCCGCACCTTCACCGGGTCGTTGCGGATCTCGGTGGGTGCCCAGGGTCTCGACATCGACCTGGTGGAGGTCGGCCCGGCCCACACCGCCGGCGACGTGCTGGTCGAGCTCCCGGGCCGCGACACGGTCTTCACCGGCGACATCCTCTTCAACGGCGGCACCCCGGTGGTGTGGGCGGGCCCGTTCGAGAACTGGATCTCGGCGTGCAACCGCATCATCGACGCCGGGTGGTCGAGGATCGTGCCCGGCCACGGACCGCTCGCCACCGCCGACGACGTGCGGACGCTGCGGGACTACCTCACGTGGCTGCTCGACGAGGTACGGCCCCGGCAGGCGTCGGGGATGTCGGTGGACGAGACGATCGCCGACATCGATCTCGGCCCCTGGGCCGACCTGGGGGAGTCCGAGCGGCTGGCCGTCAACGTCGACACCGCCTACGCCGAGCTCGACCCGGACCACCGCCGGGCCGACGCCCTCACCAACTTCGGACGCATGGCGGCACTGGCCCGCTGAGCGTGCGGGCCACGGTCAGCGCCGCCGCTCCTGGACTCCGGCCGTCGGTGTCCAGCTCTGGATCACCAGCTCGTCGTCGGCAACGGTGGTGAGCACCACCTCGGTGACGTCGATGCGAAAGGCGTGAGATCCGGAGCCGGCGTGCTCTTCCTGCCACTCCGGCCACACCCGGCTGAGCTGGTCGAGGTCGGTGACCTCGGTTGCCACCCCGGCCAGCTTGGCGTCGCCCTCGGTCAACTCCTCGTCGACCGGGGCGGAATGCAGCGCACACCGACCGTCGCGCTGCAGGTCGCGCGCCTTGCGGGCGCCGGACATCGACCCGAGCCACACGCCGCCGTCGGCGAAGACCACCTCGGTGCCGCTGATGCGGGGGGAGCCATCGCGACGCACGGTGGCCAGGGTCTTGTGGCGCGTGGCGTCGAAGCGCTGCTGCACCCGACGGGCGAGATCGGGCGCGGCGGACTCGATGTCGTTCCAGGAGCTCATGGCCACGGGTATGCCGGAGCCGTGACGGTCACCGCGGATCCTGGATCGACACCGTGCCCTGGGCGGCGGCGGCCAACCGTCCGTCGTTGGTGACGTCGATGCGCACCACCGCGGTGCGCTTGGTCATCGAGATGATGGTGGCAGTGGCCACCATCGTGCCCTCGCGCACGGGGCGGAGGAGGTTGAGCTTGAACTCGGTGGTGGCCGCCCACTGGCCTCGCTCGATGACGGGGTACAACACGGCACCGAGGACGTGGTCGACCAGACCGGACATGACGCCACCGTGCGCCGAGCCGAACGGGTTCAGCAGCTCGTCGCGCACCGCGATCTCGGCCACCAGCCGGCCCGGCCCGACGTCGGTGTGCCGGATGCCCAGGTACCCCGGCAACCCGCCGTCGAGCATGCTGCCGGAGTGGAGGATGCTGGTGGCCAGGTCTTCGTCGTAGCGCTCGAAGTCGGGCTCGGTCACTCGGAGCCGCCCGGCGTGAACTCGGCCCGCAGGTGCTTGATGCCGTTGATGAAGTTGGACTGCAGCCGGTCGGGCTCGCCGACGGTGCGGATGTCGGGCACGCGCTGGTACAGCTCGCGGAACATCAGCGTGATCTCCCGCCGGGCGAGGTGGGCGCCGAGGCAGAAGTGGGGGCCGGGGCCACCGAAGCCGACGTGTTTGGCCAGCGTTTCCTTGTCGCGGGTGAAGTCCAGCTCGTGCGGGTGGTCGAACACCGACGGGTCTCGGTTGGCGGCGTTGTACCAGAGCACCACCTTCTCGCCCTCGCTGAACTCCCGACCGCCGAGCATCGTGCCGTCGGTGGTGCAGGTGCGCCGGAAGTGGATGACCGGCGACGCGTAGCGGACGATCTCCTCGACCGCGACCGGCGCCACGGCCTCGAAGTCGTCCCACCAGATCTTCTTCTGCGCCGGGTTCTGGGTCATCCAGTGCAGGCCGTGGGCGATGGCGTTGCGGGTGGTCTCGTTGCCCGCGACGACGAGGAGCACGAAGAACGATCCCAGCTCGGCATCGGTGAGCACCTCGTCGCCCTCGGACTGGGCGTTGACCAGCTGCGAGATCACATCGTGGCCGGGGTTCTTCCGGCGCTCCTCACCCAGCTCCGACACGAGCTGGATCAGCTCCATACCGGCGGTCACCAGGGCAGCCTGGATGGCGTAGGGATCGTCCTGGTTGGGCACGTACTCCTCGTCACCGAGGCCGAGGATGATGTTGGTGCGGTCGAAGATGAACTGCTCCTGCGAGCGGGGGATGCCGAGCAGGTCGAGGATGATCCGCAACGGGAGGAGGGCGGCGACCTCGGTGACGAAGTCGCACTCGCCCTTGTCGATGATGCCGTCGACGATCTCGACCGCGGCCCGCTCGACGTCGGCCTTGAGCCGATCGAGCACGCGCGGCGTGAAGCCGCGGGACACGATCTTGCGCTGGCGGGCGTGGCGAGGGTCGTCCATGTTGATGATCGAGCCGAGGAACTCGAGGAACTCGTCGGGGACGTCGCCGATGTTCGATCCGCCCCGGCCCGAGCAGAAAAGGTCCGCCCGGCGACTGGCCTCGACCACGTCGGCGTGGCGGGTCAGGGCGAAGTAGCCGGGTCCCTGGGGAAAGATCTCGAGGTCGGGTTCCTCGAAGAACCTGATCGGTTCCTCGGTACGCAGGAGATCGAAGGCGGCGTCCCGTTCGGTCCACGGTCGGGACCAGAACGTGGGGTCGGAGAGATCGATCTCGTCGAGTCGCAGTGCCATGGCGCGGACCATAGTTGACCGTCCGGTCAAGTTTCATCGGGCTCGCGCTGGCTAGCGTGCCGACATGGCTGACACGGGACTCCGCATCGAACGTCACGGCGACGTCGAGATCCTGACCCTCGACCGTCCCGACGCCCGCAACGCCTTGACCTTCGAGCTGTACGCGGCGCTGGAGGCCGCCGTGCGGGAGACGACGGCGCGGTGCCTGGTGATCACGGGCGCCGACCCTGCCTTCTGTTCGGGCGACGACGTGAAGCAGGTGATGGTGGCGGCGGGCGAGGCCACGTCGGACCGACTGGCCCGGACACCGCGGCTGACGCCGGCGGCCGATGCCCTGCTGCACACCGACGTGCCGGTCATCGCGGCGGTGAACGGTGCCGCGGTGGGGTGGGGCATGGAACTGGCGCTGCTGGCCGACATCCGCATCGCCTCCCAGCGCGCCAAGTTCGGGGAGCTGTTCGTGCTCCGGGGCCTGGTCTCCGACGTGGCCGGGCTGGGACGCCTGGCGCAACTCGTGGGCCGGGAGACGGCAGCGATGCTGCTGTTCACCGGGGCTGTCATCGATGCCGAGCGCGCCGAGCGGGTGGGCCTGGTCAGCTCGGTGGTGCCGCACGAGGATCTGCTGCCGGTGGCGACGGCGCTGGCTCAGGAGATCGCGGCCCGTCCCCCACTGGCCGTACAGGCCCTCAAGCGCGGGTTGCGCCGGGCGCTCGATCCGGATTGGCACGAGTTGGGGTCGTGGGTCAGCTCGACGTTGGCCGAGCTGTTCCGCACCGAGGACCACCGCGAGGGGGTCCAGGCCTTCCTCGAGAAGCGACCCCCCGAGTTCAGGGGTCGCTGATCAGCGGGGGACGTCCTTCCAGGGGACGTCCTTGTCGGTCCGGGGTTCGCCGGGCAGACCGAGCACACGCTCGCCGAGGATGTTCTTCATGATCTCCGATGTGCCGCCCTCGATGGAGTTGGCCCGGGAGCGCAGGAACATCTTCCGGGACGCGCCCGGGGGGCCCTCGAGGCCGACGGCGTCGGCCCGGCGCATCTCGAAGTCGAATCCGACCTGACCCCGCGGACCCTGCATGTTGACGCAGAACTCGTAGATGTCCTTGTTGATGAGGGCGATGGCGAGCTTGGCGATCGAGGATTCGGGCCCCGGGTTGCCGGCCTTGCGGTTCTGACTGGCCCGGATGTTCGTGAGCCGCAGGACCTCGGCCCGGATCCACAGGTCCATGAGGTGGTCACGCGTGGCGGGTCCGCGCTCGTGGTCGGTGAGCTCGTCGCGCCAGATGCGAACCGCCTCGGCGATGGGGCCGGACCCCGCGGGACGGGGTCCACCGCCACCGCCGCCACCGATGGAGGTGCGCTCGTTCATGAGCGTGGTCATGGCGACCCGCCACCCGTCGCCGACGTCGCCGATGCGATCGGCGTCGGGGATGCGCACGTCGGTGAGATACACCTCGTTGAACTCGGCCTCGCCGGTGATCTGGCGCAGCGGACGGACGTCGACGCCGGGGGCGTGCATGTCGACCATGAAATACGTGAGGCCGCGGTGCTTGGGCGCGTCGGGATCGGTGCGGGCCACCAGCATCCCCTTGTCGGCGAGGTGGGCCATGGTGTTCCACACCTTCTGACCGTTGACGATCCACTCGTCGCCGTCGCGCACGGCGCGGGTGGCGAGGCCGGCCAGGTCGGAGCCGGCACCGGGCTCGGAGAACAGCTGACACCACGGGTCCTCGCCCGTGTACATGCGGCGCAGCGTCCGCGACTTGAGGTCGTCGGAACCGTGGCTCACCACGGTGGGACCAGCCAGGGCGATGCCGAAGAACTGGGTGGCGTCGATGCTGGGGGCGCCGGCCTTGCGCAACTTGTCGTCGACCACCTTCTGCAGGGTGGGGGGAAGGCCGAGCCCGCCCCAGCCCTCCGGGAAGTGGATCCACGCCAGGCCGGCGTCGTAGAGCGCGCCCCGGAAGGTCACCTTGTCGGTGGTCTTCGGATCGTGCTCGGCGAGCACCTCGTCGACGAGGGTGGCGACCCGCTCTGCATCGGTGGTGGCTTCGGCTGTGGTCATCGGCTCATCGAAGTCGCCGACTGACCCACTGGTCAAGCGAGGGTGCGGCCCGTATGGTCGACCACGATGCCGGACCGTCCCGCCAAGGCCCTCTCGCCCACCGTCGATCCGACCGAGGTGGGCGTCGACCCGGCCCGGCTCGCCCGCATCGACACGGTCACCCACGACTACGTCGACTCCGGCCGGTTCCCCTGCGTGCAGTTCCTCCTCGCCCGCCGGGGCGAGATCGTCCATCACGACGTCTACGGACACGCCGACCTCGACGACGGCCGGCCGATCCGGGACGATGCCATCTTCCGCATCTACTCCATGACCAAGCCCGTCACCAGCGTGGCGCTGATGATGCTCTACGAGGAGGGCAAGGTCCTGCTCGAGGACCCCGTGTCGCGGTTCCTCCCCGCCTTCGCCGAGACACGCCTCTTCGTCAGCGGCAACGAGGTCAACTACACCACCCGCGAACCCGACCGGGAGATGACCGTCCACGACGTGCTCACCCACACCTCCGGTCTCACCTACGAGTTCCAGAACCAGCACGCCGTCGATGCCATCTACCGCCAGCACGGGATGGGTGGCTTCCTGCCGTCGTCGCGGTCGCTCACCGAGGAGATGGAGGTGCTGGCGACCCTGCCGCTGCAGTTCTCGCCCGGCACCAAGTGGTGCTACTCGATGAGCACCGACGTGTGCGGCGCCATCGTGGAGGCCATCTCGGGGCAGACCCTCGACGCGTTCTTCGCCCAGCGGATCTTCGACCCGCTGGGCATGACCGACACCGCGTTCTGGGTCGAGGGCGACGACCGCCGCGACCGGTTCACGTCGAACTACCTCCACCTCGCCGGCACGACCACGCTGTGGGACAAGTGGGATCGGTCGATCTTCCTCGAGCCGCCGTCGATGCTCGCCGGCGGCGGCGGGCTGGTGTCGACGATGGCCGACTACCACCGCTTCACCCAGATGCTGGTGAACGGTGGCGAGCTCGACGGCGAACGGCTCCTGTCGAACCGCACCGTCGATTTCATGACCAGCAACCACCTCCCCGGGGGCAAGACCCTCAACGACATGGATCAGCAAGGGTTCGCCGAGGGGATCATGGAGGGCTTGGGCTTCGGGCTCGGGTTCAGCGTGAACCAGTCGCCGGCGCAGAACGGCGCGCTGGGCTCCTTCGGCGACTTCGGTTGGGGCGGGGCGGCGTCGACGGTGTTCCGGATCGATCCACTCGAGGAGCTGGTGTTCATCATGATGACCCAACTGACCCCGTCGTCGACCTACCCGATCCGACGGCAGCTGCACGCCACCGTCTACCAGTGCCTCGTCGACTAGGAGCATCCATGGCTGACCACGACCTCGTCATCCGGGCCGGAACCGTCATCGACGGCACCGGCGGACCGCGCCGTACCGCCGACGTCGCCGTCACCGACGGCGTCATCACCGAGGTGGGTCACGCTTCCGGCCGGGGCACCCGGGAGATCGACGCCGACGGCGCCCTGGTCACTCCCGGGTTCGTCGACATCCACTGCCACTACGACGGCCAGGCCACCTGGGACGAACGGCTGCAACCATCCTCATGGCACGGGGTCACCACGGTCGTGATGGGGAACTGCGGCGTCGGCTTCGCCCCGGTGCGCCCCGCCGACCACGAACGCCTCATCCAGCTCATGGAGGGGGTCGAGGACATCCCCGGCGCCGCCCTGGCTGAGGGCCTGGCCTGGGACTGGACCGATTTCGGCGGGTTCCTCGACGCCGTGGACGCCCGGCCCCACGACCTCGACGTCGCCGCCCAGGTGCCGCACGCGGCCCTCCGCCTCCACGTCATGGGCGAGCGCGGGTCGCATCACGAGGAGGCCGCCACCCCCGAGGAGATCGCCGAGATGGGGCGCATCGCCGCCGAGGGGATCACGGCAGGGGCGCTCGGGTTCACCACCTCGCGGACGCGGAACCACCGCACCAGCACGGGCGAGTTCACGCCCACCCTCACCGCCGAACGAGCGGAGTTGGTGGGGATCGCCGAAGCGGTCGGCGCCACCGGCACGGGTGTGTTGCAGATGGTCGGCGACTTCGTCGATGTCGACCACGAGTTCGAGACGCTGCTCGAGATGATGCGGGCGTCGGGACGGCCCCTGTCGTTCTCGCTGGCCCAGAGCCCGCTCGCTCCCGATCAGTTCCGGGTGCTGCTCGACCGGCTGGCGGCCGCCAATGCCGACGGCCTCACCATGCGGGCGCAGGTGGCCCCGCGCGCGGTGGGGCTCCTGCTCGGCCTCGACTGCACGCTCAACCCGTTCATGACCAACCCCGTCTGGCGTGAGATCGCCGGGCGTCCGTCGGCCGAGCAGGCCGCGGCGATGGCCGACGCCGAGTTCAGGCGTCGCGTGCTGGAGGCCCACGCCGGGGAGAAGGAGCGGGGCAAGCTCGGTGGCGGTCTCATCGGCATGTTCGACCGCCTCTTCCCGTTGCGCGACCCACCCGACTACGAGCCCGACGTCGCCGACGCGGTGACCGGCCGTGCCGCCCGGGCAGGTGTGACCCCGGAGGAGTGGGCGTACGACTTCATGATCGGCGACGCCGGCGCCGCCATGTTCTACGTGCCGTTCCTGAACTACGCCGACGGCAACCTGGACGCCACCCGCGAGATGCTCGCCCACCCCAACACCGTGCCCGGCCTCTCCGACGGTGGCGCGCACGTCGGGACCATCTGCGACGGCAGCTTCCCCACCTTCCTGCTCACCCACTGGGGCCGGGATCGGACCCGGGGTGGGTTGTTCGACCTCGAGTGGTTGGTGAACCAGCACACCCGGGAGACGGCGAGGACGGTCGGTCTCGGCGACCGGGGCGTGCTGGCCCCGGGGATGCGGGCCGACGTCAACGTCATCGACTTCGACCGCCTGTCGATCGCCCGGCCCGAGATGCACCACGACCTGCCCGCCGGCGGCCGCCGGGTGTTGCAGCGGGCGTCGGGGTACCGGCACACGTTCGTGGCCGGCATCGAGACCTATGCCGACGGCGAGGCCACCGGCGCCCTGCCCGGACGCCTGGTCCGCGGCGCCCGCTGAGCGTTCACCGCCGGGCCCGGCGGACCAGGACCTCCTGGGCGATGGTGGCCACGTGCCTGCCGTCGGCCGTCATGATCTCGCCCAGCGTGAGGCCGCGAGCGCCGGTGAGGTTGTGGCCGCGAAGCTCGTGGAGATGCCAGGCCGAGGGATCGGCCGGTCGGTGGAACCAGATGGCGTGGTCGAGGCTGGCGTTCATGAAGGTGTGTTCGAAGTCGCCATCGGTCTGCAGGTCCGACCGGTCGGGGTGCAGGGAGATGGCTCCCTCCGTGGGCAGGTCATCCGACAGGTAGGCGAACGCGCAGGCCTGCACCAGGGGGTCGTCGCCCACCGGCTCTCGCATGCGCATCCACGCCTGGGCCCGTCCCCCGGCCTCGGCGCCGCGCCAGTCGCCGACCGTGCGGCGGTCGAACACGTGGCTCCACCCGTCGGAGGGGTGGTCGTCAGCTGAGCCGGCGCCACGATCGAGTTCCACGGCCTGCACGTCGGCCTCGGCCTCGGCCACCTGGAACGATGCGGCCAGGTTGAAGATGGCGCCGATGGGCTGCCGGGCGACCACCCGGCGGGTGATGAAGGACCGCCCGTTGCGGATGCGATCGACCTCGAAGCGGATGGGCTGGGTGTCGTCGCCCCGACGGATGAAGTAGGCGTGCAGCGAGTGCGGGAGCATCCCCGCGTCGACGGTGAGGCCGGCCGCCCGCAGCGCCTGGGCCACGATCTGCCCGCCGTAGAGCCCGCCCCAGGGATAGCGGGGCCCGATCCCGACGAACGTGTCCGGGCCGTGGGGCTCGAGCGCCATCATCTCGGCGAAGGTGGCGTACTGGGGATCGACGGTCACGCGGAGAGTCTCCCCAGCGACGCGCCGGGGGGCAAACGACACGGCGCCCCGGTTCGTTCCGAATCATCCCTTTTGCACCCCGGAGCGTGAGCGAGCAACCACGATTCGTGGGTTTTTGGGCAGGGAATCGGCGCCACGAGTCGGAAGAACCGGCGGACTCCGCAACCGGCTCCCGAGAGGTGCTCCCGATGCCCGCCCACCCCCGCTTCCAACTCGGACTCGCCCTGGGCGGATTCATCGCCGCCGTCGCGATCGTCGCCGGCGCCGCCGGCGGGGCGACGGGGACCGACCGCGTGGGGTCCGTGGAGCTGGCCCGCTCGGTGTCGCTGCCGCCGACAACGGCCGGCTTCGTCGTGGGGGCGTCGGCCCCCGCACCGGCGAAGACCGACCTGCCCACGACCACCACCAGCACCACGAGCACGACCAGCACGACGAGTACCACGTCGCCCCCGCCCCCTGCGCCCGCCTTGCCCCTCCCGCTCCCCCGGCTCCCGCCCGCGCTGCCCCCGCCCCCGCCCCAGCCCCAGCCCCAGCGCCAGCCCCAGCTCCAGCCCCAGCGCCAGCCCCTGCCCCAGCGCCCGCTCCCGCTCCGTCTCCGTCTCCGAACGCCGGGTGCGAATCGGACCTGCTCGGTTGGACGAACCAGACCCGGGCCGCGTCGGGCCTGCCCGCCCTCGCCGCCGACGGCGCCATCTACTCCGTGGCCGCCGACTGGACCAACCACATGGCGGCGGTGCGCGACCTGTCCCACAACCCGGACTACGGCGACCGCATCTTCTCCATCCACCCCGAGGCGACGCGCGCCACCGAGAACGTCGGGCGTACCACGGGCAACGATCGCTCGGTGTTCGACGCCTTCATGGCCTCGTCCGGGCACCGGGCGCACATCCTCGACGCCGCCGTCACGCACGTCACCATCGCCTGCGCCGTCGACAGCACCGGGGAGCTGTGGACCACGATGGACTTCTGGGGCTGAGCCGGCCCGTCACGACCGGCGGTGCACCGCCACCCGCCAACCCGACTCGAGCGGTACCCGGGTGAGGCCACGGGCTGCCGTGCACGTCCAGCGCAGGACATCGAGGTGCGGGATGTCAATGGGCACCCAGACGACGAGGCCGCGCTTGGCGTGATCGGCGGCCACCCGCCAACGCTCCGGCAAGTCGATGCCCTTCTCGGCCAGGCGCTCGATCGACTGGGCGCCGGTGGCGTGGAGGATGCCGATCGACACCGGCTCGGGGCGACGCCGATCGAGATCGGCCGGGACCCAGTTGGCCCGCGGCACGGCCGGCCCGCGGCCGCTGAGCAACCGGCCGAGTGGCGACTGCTGCGGGGGCGGGAACCGTTCGTCGAGGGCAGGGTCGAGCGTGAGCCAACCGCGGCCGTCGGCGAGCTCCTCCATGACCTCGACGACCGGGCCCTCGGCGCCGGGCTCGAACTCGAGGATCTCGATGTCGGTCACCGGGTCAGCGCCCGATCCCGCGGCTACATGAGCTTCGACGACTCACTGACCACGTACTTGGTGATGCTGACGCCCGTGATGCCGAGCGGGCCCAGACCCTTGTTGAACGTCGCCATGTGAGGGGTCTTGACATGGGCGTCGAGCGCCGTCTCGTTGTCCCACTCCTCGAAGACCCGGAAGCGGCCGGCATCGGACGGGTCGGCCCAGAAGCCGTAGCTGATGCACCCCTCCTCCTGGAGCGTGGCGGCCACCAAGGTGTCGGTGAGTGCCACGACGGCATCGTGGTTGGCGGGGTCGAGGTCGATGGTTCCGGAGACGACGATCATGGCCGCAGTCTGCCCCACCTAGACGATGCGCGCGATCCGCTCCATCACCTTGTCGGTGATCCTCGGCACCACTTCGATGGCCCGCATGTTCTCGACCACCTGCTCGACCCGGCTGGCCCCGGTGATGATCGACGACACGTTCGGGTTCTTGGCGCACCAGGCGATGGCCAGCTGCGCCGGCGTGCAGTCGAGGTCGTCGGCGACGCCGATGAGGGCGCGGACCTTGGCGTTGGCCTGCTCGTCGGTCAGCCGGGCGCCGAGCCATTCGTAGCCCTGGAGCGAGGCACGCGAGCCCTCGGGGATGCCGTCGACGTACTTGCCGGTGAGCAGGCCGGAGGCGAGCGGCGACCAGATCGTCAGCCCGAGGCCGATGTCCTCGTAGAGGCGAGCGAACTCCTGCTCGACCTTGCGCCGGGTGAGGATGTTGTACTGCGGCTGCTCCATGACCGGCTTGTGCAGGTGATGGCGCTCGGCGATGTCGTACGCGGCGCGGATCTCGTCGGCCGTCCACTCCGAGGTACCCCAGTAGAGCGCCCAGCCTCGCTCGATGGCGTCGGACATGGCCCAGACCGTCTCCTCGATCGGGGTGTCGGGATCGGCCCGGTGGCAGTAGATGAGGTCGAGGTGCTCGAGGCCCATGCGTTCGAGGGAAGCGGGGATGGCGTCGAGCAGGTACTTGCGGTTCAACGTGCTGCGGGTGTTGGGACCGTCGTGGATCCCCATGTAGTACTTCGACGACACCACGAAGTCGCGCCGGTTCCAGCCGTTCTTGCGCAGGGCCTCGCCCATGAGCTCCTCGGACCGGCCGCCGGCGTAGGACTCGGCGTTGTCGAAGAAGTTCACCCCCGCGTCCCATGCCGCGGCCATGCAGTCGGCGGCGAGTCCGGAGTCGAGCTGGGGCCCGAAGGTGACCCAGCTCCCGAAGGACAGCACGCTGACCTTGAGGCCTGAGCGTCCGAGGCGGCGGTATTCCATGTCCATGGCCCCGATGCTAGGAGGGCCGTCCCGGAACGACACCGGGTGCTAGGCAGACCGCCATGACCGCAACCAGCAACGAGAACGCAGAGTTCGAGGGCCGCGTCGCCCTCATCACCGGATCATCGAGCGGCATCGGCGAACAGATCGCCCGACGGCTCAGCGCGCTGGGCGCCAAGGTGGTGGTCAACTCGTCGTCCTCGGTCGAGGCCGGCACGGCGGTGGCCGAGTCGTTGCCCACCGAGTCGATCTACGTGCAGGCCGACATCGCCGATCAGGACCAGCGCCAGGCCCTCCTCGGCGCCACCATCGACCGGTTCGGACGGCTCGACATCCTCGTGAACAACGCGGGCTGGACCACGGTCGTGCCCCACGGCGACCTCGACGCCCTCACCGACGACATCATCCACCGGACATTCGACGTGAACGTCTTCGGCACCCTGGCGCTCACCAAGGCGGCGTTGCCGTATCTCAAGCAGTCCGGCGACGGGAACGTGGTCACCATCACCTCGGTCGCCGGCGTCCGCCCCGTCGGCTCGTCGATCGCCTATGCCATGTCGAAGGCGGCCCTGAACCACATGACCGTGCTGCTGGCCAAGTCGCACGCCCCGGTGCGGTTCAACGCCGTGGCGCCCGGCCTGGTGGAGACGCCGTGGACCGAGTCGTGGGGTCCGATGCACGAGGCGGTGGCGGCCATGGCCCCGATCGGGCGCAGTGCCACCCCCGACGACTGCGCCGAGGCCACCCTGGCCCTGCTCCGGAACCGCTACGCCACCGGCCAGGTGCTGGTGATCGACGGCGGGCTCACCCTGGTGAGCTGACCGGGCGCACCCCGGCAACCTGCACGGCGCCGCTGACGGCCTCGCAGGTGATGGGGAGGGGGCCGAGCTCGTCGCCGTCGGCCCACATCAGGATGTCGTCGTCGCTGGTGACGGTCACCGATCGCCCGCGGTACACCTGCACGGCCGGATGACCGACGTGGCCTCCGCCGAACACCTTCGGGAACACGCGGAGGAACGTGCCCCGTCCGACGGCACCGATGACGACGACGTGGAGCAGGCCGTCGGTGGCCGTGGCGTCGGGACAGATCTTCATGCCCCCGCCGAAGTAGGCGGTGTTACCGATCGAGAGCATGGTCGTGTCGGCGTCGTGGATCTCACCGTCGACCTCGAGGGTGGCCCGCAGACGGCGGAGCCGGGGCAGCTGCAACAGGGTGGCCACGGTGTAGCGCTGCCCGCCACGCGGCCAGCGCAGCCGGTTGGCCCGGGCGGTGACGTCGCCGGCGAAGCCCATCGTCGCGACGCTGGCGACCCAGCCGTGCGTGGTGCGCATGGCGTCGACCGCCCGCCCCGGCTCCAAGGCGCGGCGCACGTGGTCGGCCAGCCCGCCGTCGAGCAGTCCAAGTGCCCGGGCGAAGTCGTTGCCGGTCCCCTGCGGGACGATGCCGAGCACGACCTCGGTGGTCGCCACCGCTTGCAGGGCGATGCGCACCAGGCCGTCGCCACCGACAGCGACGAGCCGCCGGGCTCCGTCGGCGACGGCTCCGACCGCGACCTGCTCGGAGGCTTCGGCCGAGGTCGCTTCGAGCAGGTGCACCTCGTGGCCGGCGGCCACCAGCTGGGCAACGACCTTCTCGACGTCACCCGTCCCGCCCCGGGCCGCCGGGTTGCCGAGGACGTGGACGCGCTGCATCGCCCCGTACCGTACGCTGCGCCCGTGGCGAAGCCCGCGCCGGTCGTGCTCGAGATCGACGGCCGCGAGGTCCGGATCACCAGCCCGGACAAGGTGTTCTTCTCCGAGCGCGGCGAGACCAAGCTCGACCTCGTCCACCACTACCTGCGGGTGGCCGAGCCCATCCTGCGCACCATGGGCGGGCGTCCCACCCTCATGCAGCGCTTCCCGGACGGTGCCGACGGCAAGTCGTTCTTCCAGAAGCGCGTGCCGAAGGGGGCACCCGGCTGGTTGCAGACCACGGTGATGTCGACACCGAACGGCACCACCTCCGATGCCATGGTGGTGGCCGATGTCGCCCACATCGCGTGGGCGGTCAACATGGGATGCCTGGGCTTCCACCCGTGGCCCCTGCTGGCCGATGACCCCGCGCACACCGACGAGCTCCGCATCGACCTCGACCCGGGTCCCGGAGTGGACTTCGCCATGCTGCGCGAGGCGGCCCACGAGCTGCACCGGCTCTTCGACGACCTGGGGATCGCCGCCTTCCCGAAGACGACGGGCAACCGCGGGATCCACGTCTACGTGCGGCTCCTGCCCCGGTGGGACTCCTACGACGTCCGCGCCGCCGCGGTGGTGGTGGCCCGCGAGCTCGAACGGCGCCGGCCCGAACTGATCACCGCGGCGTGGTGGAAGGAGGAGCGAGGCCCTCGCGTGTTCGTCGACTTCAACCAGAACTCCCCCCACAAGACGGTGTTCGGCGCGTGGTGCGTCCGGCCCCGACCCGGCGGCCAGGTCTCGACGCCGTTCGCGGTGGGACGAGCTCGACACCATCGACCCGAACGAGCTGACCATCCCGGTGGTGGCGGAGCGGCTGGCCGCCGTCGGCGATCCGTGGTCGGAGATGAACGATCAGCCCCAGAACATCGAACCGCTGCTCGAACGGTTCCACGCCGCCATCGCGGCCGGCGAAGGCGATGCCCCATGGCCACCCGTGTACCCCAAGATGCCCCACGAACCGCCGCGGGTCGCGCCCAGCCGGGCCCGAGCATCTGACGCCTAGGTTGTTGTCATGGATCGTGGCACCAAGTACCTGGCCTGGAGCGCAGCCCGCGCCCTCAGCACGCTCAACGCCCGCTCGTCCTTCGCCCGCAGCGGCTGGGGGTCGGTCCCGTCATTCGCCTTCGGCCTGCCGCCGTCGGAGCTGCCCCTGCAGCACCTGGCGGCCTACGGCGCGTCGGCCGCGGTCGGGGTGGCACGGGGGGTCCACCGATCCGCGGCCGGCAAGCTGGGGCTCGCCCTCACCGGAGCGGCCGCCGTCGGTCTCTACCGGATCCACCGGGAGTCGCTCGACGCGGAGCGCATCGTCGAGCTGGCCCTGACCGACGAGCTCGGCACCGACTACCGCTCACGCATGGCGTCCAACCCGCTCACGCCCGCCCGGACCGACCTCCCGCTCGTCCCCACGCCGGGGGCACGGACCCGCTACGTGACCGATGGCCACATCGCCTACGACGACTACGGGCGCCGCACCACCCTCGACGTGTGGAGGCGACCCGACCTCCCCGTCGACGCCAAGGCGCCGGTGCTGGTCCAGGTCCACGGCGGGGCATGGGTCACGGGCGACAAGGAGGGGCAGGCGTACCCGCTGATGACCCACCTCGTCGAGCGGGGCTGGGTCTGCGTGTCGATCACCTACCGGCTGAGCCCCCGATCCGCCTGGCCCGACCACATCGTCGACGTCAAGCGAGCCCTCGGTTGGGTCAAGGACCACATCGCCGACCACGGCGGCGATCCCGCGTGGGTGGCGATCACCGGCGGTTCGGCCGGCGGGCACCTGTGCTCCCTCGCCGCCCTCACCCCCAACGACCCCCAGTTCCAGCCCGGCTTCGAGGACGCGGACACCTCGGTGCGGGCCGCGGTCCCCTTCTACGGCGTCTACGACTGGACCAACCGTGACGGCAGCGGCCGGGCCGACATCCTCGAGTTCCTCGAGCAGCGGGTGGTGAAGGACAGCTTCGTGAACGCGCGCGACGTGTTCGAGCAGGCGTCGACGATGACCCACGTCCGCCGCGATGCCGTCCCGTTCATGTTCCTCCACGGGGTCAACGATTCGCTGGTGCCGGTCGAGCAGGCCCGGTCGATGGTCGACCTGCTCCGCAAGGAGTCGGCCAGCCCGGCCGTCTACGTCGAGTACCCCGGCGCCCAACACGCCTTCGACGTGTTCGCCTCCAACCGCACGAAGGCGGCCGTGGCCGGAGTCGAGCGCTTCCTCAACGTCGTCCGCGCCCAGGCCTGACGGCGGCTCACTCGTCCTCGAGCACGTAGCCGACGCCCGGGATCCATCGCGCCGAGTCGGGGATGGCGTTCGAGCCGTCGTGGACCCAGCCGACGCCATCGACCCAGCGGGCGTCTTCCCGGGTCCTCGGTGCCGGCTCCACACGCGTGGTGTCGATCGCGCCTCCCGCCGACGGGACGATCGGGATCGGGGCCGTCGTGGTGGCCGAGCGAGGACGTCGGCCGGGGACGGGCAGGTCACGCCGTCGGCGCACGGCGCGGTCGGATGACCGCGATGCCGGCTTCCAGAACAGCGAGACCACCAGCCCGGCCAGGCCGGCGGCCGCCAGAGCCAGAGCCGGGCGGCGCGTGGCCGCGGCCAGCGCGCCGATGAGTGCAGCCACGATCTCGGCCTGATCGGGCGCCACCTGCCGTGCCGCGGCCGGGATCCCGTAGGCCACGGCGAGGATGAACGCTGACAATCCGACGGCCCAGAACCCGGCCCGCCGCACGACGCCCGGTCGATCGGTGGTCACGAGGAGGGCGAGCGCGGCACCGATGGCGGCGATGCCGGCCAGGATCGGGACGGCCGTGAGCAGGCCTCGGCGCACCGGTCCCAGGTTCGGGATGCGATCGGTGGGCAACGGCACCTCGAACGACGGCGCAGCCGGCAACAGACCGTCGAGCTCGGGGTGCGCGTCCACGACCGACTGGCGAGCGGCGGCGCCGAACGCACCACCGTCGATCGAGTCGGGCGCCGTTCCCTCGCCGAGGAAGGCCTGGTGGGTGCGGATCAGCGCATCGAGCACCAGCGTCTTGACCGCGGGCGAGTCGAGCGCGGCCTCGGCGCCGGACTCGAGCGTGGCGCGATCGACCCGAGCACCGGCGGGCAGCCCGGACTCGATGCCGGTGGCGATGTTGGCCACCAGTTGGGCCCGGACCGCATCGTTGTCGAGCAGCGCCTCGGCGACGTCCTGGGACCGCCCCGGGTCGAGCACGGTGCGGGTCATGACGAAGCCCGACCAGGCGAGGGAACCGATCCACAGGCTGATCCCCAGCAGGGCGGCGGCTAGTCCTCGGCGCATGGGGGTCAATCGGTGAGGAACCGGTCGATCAACCGGGCCAGCTCCACCGGCTGGTCGCCCTGGATCGAGTGGCCGGCGTCGGCCACCGTGATGATGTCGGCGGTCGGTTGCCGCTCGGCGAACGCGGCCTTGTCGGCATCGTCGACGACGGGGGAACGATCGCCGACCAGCAACTGGATCGGCATCTCCAGCGCGGCGAGGTCGTCCCACAGCGCGGCGAAGTCGACCCCCGCCCCGCCGTCCTCGAAGCGGGGATGATCCGACCGCTGGTGGCGCCACACCCACGAACCGTCGGCCTGCTGGACCGCGTTGTGCAGAACGCCGCGCCGCAACGACGACTCGCTGCGGGTCGGGTTGAACATGATCGTGCGGTCGAGGATCTCGTCGAAGGAGGCGAACGACTCCGGCCCGGACAGGAAGGCGATGATGTCGGACGCCTTCTCCCGGTCGGCGCCGGGGGTGACGTCGACGAGCAGCAGCTTGCGGACCAGCGTCGGAGCCACCACGGCGAGCTCGATCGCGGTGAGACCGCCCAACGACATGCCGATGACCAGCCGCGCCTGCGGGGCCACGGCCTCGACGACCACGGCCACGTCCTGGGCGAAGGAGCGCGGGCCGAGGGGCCGGTCGGGGCTGGCGCCGTCGGAGTGACCGTGGCCCGGGAGATCGACCGCGACCAGGGGTCGATCGAGGGCGAGCGCAACCGTGTCCCAGGTGTGGGCGTTCTGGCCTCCACCGTGGAGCAGGACGATCTCCGGCGACGCGCTCCCCCAGCGCAACGCGCTCAGGCTGCGGCCGGGCTCGACCTCGACCGCCACCCGTTCCACCACCGGCGGACCCGACCAGTCGAGGCCGGCTTCGCTGGCGTTGTCGTGGAACAGCCCGAATTCGTCGTAGTCGGAAGGGTCGGCCATGGGCCGAGACTACGATCCGAACGTGCCCGACACCGCGCCCGCAACCCTGGCCGAACGACTGCAGGCCGACCTGACGACGGCGATGAAGGCCCGCGACGAGGTGACCAAGACCACGCTGCGTTCCGCCATCGCCGCGGTGAAGGAGGCTCGGGTCGCGGGCGACCACGCCCACGAGCTGTCCGACGACGAGGTCGAATCGGTGCTGCGGGGCCAGGTGAAGCGACGTGACGAAGCGGCAGAGGCCTTCCGCTCGGCGGGTCGAACCGAGCAGGCCGATCGGGAGCTGGCCGAGAAGGCGGTGCTCGAGTCCTATCTCCCCAAGGGCCTCGACGAGCAGGAGATCATCTCCATCGTCGACCACGCGCTGGCCGAGGGCGGCTTCACCGAGCCGGCGCAGATGGGTCAGGCGATGAAGGCGGTGATGGCGGCCATCGCGGGACGCGCCGACGGCAAGATCGTCTCCGCGATGGTCAAGGGCCGGTTGGAGCGGTAGTCGACGCCGACGCCGTGAGCCAGGGTCCGGAGCGAGCATCGGAAGGTCGCGGTCGTGCTCGGCAGCGGTGGCGCTCGCGGGTACGCCCACATCGGCGCGCTCGAGGCGATCGAGTCGCACGGTTTCGAGATCGTGGCCATCTCGGGATGCTCGATGGGTGCCCTCGTCGGCGGCGTGTACGCCGCGGGTCGACTCGACGAGTACCGCGCCTGGGTCGTGACGTTGCGCCAGCGTGACGTGCTCCGTCTCGTCGACCTGTCGTTGTCGTCCATGGGCGCGATCCGGGGTGACAAGCTCTTCGCCACGGTCGGCGAGATGCTGGGCGATGTCGCCATCGAGGACCTCCCCATCGCCTACACGGCCGTGGCCACCGACCTGCTGTCGCAGCGCGAGGTCTGGTTCCAGGACGGACCCCTCGCCGACGCCATCCGGGCATCGGTCGCCATCCCGTCGTTGCTGGCGCCGGTCATCAGCGACAACCAGCTGCTGGTGGACGGCGCCCTCATGAACCCCGTTCCCATCCTGCCGACCCTGTCGGCCCAGGCCGACCTCACCATCGCCGTGCACCTGGCCGGCGGCACCCGACGCCACACCCCCACCCGACCGTCGGGGCCCCTGGTGGCCGCCGAGGAGCGCACCGACGAGGGCACCGATGAGATCGACGGGGATGAGCGGTGGGCCGCGCTGCGCCAACGGGCCGGCCGGCTGCTGGATTGGGACACGGTCCGGGCCAAGCTGTCACGCGACGGCGGCGACTCCCTCGCCGACGAGATCGCGGAGTTCGGCCGGCTCGACATCATGAACCTCGCCTACGAGACGATGCAGGCCACCCTCACCAGCTACAAGCTCGCCGGGTACCCACCCGACGTCCTGGTCGAGATCCCCAAGTCCAGCGCCCGCACCTTCGAGTTCCACCGGGCGGCCGAGCTCATCGACCTCGGCCGCGACCTCACCGAGCAGGCGCTGGTCGACGCCGGGCTCACCGGTGGAACCTGACCGCCACGGCCGGTGCCCGATCGGGCATGATGGGAGCTGCGGGCCATGATCGGTGATGGCGGTGCTGACAGGTGGGGTTGGTGTGAGCAATGAGTCGGATCTTGGTGGGGGCGTGCGTCGACGAGACGAGACCGGCGGATGGTCGCGCCGGGCTCGTGGTCTCGGTGCTGGCCGTGGTCGCCGCCGTCCGACCCCGAGCGGCGGACGCCGCCGCGGGCCGCGCCGGCGAGGCGGCAGGCTGGTACGTCACCACGCCGCCAGGCGGCCGAAGGGGTCGAGCTGCTCCCTCCGCCGCGACGACCCTCGAGCGGGGCACGGTGGCGGTCATGCCCCGCAGTGGCTCTACCGGCTGCGGACCGTGCTGGCCAGCGATCAGCTCATCGGTGGCACCGGGCCGCAGCTGACCACCAGCCTGTGCGCCCAGGTGCACTGCCTCGTCGGGATCAACGGCGATCGATGGGAGGCGCAGGGCTACGAGACTGGGCCGCCTCGTCGGCGCGGTGGCGGTCGACGACCAGCTCATCGCGACGCAACCCCTGCCGCCCTACGGCCCGGAGGCCCATCTCCTCATCGGCCGATCGGGCTCGATGGAGGGGACGATCGAGGTACCCCTGCCGATCGACCCGCAGATCGCGGCCGGCGCGGTCACCCTCCCGGTCGACGTGAACCGGCAGCCGACGCCGGGCCGGACCAGCATCTTCAACCGCCGCTACAACACCGAGACCCGAACCCAGGGCGACACGGTGGAGTACATCCTGTCCTCCCTCGGCGGATCGCCGGACGAGGTCTCGCTCGCCCCCGTCTCCCGTCGGGTGGGCAGCGGCCCGATCCCGGAAGGCACGATGGTGGTGGCCGCCAGCGGCGCCGACCAGATCCAGCCGCGCCGATGACTGGTGGTCCGAAGCCCTCGCCGCCGGGACGGCGCCACGTACCGAACCGGCGCCGACGCCTACCGCGAGGTGATCGGAGGATCACCGCTTCTGCTCGACGACGCTGGATACGGGTTCCCCACCGAGATCGGCGACGGCCGCCACGCCCGGTCCATCATCGGCTGGGACCCGACCCGACTGTGGCTGGTGACCGTCGACGGAGGTCAGCCGGGATGGAGCACGGGCCTCACCTTGGTGGAGAGCGCCCAGCTGATGCGCTGGCTCGGCGCCACCGATGCCCTGAACCTCGACGGCGGGAGCTCGTCGACGTTCGTCGGCTTCGGTCGCCTCCTCTCCCGACCGTCGCTGGGCTCCCCGCGGCCGGTGGCATCGGCGCTGGTCATCATGCCCCCGGAGGGCCGCATCGCGGCGCCTCCTCCGGCTCGGTCCCTGGACCTCGCCTGCCCCGCCGATCAGGTTCCTCCGGCACCGTTCACCGACATCGCCGGGAGCGTGCACGCCCGGGCCATCGCCTGCATGGCGTGGCGGCACATCACCGCCGGTGCGACCGCGACGACCTACGAGCCGCTGCGCGCGGTCCGCCGGGACCAGATGGCCACCCTGCTCGCCCGGTACCTGACAGGAGCCGGCGTCGTGTTGCCCACCGATCCTCCCGACGCCTTCCCGGACGATGACGGGTCCGTCCACGAACCGGCCATCAACGCGCTGGCGGCAATGGGCATCATCGGCGGACGCGCCGACGGCCGCTACGCCCCGGCCAGCGCGGTGACGCGTGGCCAGATGGCATCGCTGCTGGCTCGCGCCGTGTTGCCCGCCGACGCGCCACACACCACCGACTTCTTCGCCGACGACGCCGGTGACGTCCACGAGTACGACATCAACACGGTGACCGAGGCCGCGATCGCAGGGGGGACAGCCGACGGCACGTACCGATCGGGCGACCCCGTCCGCCGTGACCAGATCGCCTCCTTCCTCGCCCGGGCGCAGAGCGCGGCGATGGCGGCGGGCTGAGCGCCGCCGACCGACTCAAGTCCGGGTCGAAATGCGCCGATGTTGCCGGTATGGCCATCATCAGCCCCAGCGCGCTCCGCACCGTGGTGTGCGACGACGACCCCGTCGCCCGGCGAGCCGTCTCCGGCCTGGTCCAGGACGAGGTGGGCGAAGTCGTGGCCGAGACCGATCGCAGCGGCGAGGCGATCCGGCTCTTCGAGCGATTCGATCCCGACATCTTGGTGCTCGATCTCGCCCTGGCCCACGGCTCCGGCATCGAGGTGATCGACTACCTGCGGACACGACCAACGCCACCGCGGGTCGTGGTGTTCACGTCGTTCGACAGCGTGAACGGGATCGACGCCGAATTCGTCGAGGTGGTCCACAAGCCCGAGTTCGAGCTCCTCGCCCAGCGGCTCCGTGACGTGACTCAGCCCACCGAACGGCGGAACACCACCAGGGACGTGCCCGCCGTCCATCCCCGCCGGTCGGTCGGGGCTGACGACCCCGCCGAGTTCTACCGGGTGCTGGCCGAGGCCGCGTCCGACGACACCTTGGTCACCCTGGCCGTGGACAACGACGACGCCGACGACCTCGTCCGGCTCCTCCGGCAGTCCATCCGGGTCCAGGATCGGCTGATCCAGCGCCACGATCAGATCGCCCTCATCCTGGTCGGCGGGGGGTCCGGGGCCGGCCCCGCCCTGCGGTCCCGGTTGCTGCCAAGACTGTCCGACGTCGGTGGCCGCATCTTCAGCTCACCCGCGGGGGACGATCCGATCGCCTGCTTCCTGGCCATGGTCCGGCCCGAGAGCACGCCGGCCTGAACCTTCGTCGCTACCGTCGTCCCGGTGGACGACCGTCTGACCGACCTGCTCGAGGAGCGCCCGAGGCGATCCCGCTGCCCACGGCGGCCACCGCGAGTTCGACCTCGCCATGATGCGGCTCTTCGGCGGGTTCGGCGAGGAATGCTTCGGGGTCTACGCCGACGAGTACCCGCTGGCCGACGGCTGGCGGGAGCGGGTGCCCCTGCACCAGCTGGCGCCGTTGGTGGTGCACGCCATCAAGTTCGGGGGTGGCTACGTCGCCGGGGTCGAGGACGCGTCTGGCTCGGCTGCGTTGAACCCGGTGCCGTTCAACCCGGTGCGACGCTGTCGCCCGCCGGCAGCCCCACCGGGGGGTAGGCGCCGATGAACATGTGCTCGAACATCCCGTAACCGGTATGGGTGGTCCCGGCGTCGGCCGCGGCGGGGTCGTGGTACTCGAAGCGGGCGCAGTGCTCGACGATGGCCCACCAGGCCCACGTGTCGAGCTCGTCCATCGGCCACGACTTCCCCTCGACGGTGAGCTGGTCACCCAGGTACATGCCGTGGCGGTACTCGTCGCCGAGGCCGTACCCGGTGCCGATGCCGAGGTAGTTGTGGACGAGAGGGGTGCACGTGATGTCGATGGCGCCGCCCGGAGCGTCCGGGAGACGGAAGGTCGACGGCCGTCGCACGAGACGGGTGCCGGGTTCGAGGGTGTGCACCGGTTGCGGAGAACCGAGCCACTCCGGCTGGCGGGCGGGGTCGTGCCAGATGCGCACCGCCTCGTCCATCGTCCGGTGCCCGTCGCCCTCCTCCTGGACGAGGACGAGGATCGAGTGGTCGTCGAACTGCATCGGCACGTAGTTCCACATGCCGGTCATCACCGGCTCGGTCTGGATGCCGGCCGGTTCGGGCTCGCCGATGGGACGGACGCCCCACGAGCGGTCCCGCGCCCCCCACCAGCGGTCGGGTGTGACGTCGAAGGTGTCGTCGCCGACCCGCAGCGAACCGGTCCACCGCCCGTTCTGGGCGAAGCGGCAGGTGTCGAACACCACGCGCCCGTGCTTGCGGGAGTAGTGCCGGGGTTCGATCCACGGCTCGAACACGCCGTCCCAGCGCAGGTCACACGACAGCTCGAGCTCGGGGGCGTCGCAGACGACGCGCAGGGAGCGCAGCGGCTCGAGGATCTCGATCCGGAACGGTCCCAGCGACGTGTCCATGCGGTCCACGAGGGGGCGGTTGGCCCGTACCACGTGATGGGTGTCGCCCCGGCGCACCGTGAGGAAGGCGTCGTGGGTGCCCAGGTTGGGGTACATGCCCATGCCGATGACCGCGAACAGCTCGTCGCTGCACGAGTGCAGGTTGAAGTAGTAGCGGTCGTAGAAGTTGCGGTCGCTGGTCCCGACGTGGCGGACGGGTTCGGCGATCTGGTGGACGGGGTAGTCGTCCCAGGAGGTCAGCATCGGCGCCTACTCGACGGCGGCGGCGAGGCGGGCGAGCGTCTCCTCCATGCCCTTGCGGTTGTGCGGGCCCCGCTCCGCGACCCCCGAGATCGACTTGGTCATCTCGATCACGTTGTCCGGACGGCCCTCGTCCCAGGTCTCGGTGACGAGGCAACCGTCGTCGGCGGGCTCGATGGTGTAGGCCCACTTGGAGAAGTGGAGGTCGCCGAACACACCGTCGAAGGCGAAGACCTCGCCGGGGACGCAGGCGGTGATCTCGGCCTCGGTCGTCCACTCGTACTCACCGTTGCGGTTGTGGCCGGTGAAGGTCACGCCGACCGCCGGACCGGTGGCGCCGTCGTTCCACTCGCACGTGTGGCATTCGGGCGACCACTCCCCCATGCGCGTGACATCGGAGATGGCGTTCCACACCACCTCGGGCGACGCCTTGATCGTTCGGGACACCTCGACGTGCTTCTCCATGGCGGCGGATCGTAGGTGAACGGGCCCAGTGGTACGCAGGCGCGTCCAGTTTCCTCAAGGGGGGGTGCGGTCCTCACCCCGGCGGATGCGGTCGAGGGCCCGCCGGATCCGCTGGGCGCTGACCGTCTCGGCCGTGCCCAACTGCTGGGCGAAGAGCTGCACGCGCAGCTCCTCGACCTGCCAGCGCACGTCGTCGAGTGCCGCGGTGAGGCCTCGATCGGCCGCCAACGCGGCGTGCTCGGACAAGAGCCGGCGCACCGTCACCATGCGGTCGGTGTCGGAGCGGAGGCTCTCCCGGAGGCGGTCGAGCCGGACGTCCATCGCCTCCAGGTAGCGGGGAAGGTGGACCACGCGGCCGGCCCCGATCGTCACCGCCATGCCGTCGAAGACCAGGCCGGCGAGCTGGTCGGTCATGTCGTCGAGCGCCGCCGACCACTCGGCTGGCGCCGGCCGGGTGAGTCGCTCCCGCACCCGTCCGGCCCGCTGGATGGCGTCGGCCATGGCGGTGACCACGGCGACGAGGTCGTCGACGTAGCGGTCCTTCACCGCAGCCAGCAGCGCCTCGAACGAGGCTCGATCCCAGATCGGACCGCCCTCGGCGAGGAGGATGTCGTCGAGCACGGCGTGGAGGGCGTCGTCGGTGGCGGCGCTGACGCTGCCGTGCGGTGCGGTGGCGAGACCGAGCAGGACCCGGGAGTCGATCGCCCGCTGCAGCGTGCGGGCCGGGCGGGGCAATTGGAGGGCGAGGAGCCGGCGGGTGCCGTTCCAGTGCAGGGCCCGTTGCTCGTCGCGTGAGGCCAGGACGCGGACGCCGACCGAATCGGTGGTGTCGATGAGGGCTGGATAGCCCTCCACGACGAGGCCGCCGACCTCGGTCGAGACGACGGGGGGCAGGTCGCCCACCGTCCACGAGGTGAGTCCGTCCTGCTGGAGGTCCGGCGCGTGGGAAGCGACCGTGGAACGGACACGGGCGCGCAGCCGGCGTTCCAGGGCGGGCAGGTCGGTGCCTTCGGCGAGCACCTCACCATCACGTCCCACGACCCGGAAGTGCGGGCGGAGGTGCTCGGGCAGAACCACGCCCTCCCACATCGTCGGTTCGACCGCCACACCAGCCGATCGACTCAGCTCGCGAGCCAACACGTCTCGCAGCGGACCGTCGTCCGGGCCGATCCGCCCGACCACCTCCACGGCCCGCTCCGGCGCGGGCACCAGCGTGCGCCGGACCGTCTTCGGGAGGGCCCGGATGAGTGCGGTGACGAGCTCGAGGCGCAGGCCGGGCACCAACCACTCGAACGGTTCGGGATCGGTGCGGTTGACCACCTCGACCGGGATCTCGAACCACGCCCCGTCGCGCGCGCTTCCCGGTTCGAACTCGTAGTCGATGGGCAACTCGATGCGGGCGCCGCCGGTCGCACCCGCCGACCAGCGGGTGGGGAAGGCGTCGTCGTCCGCCTCGGGGGCCGAGGGATCCACGAGATCGTCGACGGAGAGATCGAACAGATGGGGTCGCTCGCCGATCTGGTCCCGCCACCAGCGGTCGAAGCGGCGGACATCGGTGACGTCGTCGGGGAGCCGCTCGTCGAAGAAGTCGAACACCGCATCCTCGTCGACCAGGATGTCGCGCCGCCGGGTCCGGTCCTCGGTCGCCCGCACCTCCTCGATGCGCGCCCGGTTGTGCGCCACGAAGGCGTGGTGGGTGTCCCACTCCCCCCGGACGAGGGCGTGGAGGACGAACAGCTCACGGGCCATGCCGCGGTCGACCCGATCCAGGTTCACGGCCCGACCCTCCTCGAGGGTCAGGGCGCGCAGGTGCACGCGCTCGATCACCTGCGCGGTGCCCCGTTCCCGGTTCCAGTACGGCTCGCCGTAGGTGCGCCGCACGAGGTGGCGGGCGGCGTGCTCGATCCACCGGGGCTGCACCGCGGCCGCGCTGCCGGCCCACATCCGGTTGGTCTCGATCAGCTCGGCGGCCACGACCCAGGCCGGCGGGTTCCGGGCCAGGACCGATCGACGGCCGATGGCGAACCGGGCGTTGCGCACGCCGACGAACTCGACCGGTCCCTTCGCCCCGCCCTCGTCA
The DNA here is from genome assembly GCA_963747745.1 of uncultured Acidimicrobiaceae bacterium. Classification (GTDB taxonomy): domain Bacteria; phylum Actinomycetota; class Acidimicrobiia; order Acidimicrobiales; family Salinilacustritrichaceae; genus Salinilacustrithrix. The sequence goes on from CAVVGJ010000006.1 coordinate 71,368, forward strand.
TCGCGGTGTCCGACGTTGCCGAGCAGGCCGGCCAGCAGCGACTTGTGGACTGCGTCGGCGTCGGCCGGTTCCCGGTTGATGGCGATCTTCAGGGCGCGGACCACCTGGCGGAGCTGGGTGTAGACGTCCTGCCACTCACGGATGCGCACGAAGTGGAGGAACTCCGCCCGCACCTCGCGCCGGAACGCGCCCGACGACAGGGCGCGCTGCCGGTCCTTCAGGTGATCCCACAGGGCCACGTACCCGAGGAAGTCCGAGCCCGGGACATGGAACCGGGCGTGGGATTCGCCCGCCGCCTGCTCCTGGCCGGTGGGGCGCTCCCGCACGTCCTGGATCGACAGGGCAGCGGCGATGACCATGACCTCGTGCACGCATCCGTTCCGCTCGGCCTCGAGCACCATGCGTCCGAACGTGGGGTCGAGGGGGAGACGGGCCAGCCGCTTCCCGAGCCGGGTGAGGCGTCGATCGTGCGCCGGGCGCCCCGTTTCGAGGGCGCCGAGCTCCTCGAGCAGGGTCACGCCGTCGGTGATGTTGTGCCGATCAGGCGGCTCGACGAAGGGGAACGATTCCACGTCGCCCAGCCCGAGGGCGGTCATCTGGAGGATGACCGAGGCGAGGTTGGTACGCAGGATCTCCGGCTCGGTGAACTCGGGCCGGTCGAGGTAGTCGTCCTCGGCGTAGAGCCGGATGCACACGCCGGGTGCCACACGCCCGCACCGTCCCGCCCGCTGGTCGGCCGAGGCCTGGGAGATGGGCTCGATCGGCAGCCGCTGGACCTTGGTGCGCTTGTTGTACCGGGAGATCCGGGCGGTGCCGGGGTCGACCACCGAGCGGATGCCGGGCACGGTGAGCGACGTCTCGGCGATGTTGGTGGCGATCACCACCCGCCGGCCCCGGTGGCCGGCGAAGACCCGGTGCTGCTCGGCGGCGGACAGCCGGGCGAAGAGCGGGAGCACTTCGGTGTCGCGCAGCTTCAGGCCCTCGATGGCCTCCGCGGTGTCGCGGATCTCCCGCTCGCCCGACTGGAACACCAACACGTCGCCGGGCACCTCACGGAGCAGGCTGGCCACCGCGTCGGCGATGGCCTGCGTCTCGTCGTCGCCCTCGTCGACGGGCTGGTAGCGCATCTCCACCGGGTAGGTCCGGCCCGACACCTCGATGATCGGCGCGGGTGTCCCGGATGCATCGGCGAAGTGGGCCGCGAAGCGCTCGGTGTCGATGGTGGCCGAGGTGACGATGACCTTGAGGTCGGGCCGGCGGGGCAGCAGCTCGCGCAGGTAGCCGAGGATGAAGTCGATGTTCAGGCTCCGCTCGTGGGCCTCGTCGACGATGATCGTGTCGTAGGCGGCCAGCGTCCGGTCGCGCTGGAGCTCGTTGAGCAGGATCCCGTCGGTCATCACCTTGAGCCGGGTGTCGGCGCCGACACGGTCGGTGAACCGGACGGCGTAACCGACCAGGCCACCGACGTCGACCCCGAGTTCCTCCGCGACGCGCTCGGCGACGGATCGGGCCGCGATGCGACGGGGCTGGGTGTGGCCGATGCGGGCTCGGCCCAACTCGAGGCAGATCTTGGGGAGCTGCGTGCTCTTGCCCGAACCGGTCTCGCCGGCGACGACCACGACCTGGTGGTCCCGGATCGTGTCCAGCAGCTCGTCGTGGCGCGCCGAGATGGGCAGCTCGGCCGGATACGTCGGCGAGATCGGGGTGGTGGATGCGGCCATGGAACCCGTCAAGGATGCCAACCAGGCACGTGACAGCCGCCGATAACGGTTGTTACCGTGCCCGGGGATGACGCAGCTCACGTTCACCCCGACCGAGCTCATGGCCGAGCACGACTACGCGAAGCCCCAGATCGTGGCCGGCCGGCGCATGCACGGCGGCTTCCTGGCCGACGGCACCTACCAGCCGCCCCGCACCGCGGTGCGCGGTCCGGCGGTGGCGAACTGGACCGCCGCCCTGCGCGAGCGGGGCGGTGACCTCTTCGATGCCGACGCATCGCTGCTCACGGGCACACGCCTGCCCAACATCGACCAGGCTCGGGTTCTGCTGCGCAACGGCCTGGGCGAGAGCTTCTGGAACAGCCTGACCATCATCGGCAAGATCGAGGCCAAGGGGCGGCTGCTCGCCGAGGTCACCTTCCCGGATCTGCAGCCGGTGATCGTCGAGGACATCACCGAGATGGGCATCGGCCACCTCAATGCGGGCCTCCTCCTCGCCCACGGCATCGACGAGGGCGGCCAGCCCGACCAGGGCATCGGCGGCCACGACGAGATGTGGTTCGCCGCCCGTGACCTGGCCTTCGGCGAGGGCGCGTTCCCCGACGTGGAGCCCCCGGAGAACATCGCCCGGCCCGACACCGACCGGCGGATCCCCGAACTGCCGGCCGAGATCGAGGGCGTGGTGTCGTTCCTGGCCAACCTGCTGCTGATCGAGTTCCGGGCCGAGCTCGGCTTCTCCGAGACCCAGGCCATCCTCCGCACCCCGGACCTGTTCCCGGGCCGGCGCGAGCAGGCGGAGGAAGCGGCGGAGATCATCGGCCGCATCCGGACCGACGAGCAGATCCACGTCAGCTCGCTACGCCTCTACCTCGGCGAGATCCGCTCCTGCACCTTCAAGACGGTCGACGGCGGCACGATCTCCGGCTCGGAGGTCATCGACCGGTTCTGGCACGACCTCGTGCAATGGGCCACCGTCGAGCAACCCCGGCTCCAAGCGGTCGAGCAGCGCGCCGTGTTGGTGGAGCGGATCATGCAGCACCCCGAGGGCGACCGCGTCCTCACCGAGTTCGACACCGCCGCCTGACCCCGAAAAACCCCGTTCTGGTGGGTCGACGCGCCACTACGAGCGACCGATGACCGACCAGAACACGAGGGGACGTGCGAGGACCGGGACGGCGTGGAATCTGACGCGGTGTCAGATCCTGTGCGAGACTTCCGGCCATGGAATTCGGACTTTTCATCGGCGGCTGGGTGCCCGACTACCTCGACGGCCGCGACGACGCAGCCGAGCACCGGCGCCTGGTCGACGAGACACGGGTGGCCGAGGTCGGCGACCGCAGCAACTGGAAGTACGTCTGGGTCACCGAGCACCACTTCCTCACCGAGTACAGCCACATATCGGCCAACGAGGTGGTGATGCCCTACATCCTGGCCCGGACCCAGAACATCAGGGTCTGCTCGGGGATCATCAACGTCACCCCGCCCGTGAACCACCCGGCCCGCATCGCCGAGCGGGTGGCCATGCTCGACCATCTCAGCGGCGGGCGCTTCGACTTCGGCACCGGTCGGGGTTCGTCCACCACCGAGCAGGGCGGGTTCGGCATCACCGACCCCGACCTCACCAAGGAGATGTTCGACGAGGTGATGCCCGAGTTCCGCAAGATGTGGAGCCAGGACAGCTACTCCTTCGACGGCCGGTTCTTCTCCATGCCCGAGCGCAACGTGCTGCCGAAGCCCTACGTGAAGCCGCACCCGCCGATGTGGGTGGCGGCCGGCAACCCCGACACGTTCGAGAAGGCGGCCAAGCTCGGGCTGGGCGTCATCTGCTTCACCGGCGGCTCCCCCGAGAAGATGAAGCCGCTGGTCGAGCTGTACAAGGAGAAGATCCAGGACGCCGAGCCGGTGGGCGACTACGTGAACGACAACGTGGCCATCGCCACCAGCTTCATGTGCCTCGAGGACGGCGACGCCGCTCGCGACTGGATGACCCGGTCGCGCAACGGCCGCCAGCAGAGCCTGGTGTTCAAGTACCTCGACACCTTCCCCAAGCCGCCCGGCATCCCCGACTGGCCCCAGGAGATCCCGGACCCGTCACTGGAGCAGCTCGAGAAGGGCTTCGAGAAGGGCACCTCGATCGTGGGCACGCCCGAGCAGTGCACCGAGGCCCTCGAGAAGTGGGACGCCATCGGCGTCGACCAGCTCATCATGGGGCCTACCGGGACGGCCTATCCGTTCGAACTGGTCGAGGAGACCGTGGAGCTGTTCGGGACCAAGGTGATCCCCCACTTCGACACCGATCCCGAACCCCGCAGCGCCAAGCACCGCCGTCTCGCCGCCGAATCCGGCTGATCTCCTCCTCTGCTGTCACATCACGGGCACCAGCGGTGTCTTCATGTCGACGACAGAGATCCGAGGAGGAGAGATGTCCACGACGACGAGGATTCCCGCAACCGAGGTCACCGGCCTGTACGGCTGGATGGTGAAGCGGTTCAGCCGCAAGATGCTCGGCGAGGTCCCCGACGCGGTCGGGGTGCTGTGGCACAACCGACCGGTGCTCAAGTTCCAGCTGGGACTGGGCCGCAAGTCCGAGCAATGGGACGAGGTCGACCCGAACCTCAAGTCGTTCGCCCACATGGCAGTCGCCGCCCAGGTGGGCTGCTCGTGGTGCCTCGACTTCGGCTACTTCCACGCCCACGACGCCGGTCTGGACGAGGCCAAGGCCAGCCAGGTGCCCCGGTGGCGCGAGTCCGACGTGTTCACCCCGCTCGAGCGCGACGTCATGGAGTACGCCGAGGCGATGACCGAGACGCCCCCGCAGGTCACCGACGAGCTGTCGGCTCGGTTGCTCGACCAACTCGGCGCTCCCGCCATGGTCGAGCTCACCGCCTGGATCGGACTGGCGAACCTGTACACGCGGTCGAACACGGCGCTGGGCATCGAGTCCCAGGGCTACTCCAAGGCGTGCCGGCTGCCGCTGGCACGATCGAGCGATCGGTTCGCGGCAACGGCATGAGCGAGGACCCGTTCGCCCGCCATCGCAGCCTGCTCTTCACCGTCGCCTACGAGATGCTCGGGTCGGCCTCCGACGCCGAGGACGTCGTCCAGGAGACATGGCTGCGGTGGTCGGATGTCGATCACGACGAGGTGCGCGACCCCCGCGCCTACCTGGTGCGCATCGTCACCCGTCAGGCGCTGAACCGGGTACGGACGCTGGCGCGACGACGGGAGGACTATGTCGGCGAGTGGTTGCCCGAACCGCTGGCGACCGGTCCCGACGTCGCCGCCGACGTCGAGCTGGCCGAGAACGTGTCGATCGCCATGCTCACCGTGCTCGAGACCCTGGGGCCGACCGAGCGGGCCGTGTTCGTGCTGCGGGAGGTGTTCGACACGCCGTACGACGAGATCGCCGAGGCCATCGGCAAGTCGCCCGCCGCCGCCCGCCAGATCGCCCACCGCGCCCGGGAGCACGTGGCGGCGCGACGGCCCCGGATGGCGATCAGCCCGACCGAGCAGGAGGAGGCGGTGGAGCGGTTCCTCGTCGCCGTGCGGGAGGGCGACGTGCAGGGTCTGCTCGACGTCCTCGCCCCCGACGTCGTCATCGTGGCCGACGGCGGTGGCGTCGTCGCCGCGGCTCGCCGCCCGATCGTGGGAGCCGAAAAGGTGGCGAGGTTCCTCGCCGCGGCCACCGATCAGGAGGGATTCGTGGTGCGCGCCGCGTGGCTCAACGGTGCACCAGCGGTCACGGTCGAGATCGGCGGTCGGCTCGACACCGCCGTGAGCCTCGCCGTCGTGGATGGCCGGATCAGCCGCATCTTCGCCGTCCGCAACCCCCAGAAGTTGGCTCGTCTCGACGGGGACGTCACGCTCAGCCGATCCTGAGTTCGGCAGCACGTTGACATCGGTGCGGATGGAAACCGGCTCCGATCACGCGGTTCTGTTGAGGTCAGCCCAGCGCAGCCATCCAGAAGAACGGCACGTCGGCACGCCTCGTTCCGGCGGTGCAGGGACGCCGGCCGTGACCGAACCCGAGGATCCTCGCCGAACAGAAGCTGGTCGGACCGTACGAGAGGATCCTCGCCGACGGAGCGGCGGTGCGGGCCGTATCGAACCCGAGGATCCTCGCCGAACAGAACCCGGTCGCACCCAACGAGGGGATCCTCGCCGACGATGCACCGCTGGGGTGCGCGCGACGGTCAGCCGGGGATCCGCACCGAGTGCCGGATGACCCGCGCCGGTGTCACGGCCAATCTGGTCGATCGGTTCGGTGTTGTCGCTCTGACGTGGCGCTCTGCTCTCTGCCGGCTACGGCACCTCGGCGCGCTTCGGTCTCTCGGGTGTCACGCGACCCAGAACCGCACGGTGTCGGGGGCGAGGGCCGGATCGAGGTTGGCCCGGGCCGCCGCCGAACCGGTCAGCTCGGCCAGCAGGAACGAGATGGCGTAGGTGTTGATCAGGTCGTGGGCCTCGTCGACGTCGAGCACATCGGCATCGCACGCCCGCCCCGCGGTGCCCGCCACGAAGTCGCGCAACTGCTGGGTCGCCGCCGGAAGGGACCCGAGCAGATCGATGTAGCTGCACGCGTCGCTGAAGCTCTGATGGGTGGCGCCCACCAGGTCGACCCGGTCGAGTGGTCGCCCGGTCACCAGGCGGGCGACCCGTTCCGTGTTGGGATCGATCGGCGTGGTGGTGTCGAGGGTCCCGCTCAGCACCATGGTGGGGACGTCGACGGCCGCGAGATCCTCGTCGCTGAGCAGGATGGACGCCGGTGCCATGGCGACGACGGCGTCGACCCGCTCGTCCGGCGCGACGTCGAACGCGGCGGCACCCCCACCCATGGCCAACGCGGTGTAACCGCCGAAGGAGTGCCCGACGACGCCGATGTGGGTCGCATCGACCGCCGCGCTGACGTCGGGCGCCACCGAACCGTCGAGCAAGGCGGTGATCACCGCCGACACGTCGGCCGGCCGGTTCCGCGCGATCACGTCGGGCGGAATCGCTCGTCCCGACCAGGTCGTCGATGGCGGTGTTGCCGGCGTGATCCGGCGCGGCCACCACGACGCCGTGGGAGGCCAGCGTCTCGGTGAAGAACGAGGCGACGTAGCGGAGCCCGCCGCTGCCGTGGCTGTAGACGACGAGGGGGAAGGGGCCGGCCGCGGCGACCGACGGCGAGTCGAGGGCGACCGGCGAGTCGTACGCGATGCCGGGCGCGAAGGTGTAGGTCGACGGATCGCCGCCGGTGGCGTCGGTGGGATACCAGATGTCGACGGTGAGGGCGCGGTCGTCGCGGGAAGCGTCGACCACCGTCACCGTGCGACGGCCGACGGCGAACGGGCCGAGGGAGGCGGCGTCGAGCGGCTCGACCGGCGCCTCGGTGGTCGTCGTTGTCGTGGCGGCAGGGGCCGCCGTGGTGGTGGTCGTGACCGCGTCGGACCGCGCGGTCGGACGAGCACGCCCCCAGGACGACCATGCCGGCGAGGAGACCGGCGGCGAGACGCGGCCGGACAGGGGGGCGGTTCGGCGCGGACCGTGCATCCATCAGGTGAGACGCTGCCACAGCAGTCCGGCGCGTTCAGGCAGGAATCTCGATGCCCAGCTCGGCGGCCTTGGTCACCACGGCCTCGGGGAAGATGTTCTTGACCAGGTACAGGTCCTGGATGATGCGGTAGTCCGGCGCCATGCCCTTGGCGTAGCGCTCCATGTAGGCGAGCTGCTTGGCCACCAGCACCAGCTCCCGTGGCCCCTTGGCGCCGTAGTTGTCCATGAGGTCGATGCTCATCTTCAGCATCTCGCCCAGGTTCATGCCGCCGATGCCGGCCTCCAGCATCGGTCCGAGGATCATCGCCAGGCGCATGCCCAGCTCCTCGTCGGTGCCGATGTCGGGCGGGAAGACCCCGACCCGCCGGTAGGCGCGGGCGATCCGGGTGAAGTCCCCGTCGATCATGCAGGTGTAGAGGATGTCCTTGATGACGTCGCGGTACTCGGGGGCGAGCTCCCCCATGATCCCGAAGTCGAGGAAGCTGGCCCGGCCGTCGGGCAGGAACCAGATGTTGCCGGCGTGCATGTCGCCGTGGAAGGGCCCGTGGACGCACACCGCCTCGATCCACACCTTGGCGCCCCACCGCAGCATGAGCTCGCCGTCGATCCCCCGGCGGGCCATCTCCTCGAACTCGTCGAGCGGGGTGCCGGTCATCCGCTCCATGCAGATCACCCGTGGACCGCACCAGTCCCAGTACACCTCCGGTGCGGTGATGTTCCGGTTGTCGCCGAAGGCCCAGATCCGCTCGCGGAACTCGGCTTGGCGGGTGGCCTCGAGGGCGGGAACGAGCTCCTGGAAGTTCACGAACGCGGCGTCCTCGATGATGGCCACCGGGTCCACCGACGACAGCCAGTCCCACTTCTCGGCCAGCCGGGCGATGCGCCACATGATGCGGAGGTCGGCCATGAAGAGCGTGCGGATGCCCGGACGCTGGAGCTTGAGCACGGCCTGGCGGCCGTCCGGCAGGACGCAGGCGTGGACCTGGCCGATGGACGCTGACGCCAACGGCTTGTCGTCGAAGAACTGGAACAGCTCCTCGGGGGCGTGACCGAGGTCCTCCTCGATGATCTGGCGGGCGGTCGCCGAGTCGAACGGCGGGACCTCGTCGAGGGTGCGCTGGCAGGCGTCGGCGAGCGGCTCGGGGAAGACCCCCGGAGAGGAAGCCATGATCTGACCCAGCTTCACGAAGGCCGGGCCGAGGGCCTCGAAGCCGTCGACGGCTCCACTGCTTGCCGCCTCCCACCAGGTGGGGACCTGCCGGCGGCGGAAGACGAGGTCGATCCGCCGGCGCAGCAGGGCGCGCAGGACGCTCCAGGTGAGCACGATGGCGATGGCCAGGCCCCGGCGGATCTCGGTGAGGCCGAAGGTGGCGAGGTCGGGAGCCTCGACCACCAGATCGGCCTCGGGGGGACCGTCGGCATAGGGGCCCCGGAAGCCCTCGAGCACCGGCCGGGACGGAGCGGCATCCTCGGGGAAGGCACGTCGGGTGCCGAAGTTGAGCCCGACCCGGGGTTCGGTCTGCTCCACGAGGCCGATCACGGCGCCGCGATCGTCCACGACGGGCAGGTGGCGCACGGCGTGGCGGCCCATCAGCTCCCGGGCCTGCATGGTGTCGGTGTCCGGGGCGATGGTCACCACGTCAGCGGTCATGCGCCGGCTGACGGGCACGGACGCCGGGTCGTCTCCGTCGATCAGGACCTGGAGCAGGTCGCGCTCGGTCAGGATTCCCACCAGGCGCTCGCCGTCGAGTACCACCAGCGCCGAGACGTGTCGCAGCTGCATCCGAGAGGCGGCTTCGGCCACGGTCGCGTCCGGCGCGATCGACTCCACGAGTGCTGACGGTGTGGTCATGGGCCATCACTCTGGTCGATCGACGCCGCGGGAACCATCCCACCCCGATCGAGCGATGGCGGTGTGAGAGAGTAGGGACAATTCGTGTCAATCGCCGCGCCAGGGTCGGAGTAGCAGTCAGCGTCGTGCCGGATCGAGTCGGACCCTCCATCCACCGGGTGCCAGCGCGCACCTCCCTGGCCTACCTGGTCGCGGCCGGCTCCTGGATCGTCGGTTCCGATCTGGTCGTGGACGCCCTCTGGGGCACCAACACCGACGACACGGTCGTCAACATCATCAAGGGCCTCGGCTTCGTCCTGTTCACCGCCGCCGTCCTGTACGTCGTCCTCCGGTCGTGGGCGAACCGGACGATGGCCGCCTGGAGCGCAGCCACCCGGGCCCGGAAGCGGTTCGAGGTCCTCGTCGAGGGCACCGCCGACATCATCGCGGTGCTCGACGAGAACGGCGTGATCAGCTACGCCAGCCCGTCGCTGACGCGGGTGCTCGGGTGGAGCGCCGCCGATGCGGTCGGCGTGCAGGGCCGCACGTATGTCCATCCCGACGATGTCGCCGACGCCGTCGACTACCTGGCGATGGTCCGAGCGGGCCGGGGCCCGTCCGAGCCCCAGACCTTCCGCCTGCTCACGCCGACTGGTCGGTGGCGGCACATCGAGCTGGTGGCCACCGATCTCCGGCACGAACCCTCCGTCGGGGGTGTCGTCGTGCACGGGCGCGACGTGACTGATCGGAACATGGCCCGGACCCGGCTCGAAGAGGTGCTGACGCACGACCCCGTCACCGGTGTCTCGAACCGAGCCACGTTCGAAGACGATCTGCGCGACGCGTCCCTCGGCGCCGCGGCGCGTGGGCAGTCGTTGCTCGTCCTCGTCGTCGACATCAACGCCTTCCGCCACGTCAACGAAGAAGTCGGTCGGCTCGGAGGCGACGACGTGCTGCGCGAGGTGGCGGCGAGGATCGACCGGTGCGCACAACCCGCGGCTCTCGCGCGCATCGGGGCCGACGAGTTCGGCGTCGCCGTGCCCGCGGCGCTGGCGAGCGGAGAGGCCGAGGCCGACGCGGCAGCCCTGGGCCGACGCATCGCGTCCAGTCTGGCCGAGCCCGTCGTGACCGACGGCCATCGCCTCCACTTGTCCGCCGCCGTCGGCGGAGCCGTGCTCTCCCCTGCGGGGCGGGTCGATCGGGCCCTCGTCGCGGCCGAGACCAACCTGGCCCACGCCAAGTCCCATCCCGACCAGGTCGTCATCTCCGTGGTGTCCGCCGACGACCGGACCGGGCACGGTCGGTCCCAGCTCGCCGGCGCGCTCCACGACGCCCTCGACCGCGGTGAGCTCGAGCTGCACTACCAGCCCCAGTACGACCTCCGATCCGGCGAGGTCGTCGCCGCGGAGGGCCTGCTCCGCTGGCGGCATCCCACCGAAGGGCTGCTCCTGCCCCGATCGTTCCTGGCCGAGGCGACACGCGGCCCGCTGCTCCCCCACGTGACCCGGTTCGTGCTGGAAGCGGCGACCCGCCAAGCGGTGGCGTGGCGCGACACCGGCCATCCCATCGCCGTGTCCGTCAACCTGTCGCTCGGCGACCTTCGTCGTCACAGCGTGGTCGACGAGGTCCTCGGTGCGGTGCAGACGAGTGGCCTCGATCCCACGATGCTCCGTCTCGAGCTCACCGAGCAGACGCTGCTCGCCGAGCCGGAACGCTCGCTCAAGGCCATGCGCCAGCTCCGGGAAGCGGGCATCGAGTTCAGCATCGACGACTTCGGCACCGGCTACTCGTCGCTGGTGCATCTCCGGACCCTGCCGGTGCACCAGCTCAAGATCGACAAGACCTTCGTCGCCGGCATGGCCGACGGCGGCATCGACGACGTGATCGTCACCGCGGTCCTGGACCTCGGGCATCGCACCGACCTGGTGATCGTGGCCGAGGGCATCGAGACCATCGAGTGCTACCGGCTCCTGGCCGAGCAGGGCTGCGATCGGGGGCAGGGGTACCTGATGTCCGCCGCGGTACCGGCCGACGAGCTCTCCTTCGCGGCCTTCGACCCGTCGGGGCCCTGACCGGGCCCGGCAGCCACCGGCCTACCCTCGAAGCCATGGCACTCGACGACGAACTGCTCAACCGGGTCACGTGGAAGATCCCCAACGCGCTGGCGCTGGTCGGGTCGCGCTCGGGGGACGAGTGGAACGCCATGACCACGAGTTGGATCACGCAGCTGTCGATGGAACCCGTGCTCATCGGCGTCAGCGTCGACAACGACGCCGTGACCCGGCGGCTGATCGCCGATGGAGGGTCGTTCACCGTGAACCTCTGGAACAGCGACGACACCCGCGTGTTCGTGAAGTTCTCGAAGCCCGCCACCCATGACGGCACGACCCTGAACGGCCGGGCCGTGCGGGAGGGCATCACCGGGGCCCCGGTGTTCGAGGAGGCGATCGCCCACCTCGAGTGCGAGGTCCGGCAGGCCATCGACCTCGGTTCCCACACCCTGTTCGTGGGCGAGGTCGTCGACGCCGCCATCGCCGACGACGACGCCCGCTCGGCCTCGATGAGCGACACCCGCATGAAGTACGGCGGCGTCAAGCGCCACTGAACCCGAGCCGGGAAGCCGAGAACGTGGCCCCGCACGCGCGGGGCTGCCCAGAACGGGAGGTCGGATACCGTGCCGTGCGTGCCCGATGTGGAGCTCTCCAAGCCGGACAAGGTGCTCTTTCCCGCCGGCGACGGGTCGGACGCCATCACCAAGGCCGACGTGTTCGACTACGCGTCGCGCATCGCCGAGCGGATGATCCCGCTCATCGCCGATCGTCCGGCCGTGCTCCAGCGCTTCCCCGACGGCATCGACGGCGAAGGGTGGTTCCAGAAGCACACCCCCGCGCATTTCCCCGACTGGATCCGCACGGTCGAGGTGCCCAAGCGCAACGGTGGCTCGGTTCGCCACGCGGTGATCGACTCGGCCGATGCGCTGCGCTACGTGGTGAACCAGGGGACGATCACCATCCACCTGCTGGGCGGCACGGTCGATCACATCGACAATCCGACCGAGCTGCTCATCGACCTCGATCCGTCGATCGACGATCCGGCGCAGGTGGTCGAGGCCACGGCCGCGGTCCGAGCGCTCCTCGACGACCTCCCGGTCACGGGATTCGTCAAGACCACCGGCTCGCGCGGCGTCCACGTCCACATCCCGCTGCGCGGATCGGCCGGCTTCGACGCGGTGGCCGCCCTCGGCCACCACATCGGGCAGCGCTTGGCCGACCGCCATCCCGACCTGCTCACGGTGGAGTTCTCGAAGGCGGACCGCGGCGACCGGCTCTTCGTCGACACGCTGCGCAACGCACCGGCCCAGCACGCCGTGGCGCCCTACACGCTGCGCCCGTTCCCTGGTGCGCCGGTTGCGGTCCCGCTGCGTTGGGACGAGGTCGACGGCTCCTGGGACCCCCGGGCGACCCCGCTGCGGAGCCTGTTCCGCCGGCTGGGCAGCCTCAGCGCGGACCCGTGGGCCGACCTCGAGGACCATCGGGTCGAGGCCCGCCACCTCGCGGAGCAACTGCAGTCACTCTCGGGCTGAGCCCTCCACCCGGCGGACGTGGTCGGCCACCCAGGTCGCGAACTTCGCCGGCTCGGCCAGGGGGAGCCAGTGGCCCCCAGGGACGTCCCGACGGAACAAGGCGCTGGCGTACTGGCCCGTGTCGTCGAGCAGGGCGGGCGTCACGAAGCGGTCGCCGGTGGCCACGATGAGCTGCACGGGGACGTCGGTGGTTCGGACCTGGGGGTCGGCCATCCGTCGGGGCACGTTCTGGCGGTAGAGCTGGACGCCGTTGGCGCCGTCCTCGGCCAGCGTGGGAGCCGGCTCGACGCCGGCGGGCACACCCTCGTCGCGGTGGAGGGAGCGGGCGAAGGCGCGGGGTACGACGGTGCGCCACCCCAGCTCGGGCAGGCGGGGGAGGCGGAAGAAGGCGATGTACCAGGATCGCAGACCCTGGCGCAGCAGCTGGCGGAGCTGGGCCGGCCGCGTCGTGCGGCGGGCCCGCATCCACCGGGCGGCGTGGTCGAGGGCCGGGCCGCTCTGCGACGTGTAGCTGGCGATGCGGCCGTCGAGCGCGCCGCAGCACACCGCCTCCCAACCCTGGATGGAGCCCCAGTCGTGGCCCACCAGGTGCACGGGCCGGTCGGGACTGACCGCGTCGAGCACCGCACCGAGATCGGCCACCAGATGTCGCAGGTCGTAGCCCTCGCGGGTGCTGGGCCGCCCCGACTCGCCCGCACCCCGGACGTCGTAGGCGACCACCTGGAACTCGTCGGCGAGATGCTCGGCGACGCCGTCCCAGACCCGGTGGGTGTCCGGGTAGCCATGGACGAGGACGATGGTCGGATGCGCCGGATCACCGCGGCGCCAGACGGCCAGGTCCAGCCCGTCGCCGTGCACGTCGAGTCGTTCGATCACGCCGCCACTGTGTCATCCGCGAGGGTCACCGCGAACACGGGGTGCCGGGCGACGACGGCCACCAGCTCCTCGTCGCTGGCGTCGGGGCCGACCCCGTCGAAGAACTGCCCGACCTCCCACTTCCACCGCCGCAGGTAGGCCCGGAGGATGGCCGGGCACTGGTCGGCCGGGACCTCCGTGGCGGTGAACTCCCAGGTGCGCCGGCCCAGGCGCAGGCGACCCGATCCGGCGACCCGCAGGTTGCGTACCCACTGGGTCACGCCCCGGGGGGCGACGAGGTAAGAGGTGCCGTCCACCTCGAGCAGGTTGACCGGCGTCGAGCGCCACTCGCCGGACTTGCGGCCCCGAACCTCGAGGACGCGGGAACCCCAGACGCTGAGCCCACGTCGGGTGCACCACGCGACGAGCCGGTTGAACACGTGCCGGGTGAACCATCCCGGCTCCTGGTAGTGGGTGTGGTTGCCGGCCGTGATCTGCACGTCGTCGATCTGCATGTCGCTCTCCTTGTGAGCAGTGCTCTTGTTTCAGAGCACTGCATCACATATGGCACCCATTGTCAAGAGCAGTGCTCACGTTTCAGAGCAGTGATACGCTCGGGGTATGCCATCGAGCCCCACCCCCAACGCTCGGGCCCGAGCTCGGGCCGCCCTCACCGACGAGATCATCGCCGAGGCCCGCCGGCAGCTCGGCCAGCACGGCGCCGCCGGCCTGTCCCTGCGCGCCGTGGCACGGGAGCTGGGCATGGCCTCCTCCGCCATCTACCGGTACTTCGCCAGTCGCGACGAGCTCCTCACCGCCCTGATCATCGAGGCGTACGACTCGCTCGGTGCGGTCGCCGAGGAGGCCGCTGCGGCCTCGGCTCGTCGGGCGCCCCGCAACCGGTGGGTCGACGTGGCGAACGCCATCCGCGGTTGGGCGATCGAGCACCCCAACGAGTACGCCCTCGTGTACGGCACACCGGTGCCCGGCTACCAGGCGCCCGAGGACACCGTCGCCTCCGGGACCCGGGTGTCGCTGGCGCTGGTCGGGGTGGTGCGCGACGCCGCCTCCAGCCGCGAGCTCCAGCCCCTCGAAACCGACGTGCCGCGTCCGCTGTCGGAGGACCTCGAGCGGCTGCGCCAGCAGATCGGTCTCGACGTCTCCGACGACGTCCTGGTCGTCACCCTCCTGGCCTGGACCCAGCTGTTCGGCCTCCTCAGCTTCGAGCTGTTCAGCCAGACGCGGGGTGTGGTCACCGACCACGAGCTGTTCTTCGAGACCGCGACGTCGACGATGGCACGAGCCATCGGCCTCTGACCGGCGGCAGAATGGTCGGATGCCGTCGGTCGACGTGAACGGGATCACCATCGAGTACGAGCGCACGGGCTCCGGCGAGCCGCTGCTGCTCATCATGGGCCTGGGCGCCCAGCTGACCGCGTGGCCGGTCGACTTCGTCTCCGAGCTGGTCGGACGCGGGTTCGAGGTCATCCGGTTCGACAACCGGGACGCCGGGTTGAGCTCCGAGTGCAACTGGGAGCCACCGGGCGATCACCCGTGCCCCGGCCGGCGTGTCGAGGAGGGCAACCAGCTCGGCCGGCTCCATCCCGTCGTAGGTCACGGTGGCGGCCACCACCGTGGCCGGACCGTCGTGGCTGTCCACGACGGGCACCGCGCCGGTGGCGGCCGCCGCCTCGGACGCCAGGTCGGCGATGAGCGGTGGACGACCATCGGGCTCGACCGACCACACGCCGAGGCCCGGCTTGGTGAGCAGACCGCTGACGCTCGTGACGACGCCTCGACCCCCCGATTCGCGGAGCCGACGGACCATGGTCGTGGTGGCCTGGAGGACGAAGCTGTTGAACGGGCCGCCCGCGAAGGACATCCCCCCGGTGACGGTGGGCGTGCCCTCGCGGGGCAGGTCCAACTCGCGCTGCTGGACCCGCACCGCCACGGGGAAGCAGGAGTACAGCTCGGCCAGCTCGCAGTCGGCCAGGGGATGGCCGAGGCGCTCGCCGGCTGCCGCACCGAGGATCCGCATCGCCGGCCAGCGATGAGGTTCGGCCCGCTGCGACAGCGGCAGCATGTGTGACGATCCCAGACCGACCAGCGGGAACATCCACCGGTCACGCGGCACGCCGAAGCGCTCGGCGGACGCCGCGGTGCACAACGAGCAGGGCGGCGGCCTGATCGACCGTCCACTGGGTCACGTGCCACTTGGCGTACGGGAAGGCCAGGGGCCGGTTCTGCGGTGAGAACGTCGACAGCTCGTCGGCCCCCATCGGTTGCGGGAAGGCGGCCTCGGGATTCGCCCCGGCCACGGCGTTGAAGCGCTCGTACAGCGCGGCGATGTCGAGGCGGAGCTGATCCGGTCCCGTCGCCTCGGCCGCCGCCAACGCGCTCTCGATCATGGCGTACTGCTCGACCGGCGCCCACAACCCGGCGGCGATCTCGGCCGGGTCGACGAGGTCACCGGTGGGAACCTGGTGCACGTCGGGGCGGGCCCCGCCCTGATCGGTCTCGGTCGCCGCCGCCTCGTCGGTGCCGCCCTGGGTGAAGACCTGGGCCATCCCGGCGCGGTCGCCCTTCGTGCTGCGCCGCTGGGCCCGAGCGGAGCGGGCCTTGGCCTCGGCGCCCACGACGACCGCCACGTCGAGGTCGCCAGCCAGCATCGCCCCCATCACCTCGTCGATCAGGGTCTGTTGCGGGATGCCGACGTCGACCAGGACGGTGGTGGCATCGGCCCCGATCGCGGCCGCGACGATCCGGGCGGGGTCGGTGTAGGACCACGTGCCGCGGGGCACGACGACGCGCTGCACGGCACGGAGCAGGGCCGGCGCACCGGCATCGGCCGCGGCCGCCACCGTCGCCTCGGTCATGAGCGCGGCGGCCTCGGCGTCGGCGAACGAGGTGCCGACACCGACCAGGACAGGGGTGCGGGGGTCCATCACCACCCCATGGTGGCCGATGGGCGCGGCCTAGGGTCCAGCGTCATGAGCGAGGCAGAGGCCACCCCACCCACGGTCGAGCGCCTGCTGGCCGTGCTCGATGTCGAGCGCCTCGATCGTGACCTGTTCCGATCGCCGGAGGTCCAGTCGTCCCTGCCGACGGGTTCGCGCCTGTTCGGCGGCCAGGTCGCGGCGCAGGCGCTCCGGGCCGCCACGCTCACGGTTGACAACGACCACTCGCCGCACTCGCTGCACGGCTACTTCCTCCGCCCCGGGTCACCGGCGACACCGCTGATCCTCCACGTCGACCGCATCCGCGAGGGGCGGTCGTTCACCACCAGACGGGTGGTGGCGATGCAGGGCGGCGAGGCGATCTTCAACCTGTCGTGCTCGTTCCACAAGCACGAGAGCGGGCCCGAGTACGCCCCGACCATCCCGGATGGCATCCCCGACCCCGACGATCCCGACGCCGAGTGGGACCGGACCATCTTCTCCGACTTCGATCACCACACGCCGTTCGAGACGCGCGAGCTGCCGAAGGGCGCGCGGGATGCGCGCGGGGAGTACTCCTCGACCCGCCGCGTCTGGATCCGCACCCGCGGCCGTCTCCCGGCCGATCCGCTGCTGCGGGCGTGCGTCGCCACCTTCGTCTCCGACATGGGCGCGGTGTTCGCCGCGGCCCGGGCCGTGGGGCTCGGCCCCGGGACGATGATGGGCGCCAGCCTCGACCACGCCATGTGGTTCCACCGGCCGCTGTCCCTGGACGAGTGGACCCTCTACGACCTCGTGCCGGTGTCGATCGGCGGGGCGCGCGGGCTGGTGCGCGGCTCGATGTACGACCGCTCCGGCACGCTGGCCGTTTCCGTCAGCCAGGAAGCGCTGGTGCGGCGCCTCACGCCGGAGTCGTGACCAGCCCCCGGGTCTCGGCCACGTCGTCGTCGATGATCTTCCACGACGCGTAGACCCCGGGCACGAACAGCAGGGCGCAGACGACGAACGCCCAGCGGTACGCCGACAGGCCTTCGGCCGCGGCAGTGGCGGTGGCCAGGCCCGTTGCCGGACGCAGCATCGACAACACGGTGGCCACCACCGCCACGCCGAGGGCGTTGGCCGACTGCCGCTGCACCGCGTACAGGGTCGTGGCCCGGGCCGTGTCGGCGTGGGAGATCTTGGCGTACACCGCGGTCTGGATGCTGACCAGCACCAGGCCCATGGTGAGGCCGCGGATGAAGTTGAGGCCGCCGAGCACGACGAGGGGGGTGGTGATGTCGGTGAGGGCGAGGGAGGCGGTGACGAGACCGCTGCCGGCGGCACCCACGACCATGAGCCAGCGGGGCCCGACCGCCATGTACAGGCGCTTGCCGGCGATGTTGCTCAGCACGAAGATGCCGATGGCGTGCGGGGCCTGGGCGAAGCCGGCGGCGGTCGCCGACGCGCCCCGCAGATCCTGGACGTAGAGCGTGAAGACGAACACGTAGCCGAGGAAGCCGGCGTAGATGGACAGCCCGGCGAGGTTGGTGGTCCGGAACAGGCGCTCGCCGAAGAGGCGCAGGGCGAGCAGCGGTTGCGGAATGTGCAGCTCCCGGCGGACGAGGAGCCCGAAGCCGACGATCGAGCCCACGAGGGCGGTGACGGTGGGGGCGGCCAGCCACCCCCGATCCGGCCCGAGCGAGAGTCCGTAGAGCAGCAGGGCCAACCCGGCACTGGCCAGGACCAGACCGGGGCCGTCGAAGCGGCCTGCCTCGGGCTGCACCTCCTCGCGCAGCCACAGCAGTCCCAGGACGATGGCGGCGATGCCGATCGGGAGGTTGACGAAGAAGATCCATCGCCACGAGATGGAATCGACGATGATGCCACCGAGCGCCGGCCCGATCGACGGGGCGATCACCGCCACCCCCACCACCGCGGCGGAGGCCTTGGCCCGCTCGTCCATCGGGTAGGCCCGGAACAGGATCGCCGAGCCCACCGGCGTGATCAGGCCGGCGCCGAGACCCTGGACCAGGCGGAACGCGATGAGCATCCCGAGCGAGCTGGCGATGCCGCACAGCCCGGACGACACCGTGAACACGACCAGCGAGGCGAGGAACACCTTCTTGGATCCGAACCGATCGGAGAGCCAGCCCGCGGCGGGGATGGCGCTGGCCAGGGCGAGCAGGTAGCCGATGACCACCCACTCCACATCGGTGACCGCGACGGAGAACTCCCGACCCAGCGTGGGCAGCGCCACGTTGACGATGGTGGAGTCGAGGATCTGGATGAACAGGCCGAGCACATAGACGACCGTGACCGCCACCTTGTACGAGGGAGCACGCACCGTCGAGAACGTAGTGCCACCCCGACGGGCGCAGGCGGAGGTGGCGGGAAGGCCCCGCCCGGCCGTCAGCTCCGCGCTGTCGACGGGAGGCGATCGACCAGCGAACCGGCGTCGCCGAAGAGCTCCTCACGCCACTGCTCGACCAGTGCCCCGGTCTGGCGATCGTCGGGATGGAAGTCGGGGCGGTTGTAGTCGCGCAGCTGATCGAGGACCGACTTGGTCACGAACGGCGAGCGCAACATGGCCCGCAGGTCGCGCCACACCTTGCGGGGCGAGCGACGGGCGACCGGATCGCGGAGCAGCGAGATGGCGGTGGTGAGCGCCATGCCGCCGAGGAAGCCGATGTGGATCAGCGTCATGGTGATGGTGCGCATCCGTTCCGAGCCGCCGACCGCCTTGTAGACGTCGAACGCCACCGACTTGTGCTCGGACTCCTCGAGGGCGTGCCACAGGAACAGCGACCGGATCTCGTCGTGGGTGATGGTGTTGCGGGCCTCCTCGCTGGACAGCAGCGTCTCGGCCAGGGTGGCGGTGTAGTGCTCGAGCGCGGCGGTGGCAGCCAGGTTGGCCGTGGCCGGGGCGATGCGTTCACGGAGCTCGAGGCCCTTGCGGGTGAACCACTCGATCTCCTTGCTCGGGTAGCCGAGCTGGGCGAAGCGCTCGTTGACCTCGCGGTGCTCGCGGCCGTGGATCGCCTCCTGACCGATGAAGCCCGCCACCTGCTTCTTCAGCTCCGGGTCCTCGATCTGGTCGCGATAGCGACGAACCGAGCGGACGAAGAAGTCCTCGCCGTCGGGGAAGACCGAAGACAGCGCCACGATCAGGTGGCTGAAGACGATGTTGCCGTCGCCGGCGAAGTACTTCGGCACGTCGTCGAGCGGATACTCGAACGACACCCGCCGGGTGGGGACGATGCGGGCGGGCGTGGGGGTGACGGTGGCAGTCATTCGGGTTCTCCGTTGGTCGCGAGCATGAAGTTCTCGATGGCAGTCATGACCAGGCCCGAGACGCGCTCGTCGCTGGTGACGAAGGAATCGGTGGCCCGGCGGCGGTTGAGGGCGTCGATGAGCAGGTCGATGAGCTCGACCACGGCCTCGGCGTCGACATCGGGTCGGACGAGGCCAGCGGCGATGGTGGACTCGACGATGGGGGCGAAGGCGTCGACGATGCGCCGGTTGATGTCACGCTGGACGACGTGGGCCTCGTCGGTGGACGGCGTGGTGCGGAACGTGGCCAGGGTGCGGAAGTCGGCCACGACGACGAGTTGGTGCAGGACGTGGCGAACGACCTCGCCCAGGGGCACGCCCATGTCGATCTCGGCGTCGAGGAGGGTGGTGAACTCGTCGACCTTGCTGTCGACGACGGCGGCCAGCAGCGCCTCCTTGGAATCGAAGTGGCCGTAGAACATGCCGGGTGACACCCCGGCCTCGGCGGTGATGGCCCGGGTGGTGAGGCCGTCGATCCCGTCGCGCTCGGCCACCGCGATGGTGGCGTCGATGAGGCGCTGGCGGGCGGCAGCCCGCTGGGTGTCGCTGATCTTCGGCATGGTGCGGGTTCGCGGTCGGTGCGTTGAAACAAGAAAACCGAGCGCTCGCTCTTTATCCCACAACGGGACGAATCAGACAAGTCCGGTCGGTTGTGACATCCGCCACTGCGAGGCCGTTACGGTGGAAACGGAGCGAAGAGGAGGGAACGCAACGATGGACATCGGACTCGCAGTGGGACTCGGCGGTGTGCCGGGGTCGGCCGAACGGATCGAGCCACCGGACTGGGCGAGCATCCGGGACCAGGCGGTGGCGGCCGAGGCGACGGGATTCGATGTGCTCATCGTGGAGGACGCGCTCTCCATGAAGTGGGGCGACGAGACGGCCGGATACTGGGAGTCGGTCTCGATCTTGGCCGCCCTCGCCGCCGTCACGGATCGGCTGCGGCTGGGACACGGTGTCCTCAACGCGCCCTACCGCTCCCCTGGCCTCACGGCCAAGATCGCCGCCACCATCGACGAGATCTCCGGAGGCCGGTTCTTCCTGGGGGTTGGGGCCGGAAACAGCGGCGACCCCGACTACGACGCGTTCGGAATCGCGGCTGATCCGCGGTATTCGCGGTTCGCCGAGACCCTGGAGATCGTGCACGGACTGCTCCACGATGGGACGGCGACCTTCCACGGACGCTTCCACCACGTCGAGCGTGCCCCGATGGTGCTCGACGGTCCGCGCTCGGGCTGGCCACCCATCGTCGTGGCTGCCGGCGGGCCGCGCATGATGCGCCTGGCGGCGCGCTTCGGCGACGGCTGGAACTGGTGGGGGGCGGCCCCGACTTCACCCTCGACGAGATCCGACCACTGGTGGAGGAGCTCGACCGGGCCTGCGAGGAGGTCGGCCGGGACCCCGCCTCCTTGCAACGGTCATACGACCTGTACCTGCCGATCACCGAGGGCGCCGACGATCTTCCGCCCGCGGCCCAGACGGCCGAGGCGATCCTGTCGCTCGGCGAGCTCGGCATCACGGAGGCCCGCTGCTACCTGCACCCGCTC
This sequence comes from uncultured Acidimicrobiaceae bacterium, assembly GCA_963747745.1. GTDB lineage: Bacteria > Actinomycetota > Acidimicrobiia > Acidimicrobiales > Salinilacustritrichaceae > Salinilacustrithrix. Next base: position 92,682 of record CAVVGJ010000006.1, read on the forward strand.
GTCCCCGCGACCCACGACGCGGAGCGTCGGGCCGGGTTGGTCGAGGAGATGGCCGACCTGGTGCAACTGGTCCACGCCGGCTGAGCTGCTCAGCGTCGGCGGGCAGCTCCACGGGCGATGACCCGCTGGTACAGGTGGGGGGAGAGCTTGGCCACGAAGTTGATCACGTGGGCGTCGGGACCGATCAGGGCCCGGCGCTTGTCCTTCTCGATCGCTGAGATGATGGTCTTGGCCGCCCGCTCCGGCGAGGTGATGAACAGCTTCTCGAACGCCCCGGTGTCGGCGGGGTCCTGACCGAGGTCGGCGACGCTGGGATGGATTCGGGCGTTGCGGGCGATGTTGGTCTTGATGCCACCGGGGTGGATGGTGGTGGCCGACACGCCGCAGTCCTCGATGTCGAGCTCGATGCGGAGCGCCTCGGTGAACCCCCGCACGGCGAACTTGGCCGCGTTGTACGCCGACTGGGAGGGGATGCCGAGCAGACCGAACACGCTGGACACGTTGACGACCTGGCCCTCCCCGGCCGCCTTCAGGTGGGGCAGGAACGCCTTGGTCCCGTACACCACGCCCCAGAAGTTGATGCCCATCAACCACTCGAGGTCCTCGTACGCCATGCCGTCGACCGTGGCGCCGAGGGCCACACCGGCGTTGTTCACGATCACGTTGACCTTGCCGTGGTCGGCGACCACCGCCTGCGCCCACGCCTCCACGGCGGACCGATCGGCCACGTCGAGGCGCTGCGACGTGACGGTGACCCCGGCCGCTCGGGCCGTGGCGACCGTGTCGGCCAGGCCGGCCTCGTCGATGTCGGAGAGCGCCAGATGGCATCCGCGACCGGCCAGGCCCACCGCGAGGGCGCGGCCGATGCCTGATGCGGCGCCGGTGATGGCGGCGACCCGTCCCTGGAACTCCTGCATGTCGTCTCCCGTGTGGGCGTCGGTGTTACCAGCAGTATCACCCGTGCTCGGGGGCAAGCGCCAAACCGGACGCACCCGACGGAGCGGTGGCGATGGGGACGTTCCAGCGGTGGATCACCGGGTCCTCCCGGGTCCAGGCCAGGACGGAGATCGCCGCGGTGCCGAGCTCGAGATGGCGACCGACGCCGGGCTCGAGCCCGCACCAGCGCGCCGCGAAGATGCGGAGGAACTGGCCGTGGCCGACGATGAGCGCGTCGTCTCCCGCGTCGCGCAGGCGGCCGATCGCCCGGTCGGCCCGAGCTGCGACCTGGTCCAACGACTCGCCGCCGGCGAGCGGGTGGGTCCACACCGACCAGTCGGGGATGGTCTCGCGCATGGTGGCGGTGGAGACCCCCTCGGCCTCTCCGTAGTCCCACTCGACCAGGTCGTCGTCGAGGCGGAAGTGCTCGAGACCGGCCAGCTCGGCCGTCTGGACGGCGCGCCGCAGCGGGCTGCAGACCACGGTGTTCGGGGCATCGCGCAACGCGGGCCCGAGCCGGCGGGCGACCGCCCGACCCTCGGCGGTGAGCTCGACGTCGGTCCGGCCGGTGTGCTGGCCCGATTCGCTCCACTCGGTGGGTCCGTGCCGGACCAGCCACAGCGCGATCTGTCGGGGCTCGTCTGGGCTCACCCGCCGTCGGGGGTCGACTCGATGACCACCACGGGCGGATCGGCGACGCCGTGCTGGTCGGCGCACATCGCCCGGTAGAACTCGAGGATCGCGTGGGCGTCGATGACCATCTCGACGTTGCCATCGGCGTCGAGGTTGAGGTTGGCGCCGTGGATGACGAACGAGACATCGGTGGTCTCGGTGTTCGAGGCCGGGACGTGGAGCGTGTGGGTCGATCCCGCCGGCTCGAAGAGGTAGGAGCCGTCGGTGTTCACCGCCTCGGGGCTCTCGAGGTAGTGCCAGCTGCCCGCACGCGTGAAGGCGTACACGCAACCGGTGTGCTTGTGGGTCTGGACCGTGGTGTCGGGCTCGAACCGGTTGCGCAGCACCCAGATCCCCTGGGCCAGATCGACCTGGAGCAGCTGCAGGAGGCCGGCGTCACCCAGATCGACGAAGGGGAGGTCGGCCTCGCCCCGGTGGATGGTGGGCGGTGCGTTCATGATGGCGGCCACGATCGGTCCCCCTGTGTCGCTGGAGCGGGCGGGGCCATGACGGTAACGGATGCGGCGAGTACGGTCCGGCGCACCAGCGGACCGACCGATGAGGGGACTGCGTGAGCGCCAGCGTGTTGCGGAGCCGGCTCGACACCGGATCGGAGGGGTACCGGTCGAACCGCGACGCCATGCAGGCGCTGTGGGACGAGGTGGCGGCCGAGATGGCGACGGTGCCCACCGTGGGCGGGCAGCGCTACGTCGACCGTCATCGGCGGCGGGGCAAGATGCTGGTGCGGGAGCGCATCGAGATGCTGGTCGATCCGGACACGCCGTTCCTGGAGCTGAGCCCGCTGGCGGCGTGGGGTACCGAGGACCCCGTCGGCGCGGGCACCGTCGCCGGCATCGGCATCGTCGAAGGCACCCAGGTCCTCATCAGCGGGAGCGACATGACCTACCGCGGCGGCTCGGCCAACCCGTCCACCGTGGCCAAGGGTGCCCGGCTCGACGAGATCTCCCGCGCCAACCGGCTCCCGACCATCACCCTCAACGAGTCGGCCGGGGCCGAGCTCCCCCGCCAGGCCGACATCTTCGTGCCGGGAGGGGCCGGGTTCAAGAACATCACCCAGCGGTCGAAGCTCGGCATCCCGTCGATCACCGCCGTCTTCGGCCCGAGCACCGCCGGCGGCGCCTACACGCCGGGCATGAGCGACTACACCGTGTTCGTCAAGGAGCGCGGCACGGCCTACCTGGGCGGGCCGCCGCTGGTGAAGATGGCCATCGACGAGATCGTCGACGAGGAGACCCTGGGCGGGGCCGAGATGCACTCCCGCACCAGCGGCCTGTCCGACTACCTGGCCGTCGACGAGATGGACGCGCTCCGGATCGTGCGGGGCATCGTGCGGCACCTGCGGTGGACCAAGCTCGGCCCCGGGCCGACCGAGCCGGCCGACCCGCCCCGCTACGACGAGTCCGAGCTGCTGGGCGCGGCCTCGGCCGACGTCCGGGTGCCCTTCGAGGTGCGCGAGGTGCTGGCCCGGATCCTCGACGGCTCCCGCTTCGAGGAGTTCAAGGCCCTCTACGGCGACAAGCTGGTGTGCGGCTGGGGCTCGATCTGCGGGTTCCCCGTGGGCGTCCTGGCCAACAACGGGATCCTGTTCTCCGAGGAGTCGAACAAGGGCGCCCAGTTCATCCAGCTGTGCAACCGCACCGACACGCCGCTCGTGTTCGTGCAGAACATCACCGGCTTCATGGTGGGCACCAAGGCCGAGCAGGGCGGCATCATCCGCAACGGCGCCAAGCTCATCAACGCCGTGTCCAACTCCGAGGTCCCCCACCTCGTGCTCATGGTCGGCGCCTCCTACGGCGCCGGCAACTACGGCATGTCGGGCCGGGCCTACGACCCCCGCTTCATCTTCTCCTGGCCCAACCACCGCATCGCCGTCATGGGACCCAAGCAGCTGGCCGGGGTGATGGACATCATCGCCCGCAACGCCGCGGCCGGGCGGGGCATCGACATCGACGAGGAGGCTCTCGCCGCCCAGACGGGGGCGCTCGAGGCCCAGATCGAGCAGGAGTCCACCGCGCTGTTACGCCACGGGGCGGCTCTGGGACGACGGCATCATCCACCCCGCCGACAGCCGCACCGTGTTGGGCATCGCCCTCGCCGCCGCCCACAGCAACGAAGTGCGGGGCGCCCGCGAGTACGGGGTCTGGCGGCACTGATGGCCCCCATCACCCGCCTCCTCGTCGCCAACCGGGGCGAGATCGCCGTGCGCATCGCCCGCACCGCCCACCGCCTGGGCATCGACACCGTCGGCGTCTACTCGGAACCCGACGCCGTCTGCGCTGCCACGTCGACGCCATGGACCTCGCCGTCGCCCTCGGCGGCACCACCCCGGCGGAGTCGTACCTGCGGGCCGAGGCCGTGGTGCGAGCCGCCGTCGACACCGGCTGCGACGCCGTCCATCCCGGCTACGGCTTCCTGGCCGAGAACGCCGACTTCGCCCGCCGGGTCATCGACGCCGGCCTGGTCTGGGTCGGCCCCACGCCCGAGCAGATCGAGCTGCTGGGCGACAAGATCGCGGCCAAGCGGGCGGCGACCGAGGCCGGCGTGCCCACGACGGTCGCCATCGAGGTCGTACCCGGCGCGGCTCCCGACGACGTGCCGATGCCGGCGCTGGTGAAGGCGGCCGCGGGCGGCGGCGGGCGGGGCATGCGGGTGGTGCGCACGCCGCGCCGAGCTCGACGGCGCGCTCGAGGCGGCGTCGAGGGAGGCGCTGGCCGCCTTCGGCGACGGGACCGTGTTCCTCGAGCCCTACGTCGAGCACGGCCGCCACGTCGAGGTCCAGATCCTCGGCGACGCCCACGGGGGCGTCATCCACCTCGGCGAGCGCGAGTGCTCGATCCAGCGCCGCAACCAGAAGGTGGTCGAGGAGTCGCCGTCGGCCGGCATCAGCGAGGAGACCCGCCGGGTCGCTGTGCGACGGCGCCGTCGCCCTCGCCCGCCACGTCGGGTACCAGAACGCCGGCACCGTCGAGTTCCTCGTCGGCGACGACGGCACCATCACCTTCCTCGAGGTCAACACCCGGCTGCAGGTCGAGCACCCGGTCACCGAGGCGGTCACCGGCCTCGACCTGGTCGAGCTGCAGCTGCGGGTCGCGGCGGGCGAACCGCTGCCCCTGACCCAGGACGACGTCCGCGTCGACGGCCACGCCATCGAGGTCCGCGTGGTGGCCGAGGACCCCGCGGCGGGATGGATCCCCGCCGGCGGGACGGTGCGGGCCTTCGACATCGACGGACTCGCCGGACTCGACGATCCGGTGCGGGTCGACGCCGGTGTGCGGGCCGGCTCCGTCGTCTCGTCCGAGTACGACTCGCTGCTGGCCAAGGTCATCGCCCACGCCCCGACCCGAGCCGAGGCGGCCGCCCGGCTGGGCCGGGCGCTGCGGACGGCCCGGATCAGCGGTGTCCGCACCGACCGCGATGCCCTGGTCGCCCTGCTCGGCGAAGCCGACTTCCTCGCCGCCCGCACGCCGACGTCGTACCTCGACGACCACCCGGAGGTGGCGGCCGCCCGCGGTCCTGCCGGCGACGATCGCCTCGCCCTGCTGCTGGGCGCGACGTTCGCCGTCGAGCGGGCGGCGCGGGCCGCGGACGGTGTCACCGGGTTCGCGCCGTCCGGCTGGCGCAACCTGCGCACCCAGGGCCAGCGTCGGACGTGGCTGCTGGGAGACGAAGCCCATCGGGTGGAGTACGTCGTCGACGGCGACCGAGCCGAGGTCCGCATCGGCCCCTGGCCCGAACCGCAGGACGACGGGACGCTGCCTCCCGACGACCGCCGCGTCGTCGCCGCCCGCCTCCTGCCGACCCCCACCCACCCCGTTCTGGACGCCGAACGTGTGCGCTCAGCGACCGATCCGGCCACCAGAACGGCGTTGGGGGTCGAGATGGACGGGGTGCGTCACCCGGTCGGGGTCGAGATCCACGGTGACGAGGTCGAGACGTGGAGCCCGGCGGGCGGCCTGACGTGGCGGCTGGCACCGCGGTTCGAGGATCACGACGCCGATCAGGCGGGAGGCGGGCCGATCTGTCCCCTCCCGGGCACGGTGATCGCCGTCCACGTCGAAGCCGGCCAGCACGTCACCGACGGCACGGTCCTCATGGTGGTGGAGGCGATGAAGATGGAGCACTCCATCACCGCTCACGCCGATGCCACCGTGGTCGACGTCCGCTTCGCGGTGGGCGATCGGGTCGACGCCGGTGACCTGCTCGTGGCCCTCGACGCCGGCGACGGCGACCATCACGGGAACGACGCGTCATGACCGCGGCACCGGGAGCGCCCATCCGCATCGCCAACTGCTCCGGGTTCTTCGGCGACCGGCCCAGTGGCGCCCGGGAGATGGTGGAGGGCGGGCCGATCGACGTGCTCACCGGCGACTGGCTGGCCGAGCTCACCATGTTGATCCTGAGCCGCATCCGGGCCAAGCACCCCGGCGGCGGGTTCGCCCGCACGTTCGTGGCCCAGATGGAGGAGGTGATGGGGACCTGCCTCGACCGCGGCATCACCGTGGTGTCGAACGCCGGTGGCCTCGATCCCCGGGGCTGCGCCGAGGCGGTGGCCGACGTCGCCGACCGGCTCGGCCTGTCCCCCACCATCGCCTTCGTCGACGGCGACGACCTCCTGCCGCGGATGGACGACCTGGTCGCGGCCGGCGCCCTCCGGCCGTTCGGGCCCGATGGCGACCTCGGCGATCCGTCCGCCTACCTCACCGCCAACGCCTACCTCGGGTGCTGGGGCATCGTCGACGCCCTCGAAGTCGGGCGCCGACATCGTGATCACCGGCCGGGTCACCGACGCCGCCGTCACCTGCGGGCCGGCCGCCCACCACCACGGCTGGGCGCGCGACGACTGGGACCGCCTCGCCGGGGCCGTGGTGGCCGGCCACGTCATCGAGTGCAGCGCCCAGGCCACCGGTGGGAACTACTCGTTCTTCACCGAGATCGACGGCCTCGGCGACCGGCCCCGCATCGGCTTCCCCTGGGCCGAGGTCGCGGCCGACGGGTCGTCGGTCATCGGCAAGCACGATGGCACCGGTGGCGCCGTCACCGTGGGCACCGTGACCTCGCAGCTGCTGTACGAGATCGGTGGCCCCGAGTACCTCGGCCCCGACGTGACGGCGCGCTTCGACACCATCGAGCTGGACCAGGCCGGCCCCGACCGCGTCCGGATCTCCGGAGTCCGGGGACAGGCGCCGCCGGAGACGCTCAAGGTGGCCATGAACGAGCTCGGCGGGTACCGCAACTCGTTCACGGTGGCCCTCACCGGCCTCGACATCGACGCCAAGGCCGCCTTCGCCCAGGCCGCGTTCTGGGACGCCTGCCCGTACGGCCCGGACGACTTCGCCTCCACGGTCAGCCGGGTGGTGCGCACCGACAAGGCCGATCCGGACACGCAGGAGGAGGCCACCGCCATCTGGCGGCTCACCGTGAAGGATCCCGACGAGCGCAAGGTGGGCCGGGCCTTCGCCGACGCCATGGTGCACACCGCCCTCGCCGGCATCCCCGGGATGTACGGCCTGGGCGGGGGTCCGTCCGCGGCCGTCCCCGTTCGGCATCTACCGGCCGGCGCTCGTCGCCAGCGACCTCGTCCCCGCCGCGGTCCACGTGCTGGCCGGTGATGGCGTGTCGACACGACAGATCGACTCCGTCGCCCCGGCCGGCGACGCGATCGTGGTCGAGCTCGAGCCTCCCGCCCCGGTTCCCGCCGGACCCACCGCCGAGGCCCCGCTCGGCCGGGTGGTGGGCACCCGCTCGGGCGACAAGGGCGGCGACGCCAACCTCGGCGTGTTCGCCCGCACGGACCTGGGTTGGGCGTGGATCGACGCCACGCTCACCGTCGAGCGCCTGCGGGAGCTGCTCCCCGAGGCCGGCGACCTCGCCATCGAGCGCCACCGCTTCCCCCGCCTCCGGGCCCTCAACTTCGTGGTCCACGGCCTGCTCGAGGAGGGCGTGGCCGCCTCCACCCGCCAGGACGCCCAGGCCAAGGCCCTCGGCGAGTGGCTCCGGGCCCGGGTCGTGGCCATCCCACGGTCGGTCCTCGACGGCCCCTGACGGAACACCCGTTCCGGGGGACGATCGTCGTCGCTCAGCGCGGGATTCGTCCCCCAGAACGGCGGTGGTGGGCGGCGTGTCAGTCGACCTGCTCGGGGGTGCCGCCGGCGTCGAGGTCGTCGGGGAGGACGCGGAGGAGGTCGTCCTCGTCGGCGCTGGCCATCGGCCCGTAGGCCGCCACGGCGGTGCCCTTCGCCCCGCAGTGCGGGCACTCCAGGGCGAGGATGGCCACCATGTCGGCAGCGTCCGAGGCGCCTTCGAGACGGCGCAGCGCATCGAGGTCGGTCTGGGCCGGGTCGATCCGGTGGTCGCAGGCGCGGCACCGCAGCGCCGGGCCGGACTCGATGAGGAAGTCCCCGTCGTAGCCGTCGGCGCGGAACTGCTCGAGCTCGGTGACCAGCGTGGTGTTGTCCGACGGCACACCCCCCTCGGGGCGCATCACGGGCCCTCGGTCCGGTGTACGGCGGCTTCTTCGGAGATGTGTGCCGGCGAGCTTCCGGAGCGGGCTTCGGTCTCGAGGTCGTAGTGGGATGGCATGGTCGCGTCATACCCGCCGTCGCCGGCGATGAGTCGGGAACAAAACCGTCCACTGAGCGTTCAAGTAGTTGCGAGCGCAACAACAAGCCGACACCATCGATCCGCCGGAAGAGGTCACCCATGCCCGCTGCCACCGCTGACCCCCGCACCCTGCCCACCGTCGCCGGTCCGGCCGCCGACGCGGTCGAGCGGCCGGTCCGCTCGATCACCACCGCGCCGCGAGGCTTCGAGGGCGAGGGGTTCCCCGTCCGGCGGGCCTTCGCCGGGGTGTCGAAGGAGGAGCTCGACCCGTTCGTGCACATGGACCAGATGGGCGAGGTCGACTACGCGCCCGGCGAGCCCCGGGGCACCAACTGGCACCCCCACCGCGGGTTCGAGACCGTGACCTACATCATGGACGGCCAGTTCCTGCACCAGGACTCGCACGGCGGCGGCGGCAGCATCGAGAACGGCGCCACCCAGTGGATGACCGCCGGCTCGGGGATCCTCCACATCGAGACGCCGCCCGAGTCGCTGGTGGTCAGCGGCGGGTTGTTCCACGGCCTGCAGCTGTGGGTGAACCTGCCCGCCCGCCTCAAGATGACCGAGCCCCGCTACCAGAACCTCGAGCCCGAGCGAGTGCAGCTCCTCGCCAGCGACGACGCCGGGAGCCTCATCCGACTCATCGCCGGCAACGTCGGGGAACACATCGGGCCCGGCTCGACCCACACCCCGATCACCGTGATCCACGCCACCATCTCGCCCGACTCCCGGCTCCACCTCCCGTGGCCGGCCGGGTACAACGCGTTGGCCTACGTCCTGTCCGGGCGGGGCACGGTCGGCATGGAGCAGGCTCCCATCGAAGGGGGCCAGCTGGCCGTCTTCGGCGGTGGCGACGCCATCACCCTCACGGCCGGCCCGGAGCAGTCCGGCGCCGGACCGCTCGAGGTGTACCTGCTCGGCGGCCAACCGATCCGCGAGCCCGTCGCCCAGTACGGCCCGTTCGTCATGAACACCCGGGCCGAGCTGCAGCAGGCGGTCGACGACTACAACGCGGGGCGGCTGGGACGGATCCCGGCCGACGGCCTGCAGCCCTATCGCGGCTGACCCGGTACCCGTCGGGCCCACCGGGGCCGCGGCCCCATGCCGGCACCGGGCGGCCAGGATGGTGCGATGCCGCTGACGGTCGAGGCCCACGGCCTCGGACATCGCTTCGAGGGGCCGGCCGGCCCGATCACGGTGCTGGCCGAGGTGGAGCTGGCCGTGAGCGACGGCGAGTGCCTGGCCGTGGTCGGTCGCTCGGGCAGCGGCAAGTCGACGCTGCTGGCGCTGCTCGGCGGGCTCGACCGGCCCCAGACCGGCTCGCTCCACGTCCTCGGTCGTGACCTGAGCGCCGCCGGGCGCGACGAGCTGGCCGGGTTCCGGGCCCGGGAGCTGGGGTTCGTCTTCCAGCACTTCGGTCTGCTCGACACCCTGACCGCGCGCGAGAACATCGAGCTCGCCGGCGCTCTCGGCGGGCTCGGCCGGACGGAGCGCCGGCGACGAACCCAGGAGCTGCTCGCCGAGGTGGGCATCGCCGACCGCCAGGACCACGCCCCGCCCGAGCTCAGCGGGGGCGAACGCCAGCGCGTCGGCATCGCCCGGGCCCTGGTGAACCACCCCCGGCTCGTCCTCGCCGACGAACCCACCGGCAACCTCGACGACCACTCGGCCGCCGGCGTCGCCGAGCTCCTGCTGTCACTCCCCCGCCGGCACGGCACCACCGTGGTCATCGTCACCCACGACCGCAGCCTGGCCGGCCGGGCCGATCGCATCGTCGAGCTGCGAGGCGGGGCCATCGCCGGGGCACCCGGGTCGTGATCTTCCGCGACGCCGCCGTGCTCGCCGCCCGCAACGCCGGGCGCCGGCCGGGCCGCGTCGTGCTCACCGTGCTGGCCGTGGCGCTGGCCACCACGTTGCTGACCGCGCTGGTCACCATCGTCCGCACCGCCCAGATCCGGGTGCTCGACCAGGTCGCCGAGGGCGGCCCGGTCTCGGGCATCAGCGTGCTGCCCGCCGAGCCCTCCGACGACCAGGCCGACCAGGACGTCACCGACGGCGGCGCGTTCCGGGCCATCGACGACGCCGCCGTGCACGACATCGCCGCCCTCGACACCGTGTCCGAGGTGCTGCCCGTGCTCAGCACCCCCGTCTTCGTGGTCCGCCCCGACCGCACCCCCGACGGCGCTCGCCTGCGTGACTTCCGCGAGCGGATGGTCGGCGTCGACACCTCGCGCCCGGCACGGATCCCCGTGACCCCGCTGGCCGGACGCCTGCCCGCGCCCGGCAGCCAGGTCGACGTGGCCGTCACCGAGGGGTTCCTCACCCGCCTCGGCCTGCACCGGACCGACGCCGACCGGGTGCTGGGCATGGAGCTCGAGGTGGGCGCCGGGCGGCTCACCGATGCCGGCATCCAGGGTCGGTGGTCGCGGCTGCAGGTCGTCGGCGTGGTGGCCCAGGGTGCGGGCGCCGGCCAGCTCGTCGTGTCGCTCGACCTCGCCCGGCAGGAGTGGCAGTGGACCACCTCGGGCACCGACGGCGGCGCCGACCTGCACGCCACACCCTCGCCCTACAGCGGGCTCTTCGTCGTGGCCCGGGGCATCGCCAGCGTGGGCCCGGCCCGCGACGGCATCACACGGATCGGCTACGCGTCGAGCGCGCCCGAGAACCTCATCGCCTCGGTCGACAACTACCTCGGCGTGGTGCAGATCGTGCTGTCGGCGGTCGGCCTCATCGCCCTCGTCGTGGCGGCGATCGGGATCGCCAATGCCCTGCTCGCCGCCATCCGTGAGCGCCGGCGGGAGATCGGCGTCCTCAAGGCGCTCGGGGCGCGTGACCGCGACATCCTGCGCATCTTCGTGCTGGAGGCGGCCGTGCTCGGCCTCGCCGGCGGCGTGATCGGCACCATCCTCGGCAACCTGGCCGCCCGGGTGGTCGGGGTGGTGGTGAACGGCTACCTGGCCGACCAGTCGCTGCCCGGCGTGCACCTGGTGACCTCGACCGACGTGGTGGTCGCCGGCATCGTGGGCCCCACCGTGATCGCCGCCATCGGCGGGGCGATCCCGGCCTGGAAGGCGTCGCGGATCCCGCCGCGCGAGGCGGTGAACACGGCATGACGCATCGCCAGCCGAGACTCCTCGCCGTGGCGGTCGGCCTCGCCGTCGTCGCCGGTGCCTGTGGCCTGGGCGGGCCCGAGGCCACCGTCACGCCCTCCACCGTCGCCCCCGAACCCGTCGTCTATGTGGCGCTCGGTGGGCGGGCCACGGTGGAGCACGACCCGGGGTCCACCCGCCGGGCGATCTACCCGCGATTGCTGTTCCGGGACCACCTCCCGGCGCAGACGGTGTTCACCGACCTCGCCCGCGACGGCGCCACCGTCACCGCCGCCGCGACCGATCAGGTGCCGACGGCGCAGGCGCTGCATCCCACCGTCGCCACCGTGTGGTTCGACGGCGACGAGCTCAGCGGATCCCCCGACGAGGGGGCCCGGGCACTCGACGAGGTGCTGTCGGCCCTGGCCCGCGCCGGCGCCGACGTGGCGGTGACCGCCGGCCTCCACCCCGATGCGGCGTGGGCCGATGCGGTGGCGCAGGCGGCGGCGCGAACCGGCGCCACGCCGGTCGACCTCACCGGTGTGGAGGACCAGAGCGCCGTCGCCGACCGCTTCGCGGCCGCGCTCGGGCTGCCGGACTGAACGAAGAACAGCGCCGGGTCAGCGCCAACGCACGAGGTCAGCGGTCGATCTCGGCCACGCTCCGCCGGCCGGTGAGCGCCATCGTCCGCTCCATGCCGTCTCGGAGCATCCCCAGGACGTGGTCGACGCCGCGCTCGCCGGCGGCGCCGAGGCCGTAGAGGTACGCCCGGCCGACCGAGCAGGCATCGGCACCGAGGGCCAGGGCCTTCACGACGTCGCTGCCCCGCCGGATCCCGCCGTCGCAGATGACGGCGAGCTCACCACCGACCTCCTGCGCCACCGGTTCGACCAGCTCGATCGGCGAGGGGGCATCGTCGAGCTGGCGTCCCCCGTGGTTCGAGAGGGCGATGCCGGCCACCCCGGCGTCGACCGCGCGGCGGGCGTCGGCGACGGTCTGGATGCCCTTGAGGACGACGGGTCCGTCCCAGATCGAGTGGAGCCAGTCGACGTCGTGCCACGACAGCGCCGCATCGAACTGGCTGTTGACCTGGGCGGCGAGCGACACCGCGCTGTCGGTGCCGTCGCCGACCCCGCGGCCGACCACGTTGGCGAACGTGATGGGGTCGTTGCGGAGGAAGTCGACGGTCCAGGCCGGATGGAGGATGCCGTCGAGGATGGTGCCGGGGCCGATCTTCGGGGGCAGCGTGTAGCCGCGCCGCACGTCCCGCTCGCGCCGACCCAGCATGGCGGTGTCGACGGTGAGCCAGAGGGCTTCGTACCCGCATGCCGCGGCCCGCTCGACCAGGTCACGGACCAGGCCGCGGTCGCGCCAGGCGTAGACCTGGAACCACTTGGGCCCGGCCGAGACGGCAGCCACCTCCTCGATCGACCGGGTGCTCATCGTCGACAGGCTGTAGGGGACCCCGGCCCGAGCCGCGGCCCGCGCCACCGCCAGCTCGCCCTGCGAGTCGGCGATCCGGGTGAACCCGGTCGGGGCCAGGATCAGGGGGAAGCTGAGCTCGGAGCCGAACAAGGTCGTCGACGTGTCGATGGCGCTCACGTCGCGCAACACGTTGGGCTGGAACTCGAGGCGGGTGAACGCCGAGGAGTTGCGCCGCATCGTGCGCTCGTCCTCGGCACCGCCGTCGATGTAGTCGAAGATCCCGCGGGGCAGGCGGCGCCGGGCGATGCGCCGGAGGTCGTCGATGCTCGCCGAGCGGTCGAGCCGGCGCTGCACCGGGTCCAGCTCGATCGGTTTGAACCGCACCACCGATCGGAAGGTCTCGATCATTCCCACTTCGCCACGGTAGGCCAGCGGCGATGTCACTTCACCGTGAGCGTGCCCTCCATGCCGGCGGCGCGGTGGCCGGGGATGTCGCAGTAGATGGTGTACTCCCCCGGCGAGAGATCCACCGTCGCCTCGTCGACGTCGCCGTGCGAGTTGACCCGCAACTCGAAGTCGTCGACGCCCTCGATCTTCAGCGTGTGGGGGATGTGGCCATCGTCCCGGTAGGCGATGTCCACCGGACCGGCATCAGCGGTGAACTGCTTCTGCGGGAACGAGATGTCCTTGGCCACCACGGTGACGTCGGCGTCGATCGGCGGGGTCGAGCCGGTGGACGAGTCGTCGTCGCCGCATCCTCCGATCGCCGGTGCCAGCGAGGTCAGGACCAGCGCGGCACCGAGGGCGCGGCGGGAAACGCTCGATCGATGGGACTTCGGCATGGGGACGACCTCCGGGACGGCAAGCATCATCGCAGGTAGACGTCGAGGTCGACGGCCTTCACCGACGCCCAGGTGGCATCGCCCGGCCGGAGGGCCAGCTCGGCCAGCGCCGACGGGGTGATCTCGGCCGTGGCCGGAACCGGTCCCGCCAGCGTGACGCGCACCCGGTCGCGGTCGGGGTGGATCTCGGCCACGGTGGCCTGCCACCGGTTGCGGGGACTGCCGGTGGCCTCGTGGCGCGACAGGGCGATCGACTGCGGGCGGACCGCGATGGCGACCTCGGCGCCGGGGAGGGTCCCGGCCACCGCGAGGTGGTGGCCGGAGGCCAGCCGCACCGAGCCGTCACCGGCCGCGGTGCCGACCAGCAGGTTGATCCCGACGAGATCCGCCACGTAGGGGGTCTTCGGGCGGGCGGTGACCTCCGCCGTCGTGCCGGTCTGGGTGACGTGGCCATCTTCGATGATCACCAGCCGGGAGGCGAGCACCACCGCGTCGACGGGGTCGTGGGTGACCAGCAGGCGCCCGCCGGGAAACGCGTCCAGATGGTGGTGGAGGTCGCTACGGACCTGCTGACGCGTGCGGGCGTCGAGCGCGGCCAGGGGCTCGTCGAGGAGCAGGAGCCTCGGTTCGATGACCAGGGCCCGGGCCAGCGCGATCCGCTGGGCCTGTCCTCCGCTGAGGTCAGCGGGCTTGGCCTGGGCCCGATCGGCCAGACCGACGCGCTCCAGCCAGCCGCCGGCCCGAGCCCGCGCGTCGCGCCTGCCGACCCCCCGGGCTCGCAACCCGAAGGCCACGTTGTCGAGGGCGGACAGGTGCGGGAACAGCAGGTAGTCCTGGAAGACGACGCCGATGTCGCGCTGGTGGGGCGGGAGCAACACGCCGGTCGCAGGATCGTCGAGCGGGCGCCCGTCGAGCGCAATGCGCCCTCGATCGATGGGCTCCAGACCGGCGATGGCGCGCAGCGTCGTGGTCTTGCCCGCCCCGTTGGGCCCGAGCAACGCCACCACGTCGCCCTCGGCGACCTCGAGTGCCACCGCCAGATCGAGGGCGCCGAGCGTCATCTCGATGTCGGCCTGCAGCATCGGTCAGCGCCCGCCGGTGGTGGTGAGCCAGCGGTCCCGCAGGGGCACCAGCACGGCCAGGGAGACGGCGATGAGAACGAGCGACAGGGCGATCGCCGCCCCCCGGTCACGCTCGAGCTCGAGGTAGACGGCCAGCGGCATGGTCTGGGTGCGGCCCTGGAGGTTGCCGGCGAAGGTGATGGTGGCGCCGAACTCGCCCAGTGCCCGCGCCCAGCACAGCGCGGCGCCGGCCGCGAGCGACGGGGCCACCGCGGGGAGCGTGACCCGCCGCAGCACCGTCCATCGACCGGCGCCGAGCGTCGCCGCCGCCTCGTCGAATCGGCGATCGGCCGACCGCAGCCCGGCCTCCACCGTCACCACGAGGAACGGCATCGCCACGAAGGTGTTGGCGACGATGACGCCCCAGAGGGAGAACGGCAGCACGAAGCCGGTGGCGTCGTAGACGGGACCGCCCAGCAGGCCGCGCCGGCCGAAGGCGAACAGGAGGGCCGCACCACCGACCACCGGCGGCAGGACCATCGGGAGGATCGTCAGGGCCCGCAACAGCGAACGGCCGCGGAACTCGGCCCGGGCCAGCAACCAGGCCAGCGGGACCCCGAAGATCACCGACAGCGCGGTGGCCGCCAGCGCGGCGACGACCGACAGCCGCAACGCGTCGGTGACCACCGACCGCCCCAGCACCGCCACGAGATCGGTCCACGGCGCCCGCTGGACCAGCGCGGCGAGGGGGACGAGCACGAACCCCACCGCGACCGCGGCCAGCGGGGCCAGGGCCCAGGGGAGGCGACCACCGGAGGTGGACC
Source organism: uncultured Acidimicrobiaceae bacterium (assembly GCA_963747745.1). GTDB lineage: Bacteria > Actinomycetota > Acidimicrobiia > Acidimicrobiales > Salinilacustritrichaceae > Salinilacustrithrix. The sequence goes on from CAVVGJ010000006.1 coordinate 108,152, forward strand.
GTCGCTGGTCGCTCACGGGGCGCCGAACCCGAACGACGCCAGGATCGCCTGACCCTGGTCGCTGCGCACGAAGGTCACGAAGGCATCGGCGAGCTCGGGTGCACCGCTCGCCGCCAACCGGGCGATGGGATAGTCGGCCACCACGTCGGCGTCGGCGGGGATCTCGATGCCCTCGACGTCGTGTCCTGCCGCCATCACGTCGGTGCGGTACACGATGCCGGCGTCGAGGTCACCGGACGCGACCTGGGTGAGCAGGGCCCGGACATCGGGCGCGTTGGTGTCGAGGGAAGGTTCGACCCCGGCCTTGGCCAGCACCTCCCGCCCGAAGGCGCCGCACGGCACCTCCTCGGCGCACAACCCGATGAACCGGGCGGGATCGGCGAAGTCGGCCAGGCTGGTGACGCCACCCGGGTTGCCGGCCGGCACGACGATCTCGAGCGAGTTGCGGGTGAAGACGACCGGATCGACCGCGGCGCCGGCCGCGACGAGCTGGTCCATGTTCGACTGGTTGGCGGAGGCATAGACGTCGGCCGGCGCGCCGGCCAGGATCTGCTCCCGGAGTCCGGACGACGGTCCGAGGTTCACGTCGACGGTCGCGCCCGGCGTGGCGGTCTCGAACGCGGTCGCCAGATCCGACATCGCATCGGTCAGCGAGGCGGCGGCGTACACGGTGATGGTGCCGGTCTGAGGAGCCGTGCCCGGGACATCGGCGTCTCCACCACAGGAGGTCAGGATGGCCAGCGAAACGAGCACCGCCACCGCGGCCGCGGGCACCGACACCCGCCGCGGGCTCCGAACCCGGTCCACCGGCTCAGCCGGCCCGGCGCTCGGCGCCGGCATCGGTGACGTCGTAACCGGGAACGAGCGCGGCACGGCGGTCCAGGCCCGGGCTCGACGCCATCTCGAGCAGGGCGACGGCGGCGGGCAGGTTGGCCCAGCGCTCGTCGATCCACAGCTCCACGGTGTGCTCCTCGAGCGGGGTGAACCCGAGACCGAAGGCGAGGGCGGCGGGCTCGATGGTGAGGCCGGCGCTCGGTCCCGCGGTGGCGACCCGCCGAGCGACGTCGAGATGACCGGTGCCGACCGGGCCGTGGACCTGACCGTCGCCGCCAGCGCTCCGCAGCGCCCGGGCGAGGGCGTCGCTGCTCGCGGCGCGGTCGCCCCGACGCACGATCCGCAACCGGCGCTCGGCGATCTCGGCCGGCGAGGGTGGCGGGCGGTGGCCGCGCGCGGCGAGGCCCACTCGCCAACGGGCGAGGTGCCAGCGACGGATGCCGGCCGGTGCCTCGGGGAGCAGTCCGTCCGGGCCATGGACCAGGCCGGCATGGGTCCGACCGGCGGCCAGGGCCTCGACCGCGTCGGCGGTTGCGCCGTGGACGGGGATGATGCGGTGCGACGTCGTCCGCCCGACGACGCCGGCCAGCAGCCCGAGCAGCGGATCGCATCCGACGACGACGAAGCCCTCGGGCGCCCCGCCGGGGAGCCAGGACACGGCTCCGTCCCGGACCGAGGCGTCGGCCACGGCCCACGACTCGGCGTCGACCGCCGCGTGGAGCAGCGGCGCGGCGACGGTGGTGTCGCCCACGGTGGCGGCCACCACCGGTGTCCCGTCGCTGATCGGTGCGCCGAGGATCGGGGTGACGGCGGCGTCGGCGGCGGCGAACAGGGTCTCGACCGTGGTGCCCAACGCCCGCGCCAACCCCAGCGCGGCCGCCACGTTCGGCGCGTGTCGGCCGGATTCCACCGCCGAGACCAGCTGCCGGGTCACCCCGGCCCGGGCGGCGAGCTCGCTCTGGGACCACCCCCGCTCGTCCCGGAGTGCTCGAATCCTGTCGGTCACGCCTGGATACTAGCCACCCCGTCCGTCGAGCCTGATCCAGGCCGACTTCAGGTACGGAGGGTCGCCGGGCCCGGATCGGTGGTCCAGGGGGAGCGTCCGGGTCTCGATCGATCCCTGCCGGCCAGCCGCGGCCAGGCCGCGCTCGAGGTGGTCGAGGAACCTCGGCCACTGCGTCTTTCGGTGGTTGGTGGACACGAACACCGTTCCCCCTTCCGTGCACAGCCGGACGGCTCGCTCGACCAGGGTGTCCAGGTCGCGCTCGACCGACCACCGCTTCGCCCCCTTGCGGGAGGTGCTCGAGCTCGGTGGATCCACCAGCACCAGGTCGAAGGCACGGCCCTTCTTGGCCAGCCGGTTCATCCACTCCAACGCGTCGCCGTAGATGAAGTCGTGGTCGGCGGGATCCATGCCGTTGGCCCGCAGGTTGTCCGCGGCCCAGTCGAGGTACCGCCGGGAGAGATCGAGCGACAGCGTCTCGGCGCCCGCCGCCGCGGCTGCCACCGACAGCGAGCCGGTGTGGGCGAAGGCGTTGAGGACCGTGCGACCGGCGAGGTCGGTGGCGAGGAGCTGACGTCGCGTCTCACGCTGGTCGAGGAAGAGGCCACTGGACGTGGCGCTGGCGTCGAGATCGACCACGTATCGCAGGCCCAGCTCGACGACCTCGAAGCGGGGCCGGTCGCGGCCGGCCACCAGGCGAGCAGGTGAAGCCGCACCGGCCCGCGGGCGGTGCTGTTCGTACACCGAGAGGGCCGGTGCCGCGGCCTCGAATGCCTCGAGCCACGAGGGAGGGACGGCGTGGTCGGTGTAGTTGAGCACCAGCACGGTGTCACCGAGCCGTTCGACGCGCACACCCGCGAACCCGTCGTGGTCGCGGTCGATCCACAGGTACGCATCGGTGTCGGCCGGATCGAACAGGGCCGCCCTCGCCTCGTGGGCCACCAGGGCGCGCATCGCGGCGCTGTCGCGATCGCCGTGGTCCATCAGACGGTCGAAGCTCCCAGGGCAGGCGTCGTCGAGGTCGAGGGCCGTTCCGTCGGGACCCTCGAGCCGGAGGCGCGCGGCGTGGAGGAAGAGCCGGGCGGCGGATTCGCCATGGTGGTCGGTGTCGCCCACGATGGGCATGCCGCTGGACTCGGCGTGGATCCGGACCTGGTGGGTCCGGCCGGTGTGCGGGTGCCCGACGTAACGCTGGAAGCCTCGGCCCGTGGCGCGGAGCTCGAAGTCGGTGGACGCGGCGTGCAGCCCGTGGTCACCGCCCGGGATCGGTTCCTCGCACCGAAGCGAGGCGGCGCGGCCGTCGTCGCGCCGGACGATGAGCTCGTAGTGCTTGTCCACCCGGCGCTGCTCGAACTGGGCCGCCAGCGAACGGTTGGCCGCAGTCGACTTGCCGAAGACCAACAGGCCGGAGGTCGCCTTGTCGAGGCGGTGGAGCACCGAGAGCGAATCGTCGCGTCGCTGGCGTTGCACCCATTCGTACATGCCGTCCTGGGCGTGGAGGTCGGCTCGGTGCGTGTTGACACCCGCGGGCTTGGACACCGCCAGCAGGTGCTGATCCTCGTAGCGCACCCACGGCTCGTGGGAGGGACGACGATCCATCACTCGACGAATCGTCGGACCTTGACCGGCTTGCCCCGCACCTGCGACGACCGCATCGCCGTGACGACGTCGTCCACCGAGGCCTCGGGCACCCCGACCACGGAGTAGGAGTCGGCGATGCGGATCGGACCGATGTCGCGACCCGACAGGCCGCTCTCGTTGGCGATGGCCCCGACCAGGTCGGCCGGCCGGACGCCGGCCTTCTTGCCCGCGCTGAGGTGCACGAAACCGGTCTCCCCACCTCCTCCCTGCTCCCGACGCTTCCCCGACCCACCGGTGCGCCGCGAATCGCCCCGGTCCGCACGAACGGTCTTCGCCGACGCATCGGGGATCTCCCGATCGTCGAGGGTGGCGCCGCGCGCCTCGTGCACGAGCTTGATGGCGGCGAGCGCGACCCGCTGGGGGTCCTCGCCGGCCAGGGCGTGCAGCACGCCCCGGTAGTCGTCGAGGTCGTCGCCGGCGAGAGCCTCTTCGAGGGCCTCGACGGTGAGCTCGATCTGCCTCGACCGCAGGTCGGCCACGGTGGGCACCTTCTCGACCCGGATCGTCCGCTTGGTGAGCCGCTCGATGTTGCCGATCTGGCGCTTCTCGCGCGGCTCGGCGAGCGTGATCGCCACGCCCTCACGGCCGGCGCGGCCCACCCGCCCGATGCGATGGACGTAGCTCTCGGCCGCCGACGGGACGTCGTAGTTCACGACGTGGGTGAGCGTGTCCACGTCGAGCCCCCGCGCCGCGACATCGGTGGCGACGAGCAGCTCGGCGGTGCCGTCCCGCAACCGGGCCATCACCCGATCGCGCTGGGCCTGGTCCATGCCACCGTGGAGTGCCTCGGCTCGGTAGCCGCGCCCGTTCATGGTCACGGTGAGCTCGTCGACCTCGTGGCGCGTGCGGCAGAACACGAGCGCCGATGTCGGGTTCTCGATGTCCAGGACGCGGCCGAGAGCGGAGGCCTTGTGGGCACGCGCCACGTAGTAGACGGTCTGGCGGATCAGGGGCTGGCCCGATTCCGACCGCAGCGTGCCGATCTCGATGCGGACGGGATCGCGCTGGTAGCGCTTGGCGATGCTCGTGATGCGCCGAGGAATGGTGGCCGAGAACAGGACCGTCTGCCGCTCGGTCGGGGTGACGTCGAGCACGGCTTCGATGTCTTCGGTGAAGCCCATGTCGAGCATCTCGTCGGCCTCGTCGAGGACCACGGTGGACACGCCGCTGAGATCGAGCGAGCCGCGGGTGAGATGGTCGATGGCCCGGCCCGGCGTGGCCACCACCACGTGGACCCCCCGGCGCAGTGCCTGGAGTTGACGCTGGATCGGCTGGCCTCCGAACACGGGCAGCACCTTCACGCCGAGGCCACGCCCGTACTTGAAGATGGCTTCGCTGACCTGGACGGCCAACTCGCGGGTCGGTACGAGCACCAGCGCGGTGGGCACGTCCGGCGCGTCGCGTCCGATCCGCTGCAGGATCGGCAGCGCGAACGCCGCCGTCTTGCCGGTTCCGGTGGCCGCCTGACCGAGCACGTCGACGCCGGTGAGCAGGAGCGGGATCGCCTCGCGCTGCACGGGTGTCGGTTCCTCGTAGCCCAGCTCGGTCAGCGACGCGAGGAGCTCGTCGCGCAGACCGAGCTCACCGAACCCGGACGGGCTGTCGTCGGATCCGTCGGGCTCCTCCGGGGGGCTCGGGTCGGCAGTCACCGTCCCATTCTCCCGGGAACTGGCGGCGATGGGAGAATCCCGCCCCGCTCGTGGCCGGCCGGGGTTGGTCTGGGCCACACCGATACGCTGCAGCCCAGACGGACCCGACGGAGACGATCGTGAGCACGGAACTCCCTGACATCGTGGCCGGGTTCCTCGACACGGCCCCCGACGCCATGCTCCTCGTCACCGCCGATGGCTCGATCGCGGGTGCCAACGAGCGAGCCGATGCCATGTTCGGGGCACCGATCCACGGTCTGGCGGGCCGCATCGTCGACGAGTTGGTACCCGGACCCGCGCACATCCATCGCAGCCACCGCGAACACTTCCGACTCGACCCCACGCCCCGGGTGATGGGCAGCAACCGCGATCTCGTCGCCCGGCGGATCGACGGCACCACGTTCCCCGTCGACGTGAGCCTCGGGACGCTGGAGGTGGGCGGCGAGCGGATGGTGGTGGCCGCGGTCCGCGACATCACCGGGCAGGTCGAGGCCCAACGGACGCTGGCGGCCAGCGCGTTCATCGTCGAGGCCAGCGAGGACGCCATCTACATCCTCGACTCCGACCGGGTCGTCCTCAGCTGGAACCGAGGCGCCGAGCGGCTCACGGGCCGCCACGCCGCCGATGTCGTCGGAACCGTCGTGCATCACCCCCTCGGACTGGTCGACCCAGAGCTCGAGAGCGAGCTCATCGAACGCTGCCGTCTCGGTGAGCGCCTCGACCACTACCGCACGTCGATCGTGCGGACCGACGGTTCGCTCGTGCCCGTGTCGCTGGCTTTGGAGGCGATCCGCGACCGTCGGGGTCGCGTCGTCGGCACCAGCGGCGTCGCTCGTGACATCACCGAGGAGATCACCGCCCAGCAGACGCTGAGCGAGGTGCAGGACCGGCTCGCCGAGACCCAGCGGCTGGCCCAGATCGGTCTGTGGATGTACGACCTGTCCACCGGCGAGGTGCAGTGGTCGAAGGGGTTGCACGACATCGTCGGGCTGTCCCCGCTCGACTTCACCAACGACCTCGACGGCCATCTGGGGCTGATCGTGGACGGCGACCGCGAACGCGTCGCCAAGGAGCTGAACGCCTCGATCGAGCACCGGACACCGTTCCGCGCCGAGTACTCCATCCTGCGCCGGGACGGCGGGGTGCGATGGATCTCGAGCCGCGGCGACGTCGTCGTCCACGACTCGGGCACGATCACCGTCCAGGGGATCTGCCAGGACCTCACCGAACCCCAACGCCTGGTCGAGGCGTTGCGCGAGGCCGACCGGATGAAGGACCAGTTCCTCGGCGTCATCTCCCACGAGCTGCGCACACCGCTGACCAGCATCCTGGGCTTCGGGCGGCTCCTGCTCGACGAGTCCGACGGCGAGACCAGGACCTGGGTGGAGATCCTGGTCCGCAACGCCGACGAGATGCACGCCATGATCGAGCGGATCCTCGACTACAGCCGCCTCCATCACGGGGCACAGGATCTGAACCTGGCGGAGCACGGCGTCGCCGACATGGTCGACGCCGTCCGTTCCCTGGTGGCCGACCCGCTCCAGGGTCACGAGCTGATCACCGACATCGAGCCCGGGGCCTCGGTCGTGGTCGACGACAAGGCGATGAACCGCGTCCTCGTGAACCTGCTCACCAACGCGGCCAAGTTCTCACCGACCGGGAGCACCATCCGGGTCGAGGCCGCCCGGGTACCGGCTCGGGCCGCGACCCGGATACGGATCGTCGACGAGGGGTGCGGGATCCCGGCCGATCAGCTCGAGACGGTGTTCGAGCGCTTCCACCAGGTGGCGTCGGACCGGATCGCCACCCGTCACGGGGTCGGCGTCGGTCTGGCCATCGTCAAGGAGTACGTCGACGCCATGGACGGCGTGGTGTGGGTCGAGAGCGAGATCGACGTCGGCACCACGATCACCGTGGAGCTTCCGTCCCCCGGGTGAGCTGGGGATCCATCTGGGAGCGCAACCGCTCGCCGACGAGCTGCGCCGTCTCCTTGACGTGGCTCCGCAGGGCGCCCAGGAACCGGCGGAACTCGTCCGACTCACGGATCTCACGCGCCGCCTGCTCGACGCGCTCGAACCCGGGCCCGCCGTTGCGGGCACCCAGGACGTAGCCCACCACGAAGCCGACCAGGGCACTCACGACGCCTGCACTCGGGTCGAGATCGTCGCTTCGAGGAACATCTGCACGCGGACGTCAGGGTAGATCTTGAGCAGCATCACGGTGGGTGCAGGGAGATCGAAGTCGCGGATGTCGACCGTCTTCTCGCCCACGATCAGGAGCCGCTCGTCGTCGGGTGACTCGACCTCCGCCGACCCGTGCAGCTCGCGCGTGACGCCGTGGAAGGTCATGTCACCGGTGAGCGCGTAACGGGTCCCGCCCAGCAGCTGGCAGCCTCGGAGCTCGAGGTGGCAGACCGGGAACCGGGTCACGTGGATGCGGCGATGGAGCTCGGCGTCGTAGAGATCGTTTCCCGACCGCAGCTCGCGAAGGCCGATGTCGAGCATGGCGGCCGGTTCGACTCCACCGTCGAGGGGGCCGTCGACGCGCCCGTCGAGCCAACCGACCGTGATGGAGCCCGTGACCGCCCGGGTCTCGAAGGTGATCGGGCCCATCGTGGATCGCGTCCCCACTCGCACCGACGAGCGCGAGCCGTCGATGCGGAAATGCGCCGGCGGGCGATCCTGCATCGAGCCGATGCTACGCGCCGATGCGCCGCCGGCATGGTGGCTGCACCACACTCGGACCATGGCCGGCCTGCCCGACGAGCTCGACGTCCCGCAGGGGACCTTCGGGCTCCGTCGCCGCCACCACGATCCCACGCAACCGCTGCGGGCCTGGGACGCGGCCGACGAGTACGCGCTCACCCATCTCGCGGTCACGGCCCCCGACGGCGGCCGATGGCTGGTCGTGAACGACGGCTTCGGGGCCCTCGCGGTCGCACTCGCTCGACGACAGCCGGCCTCGTGGTCGGACTCCTGGGTCGCCCACCAGGCATCGAGGGCGAACCTCGAACGGAACCGGATCGATCCGGACGTCGTCGATCTCGTCCCCAGCACCGACGACCCGCCCGGCCCCATCGACGTCGTCGTCGTCAAGGTGCCCCGGACCCTGGCACTGCTGGAGGACGAGCTCCGTCGGCTCCGCCCCGGGCTCCGCGCCGACACGACCATCGTCGGGGCCGGCATGACCAAGGCGGTGCACCGCTCGACCATCGAGGCGTTCGAGACCATGGTGGGTCCCACCTCGACCACCCGGGCCCGCAAGAAGGCACGGCTGCTGCTCGCCACCTTCGACCCGACGCTCGAACCCGCACCTTCGCCCTTCCCCCTCCGCTGGACCACCGACGAGGGGATCGTCGTGCACAACGGTCCCAACCTGTTCTCGTCCACCGGGCTCGACGCCGGCACCGGTCTGCTGCTCTCCCACCTGCCGAGCCCGGCGCCCGGCGCCACCGTCATCGACCTCGGCTGCGGCAACGGCGTGGTCGCCGCCACCCTCGCCCACCGCCATCAGGACATCCACGTCGTGTGCTGCGACGAGTCGTACCAGGCCGTGGCGGCGGCCCGCGCCACGGTCGGGTCGGTCACCCGCGGCGCGACGTTCCACGTCACCGACGTCCTCGATGGCGTCCCCGACCGATCGGCCGACCTCGTCGTGGTCAACCCGCCCTTCCACGCCGGTGGGGCCCGGACCACCGACGTCGCCCACCGGATGTTCCACGACGCCCACCGCGTCCTGCGCCCCGGCGGCGAGCTGCGCGTCGTCGGCAACCGTCACCTCGGCCACCACGTCGCCCTCCGGAGGGCCTTCGGGTCGGTCGCCGTGGTGGCATCGGACCCGCGCTTCGTCGTGCTCAGCGCACCTCGTCGATGAGTCCGAGGGCCAGCGCCTGATCGGCGTCGATGGCCTCGCCCAGGATGGCGAGGCGTGCCGTCTGCTGGGCGCCGATGCGGGCCGTGATGCTGACCGTGCCGCCCGCGCCCGGGATGAGCCCCATGGCGATCTCGGGGAGGCGGAAGGTGGTGTCAGCGGCCGCCACGACCCGGCCCGCGAACGCGCTCAGCTCCACGCCCGCTCCGACGCACGTCCCTTGGACCAACACCGTGGTGCGATGCGCGATGCGGTGGAGCGTGGCGCCCACGCTGCGCTGGGTCCGGACCTCGTGCGCCCGGACGACGTCCGGTGTCGTACCGAACTCGGTCAGGTCGCCCCCGCTCGAGAAGGCGGGTCCGTCCCCGGCCAGCACCACGGTCGCGGTGCCGGGGTCGATCTCGGCCATGGTGAGCGCCTCGAAGAGCGCATCGCGCATGGCCGCGCTGAACGCGTTGCGGTTCTCGGGGCGGGCCAGCGTGATCCGTAGCTCGTCGCCCGTCCGTTCCAGCCGCACCGGCGGCGAGGCGAACGTCCGGGGTCGACGCCGCGGCTGGACCGCGAGCCAGGCTGCGAACTCCTGGCCGGCCAACAGCGACGAATAGGCGAGCGACTCGACGACCAGCCCGGCCGGGCACGTCGAGGGACCGGCCGGCGCGGAGCACGTCGACGAGGACACGGCTGGCATGGGGATGTTCGGTGATGCTGGCGAGGAGCCGGGGCAGCTCCGACGTGATCTCGTCCCCGACCAGCGCGATGTCGACGAGAGAGGGAGGCTCCGCACCGGCGGCCGTGCAGGCGATGACGACGCACGGCGCCCGCCGGCACCAGGCCAGCTGCTCGTCGTCGGCGGCGCTCACCCCCTCGAGCACCAGCACGTCGCCGTCGAGGGCATCGATGGCCAGCGGGTCGAACACACGCCGGGCCTGTTCTCGTTCCCAGCGCACGACCGGCATGGGCTGATCGTAGGGTCGTGGCCGTGCCGGAGGTGGACGACGACAGCGACGCCCGCCAGTCCGTTCCGCGATGGGCTGCCTCCGGGGCGATGGCGCTGACCGGCCCCGAGGGGCGAGCGCCCCTCGGTCCCCCGGTGCACCTCGTCAGCCGGCTCGACGAGATCGCCGCGGTCATCGAGGGCCGCGCCGCGCTGCTGGGCGGGCGAGTGGACCTCGACCCCCTCGCCCTGCTCGCCGAGCGGGCCGCGATCAGCGGCCTGCGGCGACGGGGCCGCACCAGCTGCGGGGGATCGACGCGCCTGCTCCCGACGGCGGATGGCTGGCTCGCCGTCGCGCTGGCCCGCCCCGAGGACGTGGCGCTGGTCCCGGCCTGGCTCCACACCGAACCGCCACCCAGCGGTGCACCGACCTGGGAGGTGGTGGCCCGCCTGGTGGCGGGGGCGGGCACCGACGCGCTGGTCGAGCGGGCAGCGCTCCTCGGCCTGCCGGTGGGGGCCCTGCCGACGGCACCGGTCGAGGCGCCACAGGCACCGCCTCCGCTCGCGCCGATGCCCTGCATCGCCACCAAGGTCGCCGATGCGCCGGCCACCGGCTCGGAGCTGGCCGAACTGGTCGTGGCCGATCTCAGCGGGCTGTGGGCGGGGCCGCTGTGCGGATCGCTGCTGGCCGACGCCGGCGCCCAGGTGGTGAAGGTCGAGTCCACCGGGCGACCGGACGGCGCCCGCCGGGGTCCGGCCCCGTTCTTCGACCTACTCAACGCCGGCAAGCGCGCCGTGGCACTGGACCTCACGACGGATGCCGGCCGCTCGACGTTGCGGCGGGTCCTCGAGCGGGTCGACGTGGTCATCGAGGCCTCACGCCCACGGGCCCTCGAGCAACTCGGCATCCACGCGCTCGACGTCCTGACGTCGGGTCGTCCCCGGGCCTGGGTCTCGATCACCGGACACGGCCGTGGTCCCGGCGCACGGGATCGGGTCGGGTTCGGGGACGACGCCGCGGTGGCGGGTGGCCTGGTGGCGTGGGAGGGGGACGAGCCGTTCTTCTGCGTCGATGCGGTGGCCGATCCGGCCAGCGGTCTGGTGGCCGCCGCGGCCGTGCTGGACGCCATCGCCTCCGGTGGGTCGTGGCTCCTCGACGTGGCCATGGCCGGGGTCGCGGCATGGTTGGCCGGGCCGACACTGGCGGTCCCGGCCGGCACCGTCGCGGCGCCCCCCGCCACCTGGCGCGCCCGTGGCGCGGGCCCGGATCTCGGTGCCGACACCGCGGAGGTGCTCGCCGCGCTCGGGATCGCACCGTGAAGCCCGTGCTGCTCCGGGATGTCGAGGTCGGCGCGACCCGGCTCGACGTCAGCGTCGTCGACGGCGTGGTCGCCGCCGTGGCACCGGGATGCGAGCGCCCCGTGGGGGCCGACGTGATCGACGGGCACGGCGGCGCCCTGCTCCCCGGCCTCTGGGACCACCACATCCACCTCGTGGCCCTGGCCGCGGCCCGCCGATCGGTGCCCGCCGGGCCGCCCGAGGTGCGCGATGCCGACCAGCTGGCGGCGGCACTGCGCGCCGCGGCCGGATCCGATCCCGGCGCCTGGCGCCGCGCCGTCGGCTACCACGAGTCGGTGGCAGGCGAGCTCGACCGCCACCTGCTCGACCGGCTGGCACCCGACGGGCCCGTCCGGGTCCAGCACCGCAGTGGCGCGATGTGGATCCTGAACACCCCGGCGATCGACCGTCTCGGCCTCGACGCCGAGCACCACCCGGGGCTCGAGCGCGACGACCGCGGTCGGCTCACCGGCCGGCTCTACGGCGCCGACCGGTGGCTGCGCGACCGGCTCGACCGCGCCGGTGTGGTCAGCCGTGCGCCGGATCTGGCGGCGGTGGGCCGGGAGCTGGCTCGGTACGGGGTCACGGGTGTCACCGACGCCACTCCCTACGACGCGCGGGGCGATCTCGATCTGCTCGCCGACGCCGCGGCCAGCGGTGCGCTGCCCCAACGAGTGGTCGCCATGGGCGGCCCCGCGCTGGTCGCCACGCCCTTCCCGAGCCCGCTGCAACGCGGTCCGGTGAAGCTCCTCGTGGCCGACCACGCCCTTCCCACCCTCGACGACCTGGTGCGCTGGATCACGGCCGCCCGCCGGGCCGATCGCCCCATCGCGGCCCACTGCGTGACGCGCACCTCGCTGGTGCTGGTCCTCAGCGCGCTCGAGGACGCGGGCACCGACCCCAGAGACCGGATCGAGCACGGCTCGGTGATCCCCCCGGAGCTGCGCGACCCGCTGGTGGCGAGCGGGGTCTCGGTGGTCACCCAACCGAACTTCGTGGCCGAGCGGGGCGACCAGTACCTCGCCGACGTCGACGTCGACGATCGACCCCACCTCTACCCGTGCCGGTCGCTGCTCGACGCCGGCATCCCGGTCGCGGGATCGACCGATGCGCCGTTCGGTCATCCCGACCCGTGGCGAGCCGTCGCCGCCGCCGTCGACCGCCGCACCCCGACCGGCGCCGTCCTCGGGCCGGAGGAACGGCTGCCCGCCGAGCGATCGATCGAGCTGTTCCTCGGCCGCCGGACGATCCGGGCCGGAGCGCAGCGCCGTGTCGTGCCCGGCGCGACGGCCGACCTCTGCCTCCTCGATGCCCCGTGGCGCGAGGTCTGCCGCCAACCGTCGGCCGAACGGGTGCGGGCGACGCTCATCGCCGGCCGGCTCGTCGACGCACCGGCCCGACCTCCGGCATAGGTGTGGTGGTCACCGTCACGGATTCGGCGTCGTCGTCGTGGTCGTCGTGGTGGTGGTGGTGGTGGTGGTGGGGACGACCCTCGTCCGTTTCGTGAACCAGACCTCGACCTCGGCCTCGTCGCCCACGATGCTGCGCAGGTCGGCTTCGAGGTCGCTGGTGGAGCCGATCTCGGGGCCGGTGAGGTCCACCGTGGCGGTCTCACCGTCGTAGGTCACACCGCTCACCACCAAGCCGTCGTGCCGTCGGGCCCAATCGCTGGCCACGACCTCGAGACGACGGCGCGTCTCCTCGAGGGTCTGCGTCTCGTCCTGCGTGTGGTCGTCGGGACGCAACGTCGTGCGTTGGGTCCAGTTGACGACGACCGGGATGGCCAGCCCGAGCTCGTCGGCGAGCCGAGTCGCGAGTTCGTCGACGGGGGGCGGGGGCTCCGCCGACGTGAGGTCGACGCGGATCTGGTCAGCGCCGACGACCAGCCGATCGACATCGACCGCGCCGCTGGACCCGTCGAGCCAACTCTCGACGATGCCGGACACCGCGGCTTCCCGCGCCTGTTCCGCCACGACCGTCGGGCTCGGCTCGAGGTCGCTCGGCGGTGCGCCGGCCTGCGTCCACCGCACCTCGAGCGAGGTCGCCGACCCGAGTATCTCCCGCACCGTTCGCTCCAGGTCACCGGTGCGGGGAGGGGCGTTCGGACCGGACACTCGGATCCGGACCAGTTCTCCGTCGATGCGGACCTCGTCCAGATCGTCGCCGGTGCCCTGCAGCCAACCCTCGGCGGCCGACTGGATCCGCGCTCGGTTCCGCCCGTCGCGGGCTGCGTCGACGCTCGCCACCGTGAGCGGGACCGCAACGGCGGCCAGCACCGCCCCGGCGAGGAGCATGCCGATCACGACCGGCACGCCGCGGGTGCGCAGCCGGCGGGGCGGCACGAACCCAGTGGCCACGAAGACGACCACCGCGATCAGCACGATGGCCGACAGGTTGGCGACGTAGAGCAGGACGGCGCCCTCGGCCAGATCGGCTCGTCCGGACTCCAACGTGAGGCCGATGGTCGCCAGCGGTGGCACGAGGGCCACGGCGACAGCCACTCCCGGGAGCGAGTTCGACAGGTCGGGTCGAACCGTGGCGTACGCGCCAGCGGCGCCTGCCGCGAGGGCGACCAGGAGGTCGCGCAGGTCTGGGCTGGTACGCACCAGGACCTCGCTGGGGAGCTGGCTATCGGGAACGAGCAGGGCGAGGGCGAACGCGGCGGCCACCGAGAGCACCGATGCGACGACCACCGTGCTGATCGACCGCAAGAGGTGACGGGGCAGCGCCATGGCCGTGGACGCGGCGATCCCCAACACCGGAGCCATGAGCGGGGCGAGCAGCATCGCTCCGATCACCACGGCGGAGGAGTCCGCCGACAGACCCATGACGGCGACCGCGATCGAGAGTCCCATCATGATGGCGAAGTGAGCGACCCAGCGATCGGCCGTGTGCAGGGCCACGGCATCCATGACCCGGTGTCGGTCCTCGGGCGCGAGACCTCGCCGGCGGCCTTCACTCACCCGAGTGCGGAGATGGCCGGACGGCACCGGATCACCCACCACTCATCAAGCGCTTCGTCGGTTGAGTCGACGGACCAGCGGCCTCGTGCGCTTGAACGCACGGACGAACACCTCGGCGATGTCGTCGTACCGGGCGGCCGCGCGCCGGATCCGGCTCGTGGATCACGGGCCACCGGGACGGCGGCCGCCAGCGCGTCACGATCGATCGTCCCGAGGCGTTCGAAGGCGAACATCGCGGTCCCGAGGCTGTTGGCGAAGCCGGGCTCCGCCAGTTGGTGGATCGGCGTCCCGAGGACATCGGCCATGATCTGCGACCACAGCTCGGACTGCGCGCCACCGCCGTAGAAGACGAAGTGGGAGATCTCCCGCTTGATGAACTTCTCGACCGGCCGTCGCAGCCACCGCAGGTTGAGGGCCACACCCTCGAGGACGGCCCGGGCGAGGTCGGCCCGGGTCGTGTCGAGGCCGACGTTGAGGAACCCACCCCGCATCCGGGCGTCGGCCGACGGGGCGATGGAGCCGCGCAGCCACGGGAGGAACAGCACGCCCCCGGCACCCACGCCCGGCCGCGGCCGCGGCCTCGTTGAACGCCCGGTAGCGGTCGGCGACGGGCTCCGGCGTGTGGAAGGCGTCGTCCGCGTAGACGATGTCGTCGAGGAAGTAGTCGACGGCGACACCGGCGACGCCGTTCTCGGCCGAGACGAGGTGGGTGTCGCCGATGGGGCTGGGCAGCGTGAACAGGCTGTGGAACGGATCGGTCTTCTTGCCGGCCACGTGGGTGATGATGACGCTGGTGGTGCCCAGCGCCAGCCCGGCGTGGCTCCCGGAGAACGCCCCGGCCGCCACCGCACCCGCCTGGGTGTCGTTGATGCCGGAGAGGACCGGGGTGGTCGTCGGGAGTCCGAGCCGCTCGGCGACGGCGGGGAGCAGGGTGCCGACCTCGCTGCCGACCGGCACCATCTCGGGCAGCTTGTCGGGGTCGATCCGCGACTGGGCCACCAGTCCGGGGTGCCACTCGGTGGTGCCGACCGTCCGGTTGTCGGTCAGCAGCATCATGAACGCGCTGCACTGGTTCGCCGTCACGCGGCCCGTGAAACGGGCGGTGAGGTAGTCGACGGGTTCCACGAACGAATCGGCCCGGCGGTAGACGTCGGGCCGGGCGAAGCGCAGCCAGCGCATGTGGGTGAGGGACATGCCAGCCTCGATCGGCGGGATGCCGTGGACACGGAGCCAGCGGACCAGGGCGACCGGCGAGTCGCCGAAGCGCGGGAAGCCATCGAGGTGCCGCAGGCGCTTGGGCGCGCCTCGCTGGTCCATCCAGACCAGCATGTTCCCGACCGGCGTCCCGTCCGCCCGTACCGGGATCACCGACGAGTACTGCGCCGACGCCACGACGGCCACGAACGAGCCCGGATCGACGCCGGCGGCGGCGAGCGCCCGGGAGGCGGCGTCGAGCGTGGCCGCCCAGACGGCCTCGGGATCCTGCTCGGCGCCGCCGTCGTCGCTGAACGCGGTGCGAACCGACGCCCGCGCCGCGCCGACCACGACACCGGAGTGGCTGACGACCGCCGCCTTCGGTCCGCTGGTGCCGAGGTCGATGGTGAGGACGTGCATGCCCGGCAACCGTAGGGGTGATCGCCGGCGCAGACCGGCTCGATCCGTGCTCGCCGATCACGAGTTCGACCCTCTCGCCCTGTCAGCGGTGGGGTTCTCGCCGGTGCGCGGCCCACCCGCTGGCCCGCCAGCCGAACTCGAGCGTGGCGCACGCGATGCCGGCCACCCCGATCCCGGCCAGGAGCACCACCAGCGGCGGCAATGTGAGAGCGAAGAAGTGACGGATCCCGGGAACGCTCAGGACGACGAGGAAGGCGGCCACCATCGAGCCGACCAGGAAGCGGCGGAACGGCGTGTAGGGCCGGGCGAGGATGCCCAGCACCCACAGCGCCACGAAGAACAGCACCAGGGTGGCAGTGGTGCGCGATTCGTCGAGCCCGACGCCGGGCTGGTCCCGCGCCACCGCGTAGCCGGAGAAGGTGGCCGCGGCCGCCACCGCCCCGGCCGGCGCCGCGAACCGCAGCACCCGGCCCACGAAGCCGAGATGGGCGCGTGCCGGGTTCGGGGCCAGGGCGAGGAAGAAGGCCGGGATGCCGATGGTGAGGCTGCTGACGATGGTCAGGTGGCGGGGATAGAAGGGGAACGGCAGTCGGGCGACGCCGACGGCCACGGCCAGCAGGGTGGCGTAGACGGTCTTGGTCAGGAACAGGTTCGCCACCCGCTCGATGTTGGCGATCACCCGGCGGCCCTCGGCGACCACCGACGGGAGGCGGGCGAAGGCGTCGTCGAGGAGCACGACCCGGCCCACGGCCCGGGTCGCGGCACTCCCCGATCCCATGGCGATACCGAGGTCGGCGTCCTTGAGCGCCAGCACGTCGTTCACGCCGTCGCCCGTCATCGCCACCACGTGCCCGCCGGACTGCAGCGCGTGCACCATGGCCTGTTTCTGCTTGGGGGTCACCCGGCCGAAGACCACGTGGCGGTCCATCACCTCGCGCAGCTGGTCCGGATCGTCCGAGAGCTGCCGGGCATCGACCGGTCCCGCACCGATGTCGATGCCGACCCGGGATGCCACCGCCGCCACCGTGGCCGGATGGTCGCCGGACAGCACGCGCAGCGAGACGCCCTCGGCGCCGAACCACGCCACCGTGTCGGCCGCGTCCGGGCGGATGCGCTCCTCGAGCACGACGAGCGCCGAGGGCACCAGACCATCGGGCAAGCGATCCCCCTGGAGTGCACCTGCGCTCGCCACCAGCAGGACGCGTCGGCCCGACGCCGCCAGATCCTCGATCCGGGCCACGAGGGACGCATGGGCACCGGTGCTCGACCCGAGGACGACCTCGGGCGCACCCAGGATCCAGGTCCCGTGCGAGCCGGCGTCGATGCCGCTCCACTTGCGCGCCGAGGAGAACGGAACCCGGTCGACCACGCCCCACCCTGGGTCGGGACAGCTGTCGAGAACAGCCCGGAGGCTGCCGTTCGGAGTCGGATCGGCGGCGGCCAGCGCGCCGAGGGCAGGCGCCGCATCGACCTCGGTGAGTGGTTCGTACCCGGTCACCGACAGCCGACCCTCGGTGAGGGTGCCCGTCTTGTCCAGGCACAGCACGTCGACCCGGGCCAGGCCCTCGATCGCGGCCAGTTCGTCGATCAGCACCTGCTCTCGGCCCAGCCGCACCACACCGGCGGCGAAGGCCACGCTGGTGAGCAGGACCAGCCCCTCGGGGATCATGGAGCCCACCCCCGCCACCGACCCACGGACGGCGTCGGGAACCGACTCGTTGGACACCACCTGGCTCCCGACGAGCAGCGCGGCCGCCGGGACCAGCAGGTAGGTGACGTAGCGCAGGATCGAGTCGATGCCCGACCGCAGCTCGGACCGCACGAGGCTGAAGCGCTTCGCCTCGTCGCGGAACCGGGCCGCGTAGGCATCGGCGCCCACCCGCACCGCGCGGACGTAGGCCGAGCCCGCGGCGACGAAGCTCCCGGACAGGACCTCGTCGCCGACCTGCTTCGGGACCGGCTCCGACTCGCCACTGAGCAGGGATTCGTCCGCCTCGAAGCCGGTGGCGTCGATGACCACGGCGTCGACGACGACCTCGTCGCCGGGCCCGACGCGCAGGATGTCGTCGAGCACCACGTCGTCGCGGTCGATCTCGCTCGCCTCACCGCGGCGCACGACGGTGGCCCGCGAGGTGGTCAGGAGCGCGAGGCGGTCGAGCGTCGACTTGGCCCGCAGCTCCTGGATGATGCCGATCAGGGCGTTGGCCACGAGGACCACCCCGAACAGCGCGTCCTGGATCGGCCCGACCACGAGGATCACGACCAGCAGCGAGCCGAGGATGGCGTTGAAGCGGGTGAAGACGTTGGCGCGCAGGATCGCACCGATCGTCCGGCTCGTGGCCGGCGGCATGGCGTTGGTGAGCCCGGCCCCGACCCGTTCCCGGACCTCGTCGTCGTCGAGCCCGGTCGGCGCCGCTGCCCGACCGGCGTGAGGGGTCAGTTCCGACCGCAACCGTCGACGTCGAACGGCGGTGGACCGAGGCCGATGATCGTGACCTCCGAGGTCCTCGCCCGCTTCACCGGTTCGACGACAGCTTCACCCCGCCGGCCGTCCTCCAGCTCGAGGTCGAGCACGGTCCCGGCCCGTACGACGACGGGATCGCGCAACCACTCGATGCGGCCGGTCCACCATCGGGATCCCTCCGCCACCTGACCGCCGACGCTGTGGCGATGGCGGCCGCCGACCAGGTCGACCACGGCCGGGGCAGCTCGACCCTCGCCGACTCGGACGAGCGCGACCGACCGGCATCGCACATGATTCGCCGGCGTGCGTCGTACGTGAGCCGCGGACAACCCGGTCACCTCCTCACCGTCGACGCTACGAGTGGCCCGGCGAGGGGGCAAGGGCCAAAGGTCAGATCTGGTCCGGCCCGGGCATCCGGGGACGGCCGCTACCCTCGCCGCCGATGGGGCTGCTGCGCTTCTCCTACGGCACGATGAGCTCCGGCAAGAGCACCCTGGCCCTGCAGATCCACCACAACCTCTCCAAGCAGTCGCGCCAGGGCCTGCTGCTGTCCCTGCTCGACCGAGAGGGCGCTCGCGTCTCCAGCCGGCTCGGCGTGTCGGTCACCGCGGTGGAGGTCACCTCCGATCTCGACCTGCTCGCCCTCGCCGAGGGCTTCGTGGCCGATCGCGGCCGGCTCGATTACGTGGTCTGCGACGAGGTGCAGTTCTACGGCGTCGACCAGGTCGACCAGCTGGGTGTGGTGGCCGACCAGCTCGATGTGGACGTCTACGCATTCGGTCTGCTGACCGACTTCCGGGGCGAGCTGTTCGAGGGCACCCGTCGGATGTTCGAGATCGCCGATGAACGGGTCGAGCTGCACGTCGAGGCGAGGTGCTGGTGCGGGGCCCGGGCCACCAACAACGCTCGCCTCGTCAACGGTGTGCTGGTCCGCGAAGGCGAGACCGTCGTCGTCGGGGACACGGCACCACCCGACGAGACCCCGTTGTTCGGCGACGTCGTCACCTACGAGCTGCTGTGCCGTCGGCATTTCCGCTCCGGCACGGTGGCCTGAGCCGGGCCTACGGTGGCCGGCATGGACGGGACCGACGCGGACGACATCACCGTCCGGGTGATCGGCCGGGTCGAGTCGTCGATCACCGATCGCGCCGCGGCGCCGAAGCAGCCCGATGAAGGTGCGCCTCCGGCCTGGCTCGTGATCGATCCGGCCTACGCCGAGGGCCTGCGGGGGGTGGAACCGGGCGACGACGTGTTCGTGCTGACCTGGCTGCACGAGGCCGAGCGGGACCTGCTGCTCGTCCACTCGCGAGGCGACCGCACCCGACCGGAGACCGGTGTGTTCAGCGTCCGGTCGCCGGCCCGCCCCAACCCCATCGGGCTCCACCACACCTCGATCGTCCGCGTCGACGGCAACCGGGTGCAGGTGGCCTCGCTGGAGGCCATCGACGGAACACCGGTGATCGACCTCAAGCCCCGCCTCGGCGACGAGCGCTGAGTCCGCTCGTGCGGCGGGTCCGATGACGCTCCTCGTCGTCATCATCGCCATCGCGGTGCTGTTCGACATCACCAACGGCTTCCACGACTCGTCGAACTCGATCGCCACGCTGGTCGCCACCCGCGCCGCGACACCACGCTCGGCCGTGCTGCTGGCCGGCGCCTTCCACGTGCTCGGTCCCCTGCTGCTCGGGACCGCGGTGGCCGACACCATCGGCGGGATCATCGACGCCGACGCCACCAACATCGTCCCGGCCGTCGCGGCGGCGTTGAGCGCGGCCCTGGCCTGGAATCTGGCGACGTGGGCACGCGGTCTGCCGTCGAGTTCGAGCCACGCCCTGGTCGGTGGCCTCGTCGGCGCCGCGGTGGCCGATGCCGGGACCGGTGCCGTCAACTGGGGCGGGGTCGTCGACTGGCGGCCGTCGGGGGTCTTCGGCGTCCTGTTGGTGCTCGCCGTGTCGCCGGCGCTGGGCGCGCTGGCCGGGATCGTGACCATCCGAGCCGGCCGCTTCGGCCTCCGCCGCGCCAGCCGCCGGATCGAGCGTCCGTTGCGCCGGGCCCAGTGGTTCACCTCCGCCGCGCTGGCGCTGAGCCATGGCGCCAACGACGCCCAGAAGACGATGGGTGTCATCACCCTGCTGTTGGTGGCCGACGGCCGGCTGGACAGCTTCACCGTCCCGCTCTGGGTGAAGCTGACGGCTGCGGCGTCGCTCACGTTCGGCACCGCGCTCGGTGGGTGGCGCATCGTCCGCACCATCGGCCGCGGCATCTTCCGGCTGCGGTCGCTCGACGGCCTGGCCAGCCAGACCAGCTCGGCCGCGGTCATCTTCGGCTCAGCGCTCATCGGCGCCCCCGTGAGCACCACCCACGTCGTCGCATCGTCCGTGGTGGGGGTCGGTGCCGGCCAGTCGTGGCGACGCGTGCGGTGGCGGGTCGTGCAGGAGATGCTGTTCGCCTGGGTGCTGACCCTGCCCGCCACCGCCGCGCTGGGCGCCGTCCTGTTCCCGCTCTGGAGGAGACTGACATGAGGCACTGGTTCCTGCCGGAGACACCGGACCTGATCGGCCTGCTGCAACGACAAGCCGCGGTGACCAGAGACGGCATGCAGCAGTTCGTGAGCTGGTCCCGGGGCGAGACGACCGAGCAGGCGGTCCGCGATGCCGAGCATGCCGCCGACGATGCCAAGCGGGCCGTCCAGGCCGCCCTGCGCACCGCGTTCTCCACCCCGTTGGATCCCGAGGACATCTACGAGCTGTCCGAGCGGATGGACGCGATCGTCAACGCGGCGAAGAACATCGTGGCCGAGGCGACGGTGCTCGCCATGGAGCCCGACGCGAACATGGCGGCGATGGCGGCCCACCTCGGCCAGGGTCAGCTCCGCCTCGTCGAGGCCTTCACCGCCCTCACCAGCGACGACGATGCCGCCATCGCGGCATCGGATGCCGCCGTCCGCACGGTTCGCGACCTCGAGCGCAGCTACCGGCTGGCGATGTCCGAGCTCCTCGACGAGTCCGATCTGCGCGAGGTGATGGGTCGGCGGGAGCTGTACCGGCGTTACTCCCGCACCGGCGACGCCGTCGAGGCCGTAGCGGCCCGCGTCTGGTACGCCCTCGTGAAGCTCCCGTGACCGACCACGCTCGAGCGACGGTCCGGCGGGGTCATCACGATCGCTCGGGCTGGGGCACGACGAGCACGGGCCGATCGGTGAACTCGAGCACGTGGGCCGTCTCGCTCCCGAGGTAGGGGGACGAAGGACCCCGACGGTCGGACCGCCCCATGACGATCAGGTCGGCATCCCAGCGATCGGCTTCGTCGAGGATCATCCGGAACGGGTCACCGGTGCGGAGCAGGGTCTCGCACTCGATGCCCTGGGCCGACGCCAGGTCGGCCACCCAGGCCAGCACCGAACGGCCGCCGGCCGCCAGCCGTTCGGCCGTCCGTATCGCCTCGATCCCGGACGCCTGCTGGGGGATCGGGCGTCGTGTGACGGTGAGCGCCCGCACGGCGGCACCGTGGACGGCGGCCAGCGTGACGGCGGCCCGGGCGGCGTCGAGGCTGGCCGGGGAATCATCGACCGCGACGAGGATCCGGTGGTAGGTCACCGGAGACCCTCCGCCGTCCCACCCGATCGCTGGCCGGCCCAGCGCAGGCGCGTCGTCTCCTCGCGCTCGGTCTCGTCCAGGCGGACGTCGAGCTGGTCGAGCTGGGCCTCGAGCCGAGGTAGCCATCGATCGCGGATGGCCCGCAGACGGCGGACCGTGGCCAGCAGCTCGAGGTCGACCCGGCGCCGCGCCATCGTGGCCGCGGCGTGTCGCACGGCCGCCTCGAGCGCTCGTCGACCCGCTTCGGCTGCTTCACCGAGGGCGGCCGAACCCGGCAGCGATGGGATGGGCAGGAGGGCGACGGAAGCTTCGCTCGGGTAGGTCACGCCGGCCCGGTTGGTCCACTCGACGCGGGCCTCGGCGGCGGCGACGGCCGGAGCAGCGCGTCGCAGGTCGTCCCGACCGCTGGCGACGAGGACCCGGGCGTTCCAGCTCTCGGCATCGGCCGCCCGAGCCCGCCAGTCCCGGTCGGTGCGCTCCACCAGCTCGGCGAGGCGGCGCTGCTCCCGCCGCAGGAGGCGCTGCTTCTGCTCCAGGAGCTGCCCGCCACGACGCGCCACCTCGATCCGCTCAGCGAGCCAGAGGCGACCGGCCCTACCGGGCGGCGGACGGCGGGCCATCGGTGTCCTCCCCTGCTGCATCGGGACGCGGCCGCGTCGCCCCGGTCGGGCCATCGCGGTACCGAAGGTCGAGCTCGGCGGCGCTGAGCATGGTCAGCTCGCGGCGCGGCAACGTCGAGACGGCATGCCAGGCCCGGTCCAGCGTGTCCTCGAGGGTGCGGTCCTCGTCCGGCCGCTGGGTGAAGTCGGTGTCGAAGGTGTCGGCGTAGGCGAGGTAGCGGCGCTCGGTTTCCGAGAGCGCCTCGGCACCGAGCAGGTCGGCCAGCTCGGTGACGTCGCGCGCTCGGGCCAGCAGTGACAGCGCTTGCGCGGCCACGTCCAGGTGGTCGTCCCTGGTCCGCCCCGGTCCCGCGCCGCGCCGCATGAGGCGCGACAGCGAGGACAGCGGATCGATCGGCGGGTACACGCCGCGGGCGTGGGCCTCGGCGCTGAGGACGACCTGACCCTCGGTGATGTATCCGGTCAGGTCGGGCACGGGGTGGGTGATGTCGCCCGCGGGCATGGTGAGCACCGGCACCTCGGTGATCGATCCGGCTCGGCCCTGCAGCCGTCCGCAGCGCTCGTAGAGCGAGGCCAGGTCGCTGTACAGGTAGCCGGGATAGCCGCGGCGGCCCGGGATCTCGCCGCGGGCCGCGCCCACCTGGCGCACCGCCTCGCAGTAGCTGGTCATGTCGGCCATCACCACCAGCACGTGCCGGCCACCGGTGAAGGCGAGGTGCTCGGCCACGGTGAGGGCGAGCCGAGGGGTGAGGATCCGTTCGATGACCGGATCGTCGGCGGTGTTCAACAGCAGGGTCAGCTCCGACCGCGCCGCCCGGGCCTCGAGCGCATCGCGCACGGC
This sequence comes from uncultured Acidimicrobiaceae bacterium, assembly GCA_963747745.1. Taxonomy (GTDB): domain Bacteria; phylum Actinomycetota; class Acidimicrobiia; order Acidimicrobiales; family Salinilacustritrichaceae; genus Salinilacustrithrix. The sequence continues at coordinate 131,519 of CAVVGJ010000006.1, forward strand.
GGCGGCGTCGGCGTGGGTGATGCCCATGCCGGCGAAGACCACGGCGAAGGGCTCGTCGAGTGCGTGGGCCTGGGCCGCGATCTGGGTGGCGAGCTCCAGGTGGGGCAACCCACCGATGGAGAAGATCGGCAGCTTCTGGCCCCGCACCAGCGTGGTGAGGGCGTCGATCATCGACACGCCGGTGAGCACCGGGTCGTGCGGGGTCTCGCGGGCGACCGGGTTCATGGGGACACCGTTGACGTCGGCCGAGACTTCGCCGGTCACCGGCGGACCGCCGTCGATGGGTTCGCCCCGTCCGTTGCAGGTCCGTCCGAGCCAGCCGTCGCCCACCGGGATCCGGAGTGGATCACCGGCGAACGCCACGCTGGTCCGCTCCGGGGCCACCCCGCTGGTTCCCTCCAGCACCTGCACCACCGCGGTGTCGCCGCTGACCTCGAGCACGACCCCGTGGCGGACCTCCCCGGATCCCAGCCGGATCTCGGCGAACTCGTCCCATCCGATGTCGCGCACGCCGCCCACCACGAGGAGCGGCCCCTGGACGCGACGCACGTCGTGGTGCGCGATCGGCGCCGGCGCGCTCATGCCAGCGCTCCGAGGGCGGCGACGACCTGCTCACCGCGTGCTGACGTGCCGGCCGCGTCGTCGGGGGCGAGGTCCGGTCCGGCCCGTAGCAGGGGCGTGAAGTCGACCCCTTCGATCAGCGTCGCCGGCCGGCCCTCGGTCACCGCGGCCTGGGCCCGGTCGTGGACGGCGAGCACCGCGTCGGCCAGGGCGGCCTGCTTGGCCGGGGCGCAGGTGGCGTCGTTGGGGTCCAGAGCGCTCTGTTGGAGCACCGCTTCCCGGATCAGGTGCGCGGCCAGCAGCACGACACGCTCCCGGCCCGGGAGGGCGGCGGTACCGACCAGCTCCGCCACCGACTCCAGGTGGTCCGCCTCGGTCAGCAGCGACCGCAGCCGGGCCCGGCGGGTGGCCCATCCGGGGTCGCCGGCCCTCGTGTACCAGGCGGCCAACGCCGGTGCGTCCCGGGAGAACGACGCCCGCCACGACACGGCGGGATAGTGGCGGGCATAGGCCAGATCCCGATCCAGGGTCCACAACGACCGCACGAAGCGTTGGGTGTGCGCCGAGACGGGCTCGGTCATGTCGCCGCCGGGGGGCGAGACGGCGCCGATGACCGTGACCGACCCGCTGGCTCCGGCCAGCGTCTCGACCCTCCCGGCTCGTTCGTAGAAGGCGGCCAACGCGGATGCGAGGCCAGCGGGGAACCCCTCCTCGGCCGGTAGCTCGCCGTTGCGGGAGGAGAACTCGCGCAGGGCTTCGGCCCAGCGCGAGGTCGAATCCGCGATGAGCACCACGTCGAGACCCTGGTCCCGGAAGTACTCCGCCACCGTCATCCCCGTGTAGATGCTGGCCTCGCGGGCCATCACCGGCATGTTCGAGGTGTTGGCGATGATGACCGTCCGGTCGACCAGGCGACGACCGGTTCGTGGATCCTGGAGGGCCTGGAGCTCGTCGATGGCGTCGGCCAGCTCGTTTCCCCGCTCCCCGCACCCCACGTAGACGATGACGTCGGCGTCGCACCACTTGGCCACCTGCTGCAGCAGGACGGTCTTGCCGGTGCCGAACCCCCCGGCCACCGCGGCGGTGGAGCCCTTCGCCACCGGTACCAGCAGGTCGAGCACACGCTGGCCGGTCGCCAGCGGTTCGGTTGCGTCGAGGCGCTGGCGGCTGGGGCGTGGCTCCCGCACCGGCCACGGTTCGGTGAGGTGGACCTCTCGATCGCCGACCCGTGCCACCAGGTCGTCCGGTCCCACCGACGTCTCGCCGAGCACCCACTGCACGAGCCCGGACGTGCCGGGCGGCACGGTGACGGCTTCGTCGATGCCCCGGTCGCCGGTGGCGCTGCCGAGCCGGTCCCCGGGGCGCAGCTGATCACCGACGGCGGCGGTGGGACGGAACCGGAACCGATCCGTGGCGCGATCGTCCTGCGTGCCCGGGCGCAGCCACGTCGCCGCGCCGGACAGCGGACGGAGGACACCGTCGAACACGCCACCGAGCAGCCCGGGGCCCAGGTGGGCGGAGAGCGGTTCGCCCCGGGGCCTCGCCGCCGAACCGGGAGCGAGCCCGCCGGTGTACTCGTACACCTGCGCCGTGACCTGATCGCCCTCGATGGCGACGATCTCGCCGGCGAGTCGGTCGCCACCCACCTCGACCACCTCGAAGACCGCGACGTCACCGAGTCCCGAGAGCTCGACCAGTGGCCCGGCGACCCGGGTCACGCGACCGGAGGTGGCGGATGCAGAGCGAGGTGACTCATCCGTCATCGCCACAACTCCTCCAGGTCGGCACCGAGCGCGTCGAAACAGCGGTCGGCGATGGCCGTCCACCGGTAGTCCACCGACCGGCTGCCGGAGCGGGCCACGACGCCCCCCACCTCGGGGTCGATCTCGACCGCGGCGTCGTCGCCCAGTTGGCGTCGCGCCGCGGCCGCCAGACCATCGCAGAGCTCGGCGTGGTCGGACGCATCACGCAACGACCCGGCGGACCGGCGCACTTCGGCCCTCGCCCGCTCGTAGACCTCCCGGCGTGCCGCGAGCACCTGCTCGTGCGCCTGGCGGCGGGCACGGGACAGCTCGGCCGCCGCGACGGCGCGCGCTTCGGCGGCGCCGGCCTCCCGAGCATCGGCGAGCATCTGCGCCGCTTCACGCTGCGCGGCATCGGTCATCGCCGCGGCGTCCTTGGTCGCCGCGGCGCGCAGCTCGTCGCTGTCCCGGTCTGCGTCGGCCAGCAGTGCCTCGCGGACGGCGTCGAGGCTCACGGGAGGACCACCGACAGCCGATCCTCCGCCCGCTCCGCCAGGACGGCGGCCGCTTCCGGTGTGAGGACCACGACCTCGACATCGTCCGGCAACGAGGCCCACGCCTGGCGCGTGTCGTCGTCCCCGGCGACGGGTACGACAAGCGCACCGGCCAGCACCCAGGCGTCGACGCGGGGCGACTCACCGAGCACGGCGATGCGGCTCACGCCTTGCCGATCAGGATGACGGACACGATCAGGCCGTAGATGGCGATGCCCTCGGCGAGCCCGACGATCACCATGGCGCGGCCGAACAGCTCCGGCCGCTCGCTGATGGCGGCCAGGGCGGCCGAACCGGTGTAGGCCACGGCGATGGCGGCGCCGATCGACGATCCGGCCACCGCGATGGCGGCGCCGATCATGGCGGCACCCGGCGACGTGGAGGACGCGGCCGCGACCGCCGCCGAGCCGTCCGCCGCGCCGCTCGGCCCCGCGGTCAGGGCCACGACCGCGAGGGCACCAGCGCCGAGCAGGAGTGCGACGTTCAGGAGACGGAACCATGCCATCGCCCGCTGCGGCTGCCATCGCAGCACCACCATCGAGAGCGCGCTCACCGCGCCGAGTACAGGGAGTGCGATCGTCCAGATGCTCATGTCAGCTCCTCGGTGGATGCGAGTGGTACGTGCCAGGGCCGGAAGGGACGTCCCTCACCGACGAAGATCCGGGAGAACAGCTCGTAGTACTCGAGCCGCAATGCTTGGACTCCCGCCACGAGGGCCTCCAGCGCGAAGGTCACGACGTGACCGGCGACGAAGACGACCACGGCGGCCACGGCCGACAGGCTCGGCGCCCAGAGCCCGGAGCTGGCGTCCCACACCACCTGGCCCAGCGCGGCGTGGGTCAGGCCGAACGCGGCCAACCGGGCGAAGGACACGACGTTCGAGCCGAGCCGGATCACGACGTCGACCAGTTCGACGGAAGCCTGCAACCCGCCCGCCGCGCCCGGGCCGGCGCCGACCTTGAGGCCGATCGCGACCAGGGACAGGGCGACCACTGCGAGGCAGAGGCCGACGACCCACAGCGTGGTCCGCTCCCAGACCATCCCGCCGGCGACCAGGGCGAGTGAGATGAACAGTCCCGCGCCGGCGATGCCGCTCGGGGCGTAGAGCGCCAGCGCGAACCCGCCTTCACGCCACCGGTTCACGACGCCCAGGCCGTACGCGAAGGCAAGCAGGCCGGCGCCGACCCCGATGCCGGCGGCGAGCAGGCGGGTCGGCTCATCGAGGGGCTGGAGCCACAGTTCGGGCACCAGCCCCGTCGGGCCGAAGCACTCGCCGTAGAGGGCACCGAACGACATGGCGGACGCGCCGAGCGCCACCACCAGTGGCCACAGCCGGCGGAAGCCGGCGACCCGTTCGCTCCGGCTGACCCGGAGCCAGAGGCCGGCGACCACCAGGAGGGCGCCGTCTCCGACGTCCCCGAACATCATCCCGAACATCACGACGTAGGCGGCCGCCGCGAACCAGGTGGGATCGATGTCGCGATACGGCACGGTGGCGTAGGTGTCGACGAGGGGTCGAGCCGCGCCGCCGCCCTTCCGTTCGACGAGCAGGGTGGGCGGATCGGCCCCTTCCGGGAGTGCGAGTTCGACCGCACCGCCACCGACGCGGGCGATCCGCTCGGCCAGCCGCGGGACGTCGGCCGTCGGCGCCCACGCCGCCACGGCGCGCACCCCGTCCTGCGCCACCGACGCCGCGGTGACCCGGGCCAGCTCGTCTTCGGCGGCGGGCAGCAGGGTCGATCCACCGGCCCCCACCGGGTCCGGTCCCGCACCGTCGGGCTCGGTGACGCCGGCGTCGGCCACCTCGGCCAGCACCCGAGTCCACCGCGTCTCCGGTGCGACAACGGCGATCCGCGCCATGCGTCGGGGGGCGAGGGTCTCACGCCACGGCATCGAAGACCTCCAGCCCCCGGGTGTTCCATTGGACGGCCTCCAACGCGCTCTGGACCCGTCGCATGTCGGCGACCAGTCGAGCCGCCGACGCCGCAGCCAGCGCCGGGCCCGGGCGAGCGGTCCGCAGCACGTTCGCAGCGTCGCGATCGACCCGCTGCCACCAACGCGACTCGGCCTTCCACAGTCCCGCCCGGTCCTCCACCCCATCGAGCACCCAGGCGCCGGACCGCGGCACGCGTTCGGCCAGGTCGCCGAGGTCGCCGGCGAGCTCCCACCCACGACCGATGAGGCGTCGCAGGTCACCTCGCGCCGCCGGCGGCAGCGCGAGGCCGGATGTGACCGCGCGGGCGGCCACGAGTGCGGCGTGACCGGACGCCCAGTGACCCATGTCCGGTGGCGCCGCGGCCGCGAGCCACGTCGACCACCTCGCCTCCAGCACCGGCGCGACCGAAGGCCAGTCGGCGGCCCCGGGGTCTCCCCAGGCGGACCGGGCCAGCGCGGCCCGCACGTCCTCGGGAGAGGGAGCCGCCGCGACCCGTGACCACGCGATCCCGAGGGCGCCGAGGTCGTACGGCGGCGGACGGGACGCGGGTGGTGCGTCGAAGGCCACCAGGCGGTCGCCGATGTTGCCCAGCTCGAACCGGGCCGCGAACGTCCGCACGACGCCGCCGCCTCGCGGCGGGAGCCAGCCGGCCAGGACTCGCAGGTGCCAGAGGCACACCGCGCCCGACCTCACGCCCGGCCGCCTCCACCGACATGGCTCGGTCGACGCGGTGCCCGTAGGGGGACTCGGACACCAGAGCGACCGCAGCTGCCGCGCTCTGCGACCCGGCCACGGCGCGAGCGCCGGCGCCGCCGAGGCGCCGGCGCACCAGCAACCGGCCCCGCACACTGCCGGCGACCCACCCCGCGCTCATCGCGGGGACTCCGCCGCGGCCCGGACCTGGGTCAGCACGCGGTCGACGAGCGCGGGCAGCCGTTCCTCGGCGACGGCGCGCACCCGGCCGGCCTCGGTCCGGGCCTGGGCCTCGAGTGCGGCGCGCTCCGAGTCGAGCGCGGTCAGCTTCGCCGCGGCCGCCTCGGCGCGCGCCGCCTCCCGTCGGCCACGCGCATCGGCCACGATCCGGGACGCCTCCGCCGAGGCGCGCTGGCGGAGATCCTCGGCATCGCGCTCCGCCTCCTCGCGCCGGCCCCGGACGTCCGCCATCGTCGGCGCCAGTGCGGCGAAGACCACGGCCAGCTCCGCTTCCGCCTCCGCCACCCGGTCGGCGGGCACGCCAGATGGCCCGGCCGGTCCGGGTGCGACCGCAGGCCGGAACCGGCGGAGGATGTCAGACAGCGTCCGCGCCATGCTCAGTGCCGTGCCTCGTGGCTCACGTGACCAAGCGTCCCACCACGATCGCCACCCCGAAAGGGACCTCCGCCCCTTTCCCGGACCGTCGGTCGGGGGCACCCTGGAGAGGCAACGACGAGACGTCGCAGGAGGTTCGGAGATGCAGCGTGTCCTGGTCGGAGTCGATGGATCAGCGGCCGCCAACGATGCGCTGGGCTGGGCCGCAGAGCTCGCCCGGAGGGCCGGGCTCGAGCTGACGGCGGCCCGGGTGTTCGTGCCGACACAGGCCGAGCTCCCACCCGAGCAGGACGAGTTGCTGCGCGCCCGCCAGCGCGACGAGCTGGAGACGTGGTGCGAGGCCCTGCCCGACACCGTGCCCGCCGCCACTCCGGCGCTGCTCGACGGCGACGTGCCCGATGCCTTGCTCGACGCCGCCCGGCGCCACGATGCCGGCCTGCTGGTCGTGGGCGGGCGGGGCGCGGGCGGCTTCACCCACCTGCACGTGGGCAGCGCCGCCCATCACCTGGCCCATCACACCACGGTGCCGCTGGCCATCGTCCCACGCTCGGGTGCGGGACCGGTGGAGCACATCGTCATCGGTGTCGACGGTTCCCCCGGGAGCCTCGCCGCCGTGGAGCTCTGTGCCGAGCTCGCCGATCGGCTCGGCGTGGCAGCCACCGCCGTCTACGCCTACGAGCCCTTCGCCGAATGGGTGCCCGCGAACGACCCGCGCAGCTGGCACCACCGGGCCGAGGACGAGCTACGGGGTTGGACGGCTCCCATCGACAAGGCCGGGGCCGAGCTCGAGCTGGTCGTCGATCGAGACGTCCACCCGGTGGCGGCCATCGAACGGTTGATGGCCGCGCACCCGGGGTCGATCGCCATGGTCGGCACCCGGGGGGTGGGCGGCTTCAGCGGCCTCCGCCTCGGTCGGGTGCCCCTCCAACTCGTCCACCACACGGGCTCGGCCGTCGTCCTCGTGCCCGAAGCCGAGCACTAGATCGCGGCGCCAGCGGAACTCGGTCAGTCCTTGTCGATGGCGTCGCCCGAGGGGGAGACGGCGTACCAGGAGGGCACCGCGGTGCCGTTGGTGTCGCCGGGGTTGACGTCGCCGGCGAAGTAGTAGAGCAGGTGTCCGTTGATCACGACCTGGTCCGGCTTGATGCCGTCAGCGGTCGACAGCTCGCCGGTGACGGCGTCGCCGCCGGTTGGTGTGCCATCGGCCACCAGCGGCGGCCAGTTGTCGGCACATCCGCCCGTGCAGGCCGTCGTCGTGCCCTGGTCCTTTTCGAACAGGTACACGGTCCGGCCGGCCGAATCGACCAGGTAGTCGCCCAACTCGTCGTTGTTCGAGACCGCCAGCGTCGCCCCGTCCGTGGCGCCGCCCGTGTCCGCCGAGGTGGGGGTCTCGGCCGCGGTCGTCGTGGTCGAGCTGTCGGCTGCGGCGTTCGAGGACGAGTCGTCGTCGCCGCACGCGGCCAGCACCAGGCCCAGTGCCATGAACACGGCCAGCAATCGTCTCGGTCTCATCGGTTCCTCCTCGTGGTGGGTGTCGCTGAGGTCCTACGGTCGTGACCACCAGATGGATTGGTTCCAATCCATCGCGGGGGAACGGACGTAGATCTGGACGTGTGGGATGCCTCCGACGAAGCGCTGCTCGCCGGCCTCGGTGCGGGCGACACGACGGCGACGGCCGTGTTCGTGCGGCGCTTCCAACGCCGCGTCTACGGGTTGGCGCTGGCCGTGCTCCACGACGAGGGACGCGCCGCCGAGGTGGCCCAGGACGCGTTCGTGCGGGCGTGGACCCACGCTCCGTCGTTCGATCCGAGACGGGGATCGGTGGCGACGTGGCTGCTGACCATCACCCGCAACCTGGCCATCGACCGCCGACGCATGGAAGCCGTCCGGCCCGCCGAGCCCATCGACCCGGCCGCCATGGTCCACCGGGCCTCGCGGCCAGGGCCGGAGGACACTGCGATGACCTCGGCCGAGACCGAACGCGTGCTGCATGCGCTCTCGCACCTCCCCGACCCGCAGCGCCGGTGCGTGGTGCTGGCCACCATCGGCGGCCGCACCACGCGCGAGATCAGCGATGCCGAACAGATCCCGCTCGGGACGGCCAAGACCAGGCTTCGCGACGGGCTGCTGAAGCTGCGGAAGGAACTGGCGCAGCTGGACGAGGAGCTGGACGAGGAGGAGGTGTCCCATGATTGACCCCGTCGATGGATGCCCCGACGAGCAGGTCCTCGTCGCGCTGGCGCTGGGCGAGCTGTCCGGCCGGGCGCGGGCCGACGCCCTCGGCCATGTGGTCGGATGCCGACGGTGTCGCGAGGAGGTCGATGCCCTGATCGACGTGAGCGAGCAGCTCCTGCTGGCCGCACCCGAAGCCGAGCCACCGCCGGGCTTCGAGTCCGCCGTGCTCGGCCGCATCGACCCGCACCGTGGCGACAGCCCGCGGCGCCTGCGCCACCTGGTGGCGCTGGCCGGAGCCGCCGCCGCCGTCCTCGTCGTCGTCCTCGGTCTGCTCGTTGCGACCCGCGACGCCAGCAACCTGGCCGAGGCGGCGATGATCACGCCCAGCGGCCACGACGTCGGCCGGATCTGGAGCCACGACGGCGACCGGTCCTGGATCTTCGTGTCGGTACCCGGCTGGCGGGTCTGGGATGATCCCGCCGGCGCGACGAGGAACTACGAGCTCCGGGCCGAGCTCGACGACGGCAGCACCGCCGACCTGGGTCCGATCCAGTTCGGTGGCGAGGACGGCAGCTGGGGAACCACCGTGGACGTCGACGCCGGCCGCATCCGATCCGTTGCCATCGTGGACGACACCGGCCGGGTGTGGTGCCAGGGCCGATTCTGAACCCACGACCGAGACGTCGGTCCAGGCAGGAATAGGGGCCGGGCGGACGCTGTTCGCCGCGGTATGTCCCCGACCACACCCGTCGCGCTCTCCATCCTCGATCTGGCCATCATCGGAACCGGCCAGACGGCGCGAGACGCGCTGGAGGGCAGCGTGGTCATGGCCCAGCGAGCCGAGGAACGGGGCTACCGCAGGGTCTGGTACGCCGAGCACCACAACATGTCGAGCATCGCGTCGTCGGCCACCAGCGTGCTCATCGCCCACATCGCAGCCAACACCTCGACCATCCGCCTGGGCGCGGGCGGCGTCATGTTGCCCAACCATGCGCCGCTCACCATCGCCGAGCAGTTCGGCACCCTCGAGTCGCTGCACCCCGGACGCATCGACCTCGGACTCGGCCGGGCCCCGGGCAGCGACCAGCAGACAACCCGCGCCCTGCGCCGCGACCCACGCGCCGCGGACACGTTCCCGCAGGATGTGTTGGAGCTGCAGGGCTACCTCAGCGGCGAGACCCGCATCCCCGGTGTCGACGCCACCCCCGGCAAGGGGACCAACGTCCCCCTCTACATCCTCGGGTCGTCCCTGTTCGGAGCCAGGCTGGCGGCCGCCCTCGGACTGCCGTACGCCTTCGCGTCGCACTTCGCGCCCGCCGCCCTCGAGGACGCCGTGGCCACCTACCGGCGCGAGTTCCGGCCCTCCGACCAGCTCGACCAGCCGTACGTGATCGCCGGCGTCAACGTCATCACCGCCGACACCGACGACGAGGCGCAGGAGCTGTTCCACGCCGTGCGCCGGGCCCGGGTGGCCCGGTTCCTCGGCCGGGGCCGCAGCTTCTCCGAGGAGGAGACCGACCTGTTGCTGCGGTCGCCGCAGGGACAGCAGGTGGCCCAGATGATGCGCTACTCGGCGGTCGGCGCCCCGCGCACCGTCAAGGAGTACCTCGACACCTTCGCCGAGCACGCTGACGCCGACGAGTTGATCGTCGCCCACGCCGCGTCGACGCTGGCGGCGAAGTTGCGCTCGATCGACCTGCTGGCCGACGTGACCGGGCTGGTGCCCGCATAGCGCCGATGGGGTAGGGAGGCGCCCATGGCAGGCGTCGCCCGCATCGGTTGTTCCGGATGGTCGTACCCCGACTGGCGAGGCATCGTCTACCCGCCAGGGGCGACGTCGGGGACGTGGTTCGACCACTACGCCCGGCGTTTCGACACGGTCGAGCTCAACAACACCTTCTACCGGCTGCCCGACGCCGCCACCGTCGAGGGATGGCGGGAGCAGGCACCGCCGGGCTTCACCTACGCGGTCAAGGTCGGCAGGTTCGGGTCGCACCGCAAGAAGCTGAGAGACCCGCAGCAGTGGCTTCCCAACCACCTCGACCGGGTCCGCCGCCTCGGTGACCACCTCGGTCCGAACCTGGTGCAGCTACCGCCCCGCTGGCGGCGCGACGTCGCCCGGCTCGACGCGTTCCTGCGCGAGGCCCCGACCGACCTCCACTGGGCCGTGGAGCTGCGCGACCCCTCGTGGGTGCACGACGACGTCTTCGCCTGCCTCGAGCACCACGGGGCCGCGCTGTGCATCCACGACCTGATCGAAGGACACCCGTGGGTGCGGACCACCGACTGGACCTACCTGCGCTTCCACGGCCCGCACGGCCTCGACGCGCCCTACCACGGCCGCTACACGGGACGCCGGCTGTGGCGCATCGCCGACCGCGTGCAGGCCTGGCTCGACGAGGGCACCGATGTCTGGGGCTTCTTCAACAACGACTTCGAGGGCCACGCCGTCGCCGACGCAACGTGGTTGCGCGACCGGCTCAGCCCGCCCGGGCGTCGCCGCTCATGACCGTCACGCCGTCCTGGCGCACCGCCCGGACCTGCGCGCCCCCGTCGGCCGCCTCGGCCACGAGGTGCACCGCCACGCCGGCAAAGGTCGGGGCCTGGGCGCGGAACGAGAACGCGGTCAGCGGCGCGTCGAGCTGACGGGACGCGAGGTGGGCCAGCAGCGTCGCGGTCAGCGGGCCGTGGACGACGAGGCCCGGGTACCCCTCGACGCCGGTGGCGTAGGCGTGGTCGTAGTGGATGCGGTGGGTGTTGAAGGTGAGCGCCGAGTACCGGAACAGCAGGCGCTCGTCGGGACGCACCTCGTCCCGGAGACCGGTGGAACCGGGGGCTTCGGTCGGGGGACCCGGAGCTTCGACGGTGGTGGTCGGCGCGGCGCGGTAGAGGACCTGCTGGCGCTCGACGAGAACGACGTCTCCCTCCTGGGAGTAGGTGTGCTCGACCCCGACGATGACGAACTCGCCGGTGCTGCCCTGCTTGCGGTCGGCGGAGGTGATGGCGCTCGACCGGCGGGTGGGGACGTCGAGGCGGATGGCGCCCCGGCGCTCGAGGCTGCCTCCGGCGAACATGCGGCGGTCGAGGCCGGCCAGGGCGCCCGACCCACCGGCTCTTGGGTGCCCGTCCGGGCGCAGACCGGCGGTGGGGGCGGTGGGCGTGAAGTACACCCAGATCCAGGTGATGGGGAGCTGGGCGGAGGCGAGCACGTCGTCGTCGAGGTCGAGGGTGCGGGCCAGGCGGTGGGCGTGGCCGGCATGGAGGGTGTCCTCGGCCTCAGCCACCAACCCGAGGTCGGCGAGCTCGGGGAGCTGGCTCACGTCTCGTCCTCGTCGGCGTCGGCGACGATGCCGCGGTCGTGGAGGTCGCCGATCTCGGCATCGGACAGGCCGAGCACCTCGGCGAGGACCTCGCTGGTGTGCTGGCCCAGCAGCGGGGCCGGGGCCGGGGTCGCCGGATCGGTGAAGCGGTTCCGGATCGGGGACCCGGGCACGAGCACGTCGCCGATGCCCGGCTGGTGGAGGCGGTGGAACATGGGGTTGTCGGGCGAGCAGCGGGGATCCTCGGCGGCGAGCTGCTTGAACGTCTGGTACGGGCCCCAGCAGACACCGTGCTCGTCGAAGACCTCTCGGATCTCGTCCAGGGTCCGCTTCGCCACCCACGGCGCCACGAACGCGGCGATCGCCTCGCGTGCCTCGAAGCGGTCGCCCTCGTCGGTGAGGTCGACCTCGAGCGCGGCCTCGATGGCCGGCAGGTGCGGCCCGATGCCGGTGGCGTCGACGAGTGACTGCCACTGCCGCAACGAGATGGCGACCACCATGATCCGCCGGTGGTCGGCGGTGGGGAAGTCGCGCCCGAACGCGCCGTAGAGGTCGTTGCCGGTGGACACGCGGTCCTCGGCCGAGTGCTGGGCCTGGGCCAGGTAGCCGAGGTTGGCCACCATCGCCATGGCGATGTCCGCGAGCGAGATGGTGATGAAGGCACCGTCGCCGCTCACCCGCCGCTGCCGCTCGGCTCCCAGGACGGCGAGGGCGGCGTGGAGTCCCGTGGTGATGTCCCAGGCCGGGAGCACGTGGTTGGTGGGCCGGTCGTAGCCGATCGGCCCGGTGGCCAGGGCGAAGCCGCTGGACGGGTTGACCGTGTAGTCGACCGCGGTCGATCCGTCCGGGTTGCCGATGATGTTGACGTAGACCAGGTCCTGGCGGTGCGTGCGCAGCGCCTCGTCCGAGAGCCACCCCGCGGCCGGGAAGTTCGACAGGAAGATCCCGTTCTCCGGACCCGGGGCGGTGGCCAGGGCCACGACCAGCTCCCGTCCCTCCGGGCTGCGCAGGTCGGCGACCACGGACCGCTTGCCCTTGTTCAACCCGGTCCAGAAGAAGCTCCGCCCCCGGTCGTTGACGGGCCACCGGTGGTAGTCGAGGCCGCCGCCGATGGTGTCGACTCGGATCACGTCCGCCCCCATCTGGGCCAGCGTCATCCCTCCGAGAGGTGCGGCGACGAAGGCCGACCCCTCGATCACGCGGAGTCCGTGCAACGGGGTAGCGGCGGTCGCGGTGTCGGTCGCGGGGTCGGTCATGGCTGCTCCGTCATCGATGGTGGTTCACGAGTCCAGGCCGCCGCGCCGGCCGCGGGCGACGACCGTGCGGGCGATGCGGCAGCTGGCCTCGTCGATCATCTCGCCCTCGAACAGCGCCGCGCCCGCGCCCCGATCGGTGGTCGATGCCTCGTAGGCCTCCAAGATGCGCAGGGCCCGCTCGAAGGCCTCCGGGGTCGGCGAGAAGGCGTCGTTCAGGACCGGGACCTGGTCCGGGTGCAGGGCCCACTTGCCATCGAACCCCAGGTCCCGCGCCACGCCGGCGTCGGCGCGCAAGCCGTCGAGATCGCGGATCTGGACGAAGGGGCCGTCGACCACCTGGATGCCGGCCGCCCGGGCGGCGACGACCATGGCGGTGCAGATGGCATCGAAGCGGCTCCTCCCGCGAGACGACTCCGCGGGCATCCCCAGCGACGCGGCCAGGTCGAGCGGACCCAGGGTGACGGCCTCGATCCGGGCGGACGCCGTGCAGATGGCGGCGACGGTCTGCACACCACGGGCACTCTCGATCTGGGTCTCGATCCCGATCTCGCCCTCGGGGAGGCCGGCCTGGCGCTCGAGCTGGCCGAGGACGAGGTCCACCGCCCGCACCATCCCCGCGTCCTCGACCTTCGGTACGACCACCACGTCGAGCCGGGCGCCACCGCCGGAGACCAGCGCGGTCAGGTCGGACAACGTCCACGGCGATGTCCAGTCGTTCACCCGGACCCCGACCACCCGGTCACCCCAGTCACCGGACCGGACCGCCTCGGCGACGGCGGCCCTCGCCGCCTCCTTCTGCCCGGGAGCGACGGCGTCCTCCAGATCGAGGATCACCATGTCGGCGTCCACGCCCGCGGCCTTGGCCATCATCTTCGTGCTCGAACCCGGAACGCTCAGGCATGACCTTCGGGGCAGGTGCTGCGATCGGGACGACACTGAGTCTGCGTTCTACCAGGCCACACGCAGCTCGGGGTCTCGCGCATCGGGCAGGCTGGGCCCATGACGACCGAGCTGCTCTTCCTGCGCGACGCCTACCAGCGGGACTTCGAGGCCACGGTGATCGACGTCGACCCCGACGGCCGGCGCATCGTCCTCGACCGGACCGCCTTCTACCCCACCGGGGGCGGACAGCCGCACGACACCGGGACGCTGGGCGGCCTCGCCGTCACCGAGGTCCGCAAGGACGGTCCGCTGGTGTGGCACACACTGGGCGACGAGGGCGCGGTGCCCGCGATCGGCGACACGGTGGCGGGAACGGTGGATTGGGAACGACGCCATGCCCTCATGCGCACCCACACCGCCCTCCACGTGCTGTGCGGGGTGATCTGGAACGAGTGGCGGACGGCGGTGACCGGCGGGAACATGGAGCCCCTCTCGGCCCGGATGGACTTCGAGTTCGACCCGCTGCCCGAGGGGTTCGGTCCCCGCGTCGAGGAGCTGGTCAACGCCGAGCTGGAGGCAGACCGGCCCATCGAGGTCTCGTTCCTGCCCCGCTCGGTGGCGGTGGAGGATCAGGACCTGATCCGGACCAAGGTCAACCTCATCCCGGAGTCGGTGACGGAGATCCGGGTCGTCGACATCGTTGGGCTCGACAAGCAGGCCGACGGTGGGACCCACGTGGCGTCCACCGGCGAGGTCGGCCGGATCCGGGTGGTGAAGACCGAGTCGAAGGGCAAGGGCAACAAGCGCATCCGCCTCGAGGTCCTCGACGCCGGTCAGTCGTAGACGAGGACGCCGCGGATGTTCTTGCCGTCGCGCAGGTCGCGGAACCCCTGGTTGATGTCGTCGAGGGAATAGGTCCGGGTGACCATGCCGTCGAGATCGAGGCGGCCCGCGCTGTAGAGCTCGAGCAGCCGGGGGATGTCCTTGCGCGGGTTGGCGGAGCCGAACAACGACCCGACCACCTGCTTCTCCGACAGCGTGAGGTCGAGCATGGGGATGGTGTTCGACGTCTCGAGCATCGGATGGATGTTGGTGACCACGACCCGGCCCCGCTTGGCGGCGAGCGCCATCACCTGGTTCATGGTGGAGCCGTCGCCCACGCCCATGGCGAGGACGATCTTGTCGCACCCGCGGCCCCACGTCTGGTCGGCGATGAGCGCGGCGGCCTCCTCGAGGCTGGCGGCGGTGTGGGTGGCCCCGAACTGCTGGGCCTTCTCCCGCTTCCAGTCCACGGGGTCGACGGCGAAGATCTGCTCGGCTCCGGCCAGGGCCGCGCCCTGCACCGCGGCCGATCCGATGCCACCGAGCCCGATCACGGCCACCTTGTCGCCCGCCTGCACGTCGGCGGCGTAGACCGAGCTGCCCCATCCGGTGGTGACGCCGCAGCCGACGAGGCAGGCCCGGTCGAGCGGCACGTCCTTCGGGATGCGGACGCACGACCACTCGTGGACGACCGTGTGGTGGGCGAAGGTGCCGAGCAGCACCAGGGTGTGCAGGTCCTGGCCGCGAGCGTGGTGGCGAGACGTGCCGTCGAGCTGGAGGCCACCCATGATGGCCGCACCGTTGTCGCACAGGTTGGAGTGGCCGGACGCGCACGACGGGCAGGCGCCGCAGGACGGGACGAAGCTGAAGACGACGTGGTCGCCGACCTCGACGAAGCTGACGTCGGGTCCGACGGCCTCCACGACACCGGCCCCTTCGTGACCGCAGATGATGGGGATGATCCCCGGGAGGTCGCCGGTGACGACGTGTTCGTCGGAGTGGCAGATGCCGGAGGCGGCCAGGCGCACCTGCACCTCGCGTCCTCGTGGCGCGTCGAGCTCGATGGTCTCGACGGACCAGTCCTCTCCCTGGCCCCACAGGACGGCGGCCTTGGTCTCCATGTTCGCTCCCCGGTTCGGTGCTCGGTCCTCAGGACCTTACGCGGGAATCGCTCGGCGTCGGTCAACCGGTCGGGGCACCACCTGGTACCCGCAGTGGGTCTCTCCCTGCACCATGTGGTGGGTACGGGTCACGTCGGCGTCGGGGAGGACAGCCGAGATGAACTCGAGCTCGCTGCGGCACGCGCCGGGATGGGCCTGGGCCACCGCGGCGATGGCGCAGTTCCGTTCGACGATCACGTACGAGCCGTCGTCGGTGGCGTCCCACGTGGCGAGGTAGCCGTCGCCGTCGAGGATGGCGGCCAGCTCCGCGACGCGCCCCTCCAGGTCCTTGCCGGCGAGCCGCTGGCGGGCGTGCTCGATCCGTTGGTCGCGGCGACGGTCGAACAGCGATGCTTCCAGGTCCGGGTCGAGGTAGCCGAGCAACTCGTTGGTCAGCTGCCCGTAGGCCTTCGGGAACAGACCGTCGGCCTCGGCGGACACGCGGTACACGAACGCGGGACGGCCTCGGCCGGGCGAGGACTCGGGCCGAGCCACCACCAGCGATGCCTCCTCGAGGGACCGGAGGTGCTGGCGGGCACCGCTGACGCTCATGCCGAGGGCGCCGGCGAGCTGCTCGACGGTGGCTTCCCCCCGGCGGCGGAGCGCGTACAACACGTCGCGGCGCGCCTCGGAGAGCGGCATCGGGACGCGGGCGCCGGTCATCGACGGTCCGGGAGCATCAGGTGCACGTCACCGAACTCGTGCCAGCGGTAGCCGCGCTCGACGGCCGCGGCGTAGGCGATCTCGAGCAGTCGTCGGCCGGTCACGGCTTCCAGCATGGCAAGGTGCGTCGCCTCCGGTTCGTGCCACCCGCTGATCAGGCCGTCCACCGACCGGACCGGCCGTTCGGGCGTGACCATGAGCTCGGTCCAGCCGCGGGTGGCCACCACGTTCCCCCGGTCGTCGAGCGACGATTCCAGGGCCCGGACCACGGTGGTGCCCACCGCGATCACCCGGTGATCCCGGCGGCGGGTCAGCTCGATCAGGTCCGCAGTGTCCTCCGGCACCCGGCGCAGCTCCGGATAGGGCCGCTCGTGACGCTCGAGCGACGCCACCCCGGTGTGGAGGGTGATCGGCGCGAAGCGGATCCCCCGGCTGACCAGGCGGGTGACCAGCTCGGCGGTGAACGGGCGGGCCGCGGACGGCATCTCGGCGCTACCGGGCTCGGTGGCGAACACGGTCTGGTAGGCGTCGATGGGCCACTCGTCCGGCACGTAGGAGTACCGGATGGGTCGTCCATGCGCGCCCAGGTACGCCGCCACCGGGATCGGGACGATGAGCGTCGTCTTCCACAGCCGGGCGGAGCCGTCGAGGTGCTCGTGCGGCACGAGGACGGCGCGGCCCGGGAGGCGGACCTCCGCCCCGGCGACGTCGCCGGTGAAGGGTTCGGTGGTCCGCCCGATGGGCCGGCGCAGCTCGGCCACCCACTGGTCGCCGCCCAGGTGGTTCGACAGGTGCACCGTGACCGGCCGCCCGTCGGGGAGCGTTCCGTCGAGCGCGGCGGCCAGGGTTCCGGAGGTGTTGACCACGAGGAGATCGCCGGGTTCGAGGAACGCCGGCAGGTCTCGGAACCAGCTGTGCACCGGCTCGGCCTCACCGGGGGAGACGAGGAGCCGCACCCCGTCCCTGGTCCGTCCCGGCTCCGACTCGGGCGGTCGGTGCGCTTCCAGTGCCGGCGACAGCTCGAAGTCGAGCGGCTCCGGCAGCCCCGGCCGTGCCGTGACGGTCATGACGCCGTCACCTCCTCCGCGGCGGTCACCTCGATCCGGTGGCGACCCGTGGCCCCGGCGTCGAGGAGGGCGAGGATGCCGGGCACGCTCGCCTCGGGGAGCGGGCGATCGGAGATGTCCTCGCCGGGGAACGCGGCCTGGTGCATGTCGGTCCGCATGTCACCCGGGTCGACGACGAGCACCCTGACCTCCGGCTCCTCCTCGGCGAGGACCCGCGACAGGTGCTCGAGGGCGGCCTTGCTGGCGCCGTAGGCGCCCCACGTCGGATAGGCCTCCACCGCCGCATCGGAGGTGACGTTGACCACGGTGCCCCGCCTGGCTCGCAGCAGGTGCGGCAGCAGGCGCCGGATGAGGGCGGCGGGGGCCACCGCGTTGACGGCGAACGTCGACGCCAGGGCGTCGGGGTCCACCTCGGCGACCGTCGGCATCGGCGGTGCGCCGAGGGTCGAGGCGTTGTTGACCAGCAGGTCGAGGCGGCCGCGGGCCTCGACCTCGGCCAGCAACCGGGTTCGGTGGTCGACATCGGCGACGTCGCCGACGCACGGCGGTCACGGTGTCAGCCGAGCCTCGTCGGCGAGCGTGGCGAGCGGCGGCGGGATCGCGGCCGTCGGTGATCGACCTGCCAGCCCCGTTCGACCAGGGCCCGCACGAGGGCCCGTCCCAGGCCCCGGGATCCTCCGGTGACCAGTGCGATGGGGCTGGTGGTGTGCATGGGCGCGGTCTGCATGGTGTGCTCCTCTCGGGTCGCACCATATAACGCAGTGATTGCTGATTTATTTCTCCGCGGTCCCGGGACGGATCGAGAACGCGCGATCCGCGCGGCGACAGCCCCGGAGCGGAGCGCGGCGCTCGCCGCGGCGGCGGAGAAGCGCCGCCGTAGTGCCGACTCTGCCGGTAGTGCGCCGTGCTGACGTTCCGCGGGGTGTCGCCAGCGGTTAGTCAGACACCATGAGTACGACCGCCGCCTTGACCGTCCGCACCATCAACCGGGACAACCCGGTCCACCGCTACCAGATCCTCGCCGGCCTCCAGGCCGTCGACGTGGCCACCACGTGGGTCATCCTCGCCAACTTCTCCGCCCGGGCGGAGGGGAACCCGATCATCGGCGCCTTCATCCACCACGGCGGACTCCTGGTCGCGATGACCTGCCTGCTGGTCTTCAAGCTCGCCGTCGTCTACGTGCTGTACGAGAAGGACACGGGCGTGAACCTCATGTCGGCGCTCTACAGCCTGGTGGTGTTCAACAACCTGCTCGCGCTGGGCCTGGCGTTGTTCTGAGCTTTCGTCCCGGCGGTGGGGGACGCTGGCCGTGACCGAACCCGAGGATCCTCGCCGAGCAGAAGCTGGACGGACCGTACGAGAGGATCCTCGCCGACGGAGCGGTGGTGCGAGCCCTATCGAACCCGAGGATCCTCGCCGAACAGAACCCGGTCGCACCCAACGAGGGGATCCTCGCCGACGATGCACCGCTGGGGTGCGCGCCACGGTCGGCCGGGGATCCGCACCGAGTGCCGGATTTGGACGCACGGTGCACGCCACCAATCGCCGTCGGCCGGCCAAGCGCCCCGTCGTGAACCACCGATTCAGGCACCTCATCTCACCGATTTGCCGAACTCAGGCGGTTCTGAGCTGGTAGCGCAGCTCCAGTTGGTTGACGCTGCGCAACACCATGCGCGGCGACCAGGACGGCTCGCGGACCAACTCGAGGTGGGAGAACCGCTCGACCAGCCGACCGAGGGTCACCTCGAGCTCCAGGCGGGCGAGGTGGGTGCCGAGGCAGGAGTGGATGCCAGCGCCGAACTGGAGGTGGTGGACGGCTTCGGGCCGATCGACGCGGATGCGATCGGCGTCGGCGCCGAACTCGGCCGGATCGTGGTTGGCGGCACCGATGCACGGGTAGACGACCGCGCCCGCTGGCACCGTGGCCCCTTCGAAGTGCAGGTCGTCGAGCGCGATCCGACGCACGAACTGGTTGGGACCGTCGAAGCGGAGCAGCTCGACCACCGCGCCGGGCACGAGCGACCGCTCGGCCCAGAGCCGGCGGAACTCGTCGGGCTGGGCGAGGAGTCCGCGCATCCCGTTGCCGAGCACGGCGGTGGCCGGTTCGTGACCGGCGATGTAGAGGGTCTGGAGCTGGGCGATGAGCTCGTCGGGGTCGAGGCGGGTGCCGTCCTCCTCGAAGTGCACGAGCGCGGACGTGAGGTCGTCGGTGGGCGCGGCGAGCTTCTCGCGCACCTGTTCGCGCAGGTAGTCGCGCATCTCCTCGCCGCCGGCGAGGCTCGCCTCGCGGTGCTCGGCGTCGATCACGGGGTCGAGCCCCATGGCGACGAGCTGCACCCATCGGCGGAACTCGTCGCCGTCCTCCTCCGGGATCCCCATCAGCTCGCAGATCACCCGCACCGGCATGGGATAGGCGAGGTCGGCGATGAGGTCGAACTCCCCGGACGGCCCGTTGCGGTCGACGATGTCGGCGATGAGGTCGTCGACGTGGCGCTCGATCGTGGCCCGCAGGTCGGTCACCGAGCCCTTGCGGAAGGTGGGGGCGATCATCCGCCGGATGCGGCTGTGTTCGGGTTCGTCGAGCAGCGGGAGCGGGTTGGACTCGTAGCCGATGGCGGTCCGGCGCTCGATCTCGATCTGGGTGTTGGGCGTCGGCGTGGCGTTGTCGATCACCGTGCTCGTCCCCGGGTCCTTGAGCAGCGCGCTCGACATCGACGAAGCGGGTGAGCATCCAGCCCTGCAGCAGCTCGCTGTGGTGCACGGGGTCAGCGGACCGCAGCCGGGCGTACTGGTCGTAGGGCCAGGCGGTGAAGCCGTCCTCGAAGGGATCGAACGACACCGGCGCCGGAGCCGTGGACGCCATCAGTAGGAGCCCTCGTCGGTGAGCCACGGCCGGCCGGCCGCCCGCGGCGCGTCCCAGCGGGACAGGTCGCGATCGGGATCCTGACCGAGGTCGGTGGCCGTGGGTCCGATGCGTTCGACCAGCGGGGCGAGCGCATCGGTGTCGAAGCCGTACACCGTGGCTGCGGTCCCGCCCAGCATGGCGCGGGTCTCGTCGGTGGGGATGTCGCGGAAGGCACGGCGGAGGAACTCGGCGGTGTGGGGCCAGGTGCCCTCGGGATGGGGGAAGTCGTTGCCCCACATGAGGTTGCCGACGCCGATCTCGTAGCGACGCTCCAGCTCGCGGCGGTGCGTGTTGGAGGCCCCGATGAAGCAGTTGCGGTCGAAGTAGTCCGACGGTCGCATGGACAAGTTGGCGGTGAGCTGGGAGCCGAGCTTCTTCGAGCCGTGCTCGCGCTCGAAGACGGAGTCCATCCGCCACAGGAGGTCGTTGACCCAGAACGCGCCGCACTCGGTGACGGCGAACTTGAGGGTCGGGAACCGTTCGAACACGCCCGACCAGATGAGGAACCACAGCGGGCGGGTCGACCAGAACCGGACCTCGGCGGTGTAGATCCCGATGTGCGGCCCGTACGAGGCCTTGTCGGCCGGACCGGAGTGGACGTGCACCGGCAGATCGAGCTCCTGGCAGACGGCCCAGATGGGGTCGTACGCCGTGTCGTGGTAGGGCCGGCCCGGTTGCCACATCGGGGGGATGAGCACGCCGCCCCGCAGTCCGCTGTCGTGCGCCCGGCGGATCTCGGCCACCGACACGTCGACGTCGACGAAGGCGATGGGGACGACGGCGATGCCGCGGCGACGGTGCGGGCTGGTGGCGCACAGCTCGGCGAGCCACCGGTTGTGGGCGCGGGCCCCGGCGAGGAGGTGATCGGGCGGCGTGTCGCCGCTCTGGCCGAGCCCGGCACCGAAGGGCGCGGAGGCGCCGGAGCTGACCGAGTCGCCGTCGGGGAAGATCACCTCGCCGGCCACGCCATCGGCATCGAGCTCCTTGTCGCGCCGGCCGGCGTCCCACGAGCCTCGGAGTCCTTCTTCGTTCTCGGCCACCCACTCCTCGGCGAACTCGGCGTTGAGGAAGCCCTGCATGGCGAGCTGCCGCTGCCGCTCCCGGTCGACGAGGCTCGCCGCGAAGGCCTCGTGGAACGTGGGGTCGAGCCACTCGCGATACTCGGCGTTCGGCAGTCCGGCGTGGCAGTCGGCCGAGATGACGAGGAACCGGTCGCTCATCGGGCCACCTTCAGGTCCGCGCCGGCCGGGTGGACGTCGTCGTAACGCTGATGGGCGAAGGGCAGGATCGCCACCGGATCGAGGGTGGCGACGATCTCGCCCCGCTGCTGGCTCTGCCGCTCGGACAGGCTCATCTCCACGATGCGGCGCACCGGGAGGTCGGCCACGGGATCGAAGGGCGACTCGCGCAGGATGATCTCGCCGTCGACGGTCTCCCGCGTGCGGTTGGTCTCCCGCCGGTGGCAGTGCACCAGGCTCGGGGGGGCGTCGAAGCCCGAGCCGCCCGGGTCGCGGAGGAACTTGAGGTAGAAGTCGGTGCGCTCCAGCGGTGGCGGCGGTTCCTCAGAGCCGGTCACCCGTCCCCGCAGCTCGATGATCGTCACGCCCATTCGGGTGACGGTGCCGATCAGTTCCTCGCCGTTGCGCTCGAGTGCGATCTGGGCCAGCTTCTTCGGCTCACCGAACGTCTCGCGCCCGCCGATGACCGACTGCTCGGTCGTCATCGGCATCAGCAGCGGGTAGAAGCCGACGAGGCCGTCGTGCGAGCACTGCACGCCGAAGGTCCCGGCGCCGAAGGTCGGCACGCCGGGTCGATCGATCTCGACCGTGGCGATCGACACCTTGACCAGCGGCTGCTCGGTTGCGACCAGGGGCGGGGGCAGGACCTGTTCGACCAGGCCCGGATCGGTCTCGTACAGGGCGGTGAACGACGTCGACCACGCCCCGACCTTGGTCGCGTTCACCTCCTGGTCGCTGTCGGCGGTGATGGCGCGGGCGCCGTAGCGAACGGTGGCGGTCGTCGTGGTCATCACGCTTCCTTGTCGTCTTCAGTCGAGGTCGGGATCGGGGCGGAACTTGCCGATGGCGAACGACGGGCAGCGCAGCGCCTCGTCGGGGATGTCGTCGCGCCGGAGCGGAGCAGTGAGCGCGTCGACGCGGGGGCCGACGGTGGCCGCGATCGGTGCGAGGGCGTCGAGGTCGAAGCCGTAGACGCGGGCGGCGTTGCCACCGACCATGGCCTGGATCTCCGCCGGGCTGCACTGGCCCCCGAAGCTCATCTTGAGATGATCCTTGGACCACGGCCAGCAGCCCTCGAGGTGGGGGAAGTCGCTGCCCCACATGATCGAGTCGGTTCCGATCGTCTCGTGCATCTTCACCTCGTGACGGCGGATGAAGCTCGACCCGAGGCTGCACTGACGGGCGAAGTACTCGCTCGGTGTCCGGGACATCTGGTCGATGGCGCCCGCGGCGAAGGCGGCCTCCTGGCTGCCCTTGGCCATGGTGAACCGGGTGTAGAAGTTGTCGAGTCGGGCCAGCTCGTCGGGCACCCACTCCGACCCCTGCTCGGTGAAGACGAAGCGGAGCTCGGGATGGCGCTCCATGACGCCCGAGAACATCAGGTGCCACAGCGTCCGGTGCGCCCACCAGGTGACCTCGAGGATGAACATCATCTTCGCCTCGGGGTAGTCGCCGTAGTCCGGCGCCGCGCTCCCCGAGTGGTGGTTGACCGGCATGCCGAGCTCCTCGCACACCGACCAGATGGGTTCGTAGTCGGGCGCGTACAGCGGTGGCACACCCGAGCCGGGTGGTGCGCCGGGGAGCAGCACGCCACCGGTGAGGCCGTGGTCCTTCGCCCAGCGGATCTCGTCGACAGCGGCGGCGACGTCGTGGAGCATGATCTGGGCGATGCCGGCCCGTCGCCCGGGGGTTGCGGCGCAGAAGTCGGCCAGCCAGCGGTTGTGGGCCTGGAGGCCGGCCCAGCGTCGGTCGAGATCGCCGGCGTTGGCGGGAGGCGCCTGGTTCACGAGGCTCACGGCGGGGAAGAACGGCGGGATGGTGTTGGGGAAGAGCACCTCGGCAACGACCCCGTCGGCCTCCAGCTCGGCGAGTCGGCGGGCGGAGTCCCAGTTCCGCTCGGCGTCGTCGCCGGTCAGGTCCTGGTACGGGTTCTCGAACGTCTGCATCCAGGCATCGAAGTCGTCGTGGTACCGGGAGGCGAGGTAGGGCCGGTAGGCGCGGATGCTGGCTCCAGCGTGGCAATCGGCCGAGATCACGACGTAGCGATCCCCTGCCGGCAGTCCGGTGGTCGCTTCTGTGCTCGTCGCCGCGGTGTCGAGCGTGTCAGCCAAGGTCGGTCCCCCCGAATCCATTTCTAGAACACGTTCTAGCATGACCCACCGGCGCGACGAACGGGCCGCGGGACACGACTCGCTCAGTCGGACCGATCGGGCCCGTCGGCGGTGCCGTTGTCTTCGCCCACCACCGCGGCGACGACGGGGGCGTGTTCGCCCGCGCGTTTGGCGGCGTACATCGCCTCGTCGGCCCGGACCACCAACTCGTCGGCGGCCACCGGGTGATCGGTGAACGCCACGCCGACACTGGCACTCAGCACGAGATCGGGAGCGAGCGACGTCGCCGCCGAACCAGCCGCAGACCGCAGCCGTTCGCCGATCTCGGCCGCCGCCACCGGATCACGGGCCGTGCAGACGACGAGGAACTCGTCTCCACCGAGCCGGCCGCACTGGTCCGGTTCTCGGGTCGCTCGCCGCAGACAGGTGGCCAGCTCGACCAGCACGTCGTCGCCGGCCGCGTGGCCGTGGACGTCGTTGACCGACTTGAACTCGTCGAGATCGATGAACACCGCGGCGACTCCCGGGCCGGTGCCGTCCAGCTCACGCAACGTCACCTCCAGCAGTTCGAGGATGGCCCGCCGGTTCAGGCAGCCGGTGAGGGCGTCGACAGTGGCCTGCAGTTCGAGCTTGCGACGCAGCATCGCCTGCTCGGTGATGTCGCTCACGCACGCGAACCCGCCGGTGACGGTGCCGTCCGCGGCGGTGAGCGGGCGCATGCTCACCGAGCAGACCCGAGCAGGTTCGACACCGAGCAGGGAGAGCTCGAGCTCGTCGATGGACTCGTTCCGGAGGATGGCCTCGACCGCGGCTCGGAACCGACTTCGATCGTCCTCGTCGAGGCCGCGGAAGAGCTCGTCCAGGGTGGAGCCGTCGGCATGCCCGACGATGGTGTGCACCTGCGGGTTCGACAACCCGATCAGGCCGGCACGGTCGAACTGCACCAGGCCGACCGGCATGGCGTCGGACAGCCGGTCGAGCAACTGGGTGCGGGCCCGGAGCTCCTCGGCGATGTCCGGCGAGTCGCCGTCGATCGGGACGATCGACGTGCACACCGCCTCCACCCCCTCCTCCTCGAGGCGGTTCACGTTGGTGGTCTCCACCCAGACCCAGGCACCGTTCTTGGCCCGGTAGCGACCCCGCCAGCGTCCCTCAGTCCCCGCCGTGGTGATCATCTCCACCCAGGCCGTCACCGCCGACGGCTGGTCGTCGGGATGGATGAACGACGTCGAGCCCTGCCCGACGAGGTCGGCGGGCGTCCAGCCCAACAGGTCTTCGATCCCACTCTCGACCTCGGTGATGACGGCGGCGCCGTTGCGCCGCATCTGGATCGCGTCCGGTCGCGGTGCGCGGTCCGTCCCCATCCGCGTTCGACCCATCCGCGTTCGACTCGTCGTCAGCCACCCAGCGCCTCCTCGTCGACAGCCGAACCCGCTGTGTCTCCGAGCGAGCTCGACCCGGTTCGGACCCTACAAGACCGTCGTCGCCGGCTCCCTGCCGTGCTGCATCTCGTGGCGGAACACGCCATCGAGCGATGCCCTATGGTCCGGGCGATGAGCGGTATCGAGGAACCCGACCTGTCCGATCTCTCGGGGCGCACCGCGGTGGTCACCGGCGGCGCCAACGGCATCGGCCGCGCCATCGTGGAGGCCCTCCTCGAGGAGGGAGCGCAGGTGGTCATCGCCGACATCGAGGAGCCCGTGCTCGAACAGACCGTGGCCGAGCTCGACGATCGCGGCGAGGTCAGCGGCGTGCGGACCGACGTCAGCGATCCCGACTCCTTCGAGGCGCTGGCCGAGCACGTGTTCGGCGAGCACGGCGCCTGTCACGTGCTCTTCAACAACGCCGGCGTCACCAGCGGCGGTGGCGGCAAGCCCTGGGAACAGGAGCTGAACGACTTCCGCTGGTGCTTCGGCGTGAACGTGTTCGGCACGGCGAACGGCTGCCGGGCGTTCGTGCCCCGGATGATCGACTCGGGCCAGCCGGGCCGGATCGTCAACACCTCCTCCGGCGACGGCGGGTTCGCTCCGGTGCCCCGCGCCAGCGTGTACGCGGCGAGCAAGGCGGCCGTGAGCTGCTACACCGAGGCGCTCGCCCACAACCTCGTCAGCGAAGGCACCAACCTCCGGGCGTCGGCGTTCTACCCGAGCGGTGGTCTGATGGACACCGGCCTCTACACCGCTGATCGGAACCGACCGGCGGCGCTCGCCCGCACCGGCGCGGGTACCGGCCGGCGGTCGATGACGTTCGCCGAGCTCAAGGCCGCACTCGAACGCTCGGGACGCGAGGTGCCCGTGGCCGACCTCTCGGAGCTGGGGCGGTTCGCGGTCTCAGGGGTCAAGCGGGGCGACTACGTGATCGCGCGCGACCTCGATACCACCGCAGAGCTGTTGCACCGCCGCGCTGACGCCATCGGCCGCGGCGAGCTTCCCCCACACCACGGCATCGACGTCTGAGCCCCTGGGTCAGGACTCGCCCGGGAGGAGCACCGGCCTGACCATCCGCCGGTCGCGCCTTGACTCTGTCGACGCGGCGAGCGAGGTTGGCACGGCATGACGACATCCGAACCGGCCGGGCGTTCCGGGGACCGAGGTGCGCTCGCGCCGGAATCGGTCCGCCGGGTCTACGACCGCATCGGTCGACTGCAGGACACCCAGTCCTTCTACGAAGACGCGGCCATCGACGACCTGGTCGCGCACAGCGATCTCCGGTCGGCCCGTCGGGTGGTCGAGGTCGGGTGCGGCACGGGACGCGTGGCCCAGCGTCTCCTCGACCGCCACCTCGGTCCCGAGGCCACCTACCTCGGGCTCGACCTCAGCCCTCGCATGGTGGCCCTGGCCACCGAACGGCTGCGACCGCACGCGGACCGGTGTTCCGTCGAAGTGGTCGACGCCGCCCGGGCCTGGCCGTCCGAAGCCGACGGCGCCGACCGCGTGGTTGCCACCTATGTGTTCGACCTGCTCGGCGAGGCCGCGACGATCGACCTGCTCGACCACATCGGCCGATCCCTCGCGCCGGACGGCCTGCTCTGTGCCGTCGGTCTCACCGACGGCCGGCGTGGAATCGCCCGCCTCGTGTCCCAGGCCTGGACGGCGCTGTGGCGTCGGCGACCAGGTCTCGTCGGCGGTTGCCGCCCCATCCGTCTCGCCGAGACGCTGGCCGACGCCGGATGGCAGATCCAGCACCAGCGGACGGTGACGGCGTGGACGCTCACCTCCGAGGTCGTGATCGCTCGCCCGCCGCGACCCCCATCGGGGTCGCCAGGGCCCGCAACCGATCAGGGGCACCCGGGCTGATCAGGGGTCCTCGGGCTGATCGGCGACATCGGTCGCGGTCGGTACCCGCCGGAGGCGACGCTGCAACCAGCCGAGCTGGGCCCGTTCTGCGGTGAACACGTCCTCGCGGAGCCGGAGCACGTCGAGCTCGCGGACGACACCGAGGACGTGGTGGCCGGCATCGAGCACCGGGAGGGCCCGGATCTCGCCGCTGACCATCCGTTGGAGCGCGGTGAGCGCGGTGTCCTGGGGCGCGATCTCGACCACGTCCGTGCTGCAGATGTCGGCCACGGTGAGCGGGTCAGCATGATGGCGCGTCGCGACGTCGGACTGGGTGAGGACACCGATGCAGCGATCGTCCGCGTCGATCACCGGGTAGAGGTTCTGTCCGCTCTCCCGCAACCGGTCGATGGCGTCGCGGAGCAGCTCGGTGCCGTGGATGACCTCGGCGTCGGTGTCCATGACTTCGGCCACGGGCGTGGTCGACAGCACGTCGACCTGCAACACGGTCGACACGTGGATCCCCCGGCGGGCGAGCTTCTCGGTCATGAGGTTCTCGGGGAGCAGGGCCCGCACCGCGAGGTGGGCGACGATGGTGGCCAGCATCAACGGCAGGACGATGTCGAAGTCCCGCGTCATCTCGAACGCCAGCATCATCGACGCGAACGGTGCACCGGCAGCCGAGCCGAACGTGGCCGCCATCCCCACGATGGCGAAGGCGCCGGGGGCCAGCCCCGCGCCGGGGAAGAGGTGGTCGAGACCGGTGCCGACCAGGGCGCCCGCGGCCGAGCCGATCAGGAGGATGGGCGCCAGGGCGCTTCCGGAGGTTCCGGACCCCATGGCGATCCACCACGCCAACAACTTGGCGACGAGGATGGTGGCGAGCAGGCCGGCCCCCAGGCGACCGGTGAAGATCTCGCCGATCACGTCGTAGCCCACACCCAGCGCGCGGGGGACGACGAGCCCGATGGCGACGAAGCCCACCGCACCCACGGCGGGGTGCCAGAACCGAGGGATCGGGAGCAGCTCGAATCCGTCCTCGACCGCGTAGACGACGGTGGTGATCAGCGTGGCCAGCAGGCCGGCGGCGACTCCCAGCACCAGGTAGTACGGGAGATCGGCGAGCCCGGCGAACTGGTGCTCGGGCACCGCGAACAGCGGGCCCTGGCGGATCAACCGGGTGTGGACGCCGTCCGCGAGCACGGCGGCCACCACGAGAGGCGCGAGCGACCGGGTCGAGAACTCGAACATCAGCAGTTCGAGCGCCAGCAACACGGCCGCGAACGGGGTGCCGAAGATGGCAGCCATGCCGGCCGCGGCGCCACTCCCGAGGAGGATCTTGCGCTCGGCCGGCGACACGCGCACCGCCTGCCCGATCAGCGAACCGATGGCGCCGCCGGTGATGATGATCGGCCCCTCGGCACCGAACGGGGCACCGCTCCCGACGGCGAGGGCGGTGGCCAGCGGTTTGAGGATCGCGGTGCGGATCGAGACCCGGCTCTGGCGGGCGAGGACCGCCTCCATGGCCTCGGGCACGCCGTGCCCACGGATGAGCGGATCCCACCGGGCGAACACGGAGATGAGCAGCGCGGCGACGACCGCCACGCCGAGCAGCAGGACGGGCCGCGGATGGACGTCGGCGAGCTGGGGCAGCTCCCATCCCACGCGCTGGTCCAGGCTCAGGTTGAGCAACAGGGCGATGGAGCGCAGGAACAGCCACCCGGCGACCCCACCCGCCAGGCCGACGACGGCGGCCAGCGTGGTCAGGTAGGCGAGGCGCTGCGCCGGCGGACGAGCCATGCGTGACCCGCGGGCCTGTGCCACGACCGATCTCCTCTCACCTCGGGTTCCGAACCGTGCCGGGACGAGCATGCCACCGCCGGCGACGGACACGGACCGTGGCCACGTGTCGGCCGCCCGTGGGTCGTGCGCCGTGATGCGTCACCTGCCGTCACCTACGGTGGCGTCGACCGGCGGGTTCGGGCGTAGACGAACCGGAATGCGAGCACCGCGACGCCGGTCCCCACGATCAGACCGAGCGCCACCCGGTCGGTCGTCGCCAGCTCGACTCCCACCACCACGATCGCGCTGCAGCACGCGAGCGTGCCGACATGTCCCAGCAACCGGCTGCCTGTGCTGTCCGCCGTGCGGGCGTGGGCATGGTTGATCAGCGCAAACACGCCGAGGAAGGTGACCGAGCCGAACGACAGCAACTCGTTGACGCCCGGGAGCATGGCGAACACCGCTCCCATGCCGGCCAGCATCCACATCGCGGTCACGGGCAGCCCATCGGTGGTCCTCCCGATCGTCTCGGGGAGCTCACCCGCGGTGGTGAGATCGCGGACCAGTCGGGACGTGGAGAACAAGGTCGCGTTCACGGCTGACGAGGTCGCCAGCACCGCCGCACCGACGGCCAGGGCCCGCCCGATCCCGCCGAGCGCCTCCTGGCCGACCGCGGCGAACGCCACCTCCCGCTGAGCCACGATGAGGCGATCGCTGACCAGCATCTGCGAACCGACCGTCACGATGACGTAGACCGCCACGACCACCCCGACCGACAGGTACAAGGCCCGGGGCAGGGTCCGGTCCGGTTCCTCGATGTCGTCATAGTCGTAGGCCAGCAGCTCGAACCCCTCGTAGGCGACGAAGATCGAACCGGCACCGACGAAGACCCCTCCCCAGCCGAGGTTGGCCAGGGGCTCGAGGCGGGCGGTCGACCACGACCCGATACCGACGGCCGCCACCACCGCCAGCACCAGGAGCTTGACGAACACCACCGCGTCCTCGGTGAGGCTCGAGGCGCCGACCCCGCGGACGTTGATCACCAGGAACAACGCCAGGATCCCTGCCGCGGCAACTCGCGACACGAGCGCTCCCCCACCCGAGACGGACTCGACGTAGTGGCCGAAGGTGAAGGCGTAGACGGCCAGGGCCAGGATGTACCCCAGCACCAGGAACCAGCTCGTCGTGGCCGCCAGCTCGGGGTGGCCCTGCTCGCGGAGGAACGTGTCCGGACCGCCTGATCCACCGGTGCGGCGAGCCAAGCCGGCGTACGAGCGCGCGGTCACCGCCGCCAGCAACCCACCGAGCACGAAGCACACGAACGCCAGGTGTCCGGCGAGCTGGATCGTCACCCCGAGCACCGAGAAGATTCCCCCGCCGATCATCCCGCCCACGGCCATCGCCGACGCATCGCGCAGGCGGAGGCGTCCCCGGTGCTTGTCGTGGTGCCGCTTCGTCCGCGGGTGGTACGCCGGATCGTCGGATCCCGGACGACGGGGGCTCATGGAGCGACCGTCAGGGACCCATCAACCGGATCAGGACGCCGAGCGCCTTGTCGGGGAGCACGCGGGTGAGCACGCCAACCGCCTTGGCCGGCGCGCCGACGAGGTAGCGGTGCTTGGGCCGCGCCGCGAAGAGGGCGTGTTCGATGGCATCGGACGTCTTGGACGGAGCAGCTCCGATGCGTTCGTTGGTGTCGATGCCCTTCACCGCGGCCTCGATCTGGGCGCGGTACTGCTGCGTCGCCTCGGGGCCGAGCCGCTCCTCCATCTCGGCGGCGTAGGCCCGCCCCTTCTCCCAGATCGGCGTCTTGATCGGGCCCGGTTCCACGACCGACACCGCGATGCCCCAGGGCCGGAGCTCTTCGCGCAGCGACTGGGCGATGCCCTCGATGGCGAACTTGGACGCGGCGTACGGACCCATGAGCGGGCTCCCCATCCGACCGGAGACCGAACCCACGAAACAGACCCGCCCGCGACCGGTGCGAAGGAGCGGGATGGTGGCCCTGGTCACCGCGATCTGGCCGATCACGTTGACCTCGAACTGGGACCGCCACTCGTCGAGCGGCAGGTGCTCGAGCGGGCCCGCCCGGGCCACACCGGCGTTGTTCACCACGCCGTGCAGACCCTCGGATCCGACCGCGGCCTGCGATCCGGCTGACCGCAGCGTCGATGGAGGCCTCGTCGGCGAGATCGCAGATCACCGGCGTCAGTCGATCCGACGCCCGGGCCGCGAGGTTCTCACCGTCCTCTGTCCGTCGGACGCCGGCGAAGACCCGGTGGCCCAGACCGTCGAGGCGCAGGGCGGCGTCCTCGCCGATGCCCGACGACGTGCCGGTGATGAACACGGTCGCCATGGCCGGGGATCGTACCGGTGCCAGACCGGCGCGGTGGCTCCTCACCGGGGCCGGCCTCGTGGGGCAGGATGCGCCCATGACCGACGACTTCCCGCTCCCGTACGCCTCCACCGATCTCCGCGGTGAGGTCGCGTTGGTGACGGGCGCCACTTCGGGCCTCGGCTGGCGCTTCGCCCGCACCCTCGCCGCAGCCGGCGCCGCCGTCGTCGGCTGTGGACGGCGGACGGAACGGTTGGACGAGCTCGTCGCCCAGATCGCCGCCGACGGCGGCTCGGCCGTCGGGGTGCCGCTGGACGTGTCCGACGCCGACGCCATCGTCGCGGCCGTCGACGCGGCGGAGGCCGCCTTCGGCCCGGTCACCATCCTCGTGAACAACGCCGGCATCCCGGACGCCCAACGAGCCCACCGCATGCCGCTCGAGCTCGTCGATGCCGTCCTCGACACCAACGTGCGCGGCCCCTGGCTGCTGTCGTGCGAGGTCGCCCGCCGCCTGATCGCGGCCGAGCGACCGGGCCGCATCGTCAACATCTCGTCGTCGGGAGCGTTCCACTACTCGGGGGCGCGGCCGCTCTCTACTCGGTGACCAAGGCCGCGGTGAACCGGATGACCGAAGCCCTGTCGGTGGAGTGGGCGCGTCACCGCATCAACGTGAACGCCATCGCGCCCGGCGCCTTCCACTCCGAGATGATGGACGGGATGATCTCCCGGATCGGTGATTTCACCGACGCCACCCCGCGGAAGAGGCTCGGAGAGCCGGCCCAGCTCGACAGCACGCTCCTGTACCTGGTGGCGCCGTCCTCGGAGTGCGTCACCGGCACCATCGTCCGGGTGGACGACGGCCAGGGTGGTCGGTGACGGTGGGCGCCTGCGGCGCGCTCAGGTGCGAGGGACGAGCGACAGCAGCCGGAGGCTGTACTGCTCCGAGTAGGTGACCTCGCCCACCGGGCTCTCCGATCGGGAATCGACGCGGGACACCCGCTCGATGAGCAACCCGTCGCTGACCCGCAGCCAGAAGTCGTCCTGACCGTGGCTGACGCTGGACCCCGTCCCGTCCTCGATCATGCGCACGTGCACGGTGGGCACGGAGTCAGCCCCGACGAGACGCGCTTCGAACCCGACCACCTCGCCGGTTCCCGTGGTGTGGACGGCATCGGCGACGCAATCGGTCGACCAGCTGTCACCGGTGACGGGACGCGCCGGGACCAGCAGGTGCCCGGCGGGGCACGAGAAGGTCTGGTCGTCGGACATCCCGAAGAACTGGTGGTGGATCCGCAGCGACCGGCGGACCAGACCGGCGTCTGACGTGCACAGCTCCTCGTCGTCCCACCGCTCGTCGAGCGGGCTCCATCGCTGCCGCTGCCCGCAGTCGATGGCGGTGATCGTGATCGTCGTCTCGCTCGGGTAGCGATGGGTGGACCCACCGAGCGCGCTGACGTGCTCTTCGCCGTCGGTGGCATAGACGTAGACGCCCTCGGGGGCCAGGGAACCCACGACCGGCGCCGTCGTCGTCGACGTCGCGAGGTCGTCCTGCTCGTCCCGGTACCGGTCGATGGCCTCGTTGACGCCGATCGGCGACGTGCGGTCGCTGACGATGAGATAGACCGCGCCGCCGGTGCCGACGAGGGCGGCGGCGGCGAGGACCACGACGAGATGCCAGATCCATCGCGGCATGCGGCCTCCTGTTCCTTGGTTCCGAGCGTCTGCCCGGGGAGGCCTTCTGGGTCAGGGTCGTGCGCCCCCGATGAGGGGGACCTTCGTCCTGCGTCTACCGGTCGGGCACCGGTGCCGGGCGATGGGCCCGGTAGTGGTGCGCGGCGTCGGGTGAGTCGGACGGGCCGAGCTGCACCACGACCCGGCACTGGGGATCGCCGACCGCGATGCGTTCCTCGAGCGTGACCGATGCCTCGCCGTGGCTGTTGGCCGCGATCCCCCCGAACACGGCCGATGTCATGCGGCACAGCGCGGGAGCTCGCTGCACGACATCGCCGAACGGGCAGGTCCGCGCGCCGAGAACGATGCGGTCCTCGGTGGCCTCGATGACGAAGAACTCGCCGTCGATGGCATGTTTCAGGCGGACGAAGCAGTCGGCGAGCTGAGAGGGATCGAGCCGATCGACGACGGCAGCGGCGATCCGGTACTCCGCCTCCATCTGGGCGCCGACATCGATGCCGACCTGGGCGACGCAGGCCTCGGCGAGGGCGGGACCGCCGTTTCGTTCGAGGGCCTGGGCGAGTTGCACCACCAGGGCGCGGAGGAACGACTCCTTGCCGAACCCACCGTCGGGGAGCGTCTCGTCGAGATCAGGGAGCCGCGAACCGACCGAGGGCTCGGGGTCGTAACTGGGCGACTCCGGCCGGCGCACGTCGAGGACGGCGCGGATCACCGTGCCACCGGACCGGCGAGCGGCCGTCTGCAGCGACTGCACGAGCATGCTGGCGATGAACAGCCCGCGCCCGCCGGTCTGGTCGACGGGAGGCACCTCGCCGACGTCGAGGGTGAACCCGGGACCGAGGTCCCGGACCTCGAGGACCGGGGCCTCGCCGCTCCACGTGAGGCTGGCCCACGCCGGCCCCGGGGCATGGCGAGGGAGGTTGGACAGCAGCTCGGACACCGCGATCTCTGCGCCGGTGATGTCGGAGTCGGGGTCGCCGTGGCGACGCAGGTAGGCGCCGATCTCCCCGCGCAGCGCCACCGCCGCCGCCGTGTCACGTCCGTCGAGGTACCAATCCAAGGCCCCAAACCGTATCGCGGTGGGCTTTTGGCGCCGCCGCGGAGCCCGTCATCGGCCCCGGCCCACGTCCCGGAACGGAATCCCGCGGTCCGCCGCGGGTTCTCGCGGCAATCCGAGGATGTGCTCGCCCAGGATGTTGTGCTGGATCTCGTCGGTGCCGCCGGCGATCGACTGCGCCGGCGTCGAGACCAGGACCTCGGCGACGACCGCGTCGAGCGGATCGGGCCCCGCGGTCAGCATCGCCTGCGGTCCGGCGATCATCGAGTGCACGTGGTTGCAGCGGCGGGCGACCTCCGAGAGGGCGAGCTTGCCGATGGACCCCTCTGACCCCGGCGGGCGACCGAGCTGCCGCGCCGCCTTGGCCCGCAGGGCCGTCCACTCCGATGCCTTCTGGAAGCAGTGGAGCGCCATCATCTCCTGGCGGATGACGGGATCCCGGCTCCTGCCGGTGGCGATGGCGCGCTCGATGACGAGATCGGCTCGACCCATCCGCTGGGGATACCAGGCGTAGGTCTCCAGGTACTGGGCGGCCTCGGCTCTCGCCTCGTCGATGACACGACCGACCGCACCGGGCGAGAACTCCGGGGCGCGCTGGGTCGCGAACGCCCGCTCGTGGGCCAAGGTCGTCCGGGCGACCCGCCAACCGTCACCGACGTGGCCGATGACGTTGGCGTGGGGGACGCGTGCATCGGTCAGGAACACCTCGTTGAACGACTGGTGCTCGTTCATCTGCCGGATGGGCCGGGCCTCCACCCCGTCCTGGTGCATGTCGATGGCGAAGGCGGTGATGCCGGCGTGCTTGGGAACGTCCCAGTCCGTGCGGGCCAGGAGGAGGCCCAGGTCGGCGTGGTCGGCGCTGGTGTTCCACACCTTCTGACCGTTGACGACCCAGTCGTCGCCGTCGCGGACCGCGGTCGCCTGCAGCCCGGCGAGATCGGATCCCGCGCCTGGTTCGCTGAACAGCTGGCACCAGGTCACCGCACCGGTGATGGTCGGCCGCAGGAGCCGGTCCCGCAGCTGGTCGGACCCGTGTTCGTACATGGTCGGCGCGGCCAGGATCATGCCGACGCCGAGCGGGACCGCCACGCCGCCGGCCGAGCGGATGGTGGCGTGCGCCACGCGATCGGACCACGCCGGCAGGTCGAGGCCGAACCACCGGCTCGACCACGACGGAACCGCCCAGCCCGACGCCACGAGCTGCTCGCGCCACGCGACGAGGGAGAGATCGGGGTCCCACGTCTCGCGGAACCAGGCCCCGACCTGCTGGATGACGTGCTGCTCGGTGACGTGGTCTGCTCGGTGACAGGCGTCCCGGGTGCATCGGTCATCGCGGTCAGCGCCCCCGGAACGTCGGCGTCCGCCGCTCGGCCATGGCCCGCGTGCCCTCGGCGAAGTCGTCGGTGGCTCGGAGGCGCTCCTGCTCGATCAGCTCGTGGTCAGTCGCCGCCGCCACCCGATCGGCGAGGTCGCCCCGCAGCGTTCGACGGATCGAGCGCACCGCGAGAGGCGCCGAGGTGGCGATCTCGGCGGCCAGGCCGTGGGCGACCGCTCGGAGCTCTTCCTGGGATGCGAGGCGGTCGGCCAGACCGATCGCCACCGCCTCCTCGCCCTTGACCCGGCGTCCGGTGAAGAGCAGCTCGGCGGCCGCCTGCTCACCGGTCACCCGGGGCAGCGTGACGCTGAGGCCGAAGCCGTGGTGGAAGCCGAGCCGGGCGAAGTTGGCGCTGAACCGGGCCTCGGGTGCCGCGATCCGGAAGTCGGCCGCCAACGCCAGCCCCAGCCCCCCACCGATCGCCGCACCCTGGATGGCCGCCACCACCGGCGTCTCGGTCCGGAAGATGCGTACGGCCGCGCCGTACAGCGCCTCGGCCGTGTACCCGGTGTCGCCGCCGAAGTCGGCCCCGGCGCAGAAGTGCTTGCCCTGCGAGCACAGCACCGCGGCGCGGCTGTGGTCGTCGGCATCGAGCTGCTCGAGGGCCTCGGCGATGCCGCCGACGACGTCCATCGAGAAGAAGTTGTTCGGGGGACGACAGATCTCGATCGTCGCGACGTGATCGTCGCCCACCTCCACCCTGATGGCGGCGTCTTCGTGGGTCACGTGGCCGACCTCCCGTTCTTCCAGTAGCCGCGCACGGTGGCCGCCGAGCGGGACAGGCCGCGCTCGTCGAAGAGGTGCTTGCGGATCTTCTGCACCGACGCCGCCTCTCCGGCGACCCACACCGCCGGCGGCATCTCGTCGATCGACGTGACCGCAGCGACGAGGGCGGTGCCGGGCTCCGCTCCCTGCCCCCGCACGGGCCAGGAGATGTCGGCGGCGGGGTGCGGCGGCAGGTCCAGTCGGGCCGACGGTTCGGTGACCTCGATGACGACCCGGACCGGGATGGCGGCGGGAAGCTCCTCGAGCAGCTGGCTGATGGCGGGGATGGCCGTCTCGTCGCCGGCCAGCAGGTAGCTCGAGGCGTCGGTGTCGATCTCGTAGCCCCGTCCGGGACCGGACACCGCGACCTCGTCACCGACCGAGGCCGACGCGGCCCAGTCGGAGGCCGCGCCCACGTCGTGGCGGACGATGTCGATGATGAGCGAATTCGAGCCGGCGTCGAGCTGGCGGGGCGTGAACGTCCGGATCGGGGCCCGGGCGCCGTCGGCGAGCTCGAACTGGTTCCCCGTCCAGTGCGGCATCTCCAGCGCCCCGTCGCCGGCCGGCAGGAGCAGCCGTACCGAGGCGGCGGGGGCGTCGACCTCGAGACCGTCGAGCTCGGGCCCTCCGACGACGACGCGACGCATACGCGGGCTGAGATCCTCGATGTCGCGAACCGTCACCCGGCGGAACGGAGGCGGCTCGCGTCGGATCGTCGCGCGGCCGTTGGCGTCAGCGGGACTCACCCACCCACTCTGGCACCCCGGGCCGGGCGCGGGTCACGGGGACGGCACAGCCCCGTGGGCGGGGGCGCTTGGGGTCAGGTCCGTGCGGCGCTGTACGTTTCAGAGCCGCCACGGCACCGCAGACCCGAACTCCCGGGGGGAGATCCATGAACGTGTCGATGTTGCTGGAGATGATCGCGGAGAGCGCCCCGGATCGCGTCGGGATCGGCTCGCGCGCCGGCGGCATCACCTACGGCCAGCTGCTGTCGCGTGCCCGCCGCCTGGCGACCGTGCTGCAGGATCGGGGTGTCGAGCGGCTCGGGCTGGTGGATCTCAACTCGGAGGCGATGCCGATCTGCCTGTACGGGGCCGGCATCGCCGGCGTCCCGTTCTCCCCGGTGAACTACCGGCTCACCGACGAGCAGCTCCGGCACATCCTCGAACGGCTCTCCCCCGCCGTGGTCGTGGTGGGCGACGGCGTCGCCGATCGGGTCGGGGCGGTGGACGGCATCGAGATGATCGAGCGCGACGAGCTCATGGAGCTGCTGGCGTCGGATGCCGCACCGGACGGTGGCGAGTTCCCGTTCGTGGATCCCGACGATGTCGCCGTGTTGCTGTTCACCAGCGGGACCACCGGTGACCCGAAGGTGGCCGTCCTGCGTCACCGACACCTCACGTCGTACATCCTCGGCAGCGTCGAGTTCCTCGGTGCCGACGAGGCGGACGCCCAGCTGGTGAGCGTGCCGCCGTACCACATCGCGGGGATCTCGGCCGTGCTCAGCTCGACCTTCGCCGGCCGGCGCATCGCCTACCTGCCGGGCTTCGAGGCCCACGACTGGGTGCGCACCGTGGCCGAGCAGGACATCACCCAGGCCATGGTCGTCCCCACGATGCTGGGCCGCATCCTCGACATCCTCGACGAGACCGGGACCGAACTCGACCACCTCCGCCACCTCTCCTACGGCGGCGGGCGCATGCCGGTCGAGCTGATCAAGCGGGCGATGGACCGACTCCCGAAGGTGTCGTTCGTGAACGCCTACGGCCTCACCGAGACGAGCTCCACCGTGTCGGTCCTGGGGCCCGACGACCACCTCGCCGCGCTGGCCAGCGAGGACCCTGCCGTGCAGGCCCGCCTCGGTTCGGTCGGCCGCCCCCTCCCGTCGCTCGAGGTCGAGATCCGCGATCCCCTGGGGGTGGCGCTCCCCGCCGGCGAGCGGGGCGAGATCTACGTGCGGGGCGAGCAGGTGGCAGGCGAGTACATGGGCCGCAGCGTCCTCACCGACGACGGCTGGTTCCCCACCAACGATGCCGGCTACCTCGACGACGCCGGGTACCTGTACCTCGACGGCCGCCTCGACGACGTCATCGTGCGCGGCGCCGAGAACTTGTCACCGGGCGAGATCGAAGAGGTCCTGATGTCCCATCCCGCGGTGGCCGATGCCGCGGTGGTGGGCGTCCCCGACGAGGAGTGGGGCGAGGCGGTGGCCGCAGCCCTGGTGCTGCGACCCGGCGCCGAGGGGACCAGCGCGCAGGAGATCCAGGACTACGTCCGGGAACGGCTCCGCTCCACGAAGACGCCGCAGAAGATCAGGTTCCTCCCGGAGCTGCCCCACAACGAGACGGGCAAGCTGCTGCGCCGGGTCCTGCGCGACGAGCTCGTCGACCCCTCCTGACGGCGAGCCGAGACCGTTCTGGCACGCGGCACACGCCCTGCGTGCGCACCCTTGCGTCCCACTACGGGGCGTCAGGAGGCGGGTGCGAACAGCGGGACGTAGACGTCGCCGTTGCGCTCGAACGCGACCCGCACCCGCATGCCGATGGCGAGGTCGTCCTCGTCGCAGTCGACGATGTTGGTGGGCAGGCGCAGATCGTCCTGCTCGTCCAGCACCACGATGGCGATGATGTTCGGCGGCGCAACGTCGGGGTGGAACTGCTGCTCGTTCACGGTGAAGGTGAACACGGTCCCCTCGCCGCTGACCGGACGGGCCTCGAGTGGACCCGCGCATCCGGGGCACTGGTCGACGGGCGGATGGACCCACCGCTCGCAGCGGGCGCAGTACTGGATGAGGAGCTGCCCGTCGGCGCCCCCGGTCCAGAACGGGCGGGTCGCATCGGTCAGCGCCGGGAGCATGCGGGGGGCGTCCGGCTCGATGATCCGTGTCTCGGTCACGGCGGGGGACAGTAGCGTCCGATCCAGTTTGTGACACTCTCGTCAGGTTCGCGGTGCCGCCGCCCTCGCCCCTGGAGCTTTCGTTGATCGACACCCCCGAGAAGCACGCCATCATCTCCGGCATCGGGATCTCCCGCATCGGACGCCGGACCGGAATCGCCGGTGCGGAGCTGACCAAGCAGGCCTGCGAGGCGGCCATCGCCGATGCCGGGCTCACCGTCGCCGACATCGACGGGATCGCCTCCTTCGGCGACACACCGAAGCGCCAGGCGCGGGAGGCCATCGGGATGGCCCAGCCCGACTACCTGGGCGGCGGCTTCGACACCGCGGGGCTGCTCTCGCCCGTGACCGGAGCGGCGGTCACGGTCGGCCAACGGCGGGCCCGCCACGTGCTGGTGTACCGCACCGTGCAGATGATCGGGGGGGCGGTCACCGGAGGTGCGCCCCAACGCGACGACGAGGGCCCGGGCATGGCCGAGAGCATGGCCGGCTTGATGGGTGACATGGCGCCGCTGCTCGCCCACCACGCCTACTCGGCGGTGAACTGGCTCGCCATGCACTGCCGTCGGCACATGTACCTCTACGGCACCACCACCGAGCAGCTGGGGTGGCTGGCCGTGAACAGCCGCCGCAACGCCGGGCTCAACCCGCAGGCTGCCCTGCAGGATCCGATCACCCTCGACGACCACCGCAACGCCCGCACGATCTCGTCACCGTTCGGGCTGCTCGACTGCGACATCCCGGTCGACGGTTCGATCGCCGTGGTCATCTCCCACGAGGACTACGCCCCCGACTGTCCGCAGGCGCCGGTCCGGATCGAATCGATCGGCGGCTCGCCGGGGACCGGAGCCTGGGTCGACCGCCCCGACTACCCCAAGATGGCCTCGGCGGACGCCGCGGCCGAGCTGTGGAGCAGGACCGACCTCACGGCCGCCGACCTCGACCTGGCCGAGCTCTACGACGGCTTCACCTTCCTCACCTTCGCCTGGCTGGAGGCGCTGGGCATCTGCGGCGACGGCGAGGCCGGTCCCTTCGTCGAGGGCGCCACCCGCATCGCGCTCGACGGCGAGCTGCCGCTCAACACCTACGGCGGCCAGCTGTCCGCCGGCCGCATGCACGGCTACTGGGTGCTGCACGAGGCCTGCCTCCAGTTGCGGGGTCAGGCCGGGGCACGCCAGGTGGCGAACTCGCCCGAGGTGGCCGTGGTGGCCGCGGGCGGCGGACCGATCGCCGGTTGCCTGCTGCTCACCCGATGACGCGCCCGATCCAGCGCGTGATGTCGTCGGTCACCTCGTCGCGGTTGGTCTCGTTGAGGATCTCGTGGCGGGCCTCGGGGTAGTAGTGGGCGGTGACGTCGAGACCGGCGTCGCGGTACATGCCTTCGAGGACCCGCGCCGATTCGCCGCCGTTCGAGACCGGATCCGACCCTCCGGTGACCAGCAGCACGGGCGTCCCGGTCGGGATCCGGCCGATCGCCTCGGCCTGGGCCGCGTCGTGGAGCAGTGACAGCAGGCCGGCGAGGAAGCCGGCGGTGACGGGGTTGCCCTCGCCACACATCGGGTCGGCGAGGTACTTGTCGACCTCGGCCTCGTCGCGGCTCAGCCAGTCGTAGTCGGTCCGCGACGGCTGGAAGGCGTCGTTGAAGGCCCCGAGCGCATCGATTGGTTCGTCGCCGGCGCCGGCATCCGCCATCGCCTGCATGCCCTGGGCCATCTCGGCCAGCTCCGGTGCCGGGCCCGCGGTTCCCGACAGGACGAAGCCGGCCAGATCCGGGTACCGCTGGACGTAGGCCTGGGTGAACATCGAACCCATGGAGTGCCCGAAGACCACCACGGGAAGGTCGCCGAGATCGGAGACGGCCCGTTCGTGCACCGCCCGGATGGAGCCCAGGACGCCGTCGAAGCCGTTCGGGCCGGTGACCCCCATGCCGGTGGCGCTGGCGGTCCGGCCGAACCCCCGATGGTCGTCGGCGTAGACGGCGAGGCCCTCCTCGACCAGCGCCTCGGCGAAGCGGCCGTAGCGCCCCGAGTGCTCGGACATGCCGTGGAGGACCAGGACGATGCCCCGGGGCTCCCCGTCGGGCAGCCACCGACGGTAGAAGATCTCGACCCCATCGGGATCGACGAGGTGGTTCTCATCGGCTCTCATCGCTGTCCTCCGGGCACGTACCATCGCCGTCTCGTCGTAGCCATCTCGGCTGCGGTACAGAGTGGCAGACACGCAGGGGAACGGATGCAGCCAGGCGACCACGTCAGAGCCAAACCGGACGCACCGGCCGTCGTCATGACCGGCAGCGGGACCACGGTGACCTACGCCGAGCTCGATGCCCGGTCGAAACGCCTCGCCCGGCTGTTCCGAGCTGCCGGTCTCGGGCCGGGCGACCACATGGCCATCCTGCTCGAGAACAACCCTCGCTACTTCGAGGTGTACTGGGCCGCGCAACGGGCCGGCCTGTACTGCACGCCGATCAACTGGCACCTCACGGCCGACGAGGCCGGCTACATCGTCGAGGACTGCGGCGCCCGAGCCGTGGTCACGTCGGCCGCCGTGGCCGAGGTGGCCCGTGACCTCGAACCCCACCTCGGCGCCGTCGACATCCGGTTGGTCATGGACGGCGACCTCGAGGGATGGGACCGCTACGAATCGGCCCTCGAAGCCCACCCGCCGGACGCCCTCCCCGACGAGGTCGAGGGCATGTTCATGTTCTACTCGTCGGGCACCACCGGACGGCCGAAGGGGATCAAGACCGCGCTCAGCGGGGAGCCGTTCGGCCGCGGTGGCGGCATGCTCATCGGCCTCATCCAGGGGATGTTCGGCTTCACCTCCGACACCACCTACCTCTGCCCGGCGCCGCTGTACCACGCCGCCCCGCTGGGCTGGTCCACCGCGGTCCAGCGCATGGGCGGAACCGTGGTGTGCATGGAGCGCTTCGATGCCGCGGCCGCCCTCGCCGCCATCGAGGAGCACCACGTCACCCACGCCCAGTTCGTGCCCACCCACTTCGTCCGGATGCTCAAGCTCCCCGACGCCGAACGCCACGCCCACGACCTGTCCAGCCTGCAGGTCGCGGTGCACGCCGCCGCCCCCTGCCCGGTCGAGGTCAAGCAGCAGATGATGGAGTGGTGGGGGCCGATCATCCACGAGTACTACGCCGGCAGCGAGGGCAACGGCTTCTGCGCCGTGGGTCCCGAGACCTGGCTCGAGCACCCGGGCACCGTCGGGACGCCGCTGCTGGGCACCGTCCACATCCTCGACGATGCCGGCCACGAGCTACCGGCGGGTGAGCCCGGCCAGATCTGGTTCGAGAGCCCGGCCCGGTTCGAGTACCACAACGATCCCGAGAAGACCGCCAGCGTGTTCAACGACGCCGGCTGGAGCACGCTCGGTGATGTCGGCTACCTCGACGAGGACGGGTTCCTCTACCTCACCGATCGCATCTCGCACATGATCATCTCGGGAGGCGTCAACATCTACCCCCAGGAGGTCGAGGACGTCCTCACCCTGCATCCCGGAGGTGAGCGACGTCGCCGTGATCGGCGTCCCGAACCCCGACTTCGGCGAGGAGGTCAAGGCCGTCGTCGTGGCCGCCGACCCCACCCGAGCGGGAGACGAGCTCGGCCGGCAGCTCATCGCCTACTGCCAGGAGCGGCTCGCCCGGTTCAAGTGCCCGCGCACCGTCGACTTCGTCGGCGAGCTCCCCCGCCTCCCGACCGGGAAGCTGCTCAAGCGCAAGCTGCGCGACCAGTACGCCAAGACCGATGGAGGGCGCTCGACGACACCGGGTTGATCGGTCGACTCCGTTCGTCGCTACCATCCGACTGTTCCGTCCCGAGGGGTGCAGGTGAGTCTCGATCTGAAGCCAGGTTCTCGATTCCGTTCCGCGGTGTGCGACACCGAGGTCGCGGTGGTGAAGGCGTCCGTGACGTCGGCCGACCTCCGCTGCGGCGGTCGTGCGATGGTGCCGATGGACGCCGAGCGCGACCCGGGGGCGACACCGGACGCCGGGTTCGACGAGGGCACGCTGATGGGCAAGCGCTACGTGGACGCCGACGACACCATCGAGGTCCTGTGCACCAAGCCCGGGGCCGGGACGCTGTCGATGGGGGACGA
The DNA here is from genome assembly GCA_963747745.1 of uncultured Acidimicrobiaceae bacterium. Classification (GTDB taxonomy): domain Bacteria; phylum Actinomycetota; class Acidimicrobiia; order Acidimicrobiales; family Salinilacustritrichaceae; genus Salinilacustrithrix. Next base: position 174,505 of record CAVVGJ010000006.1, read on the forward strand.
AGCGCTCTCGCTCAAGGAAGCCAAGCCGCTCCCGTCCTCGGACTAGGCGTTCGGTCCGCTAGTCCTCGATGGTGATCGCCTGCTCGGGGCAGGACTGCATGGCGTTGCGGGCATCGCCCACGTGGTCGTCGGAGACGACACCGTCGCCGATGACCTGGCCGTAGCCGGCCTCGTCGTCGACGAACAGGGCCGGCGCCAACGCGTAGCAGCGGCCGTGACCGGTGCAGCGATCGTGATCGATGACGACCCTCATGGGTGCGCGCCTCCGGGGGGGAATCGGTGGGTGAGGACTGCCGGGGACGCTAGTGGACCACGGTGCGGACCTCGTCGGGGTCGGGCCCGCCTGACGTGACCCGGCGCGCCCATTTCCGGCGCCCGGGGCTCCGAGCGTACGGTCTCGGCATGTCGATCGCGATCACCGACGAACACCGCTCACTGGCCGAGACCGCGGCGGACTTCCTCCGCCGGCACGAGGCCCGCACCGCGGCCCGAGCCCTGCTCGACGCCCCTGACGAGGTGATGCCGGCCTTCTGGGACGACCTCGTCCAGTTGGGCTGGTTGGGGCTCCACGTGCCCGAGGAGTACGGCGGCTCCGGCTACGGTCTCGAGGAGCTCGTCGTCGTGGTCGAGGAGCTGGGGCGGGCGGTCACGCCCGGGCCGTTCGTACCCACCGTGATCGCCAGCGCGGTGCTGGCCGCGGCCGGCGACGACGCCGCGTCCAAGGCGTTCCTGCCCGGTCTGGCCGACGGCTCGACGCCGGCCGCCGTGGCCGTCGACGGCACCGTGACCGTCACCGACGGCACCGCCACCGGCACGGTGGTGGCGCTGGGCGGTGGCCTGGCCCGGCTCGTGCTCGTCCCGACCGGCGACGATGTCGCCGTCATCGAGGTCGGCGCACGGCGTCACGATCGACACCCCACCCAACCTCGATCCCACCCGCCGCTCGGCGCGGGTGACGCTCGACGCCGCCCCCGCCACCGTCGTCGCGGGCGGCCGCCAGGTGCTGCGCGACATGGCCCGGGTGCTGCTGTCGGCCGAGGCCGTGGGGTTGGCCCGCGAGTGCACCGACCAGGCCGCGGCGTACGCCAAGGAGCGGCAGCAGTTCGGTCGCCCGATCGCCATGTACCAGGCGGTCAAGCACCACTGCGCCAACATGGCCGTGGCCACCGAGCTGGCCACCAGCGCGGTGTGGGACGCGGCCCGGGCCGCCGCCACCGGTGGCGATCAGCTCGCCTACGCCGCCGCGGTGGCCGCCACCCTCGCTCCGCCGGCCGCCGACCTGTGCGCCAACCTCAACACCCAGGTCCACGGCGGGATCGCCATCACCTGGGAACACGACGCCCACCTCTACATGCGCCGCGCCACTTCCCTGCTCGCCCTCGTCGACGCCGACACCGCCGCCCGAGACCTGGTCGAGCTCACGCGCCGAGGGGTCCAGCGGGCCAAGGCGGTCGAGCTGCCGCCCGAGGCCGAACCGATCCGCGCCGAGGTCCGGGCCTTCGCCCAGGCCGTCAAGGACCTCTCCGAAGAGGAACAGCGCGACCGGCTGATCGAGACCGGCTACGTCATGCCCCATTGGCCCAAGCCCTACGGGCGCGAGGCCGGCGCCATCGAGCAGCTCGTGATCGAGCAGGAGTTCACCGACGCCGGGGTCAAGCGCCCTGCCTACGGCATCACGGCCTGGAACATCCTCACCATCATCCAGCACGGCGATCAGGACCAGCTCGACCGCTGGGTCATGCCCGCCCTGCGCCAGGACGTCATCTGGTGCCAGCTGTTCTCCGAGCCCGACGCCGGCTCCGACGCCGCCGGCATCAAGACCCGCGGCACCCGGGTCGACGGCGGCTGGTTGGTCAACGGCCAGAAGGTGTGGACCTCGGGCGCCCACTACGCCGGCATGGGCTTCGCCACCGTGCGCACCAACCCCGACGTCCCCAAGCACGACGGCATCACCATGATGGCCATCGACATGCACGCCGACGGTGTCGAGGTCCGGCCCCTGAAGATGACCACCGGCAACTCGGAGTTCAACGAGGTGTTCTTCAACGACGTGTTCGTCCCCGACGACGACGTCGTCGGACCCGTCGACGGCGGCTGGACCGTGGCCCGAGCCACCCTCGGCAACGAATCGGTCAGCATCGGCGGCGGCGGCGGAGGCATGTCCATGCCCGGCCCGGCCCTGGTCCCACCCTTCGACGCCCACCCCGAACGCCTCCACGGCGGCGCGGCGCGCATCGGCCGCTACATCGCCGAGCACCAGGCCATGGGCCTGCTCAACCTGCGCTCGGCCAACCGCGCCGTCGCCGGCAGCGAACCCGGCCCCGAGGGCGCGATGACCAAGCTCGTGCTGTCCGAGATCGGCCACGAGGCCGCCGCCATCCTCACCGAGCTGAACGGTCCCGATGCCCTGTTCATGGACGGCGCCGGCGGCATGAGCAACGCCCTGGTGCTCATGCACCGCGGCATGTCGATCGCCGGCGGCACCTCCGAGATCAAGCGCAACCAGATCGGCGAGCGCATCCTCGGCCTGCCCCGCGACCCGCTCCTCAAGTAACCGGCCCCAACGAGGCGGGGCCCTTCCACGCCTCGTGCTGGCCGGTCGGCAGCTGTGGTGCTGGCACCATCGAACGCGTCGTCGCCCGCCGCTACGGTGATCCGACGGTGAGGGGGAGGGTGACGTGATTCGCGTGGACGCCTGCACCCTGGCGGCGGCTGGCTGGCAGAAACGATGAAGGCGGTGTGGCTGCGCAGCCGGGCCGACCTGCGGGCCCGGCGGTGGGGCTGGCTGGCCCTGGCGGTGATGCTCGGGGTCTTCGGGGGTGCGGTGGTGGCGGTCGCGGCGGGCGCGCGGCGCACGGAGAGCGCGTATCCCCGCATGCTGGCCGCCTCCAATGCCATGGACGCCATCGTCTTCGACTTCGCGTACACGGGCAGCGCCACCGACCTCGATGCCGTGGCCGAGCTCCCCGAGGTGAGCGACTGGCAGCGCTACGACGGCTTCACCGGCTTCGCCGACGACCTCGCCCACGGCTCGGACTTCGTGTCGGTCGTAGCCGGCTCCGGCCGGTTGAGTCGACCGAAGGTGCTCCGTGGCCGCCTCCCCGAACCATCCGCCATCGACGAGGTGGCGATGAGCAGGTTCAACCTCGACCGCTTCGGCGCCGAGCTCGGGGCGACCATCACCGTGAACTTCGTCGACGCCTCCTCGCCGGTCGACGAACCGGTGGCCGTTCCGGTGCAGCTCCGCGTCGTCGGCGTCACGGTGGCGCCGAACGACTTCCCCACCGCGGGTGATGGCGACGGCGGCGCGCTCAACGTGGTGAGCGGCGCCTTCGTGTCGGCCAATGCCGATCGCTACGTGCGCTCCCAGGCCCTGGGCGTGGCCCTCGCCCACGGCGCAGCCGACTACCCCCGCTTCGAAACCGACACCGAGGGCCTCTCGGATGGCCCGGCTTTCGTGAGCTCGACAGCCGCCCAAGCCCTCAAGATCGAGCGTTCGTTCCAATTCCTGGCCGACGCCCTGTGGATCCTCGCGGCACTCGGCGGGCTCACCGTGTTGCTGGTCGGCAGTCAGCTCGTCGCCCGCCAGATCCTGCTCGAGTCCGACGACTTCCCGGCACTGCGGGCCATGGGCATGACGCGCGCCCAGCTGCTCGGCGTGGTCCTCGTCCGCACGGCCGCGGTGGCGCTGGTGGCCGCGGCGGTCGCCACCGCAGTCGCGTTCGCCGGCTCGGCGTTCATGCCGATCGGCTCCGCCCGCATCGCCGAACCCCACCCGGGCCTGGCCTTCGACGCCACCGCCATCGGAGTCGGCGGTGGGCTGATCGTGGTGCTCACGGTGCTGATCTCGGCCGTGCCCGGCCGGCGTGCCGCTCGGAGGGCGGGATCGTCGACTCGACGGATGCTCTCCGACCGCCGGACGCGAGCCTCCCGCCTCACCAGCTGGCTGGCGCGGGCGTCGGCGCCCCCCACCATGGTCACCGGCGTCCGGTTGGCCACCGAGCCGGGCCACGGCCGGACCGCGGTCCCGGTGCGGACCACGCTGGCCGGCGTCGTCATCGGTCTCACCGCCCTCACCGCGGCCGTGACCTTCGGTGCCAGCGTCGACCACCTCACGTCGACCCCCCGGCTCTACGGCGTGGCCTGGGACGCCGAGATCGATTCGCCCAGCCTCGGCGACAACCGCGCCCTCGACGACATCGTGCCGGCGTTGTCGACCATGCCCGGCGTGGACGCGCTCAGCGTCGGCGGCACGGCCGTCCCGGTGCACGTCGACGACGTCGCCGCCGATGCCATCGCCATGGACGTGGTCCGCGGTTCGGTCCTCCCTCCGGCCAGCGAGGGTCGCCAGCCGAGCGCTCCCGACGAGATCGCTCTGGGTGGCAAGACCCTCGACGCCCTGCACAAGCACGTCGGCGACTCGGTCGTCCTCGATGTGGATGGGCTCGGCTCTGCGGAGGTGCGGATCGTCGGCCAGGTGGTGCTGCCGCCGGTGGGCGACAACGGCGTCTTCGGCGAGGGCGCGATCCTCCCCTACCAGGCCCTGCTCCGCGCCGTCCCCGACGGCCCGCCCCCGAACGCCGTGCTGGTGCGGTTCTCGTCCGACGCCGCCCGCCGGGACGGGCTGGCCGCCCTGCGCGCCGACCTGCCGTACGTGCAGGTGTACCAACCGGGCACACCGATCGACATCGTCGACTTCGGTCGGGTCCGCAGCATCCCGATGCTGCTCGCCGGTCTGCTCGGCCTCCTGGCGGCCGCCACGCTCGTCCACGCCCTGGTGACCGCCGTCCGCCGGCGCCGCCGCGACCTCGCCGTCCTCAAGGCGCTCGGGTTCGTCGACGGCCAGATCCGCCGGACCGTCCGGTGGCAGGCGGCTTCGGTCGCCATCATCGCCCTCGTCATCGCCCTCCCCGTGGGCATCACGCTGGGCCGCTCGCTCTGGGACGTTGCTGCGTCGGAACTCGGCATCGTGGCGGAACCCGTCACGCCCGTCGGCCTCCTATCGCTGCTGGCGCCGATGGTCCTGGTGCTGGCCGTCGCGGTCGCCGCCGCTCCGGCCCGGCTGGCATCGCGCACGGTGACCGCGCAGGTGCTCCGCATCGAGTAGCCGTCGCCGGGGTGCCGGGGGACTGGCTAGTGGTCTCCCATGTTGCCCAAGGCGTGGTCGTAGAGCTCCTTGAGCTGCTTGAGCGCAGCATCGAGCTCGTCGGCCTGCTCGTCCAGACGATCCTCGAGCCGGCGGCGGTAGACCGCGCTCTCGATCTCGAGGCACCGCCGGCGCCCGGCGTTCGACACCGCCACCACGACCTCGTTGTGGGTGAACGGCTTGACGAGGTAGCCGTAGGCCCCGCTCCGCAGCGCCAGCTCGGCGATCTCGGGATCGTCGATGCCGGTGACCATGACCACGCCCAGGAAGGGATGCCCGTCGAGCACCTGATCGACCAGTTCGAGTCCGGAGTCGCCCGGCATCACGATGTCGACCAATGCCACGGCGTAGTCGCGCTCGGCGAGGCGAGTGCGCGCTTCGGACGCGTCGCGGGCCCTGGTGCACTCGTAGCCCTCGGTCTCGAGGATCGACGCCAGCAGCTCGACGGTCGTCGGGTCGTCGTCGACGATGAGCACCGAGCTCGTGTCCCCGAACAGCGGGGGCATCTCGCCCGGTCGGAACGGTAGGTCGATGCGGCGGTCGTGCCCGCTCCCCAGCGGCTGGTTCACGCCCCCACACTAGGGGCTGCCGGGCACGAGTTGCTCGTTTCGGACGTCATCGACACCACGTTCTGGGCCGCGGGAGGCGCCTCTGAGCGCGCGTGACGCGTCCCGGAACGGAGTTCAACCGAGGGTCGTCGACGTCGTTCGTCGCGACCACGCCCACCGGGTCGAGCCCGCACAGCTCGCCCGCGTCGCGCCCGGCCTTGTCCTCGCTGTGGACGTACACGCCGACCAGCTCGAGCGACGGGTGCTCGATCACGGCCCGCAGCGAGCGCGTGCCGATGTTGCCGGTGGCCCACTGGACCACGCGCAGGGGTGCGGTCACGGACGTTGACCTCCGATGTCGATGAGCACCTTGCCGACGGCCTTGCCATCGGCGACCAGTCGCAGCGCCTCGGCCGTGCGTTCCAGCGGGTACCGGGCCCCGATGTGGGGCCGGACGCGTCCGGTCTCCAACAGCTGGCGCAGCTCGGCCTCGTTCCGGGCCAGCTCGTCGGGCGCGTGGGTGGCGAAGTCGATGAACTGGAAGCCGAGCACGTGCACCCCCTTGAGCAGCACGAGGTTGAGCGGGATGGCGGGGATCTCGCCCGAGGCGAACCCCACCGTCACGAACCGGCCACCCCACCGGATGGATCGCAAGGCCGGCTCGGCGAGCGGGCCACCCACCGGATCGATGACCACGTCGACCCCGTCGGGGTGCAGCTGTTGCAGGGCGCGGCGCAGGTCGGCGTGGCGGTGGTCGATCCCGTGCCCGGCACCGCACGCGGCCGCAACCTCGAGCTTCTCGCGGCTCGACGCCACGGCGGTGACCTCGGCGCCGAGCTCGGTGGCCAGTTGGACCGCGGCCGTCCCCACTCCCCCGCCCGCGCCCAGCACGACGACCGTGTCGCCGGCCGCGACCCGCGCCACCGAGCGCAACACGTGGTACGCCGTCCGGTACGTCACGCCGGCCGCCGCGGCCACGTCGCTGGCCAGCGGTTCGGGGATCTGCGCCAGCGCGCGAACCGGGACGACGACCTCCTCGGCGAAGGCGCCGACCAGGCCGGTGCCGGTCACCCGGTCGCCGACCGCGACGCCGGCCACGCCGTCGCCCGCCACGTCCACGACCCCGGCGAACTCGCTGCCGGGAACGAACGGCACCGGGACCTTCAGCTGGTACGAATCGGCCACCAGCAACACGTCGGGGAAGTTGACGGCCGCGACCTCGACCCGGACCCTCACCTCGCCCGGCCCGGGCTCGGGCGACGGCACCTCCTCGACCACCACCCCCTCGGGCGGCCCGTGGGTCCGGCAGACCGCAGCCCGCACGATCAGCCCGAGTAGGTCGTCGTCTCGGCCAGCTCGGCCGCCTCGGCCATCAACTTGACCACGAAGGGGCCGAAGGCCTGCAGGGCGGGGGTGTCCTCGGTGGCCCGGGCGAAGCCCCGCTCGAGCACGACGGCGAGCTTCCACTTGGCCAGCACGTTGTAGTAGTCGATGTCGTCGACCTGCCGGCCCGACACCTCCACGTAGCGGGCCAGCATCTGCTCGGTGGTGGGCATGTCGGAGCTGTCGACGTAGGTGGTGCCCTCTGACCAGCCGTGCATCACCCAGCCGAGGTCGAGCTTCGGGTCGCCCACGGTGCCCATCTCCCAGTCGACGATGGCGGCCAGTTTGGTCGGCGTGCCATGGGCGTACATCACGTTGGCGAACTGGTAGTCGCCGTGCATCAGGCCGGGCACGTAGTCGATCGGCCGATGGGCGCGGAGCCAGGCCGCGGCCTCGTCGAAACCGGGGACCTCACGGGTCTTCACCTTGTCCCAGAACGCCGTCCACCGGTCGACCTGGCGGTCGTGGAAGCCGTCGGGGTGGCCGAGATCCTCGAGACCCCGGTGGCGCCAGTCGACCTTCGAGAGCAGCGCGATGCCGTCGATGAGCGCGTAGGCCAGGCCGTGGCGCGCCTCCCGATCGCGGTTGAACGGCTCGGGCCACGGACCGCCCTTGAGCGCCATCGGCGACCAGCCGTCCACGAAGCCCATCAGGTAGAAGGTGCGTCCGAGCACCGTCGTGTCGTCGCAGAGGGCGATGGCCTCCGTGTGCGGGACGTCGGTGCCATCGAGGGCCTCGATGATCCGCCACTCGCGCACGATGCCGCCATCGCGGTCGGCGGGCGCGGTGGGGGGCGGGATCCGCAGCGCGGCGTGCAGGCCGGAGCGGCGGATCTCGAAGATCTCGTTCTGGGCGCCGCCCGAGATGAACGAGGCCTCGACCGGGCCACCGGGTTCGCCGAGACCCTGCGAGTCCATCCAGGCCGTGAGGCGCGCCAGCCGCTCGCCGTCCAGCGTCGGGTCCGAGGCGGTCACAGGTTCCCCACCTCGTGCTCGAGGTACTCGGCCAGCTTGGCCCGGGCCGCGGCCCGCTTCTTGGGCAGGTGCTCGCTGGGCCAGGTGTCATCCACGGCCTCGTGCTCCCGCAGGACCTGCCGCGCCACGGTCATCTTGTGCACCTCGGTGGGTCCGTCGGCCAGGCCCATCACGCTGGCGCCGAGCATGCCGCCGAACAGGGGCATCTCGTTGCTCACGCCGAGGGCACCGTGGATCTGGACCGAGCGCCAGACGATGTCGTGGTACACCTGCGGCATCACCACCTTCACGGCGGCGATGTCCTTGCGGACCTTGCGGTAGTCGTTCTCCTTGTCGATCTTCCACGCCGTGTGCAGCACCATCAGCCGGAACTGGTGGAGCTGGGCCCACGAGTCGGCGATGTAGCCCTGCACGAACTGCTTCTCGGCCAGCAGGCTGCCCTGGGTGTGGCGCGACAGCGCTCGCTCGCACATCATGTCGAGCGCCTTCTGGGCCTGGCCGATGGTGCGCATGGCGTGGTGGATGCGCCCCCCGCCCAGGCGGGTCTGGGCCACGGCGAAGGCCTGGCCCTCGTCGCCCAGCATCGACGAGGCCGGGACCCGCACGCCCCGGTAGTGGATGAGGGCGTGGGAGCCCTCGTCCTCCGACTCGCCCCACAGCCCGGTGTTCCGGACGATCTCGATGCCGGGCGTGTCGGTGGGCACGACGAACATCGACATGCCCTGGTACGCGCTCACCTCGGGGTTGGACACCGCCATCACGATGAGGAACGCCGCGGTCCGGGCGTTGGAGGAGAAGTACTTCCAGCCGTCGATCACCCACTCGTCGCCGTCGCGGACGGCACGGGTGCGGAACTGGGTGGGATCGGAGCCACCCTCGGGCTCGGTCATGGAGAAGCACGAGAACAGCTCGCCGTCGAGCAACGGCTGGAGGTACTGCTCCTTCTGCTCGTCGGTGCCGTAATGGGCCAGGATCTCGGCGTTGCCGGTGTCGGGCGCCTGGCAGCCGAAGACGATGGGGGCCCAGCTGCTCCGGCCCAGGATCTCGTTCAGCAACGACAGCTTGAGCTGGCCGAAGCCCTGTCCGCCGAGCTCGGGGCCGAGGTGCGTGGCCCACAGCCCGTGCGCACGGACCTGGTCCTTCAGCGGCTGGATCGCCTCCCGCCGCTTGCCCTCCAGGGGCGTGAACTGCAGCCCGGGCCAGACCAGATCGAGCGGCTCGACCTCCTCGCGGACGAACGCGTCGGCCCAGTCGAGCTTGTCCTGGAACTCGGGGTCGGTCTCGAAATCCCATGCCATGGTTGGCCACCTCCGGCGGCTCAGAATAGAATTCTGTCGATGGAGAATCAAGTTCTCGGACCGCGCCGGCCCGGCGGCGAGGATTCCGACGGCCGACGAGGCGTGTCGAGCCGATTCGCCGACCGCGCCGTCCAAGCCAAGCGGGCCGATTCTGTCGACCACGTGCAACGCCTCATCGATGCCGGCCGCACGGTCATGCGCCGCAACGGCGTCGACCGCCGATCGCGGGTGGCCGACATCGTGGAGGAAGCCGGCCTCTCGAACGAGGCGTTCTACCGCCACTTCCCTTCAAAGGACGCGCTCATCGCCGCCATCCTCGAGGACGGGGCGGTGCGCCTGCGCACCTACCTCGCCCACCAGATGGACAAGGACGCCGACCCGGTCGGCCAGGTCTCTCGCTGGGCCCGGGGTGTCCTGCACCAAGCCGAGGACGACGACGCGGCCGCCACGACACTGGCCGTGCTCTACAACGCCGGCGCCAGCGTGGGCCAACCCGGTCCGTCTCCCGCGAGCGCTCCGCTGTCGAGCCTGCTCCACGAACCGTTCGCCGCCCTGGGCTGCGTCGATCCCGAGCTGGCCGCCACGCTGGTCGGCCACGCCGTCGTGGGCCGGCTCGGAGACCATCTCTGGAACGGCACCCGTCCGGACGAGGCCGAAGCCGCCCAGGTGGTGGCGTTCGCCGTGGCGGCCGCGGGCCCGAGAGGGCCGGGCCGCGGGTGAACCGACGTGGGCCCCGTCGGCGGCTCGGGGAGGGCGTCAGCGGGAGCTGCGAGCCGGCGGGAAGAAGCCCCAGGTCGTTCCCTGGGCGGCCTGTTGGAAGACGTCGGCGTCGATGCCGCCCGGCTGGTGGGTGGATTCGATGGCGAGGATGAGTGCCATGCCCATGACGGCACGCGAGGAGATGGCCGCGTACTCGACGTCGAGGCCGTAGTGCTCCTCGACCTGCGCCCAGGCCGCCGCCAGACGGTCCATGGCCACGGCGAAGTGCTCGCGGTGGAATCGACGAGCGACCGTGGGATCACCGAAGAGCACCAGCCCGAGCAACGGGAGGACTTCGGCGAGGGTGGCGGTGAGCTGCTCGTAGAGGCCGGCCAGCTTCTCGACCCGGCTCGCGGCGGTGAGCGGACCGCCCCGGTCGACCTCCTCGGCCGCGGCCACCAGCGTGTCGACGGCTTCCCGGAGCGGCTCCACCACGGCCTCGTAGAACAGCTGCTCCTTGCTCTCGAAGTGGCGGTAGATCACCCCTTCGCTGATGCCGGCTCGAGCCGCGATCGTGCGCATCGTCGTGCCGGTCATGTCTCCGGTGTCGCTGAACGCCTCACGGGCGGCCGCCAGGATCGAGCGTCGTCGCTCGGCTCCGGTCAGCCGGCGCACACGCGTCGGTTCGGCGGTGTTCGTCGCTCGCGTCGCCATCGGCTCACCTGCCTTCGACTCGGTCCAGCCGACGTCCCGGCACGAGGTGCACCGGGACAGGGAGTATAGGTATCGGCCGGGAAGTGATCGGTCACTCCGCTCTTGATCAGGCCGCGCCCAGATAGGCCTGGCGGACCGCGGCGTCGTTGCGGATCGTCTCGGGACTGCCGTGGGCGATGAGCGAGCCGAGGTCGAGCACGTAGACCACGGTGCTCAGCTCCATGACCAGGTCGATGTCGTGCTCGACCATCAAGATGGCCATGCCGTCGTCCCGGAGGGTTCGGAGCACCTGGGCCAGCCGGGCGCTCTCGGTGTCGTCGAGGCCGGACGCAGGTTCGTCGAGCAGGACGATGTGGGGCTCGGTGGCCACGGCCCGGGCGATCTCCACCAACCGAGCCTGACCGGTGGGGAGGGCGTCGGCGCGCTCGTGACGGACCGGGCCGAGACCGAGCAGATCGATCAGCCGCTGCGTCGTCTCCACCACCCCGGCCAACGAGCGGCGCTTGGTGAGGGCGGTGATCTCGGCCGCGGTGCGGATGTTGTCGAACGCCGTCATGGTCCCGAAGACCTCGAGCTTCTGGAACGTACGGTTCATCCCGAGCCGGGCCCGGCGGTGCGGGGGCGCCGACGACACGTCGACACCGTCGAGGACGACCGAGCCCGTGCAGCGCTGGACGCCGGTGATGGCGTTGAACGTGGTCGTCTTGCCCGCCCCGTTCGGTCCGATCAGACCGACGATCTGGCCGGCGTCGACGGCGAGGCTGACGTCACGAACCGCTTGGTGCTGCCCGAAGTGGACGTTGAGTCCGCGGGCCTCGAGGGTCGCCATGGGCCACCTCCCCCCCGTTGCCGGCGCTCACGGAGCGGGCCCATCGGAGCTCCTCGAGGGCGGCGATCAGCTCGGCGTGCTGCTCGTCGCGCCGGCGATCACGCTCCCGTCCCTCGCGGATGAGCACGGTCAGCCAGTGGGTGAAGAGCACGAGCGCGCCGATGATGGCGAGCGCCAGACCGAGCAGCCCGCCCGAGATCAGGTACGGCACCTGCTCCTCGACCCGGATGGAACGGGCGGCGCCGGCCCAACCGAGCACGACCAGGGACAGGCCGGTGGTCATCATGGCGGCGGCGACGCCCATCAACAGGTTGGGGCGATCGAGGGGGCTGACGCGACCGCGCCGGTCCCGCAGTTGGTCGGCACCGGCGCGCAGCCGTTCGTCTCGGGCGTCGGGCGGTGCGGTTCCGTCCCGTTCGTCGACCATGTCACGAACCTCCGTTGGGGCAGGCGCCACCGGGGCTGGTGGCGGTCGTCAGGACGCGGCGGCTGAGCCGGGCCAGCCAGGCGCCGAGCAGCGGTTGGAGCAACAGGACCAGGACCGCGGCCACGCCGATGCCCCGGCTGACCGCACCGATGGGCTCCTCGTCGACGACGGTGGGAGCGATTGCGGACGGGGCCGGCGAGGCGACATCCAGCGGTGGGCCGACCGTCTGCGGCACGGAGCTGGGGCCGGGGGTGTCGAACGTCGGTGCCGGCGTGACGATCGCCGCTCCCGAGTCCACCGACGGAGCGGTGAAGTCGGGCACCGGCTCGCCGGACCGGGCGGCGAGACCGACTTCGGCCCGACCGATCTGGAGCTCCGAGACGTTGTCCGACCGCACGACCTGGAGCAGATCGGCGATCTGGAGCGGCGCCCCGGGGAGCTCCACCGGAGGCGCCTGGTCGTACAGGTCGAGCAGGCTCGACAGCGCCGGAGCCGACTGTCCGTTGAAATCGAACTCGATGCGGAGCCCGGTGGCGGCGAGCTGCCCGGTGTCGCCGGCGGCTTGGTCGATGGTGCCGCCCGCGGTGACGTGGATCCCGGCCTGGTCGAGGAGGTCGCTGGCCTGCGCCGACAGCGACTTCGTCACGCCACCCAGCAACGGCTGTCGACCGCCGTCACCTTCGGCGGGCTGGATCCCGTCGCCGTCGATGACGACCGGCGTCCCCATGAGCGTGGCGTCGCCGATGGTGGTGCCGCCCGAGAGCTCGACGCCGTCGCCGCGGGACGTAGCGGTCACGTCGATGACGACGGAGCTGACCGAGAGGGCGTCGAGGACGTGGATGCCGGTGATCTCGGTGCGGGCATGGACGGTGACGGTGGAACCGTCGGTCTCGCTGCTGGACTCCGACGTCACGCCGCCGAAGGTGACGATCGCCGGCGCTCTGGACTCGCCGGCGCTGGCCGACGCGGTGGCGGCGGAGCCCTCGGCCCGCACGTCGGCCTGCAGCCCCGGCCCGGGCGTGGACGAGGCGTCCGGCGACCCGTACCCGGACGTGGCCTGGATGCGGTACGGATACGCGGGCAGCGTGCCGGACTTGTAGTCCGCCGAGAAGAGCGAGAGGAGGGTGTCGGGGCTGGCGAGCAGATCGCCGGGATCGAGGACGGCGGCCCGGGCGAAGGTGGTCGGCCCCGACGCGATGGTGGTGAGGGCGTCAGGTGCGCCGGTGTCGACCGGCGAGGCGATGGGGAGGACGTTGCCCATGTTGTAGAACGCGTAGATGCCGGACGCGTGCGCCGTGCCCTGCATGCCGACGAGCTGCGCGCTGGTCGCCTGGGCATCGGCTCGGTGGGCGCCCAGCCCGACCGGAAGCACGACGGCCATGAGCACCGCGGTGACGAGCAACTGCCCGAACGCCGGTCGACGGTGCCGGCGCACGGTCACGCCCGACCTCCGGACTCGGCGACGCGTGGCGCGGTCGGGGTCAGGATCGTGTCGTCGTGGTGGGCCCGCAGGCGAGACGGACGCAGCTCGCGCACCCGGTCGGTCCAGTCGAGCACGATCCCGGCCAGGCCGTTGGGTTGGCGGCCGAGGCTGATGGCGGCGGCGCCGACGACCACGAACACCACGCCAGCCAGACCCGGATAGGTGGCCTGGGCGTAGGCGAGCCCGGCGAAGAGCGCGCCGGCGATCACCGCGCCGAGGACGGTGGTGATCCCGCCCACGTAGGCGAAGAGGACGATGATCAAGCTGTTGACCGGATCGAACTGCGTGCCCTGGACCGCGGCGGCGAACCCGCCGAAGAGCGAGCCGGCGCAGCCGGCGATGAACGCGGCGAACGAGAACACGGCCAGCTTGGCGGTGCGCACCGGGAGACCGGCGGTGGCCGCGGCGAGCTCGCTGTCGCGGACGGCGGTCAGCTGCCGGCCGATCCAGCTCCGCCGCACGACGCCGAGCAGCACGGCGAGCAGCGAGAACGCCACCGCGCACCAGACGGCATACCGGCCGTCGTCTCCCGTCGCCAGCCCGAGCACGTGCGGCCGGGGCACGCTGAGGCCACCGAGGCCGAAGACGCGGAGATCGCCCAGGATCAGCTCCCGTCCGATCAAGGCGATGCCGAAGGTGCTGAGCGCGAGGTAGAGGCCCTTGAGCCGCACCGCGGGCAGGGCGACCACGGCGCCGAGGACGGCGGCGATCACGCCCCCGAGCACCATCGAGAGGAAGCCGTCGAGACCGGAGAATGTCCCGACGACGAACGCACCCACGCCGACGAAGAGGTACTGGGTGAGCGAGACCTGTCCCGACAGCCCGGTGACCGCCACCAGCGACAGCGCGATGGTGGCCACCACGAGCGCCCGCTGGACGTCGACGATGGCGGTGGAGGGGACGACGTCGACCAGGACGGCGACGAGGGCGACGAGGGCGATGCCGCCCAGCACCGAGCCCCGCAACGACGGGACCCGGGGTTCGTCGCGGCCGATGGCCGACCCGACGGCGAGTCGCGACGACGGGATGAGCAGGACGGCGAGGATGAGGAACGCGCCGGGGATCGCCAGCTGCAACCGCAGGAAGAACTCGCCCGACGGCCACAGCCACGAGACGTTGGTCAGCTGCTGGCACAGCCCGAGCAGGAGTGCTCCGGCGAAGGTGAGGGGCAGGCTGGTGAGCCGCCCCACCATCGCCGCCCCGTAGGCGTTGAGCACCAGCAAGGTGAGCACGATGGCGTTGAGGTTCTGACCGCTGGCGAAGAGCACACCTCCGAGGGCGGCGAGCACGAACCCGATGACCCATCCGATCCGAGCCACGGTGACCGGCTCGACCCCGTGGAGGCGGGCCAGCTCGGGATCGTCGACCACGCCCCGCATCCGGGCACCCAGGCCGGTACCGAAGAGCAGGACGCGGAGCCCGAAGGCCACGGCCACGGCCACGAGCACCTGGGCGATCTGGTCCCAGCTGATGGGGACGTCGGCGATGACGATGCGGTGGTCGCCGAGCAGCGTCGGCATGAACCGGGCCTGGCGGGGATCGAAGAGGCGCTGGGCCAGCCCGAGGAAGGCGACGGTCAGCGCGATGGTCACCACCAAGGTGGTGGCGAAGTCGGCGCCCTGGAAGTTGCGCATGATCCGCTCGACGAGGAGCCCGAGCACCGGCGCCAGCACACCGACCACCAGGAGGAGGGCCACCGCGGTGGGGACGCCGTGGCGGACCTGGAGCTCGTAGTAGACGAACGCGGCGATCATCCCGACCGCCCCGTGCGAGAAGTTGAAGACGCCGCTGACGTTGTAGGTGAGCACGAGGCCCATGGCGGCGATGGCGTAGACGCAGCCCAACATGAGCCCGAAGAGGGTGAACTGGAGGAGCTCGGTCACGACGCGCTCCCGAGGTACGCAGCGTCGACGGCCTCGGCGGCCCCGTCGGCCGGACCCGAGTAGGTCACCGTCCCGTGGGCCATCACGTGTACGTGGTCGGCGACGCGGAGACCGATGGAGGCGAACTGCTCGACGATCAGCACGGACACCCCGGACCGTGCGACCTCGACCACCGACTCGTACAGCTCGCCCACGATGATGGGGGCGAGGCCCATCGACAGCTCGTCGACCAGCAGCACCGACGGCTCGGTGCCGAGCCCGCGGGCCAGGGCCAGCATCTGCTTCTCGCCGCCCGAGAGGGTGCCGGCCTGTTGCTGGCGACGCTCCGCCAGCCGGGGGAACAAGGGGTAGGCGATCTCCTCGATCCGCGCGAGCGGGGTACCGGCCGACGCCGCCACCGTGAGGTTGTCGCGGACGGTGAGGTTGGGAAAGATCGATCGTCCCTCACGCACGTGGCAGACCCCGATGCGCGCCAACTCGTCGGCCGTGGCGTGGTTGAGGTGACGGCCGAGGACGTGGCGGCAGCCCGAGCGCGGTGAGAGCAGACCGCTCATCACCCCGAGGGCGGTGGACTTCCCGGCACCGTTGGGGCCGAGGAGGGCCACGATCTGGCCTCGGCGGACGGCGAGGTCGACACCGTGGAGGACCTCGATGCGCCCGTAGCCGGCGTGCGCGTCGATCAGTTCGAGCGGATGCGCCGGTTCCGAGCGGTCGGCGGCTCGGGGCCCCACCGGGGACCGGGTTGCCGGTTCCGCCGCGTCGGTCAACACAGGAAGCCCTTCGCCGGCGCCAGCCGCCGCCACTTGCCCCCGTCGACGATCATGCCGATCACACACCCGTTGGTGACGTTCGGGCCCAGTTGGATCGGCCCGAGGAATCCCCCCGCGTCGTAGTTCTTCACCCCGCGGATCGTGTCCACGAACGAGCCGCGGGTGATGGGTCCCGGGAGGGTCTCGAGCGTGTCGAAGAACGCCTTCGCCGCCACCCAGGAGTCGGCGGCGAACACGTCGGGCGCGATGCCCGGCGCGGCCTTGTCCATCCACTCGAGGAAGAGGTTCTGCTCGGCGTTGCCGCCGGCCTCCTCGTTCGGGAGCACCCGGACCCAGGCCGTGGAGCCCTCGGCCGCGTCGCCGGCCAGGTCGATGAACTTGGGGCTGTAGCCGGTGAGGTAGTCAGCGTAGGAGAGGTCGTAACCGGTGTTGGCCAGCGACTTCGCCATCGAGGCGTCGGCGCCGACCTCGCTGACGAAGAGCATGTAGTCGGCACCGCTGTTGGCGACGGCGCGGGCGACGGAGTCGTAGTTGAGGGTCCCGAGCGGGAACTCCTCGGTGAGCACGATCTTCATGCCCGACGCCTCCATCTGGTGCCGGTGCTTGGCGTTGACCTCGGCTCGGGTCTGGTCGACACCCGGATACACCAGCGCCACCTTGGTGGCACCTTGCGCCACCAGCCACTTGTACTTCCCGGTGGGCTGGTTGGGATCGGCGTAGGGCGGGTTGACGCCGAACACGGTGGGCAGGTGGTGGAAGTCGAGCGACACGGGGACGCTCACCACGGGGATGCCGGTGTTCTTGACGATCTCGATCCCGCCCGCGTCGCCGCCGGACAGGCCACCAACGATGGCGAACGCCTTGGCGTTGAAGTCGTTGACGAGGGACCGGTAGCGACCGTTGTCCTGGGCGTCGTCGCCGGACAGGAGCTTGATGCTCCGCCCGCACACACCTCCGGTGGCGTTGCGGAAGGCGACGTAGGCGCGGGTGGCGGCCGCCCCCGCCTCGCCCAGTCCGGGGATCGGGCCACTGAGCGTGGCGATGTTGGCGACGGTGATCTCCTGGTCGGAGACGCCGGGAGCGTCGGAGGGCGCCGCGCACGGGAGCGCGCCAGCGCTCGATGCGGCCTGTGGTGGGGCGGCGCCTCCGCCGGAGGGTTGAGGCGCGGTGCCGGCACTGGCTGCCCCACCGCCGTCGGCGACCGAACCGGCTGCCGGCGAGGCACCGCCGCTCGTGTCGGCCGCCGATGCAGCGGGGGACGCGGCCGTCGAGGCACCGCCGGTCGGGCCGGCCGCGACCGTTGCGTCTGAGCCACCGCTCGGCGCGCGCTGCTGCTCCCGCGCCAGGACCGCCTGTGTCTGCGCGTCGTTCCAGCGGGCGCCGCACGCGCTGGTGCCGAGCAGGACCAGGAACACCGTCGCGAGCCGGACGCGTCGGGTCCAGGTCTGACCCCTGTTCCTGGCGCTCATGGCAACCCCCTTCCACCGCGGCGCGACCTGCACGTTCGCCTCTCGAGGGCACACCGATCCGGCGACCCCGCCGACCCGGCGGTGCACGCACCTCGACTCGGTCACCCCCGTTTTCGTCGATCACGGCCCGACCTCCTGCCGCGGCGCCGCGATTTCTGAGTGATCGCTCACTTCCGGTCGCTGGTCCGCCGGGCCCGCCACTAGGGTCCCCGGCCACGCAACTCGCAACCCGCAGGAGGGGTCCGGTGAACGAGGTGATGCAGGGGGTCCGGGTGCTGGAGGTGGCGGAGCACACCTTCGTCCCCGCCGCGTCGGCACTGCTGGCGGAATGGGGTGCAGAGGTCATCAAGATCGAACACGTCGAACGAGGCGACGCCATGCGCGGGTTGGGCTCCAGCGGCACGGTCAACCTCGGGGGCGCCGTGCACGTGCTGCTCGAGCACTCGAACCGCGGCAAGCGCAGCCTCGGCCTCGACCTGGCCAGCGAGGCCGGCCTCGAGATCCTCTACCAGTTGGCGGCCACGGCCGACGTCTTCTTGACCAACAAGCTCCCCAGCGTGCGGACCAAGCTCAAGATCGACGTCGACGACATCAAGGCCCACAACCCCGACATCATCTACGTCCGGGGCACCGGCCAGGGCAACGAGGGGCCCGACGCCGACAAGGGGTCGTACGACTCGCTGGCCTACTGGGCCCGCGCCGGCGTCGCCATGGGCGTGTCGGCCGAAGGTGAGCGCCCCGCGCCGCCACCCGCCCCCGCCTTCGGGGATTCCATCGGCGCCATGACGATCGCTGGCGGCATCATGGGCGCGCTCTTCCACCGGGAGCGGACCGGGGAGGCGACCACGGTCGACGTGTCCCTGCTCGGCGTCGGCATGTGGTCGATGGGCGCAGCCATCGCCCTGTCGCTCCAAACCGGGATGCCGTGGCGCGGCATGCCCAAGGACCGACCCGTCGGCAACCCGTTGACCGGCACCTACCAGACCAGCGACGGCGGCTATGT
The DNA here is from genome assembly GCA_963747745.1 of uncultured Acidimicrobiaceae bacterium. GTDB lineage: Bacteria > Actinomycetota > Acidimicrobiia > Acidimicrobiales > Salinilacustritrichaceae > Salinilacustrithrix. Next base: position 193,131 of record CAVVGJ010000006.1, read on the forward strand.
GGCCCTCACCTGCCTGCAGGCCGGGAAGTACTGGGCCGAGGCGTGCCGGGTGATCGGCCGACCCGAGCTCGCCACCGACGAGCGGTTCCGTGACGCGGCATCGATCGCCGCCAACGCCGCCGACGGGATGCAGGCGTTGACCGAGGCCTTCGCCCAGCGCACGGCCGACGAGTGGCGCGAGGCCCTGCAGCCGTTCTCCGGCCAGTGGGCCATGGTCCAGGACACCATCGAGGTGGCCGACGACCCCCAAGCACTCGCCAACCACTACGTCCAGGACTACGAGACGGCCGAGGGCATCAGCTTCCGGCTGGCCGCCCCGCCGGTCAGCTTCGGCGGCGAGCCGCCCACCCCGCGTCGCGCCCCCGCCTTCAACGAGCACGGCGACGAGATCCTCGAGGAGCTCGGCCTCGACTGGGATCGCATCGTGGAGCTCAAGGTCCAGAACGTGGTGGCGTAGCCCCCCGCCGGTGATGACCACGAACGGGCGCGACGTGCGCTACGACCCCTACGACGCGGAGATCAACCGCGACCCGTACCCGGTGTTCCGCCGGCTGCGCGAGGAGGCCCCCCTCTATCACGACGCCGAGCACGACTTCTTCGCCGTGAGCCGGTACGCGGACGTCGAGCGCGGCCTCAAGGACAACCAGACGTTCATCTCCGGTCGGGGCGGCATCCTCGAGATCATCAAGTCCGGGATGGAGATGCCCCCGGGCACGGTGATCTTCGAGGACCCACCCACGCACACGATGCACCGCAAGCTGATGTCGAGGATGTTCACCCCTCGGAAGGTGGCGGTGCTCGAGGAGCAGATCCGCGCCTTCTGTGCCCAGGCTCTGGATCCGCACGTCGGCTCGGGCCGGCTGGACTTCGTGCGTGATCTCGGTGCCGTGATGCCGATGCAGGTCATCGGACTGCTGATGGGGGTGCCGGCGCAGGACCAGGACAAGATCCGCGAGGCGGTCGACGCCAGCCTGCGCACCGAGGAGGGCCAGCCGATGGAGATCGGCGACACCCTCCAGGTCACCAACCACCTGTTCGCCGACTACATCGACTGGCGCGCCGAGCACCCGTCCGACGACATCATGACCGAGCTGCTCAACGTGGAGTTCGAGGACGAGACCGGCTCGGTCCGCCGTCTGACGCGCGACGAGCTGCTGACCTACATCGCCGTGGTGTCGGGAGCCGGCAACGAGACCACCACCCGGCTCATCGGTTGGGCGGGCAAGGTGCTCGCCGACCACCCCGACCAGCGTCGGGAGCTGGTGGCCGACCGGTCGCTCGTTCCCAACGCCATCGAGGAGCTGCTCCGGTTCGAACCGCCGGCGCCCCACGTGGGGCGCTACGTGGCGGCCGACGTGGAGGTCCAGGGCCAGACCGTGCCGGCCGGCAGCGCCATGCTGATGCTGATCGGAGCCGCCAACCGCGACGACGACCGGTTCCCGGACGGGGACCGCTTCGACATCCACCGCAACACCGCCGGCCTGCTGACGTTCGGGTACGGGATCCACTTCTGCCTCGGCGCCGCCCTCGCCCGGCTCGAGGGTCGGGTGGCGCTCGATGCGGTGCTCGACCGGTTCCCGGAGTGGGAGGTGGACCTCGACCAGGCCCGCCTGTCGCCCACCTCCACGGTCCGCGGTTGGGAGACGCTGCCGGCGATCGTCCCGTGACCGGGCAGAGGGCCTACGACAACTCCGGCCGGCAGAAGCAGGCGGCCGCCCTCGTCGCGGGCCGAAAATCAGGTTCTCGCTGAGCGAGAACCAGGTCCAGGGCCCGGCTACGCTCGACCGGATGCTGTTCGGGCTCCGCTTCGACCTCCGCAACCCCGACTTCGCCGGAGTCGACCTGACCGAGCGCTACCGGGCGTGCCTCGACATGTGCGAGTGGGCCGACGAACGCGGCGCGCTGTTCCTCTCGCTGTCCGAGCACCACGGGTCCGACGACAGCTACCTGCCCAGTCCCCTCGCCTTCGCCGCCGCGGTCGCGGCCCGCACCAGCACCGCCGCCATCGGGATCAACGCCCTGATCGCGCCCTTCTACGATCCGGTGCGGCTGGCCGAGGACGCCGCGGTGGTGGACCGCATCAGCGGCGGGCGGCTCACCCTCACCATCGCCGGCGGCTACGTGCCCGCCGAGTTCGCGATGTACGGGGTCCCGATGGCAGCCCGCGCCCGGCGGGTGCGCGACGCGGTCAGCACCTTGCGGGCGGCCTGGACGGGCGAGCCGTTCGAGCTGGAGGGCCGCACCGTCCGGGTCCGCCCCACCCCCACCAACCCGGGCGGGCCCCCGATCATGCTCGGCGGCACGTCGGAAGCGGCGGCGCGCCGGGCGGCCCGGATCGCCGACGGCTTCATCCCGTCCGACCCGGCGTGCTGGGAGTTCTACCGGGACGAGTGCCTGCAGCTGGGCAAGGCCGATCCCGGTCCCGGCCGCGACGAACAGGGCGGTGAGGTGGTGATGCTCGCCGAGGACCCGGAGACGGCATGGGACGAGATGGGCCCGTACTTCCTCCACGAGACGAACGCGTACGCGGCGTGGCAGGCGGAGTCGGGTCTGGCGGTCAACTACCAGCCGATGCGCGACGTGGCCGAGGTCCGCGCTGCCGGCCAGTACCGGATCCTCACGCCCGACGAGTACGCCGCCGAGCTCGACGCGGCCGGCGAGGCGGCCTTCGCCATCTTCCACCCGATGGTCGGCGGCATACCGCCGGCGCTGGCCTGGCGGCACCTCCACCTGTTCGAGGACGCATTCCTCGGCTAGAGCGAGAACGAGTAGCCGCCGTTGACCGGAATGGTCTGGCCGGTGATCCACGCGGCGCGATCGCTGGTCAGCACCGCCACCATCCAGGCCGCGTCGTCGGGCTCGCCGGGGCGGCGGATCAGGTAGTCGGAGAGGATCGCTCGCTGCATGTCGGCCCGCTCGGGGTCCTCCCAGAGGGCGGCGGTGAGCTCGGTGTGCATCGTGCCGAGCGCGACGTTGTTGACCGTGACGCCGTCACGGGCCACCTCGCGGGCGATCGCCCGACAGAACCCGGCCGCACCGGCCTTGGCCCCGCTGTAGGCGGCCAGACGGGCGCCGCCGATGCGGCCGGCGTCGGAGACGACGGTGATGATGCGGCCCCAACCCTGGTCGATCATGCCGGGGAGCGCGGCGTGGACGCAGTGCATGACGCCGTAGAGGTTCACGTCGATGTAGCGACGCCACTGCTCCGGGGTCGTGGCGACGAAGGGGTCGGTGTCGACACCACTCGTTCCCGCGTTCCCAGCGTTGTTCACCAAGATGTCGACCGGGCCAGAGGCGGCGATGGCGTCGCGCACCGCGCCGTGGTCGGTCACGTCGAACGCCAACGGCTCGGCCCGGCCACCCGCGCCCACGATCCGCTCGACCTGCGCCGCGGCACGGTCGGCGACGACGTCGTTGACGACCACGGTCGCACCGGCCGACGCCAGTGTCGTGGCGATGCCGGCCCCCACGCCCTGGCCCCCACCGGTGACCAGGGCCCGCCGACCCCGGAGGTCGATCTCGACCGACACGCCGTCAGCGATCGGTGACGGCGGCCGGGACGACGTCGAGGTCCAGGTGGATCCGGCTCAGGCCGCGCAGGATGTAGGTGGGCACGTAGTCGTAGTGCCGCTCGCCGGGCGGGCCGTGGTGCGCCTCCGAGATGCGGATGTCGCTGGTCCGTTCGAGCAGGCGCTGGATCGAGATGCGGCCCTCGGCCCGGGCCAGCGGACCACCCGGGCAGGCATGCGGCCCCTTCCCGAACGCCAGGTGCCAGCGCGAGTTCTCGCGCTCGATGCGAAACTCGTCGGGATCGTCGAACGTACGGGGGTCGCGGTTGGCGGCGCCGTTGACCACCATCACGGTGGTCCCGGCCGGGAGGTCGACCCCACCGATGGTCACGGGCGTCCGGGTGAGGCGGAAGTCGCCCTTCACCGGGGACTCGATGCGTAGGCACTCCTCGACGAAGTCCTCGATCAGCGACGGGTCGTCACGCAACTGCTGCTGGATCTCGGGCCGCTCGCCCAGCACCTGCACGGCGTAGCTGAGCAGGCGGTTGGTGGTCTCCTGACCGGCGGCGAACAGGTTGGATGCGATGCGGACCACGTCGATCACCTCGGGCGTCGACCCGTCGGGGAAGGTGGCGTGGGCCAGGTCGTTGAGGACGTCGGCCTTCGGTGATGCCCGTCGCTCCTCGATGTAGGTGCTGAAGGTCTCGTAGAGGAACTCGAGCGGGTTCTGGTGCATCGAGCTGCCGTCGCGGGTGGACCCCACGGTGCCGGTGTGCAGCGCCCGGCGGAACAGCTCGTGGTCCTCTTCGGGCACCCCGAGCAGGTCGGCGATCACCAGCATGGTGTAGGTGCTGGCGAAGCCGCTCACGAACTCGCCGTCGTCCCGGGCGAAGTACTCGTCGAGGACCCGGTCGGCGATGTCCCACATCGCCTCCTCGTTCTCCTTGAGGCGCTTCGGGGTGAGCAGCCGCATGAGCAGCCCGCGGTGCTGCTTGTGTTCGGGTGGGTCCATCGTGGGCAGCTGATCGCTGAACGGCAGCTCGTCGCGGTGGGCGGCGATGAGGTCGCTGACGTCGTCACCCTCGAGCGGTACCGGGAACCCCGGGAAGGGACCGGTCACCGAGTTGCACGACGAGAAGCGGGCCGAGTTCCGGTAGATCTCGCTCGCCTCCTCGAACCCGGTCACCATCACCACGTCGCGGTGGGACTCGCGCCGGACCGGGCACTGCGCCCGCAACCACGAGAAGTACGGATACGGGTCGTCGACCAGACCCTTGTCGGTGAAGAAGTCGACGGACTCGAAGTCGCGCACGGATGGATCCCCTCGGCAGCCGGCACCGGTCCACGCGACGATATGCAACCGCTGTTCTCCCGTCAAGAGAACAGCGTTTCCGACGCCGTCAACCGTCCTCGACCCCGACCCGACCCCCCGTCAACCGGCCTCGGTCGGGGGCGGAGTCGGGGCTCGGATCGCCAGCGTCTCGACGCCGTGGCCGGGGTGGGAGAAGAAGACGGCGAGCTGCGACGCCAGCGTGGTGGCGACGTGGTCAGCCTCGAGGAGACCCCCTTTGAACCCCTGCTTCGCCCAGTGCGGTCGCACGGCCTCGAAGGCGTCGGGATCGAACTCGTCGGCGAACCCGCTCGGTCCGGTGGGGCCCAGCACGACCGTCACGAAGCGGTGCCCGCCGGGACTCTCGGTCCGCCACCCGTCCATCGTCGCCTCCAGGGCGCGCTTCGACGCGGCGTAGGGCACGAGCGAGTGCCGGGGATCGGCGGCCGAGTCGGACGAAAAGGCGATGATGACCGCCGTCGGGCTCAGGTACGGGAGGGCGGCGGTGATCACCAGGTTCGGCCCGAAGGTGTTCACGGCGAAGATCCGGGTCCAGTCCTCGGCGGTGGTGCTCGCGATCGACTTCAGCGGTGACGTGCCGGCGGTGTAGATGACAGCGTCGACCGTTCCCCCGAGCACGGCCGCGGCGTCGTCGACGGCTCGACGGATGTCCGCGGCGTCGGCGACGTCGACCGTGACGATGTGTCCACTCCCTGCCTCGTCGACGGCCGCGGCGAGCTCGTCGGTGCGTCGCGCCATGAAGGCGACATCGGCGCCGTGGCGGGCCAGGGCGATCGCGGTCGCCCGCCCCGAGCCCGACGACGCTCCGATGACCATGATCTTGCGTCCGGTGAGTGCTTCCATCATCCCCCTTGCGTCGTGCTCTCGTGTCCTGGTCCGGCGCGGCCTGCGCTACGAGGGCGCGGCCATGCCCTGCAGCATCCCGCCGTCGACGAGGACGTCGATCCCCGAGATGAACGACGCCGCCTCGGAGAGCAGGTAGGCGACGACGTCGGCCACCTCCCCGGGCTCACCGAGGCGGGACAGGGGCGTGCGTTCCAGCATCTCCTGCATGATCGGCTGCTGCTCCATCTCCTGGCGTCCCATCGGCGTGTCGATCAGACCCGGGGACACGGAGTTGACCCGACCACCGCGAGCGCCCCACGACACCGCGGCCCGGCCGACGGCCCGGATCACGCCACGCTTGGCCAGGGCGTAGGCGAAGCCGCTGTGGTCGGTCAGGCCGGCAGCGCGGTCGAGGAAGTCCGGGGCGCGGGTGTCGTCGAGCACTCGGTCCTGGTCCTCCTCGACCAGGGCGGCCACCTGGTACGCCGACGACGAGGAGAAGCACACCGCGGCCGACCCCGCCTCGGCCAGGGCTTCGAAGCCGTCGAGGATCAGCTGTGTCCCGAGCAGATCGACCTCGAACATGCGACGGACGTCGTCCATCGTGGGCGAGATCCCCGCGGCGTGGACCAACGAGCGCAACGGCCCCAGACCCCGGACCCGGTCGACCAGGGCGTGCACCGCGCCGGGATCGGCGACATCGCACGCCACGCCGACCGTTCCGTCGATGTCTGGCGATCGGAGGTCGACCGCGACGACGACATCGCTCTGCCCCCGGAGGCGCTCCACGCATTCCCGCCCCATCCCGCGGGCGGCTCCGGTGACGACGGCGACCGTCATCGTTCCTCGTTCGTCCCCCGCCTCGGCTACTTCGGCGCGAATCGCTGGCCGGCGTCGAGGCGGATGGTGCCACCGTTGAGCATGGGGTTCTCGACGATGGCGATCACCAGCCGTCCGTACTCCGACGGGCGACCCATGCGCTTGGGGAAGGCGGCGTCCTTGGTCAGCTGTGCCGCCCACTCGTCGGGGATGCCCTTGGTGATGCCGGTGGAGAACAGGCTGGGCGCGATGGCGTTGACCCGGATGCCGAGGCTGCCCAGGTCGCGCGCCATGGTGAGCGACATCCCGGCGATGCCCGCTTTGGCCGCGGTGTAGGCCACCTGGCCGATCTGGCCCTCGAATGCGGCGATCGACGCCGTGTTGATGATCACACCGCGCTCGTCGTCCTCGGGTTCGTTCTTGGACATGTGCCACGCCGCCAGGCGGGACACGTTGAAGGTGCCGATCAGGTTGAGATCGATGCACCAGCGGAACTTGTCGAGGTCGTGCGGGCCCTCCTTGGTGATGGTCCGCTCGCCGACCCCGCCCCCGGCCGTGTTGACGACGATGTGGATGCCACCCCGGTCCTCGGCGATGGCGTCGAGGGTCTCCTCCACGCCGGTGTGATCCATGACGTCGATGGGGTGGAACGTGGCGCCGTGCCCGATCTCCCGGGCGGCTTCGGCCCCGGCCGAGGACTCCAGGTCGCAGATGGCGATGTTGGCGCCCTTCTCGGCCAGCTGCTCGGCGCTGGCCCGGGCCATGCCCGATGCCCCGCCGACCACCACCGCTGTCTTGCCACTGATCTCCACGTGTTCCTCCGATGAGCCTCTGGATTGGAAGGGTTCCGCCGGTCCGATCCGGCGAAGGCGGGCGACCGTAGCCCAGCGCCGGCGACCGGGTTCAGGACGGCCGGTCGCCGCTGAGGGTGACCCGGTGCATCACGCGCGTGTGGCCGTGGTAGTCGTTGACCGGGTTGTGCTGGACGGCTCGGTTGTCCCACAGCACGAGGGTCCCGACCTCCCAACGCACGCGGCACGTGAACTCGGGACGGACCTGGTGCTCGAAGAGGAACTGGAGCAGACCCCGGCTCTCCTCTTCGGTCATCCCCTCGAAGCGGGCGGTGTGGGCCCGGTTGACGAACAAGGCCTTCCGTCCCGTCTCGGGATGGGTCCGCACCACGGGGTGGACGGCTTCGAACTCCTGCGGCTCGGCCTGCGAGGTGGAGTCGCGGATGCGGTCCTCCCTCGTCTTCGACACGTCGGCCATGGCCGAGCTGTTGACGGCGCGCAACGGTTCGAGCAGCGCCTGCATCGCGGGCGACAGCGCGTCGAAGGCGGCTCGCATGTCGGCGAAGAGGGTGTCGCCCCCGACGGGCGGGATCTCCCGGGCCACCAACATGGTGGCCATGGGCGGCTCCTCGAGGTAGGTGGTGTCCGAGTGCCAGATGCCGCCGAAGTTCACCCGTTCGTCCGGGAGCTTGGTCACCGCGATGATGTCGGGGTAGCCGTCGATCCCGGGGACCATCGGATACCGGGCCAGCGGACCGATCCGGCGGGCGAAGGCCAAGAGCTCCTCCGGCGCCAGCGGCTGCTCGCGGAACACGACGACCCCGTGGTCGAGCCAGACGCGGCGGATCTCCGCCATCAGGTCGTCGTCGTGGGCGGCGGCGACCAGGTCGACGCCGCCGACCTCGGCCCCCAGGGCGCCGGCGAGCCGGTCTACGGTGAGCGCGGACGAGCCGTGAGACAGCTCTGAGGTCGGCATGTCGTCACCTCTCGACGATTCGGTGGAGATGATCGTTCTCCGCAGTGGAAAGGATGCTCTCAGCACAGGAGAGCATAGCTACGCTAGCATCAGGGGGCACGAGGGGACATCGGGCCCGCCCCGTCGGGGCACGCCGATCGAGTGCGAGGAGCACAGCCATGCAGATGCCAGAGATGCAGGTGCCAGAGATGCAGATGAACGACATGATCCTGGTCAGCATCGACGACCACATGATCGAGCCGCCGGACCTGTTCGAGCGTCACGTCCCGGCCAAGTGGAAAGCCGACATGCCCAAGGTCGTCCGCAACGACAACGGCGTCGACGAGTGGCACTTCCAGGGGTCGGCCACCTCCACCCCGTTCGGCATGGCGGCCACGGTCGGCTGGCCGCGGGAGGAGTGGGGGTTCAACCCCGGCAGCTACTCGGAGCTGCGGCCCGGATGCTTCGACGTGCACGAGCGCGTGCGCGACATGGACGCCAACGGGGTGCTGGCCTCGTTGAACTTCCCGACCATGGCCGGCTTCAGCGCCCGCACGTTCAACGAGGGCGAGGACAAGGAGCTGGCCCTCATCATGTTGCGGGCCTACAACGACTGGGTCATCGACGAGTGGTGCGCCGCCTACCCCGGCCGGTTCATCCCGCTCGGCATGGTGCCGAACTGGGATCCCGAGCTCGCGGCCGACGAGGTGCACCGGATCGGCAAGAAGGGGTGCCGGTCGATCAGCTTCCTGGAGACGCCGCACGTGTACGGGTTGCCCAGCCTCATGTCCGACCACTGGAACCCGATGCTGAAGGCCATCTGCGACGAGAACATGGTGCTGTCGCTGCACATCGGCGCCGGCTTCGAGGTCATCCGGCGGCCGCCGGAGGCTCCGGTCGACCACCTCATGGTGCTGGCCACCCAGATCGCGGCGATCACGGCGCAGGACCTGCTGTTCGGACCGACGTTCAAGAACTTCCCCGACCTGCGGGTGGCGCTGTCCGAGGGCGGCATCGGCTGGGTGCCCTTCTACCTCGACCGGATCGATCGGCACTGGACCAACCAGACGTGGCTCCACGGCGGCGACGAGTTCGGCGGCAAGCTCCCGTCCGAGGTGTTCCGCGAGCACTTCCTCGCCTGCTTCATCACCGATCCGTCCGGCCTCGAGCTGCGCCACCGCATCGGCATGGACCTCATCGCCTGGGAGTGCGACTACCCCCACACCGACACCACCTGGCCCAACTCCCCCGAGTTCTCGTGGAAGGAGTTCACCGACGCCGGCTGCACCGACGAGGAGATCCACCAGATCACCTGGGAGAACTCGTGCCGCTTCTTCGACTGGGATCCGTTCGCCCACACGCCGCGCGACAAGGCGACGGTCGGGGCACTGCGGGCCCAGGCCACCGACGTCGACACCACCCGCAAGCCGCGAGCCGAGTGGAAGAAGCAGAACGAGGCCGCCGGCATCGGCCTCTCGTGACGCCGGAAGCCCGACCATGACGACCCCCGGATCCGCCTGGGAGGATCACCCCGGCTACCGCATCGACCTGGTGCCGCTGCCCGGCATCGGCCGCGTCCACATCGGCGGTCGTCTGGTGGCCGAGAGCTCGCGCGGCCTGCTGGTCCGGGAGTCCGACCACCAGGACCAGCTGTACCTGCCGGTCGACGACGTCGTCGTCCCGCTGCTCCCCAGCGACCATCACACGCGGTGCCCGTTCAAGGGCGAGGCCGACTACTGGCACCTCGAGCGCCCGGACGGCGGTGTCGAGGAGAACGTCGTGTGGGCCTACCCCGAGCCCTACGACGAGGTGGCGGGTCTACGGGACCACGTCGCGTTCTACGCCGACCGGGTGGCGGTGACCGCGGCGTCGGCGTACGACGGCGGCGACGAGGGTGTGACCCGATTCCCGGTGTGGGGGACGGCGGCCGACCTCACCGGTCTGATGGACGTGGCCGCGATCGACACCGGTGGACCCGACCACCTCCGGTTCCGCGCTCCCACCTACCCGGATCCCCCGCTCGGCACCTTCTTCGACTGGGCCCGCAAGCTGCGGGCCCGCAACGTCGTGGAGGGGGGCCAGCTCCTCGGCGCCGCCGTCGTGGCGGCGGCCAAGGCGCGGCCCGACCTGCGGGTGGTCGACGCCAGCATCGTGTTCGCCAAGGCCGCCCACTTCGACTCGCCGATCGACCTCGAGGTGGAGGTCCGGCGCAGCGGACGGTCGATGGCGGCCTTCGACGTGCGGCTGGCGCAGGACGACGAGCTGCGCGCGTCGGCACTGATCATGAGCGACGTGGGCGCCGACGACCTCGTGCGCCACGCTGCGCCGATGCCAGACGTGCCCGGTCCGGGCGACAGCGAGCGGCTGGACTTCGGCGTCATCGGCCGGGAGCTGCGTGTCGTCGACGGCGCCTACCAACACCAGGACCGGGTCGGTCCACCGGTGCTGCACGTGTGGTCCCGGTTCGCCGCCGACCCCGGGCCCCAGCGGATGCACCAGGCCCTGCTGGCCCAGTCATCCACCCACTGGGCCATCGCCGCCGGACTGCGGCCCCACGAGGGCATCACCGAGCGGGACGCCCACGAGACGGTGTCGATGGGCCCCACCGCGGTGACCATGGGCTTCCACGACGACGTCGACGTCACCGGCTGGCTGCTCACCGAGACGACCTCGATCCACGCCGGGCGGGGGTCGACCACCGCGCAGGCCCGCACCTGGACGGCCGACGGCCAGCTGGTGGCGTCGTCGACCGTGCAGGCCATCCTGCGCGGGTTCGTCCGTGCCCCCGACGCCATGGGCCACGACAGCACCACTGCGATGTGATCCTCCGCACCCCTTTACCTCCCGTTCTTGTCGCCGAATCGGGGCACCGCAGCCCCGAACTGGCGACAAGAACACGCTGGGGGTGGCCCGCCATCAGGCCGGGAGGTCGATATCGACGATGGGGCGTTCGAGCGGGTTCACGTTCACCTCGCGCAGCGCCGGGAGCAGCTGGTCGTGGGACAGACCGGCGAGGAACCCGTCGATGGTCCGTTCGAGGTTGGACAGGTGGCCCTCGGCGCGCTCGGAGAAGCGCATGTACTCGAACCCCCGGGCGTGCAGGCCCTGCTGCTGCCGGGGCAGGTTGGAGAAGTCCTGCCTCGGGATCGGCGGCCAGCGGGGGTCGTCGCACTCCCAGATCTCCGGTGGCGTCGGGCGTTCTCGCTCGGCGCCCTCCGGGTAGCGCGTCAACGACCAGATCTCCATCAACGTCTCCTCGGGCCCCAGCGGCCGGAAGCGGTACGACGACGCGCTGCTGTACATCGGCAGCACGAAGTAGTGGGGGAAGACGTAACCCATGGGCTCGTTGACGCCCCGCTCCTCGAGGTCGTTGAGGTCGGGGACGTCGTGGCCCTGCCCGCGGTGCCAGTCGACGACCGCGTCGTTGAGCGTCCGGCTCCAGACCGACATGGCGGACTCGGGGTCGGGGGGCAGGTCGATGTCGCGCAATCCCTCGGCGACGTGCAGGTCGCTGGCGTGGACCATCCCGGCCATGCCGTTGCTCATCGCCCGGAGGTAGCGCACCTCGGCCGCGACGAACACCTGCGGGTCGAAGCTGGCCTGGGGGGCGCCGTAGCGCATCCCGGGGATGACCAGCTGCGGGTGCGTCTCGACCACGTGGTACTGCTCCTGGAAGGCGTGCTGGGCCAGCTTCCAGTTGACGGGCAGACGGCAGGCGTACCACCACTCGGTCCGCAGCGACTCGACCTTCCACGCGTCGAGGATGGTGGCGGCCGGCTCGATGCACTGGCGCAGCGGCGGCGCGTCGTCGTCGAAGTTGATCCACGCGCAGGCACCCCAGAGCTCGCAGCGCACGGGCACCAGGTCGAGCTGATCGGGCTCGAGGTTGTGCTCGGCGAAGGTGCGGGCCTGGGTCACGTGGGTGTTGGCGCCGTCGGCGCCGTAGCACCACCCGTGGAACGGGCAGGTGAAGCCGTTGTCGCAGGTCCCTCGGCCGACTACGACCTTCACGCCCCGGTGGCGGCACGAGTTCTGGAAGGCCCGCACCTCCATGTCGTCGCCCCGCACGACGACGACCGACTGGTCGAGGATCTCGTACTCGACGAAGTCACCGGGCCCGGGGATCTCCTCGAGCCGGCACGCCATCTGCCAGACCCGGGGCCAGAGCTGCTCGGCCTCCAAGGCGAAGAACTCGGGGTCGAGGTACCGCTCCTTGGGCGCCCGGTCGGGAACCTCCATCGCGTGCGGCACCGCCGAGCGCTTCTGACCCACGAGAACTGTCCTCCCCATTTCGGTGGCCGGGTTAGATTTAGACCGATCGGTACAAAATAACAGCACAGGATGGGAGCTGGTCGATGTGGCTGGTGTCATGACCTACGCCGAGGTCGCCGAGGGTATACGGGCCGCCATCGCGCGTTACACGCACGCGTTGGACGACGGCCGGACCGACGACGTGGTGGCCACGTTCTGTCCCGACGGCGTCTTCGACATGCCCGGCACGGGCACCTTCGAGGGCCACGACACGCTGCGCGAGACCTACACGGGGTGGAAGCCGACCCGGCCGCAGCGCCACCTCGTCCTCAACACCGAGATCACCGACTGGGACGATCACGAAGCCCGGGCCGTGAGCGACGTGGTCCTGATCCTTTCCGGATCTTCGGGCTGGTCGGTCCAGTTCGTGGCCCGGTACCACGACACGCTCCACCACGGCGACGACGGGTGGAGGTTCCACCGACGCACGGTCGTGCCGGAGGCGATCTGATGAGCCCGGACATGAGCCCGGACATGAGCCCGGACATGAGCCCGGACATGAGCCCGGACATGAGCCCGGACATGAGCTGGGTCGGCGTGCTCGAACACCATGCCCGCCGCACGCCCGACCAGCGCCTCGCGGTCATGGGCGACGAGGTCGTCACCTACCGGGGAATGGTCGACTGGGCCGCGACGGTGGCCGGCGGATTGCGGGCGCGGGGCGTGTCGGCCGGCGACGTGGTCGCCATCCTGTCGTACAACAGCACCGAGTTCCTGGCCACGGTCTACGCCGCCAACCACCTCGGCGCCGTCGCCATGCCGATCAACTGGCGGCTCGCCGCGCCGGAGCTGCGATTCATCCTCGAGCACTCCGAGGCCCGGCTGTTGGTCTGTGACGGCGAGCTGCTCGCGCTCGCCGACGAGGCCACCGCCGACCTCGACGGCCTCGCCCGGGTGTGCGTGTCGCCCGACCCGGTGGCGGGTTGGGAGCGCTTCGCCGACGTGGCCGCGGGGTCCGATTACCCCGACCGCGTCCCCCAGCAGGGCGACGACATCCACCGACTGATGTACACCTCCGGGACCACGGGCCGACCCAAGGGGGTCATGATCACCCACGCCAACCTGGCGTGGAAGAACTACGCCCACATCGCCGAGTTCGGCTTCACGTCCGCCGATGTCGGCCTGGCCTGCGGGCCCTTGTACCACGTCGGCGCTCTCGACCTCGTCACCACCACGATGCTGGCGGTGGGGGCCACCACCGTCATCCACCGCACGTTCGACGCCGCCGCCGTCGTCGACGAGATCGAGCGGTCCGGCATCACCCTGGTGTGGGCGGCGCCGGCGATGGTCCGGGCGATCCTCGACGTCCCGGGGGTCGAGGACCGCGACCTGTCGTCGGTCAAGGTGATCATCGCCGGTGGCGAGAAGATGCCGGTCCCGTTCATCGAGCGCCTGGGCCGGACCTTCCCGTCGGCCTGGTTCGCCGACGCCTACGGCCTGACCGAGACGGTGTCGGGCGACACCTTCCTCGACCGGGAGAGCACGGTGTCCAAGCTGGGCAGCGTCGGTCGTCCGTGCCTGTACCTCGATCTCGAGATCTGGGACGAGCACGGCGCCGCGGTGGACGCCGGCGAGCGTGGGGAGGTGGTGCTCCGAGGCCCCAAGGTGTTCGCCGGCTACTGGCGGGATCCCGATGCCACCGCGGCCGCCTTCGCCGGCGGCTGGTTCCACACCGGCGACATCGGCGTGATGGACGACGACGGCTACGTCTACATCGTCGATCGCCTCAAGGACATGATCGTGTCCGGTGGCGAGAACATCGCCAGCTCCGAGGTCGAGCGGGTGCTGTACGAGCACGAGTCCGTGGTCGAGGCCGCGGTCGTCGGTCGCCCGGACGAACGGTGGGGCGAGGTCCCGGTCGCCTTCGTGGTCGTGCGCGCCGGCTCGACGACGACACCCGACGAGCTGGTCGAGCACTGCCGAGGGCAGTTGGCCAAGTACAAGGTGCCCAAGGACGTGATGCTGGTGGACGAGCTCCCCCGCAACCCATCGGGCAAGGTGCTCAAGCGCGAGCTGCGCCAGCAATCGGTCTGACTTCGCCGCCCCGACCGCGCCGCAGCTCAGCTGGAGCGCAGGTGGGCGGTGAAGGCGGCCGACCACGCCATGCAGGTCGGCGGGCACGGTCGTAGCCGGTCTCGTCGTTGATGGTGGCCCAGTGGTCGGCCACGTCCTCGACCGTCGCCTCGCCGTCGGTGTGGAGATAGCCCGGGGTCGAGGCGATGAAGATGCGGGCGAAGCGACCGGCGCCGGCGGCGTAGATCTCGCCGCTGACCGGGCAGTCCTCATGGGCGAGGAGGGCGACCATGGGGGCCACGAGGTCGGACGACATGGGCCCCGTGTCGGGTGCGTCGGGCTCGTCGCCGGACGGGCTGGCCATGCGGGTCATCGCCGCCGGGGCGATGAGGTTGACCGTGATGCCGTGCGGCCGCGCCGGCCGGGCGAGGCTGCGCGTCATCCCGATGACGCCGCCCTTGGCCGCGGCGTAGGAGAGGTTGTTCGGGAGCCCGAAGATGCCCGACGAGGTGGTGTTCACGATGCGGCCGTAGCCCTGCTCGACGAGGTGGGGCCACGCGGCGCGGATGGTGTTGAACGACCCTTCGAGGTGCACGGCGAGGTGACGCTCCAGGTCGTCGATGTCCACCTCGGGGAGCCCGGCCCACCGCATGATGCCGGCGTTGTTGACCAGGATGTCGATGCGACCGAACTGCTCGACCGCGGCTTCGATCAGCGCCTGGGCGCCGGTCGGGACGGCCACGTCGTTGGTGTCGGCGATCGCGGCGCCGCCCGCGGCCGACGATCTCGCCGGCGACGGCCGACGGCCGGGCCGGCATCGGCAGCCGACGCCGCCATCGAGCCGCCGAGGTCGTTGACGACGACGCGGGCGCCACGGCGCCGCCAGCAGCACGGCGTGGGCGCGGCCGATGCCCCGGCCCGCGCCGGTGACGACGGCGACCCGTCCGTCGAAGCGGTGTTCGTTCATGTCGATGCCACCTGTCCTCTCGGACATCCGGGCGCCCGCCGGACCGGCTCGCGTCGTGCAGTGCCCGTGTACCGTCGCTGCGGATGGCGCGAACCGACGGGGGTGACGAGCCCACGAGAAGTGCGAAGTGGACGGCACGGCGCGCCACGATCATCGACACCTCGGCCCGGGTGTTCGCCCGCCAGGGCTACCACGCCACCGGCATCGCCGAGCTGTGCGACGTCAACGGGCTCGGCAAGGGCGCTTTCTACCACTACATCGGCTCCAAGGAGGAGCTGCTCGCCGCCATCCACGACCGGGTGATGGACGAGGTGATGGCGGGCGCCGACCGGGTGGCCGAGGCCGGCGGGTCGCCGCCGGCGCAGCTGGCCATGCTCGGCGACGAGCTGCTCGACGTCATCTTCCGCTACCCCGATCACGTGTGGGTCTTCCTCCACGAGTTCCCGGCCCTCACCGGCGACCGGGCGGAGACGTTCCGGCTCCGCCGGCGCGAGTACGAGGGCCGGGTCGAAGCCGTGCTGCAGGCCGGGCATCGACACCGGCGAGTTCCGCACGGTCGACCCCCGGCTGACGGCGCTGGCGTGGCTCGGCATGCACAACTACACCTACCTGTGGCGGAAGGTCGACGGCCGCCTGTCGGCCCAGCGACGTCGCCAAGCCGTTCGCCGACATCTTCATCCAGGGGATCGCGACGTAGTCCGGCCGCTCAGCCGACGGCGGCCGGCTGGAACCCGAGGACGTCGGGCCAGGGTGCCACCGACGATGGCCTTGCGCTCGTCGTCGGGGAGGCCGCCGAGCTGGTTCGCCAGCAGCTGCCGGCTGCCGCGGAATGTGCCCTCGGCGTGGGGGTAGTCGTTGCCCCAGATGATGGTCGGGATGCCGGTGATGTGCCGGCAGGCGACGGCGACCGGGTCGTCCTGGAACTGCACGTGGAACTGCCGCTTGACGTACTCGCTCGGGGTGAGCGGGTACGGCCACTTCTCGTTCAGGCGGAACAGCTGGGCCATGTTCGGCTGGTCGTGGGCCGGACGGGAGTCGTCCCACTTCCCGAGCCACCAGTCGGCGTCCTGACCGATGCCCGTCACCCAGCACTTGTCCATGCCGCCCATCAGCGACGCCAGCCAGTGGGCGTTGAACTCGATGAGCGAGAAGTGCAGGTCTGGGTAGCGCTCGGGGACGCCGGCGCCCACCAGGTGGCAGATGAGCTGGCTGGGCACGAAGGTGCTGTAGACGGCCTGGGTGACCATCCGCTTCGCCGCCGCCTTCTCGGTCATGGGCTGGTTGACCTGGGCCGCGTTCTCCAGCACCACCTTGAGCGTGGTGGCCTCGGTGTCGTCGACGCGCACGCCGCCGGTCTGGGTGTGGAAGAACGGTTGCAGCCCGGTGGCGCTGAGCGCAGACCACACCGGATCGAGGTCGCGCGTGTAGTAGTTGCGGGGCGGCGTGGCCGGGAGCAGCACCGCCCGGAACCCGGCCGCCGCCACGCGCTCGATCTCGGCCACGGCGTCGTCGACGTCGGTGATCGGGATGGGAGCGGTGGGGGCGATCCGGTCGAAGTACGGGCTGAACCGCTCGATGACGTAGTCGTTGTAGACGCGGGCGTGGGCCATCGACAGCTCGTGGTCGTCGGAGTAGAGGCCGAACAGCGACAGGTTGGGGTGCAGGACCTGGGCATCGACGCCGTCGAGCTCCATGTCCTCGAGGATCATCTCCGGATCGCCCTCGGGGATGCGGCCCCCGGTCTGGCGGTAGCGGGAGATCGTCCACCCCTCGTAGCCGGCGGTGTGCAGCCGGCGGAAGGCCCGGGCCCCACCCTCGACCCACGGCTCGTCGAGCTCGAAGTCCTCCTCCCACACCCCGCGCTCGCGCAGGTGCTCGGGGAGGCGGGTGCGGAACAGGTCGGTGGGTTCGAGCAGGTGGCCGTCGGCCGAGACGACGAAGTCGTGATCCGTCGGCGTCTGCGCCGTGGCCGAGTGCGTCTGCGCCATGGCCCGACAGTAGGTGGACCGATCGGTACATTGCAACGGATGGCGACACGGTGGACACGACGACCGGACGGGTCGACCTGGGGTGACTGGGGCGACGACGACGAGCTGGGCCGGATCAACCTGCTCACCCCCGCCAAGGTGCTCGAAGGCGTGCGGGAGGTCGAGGCCGGCATCAGCTTCTGCCTGAGCCTGCCCCTCGACTTCCCCGGCGGCACCGCCCTGAACCAGCGTCGCCACCCGCCGGTGCTGGCCCCCACCGAGGACATGGACGGCAACCCGAGCACCTTCTACAACGTCCACATGAGCGAGATGCCCGACTTCGGCGACCCCAAGTACGTCGACGTGTGGGCCGACGACGTGGTCACGTTTCCCTGCAGTACTCGACGCAGTGGGACTCCCTGGCCCACGTCGGGGCCGAGTTCGACGCCGACGGCGACGGGGTCGACGAGGCCGTCTACTACAACGGCTACCGGGCCGGGACCGACCTCGTGGGGCCGACCGACGACGCCGGCGGCGACGGCGGCGGCCACCGCTGCTTCGCCCGCCACCTCGGCTTGGAACACATGGCGTTCCACGGGGTGCAGGGCCGGGGCGTGCTGGTCGACCTGCACCACCACCTCGGCGACGAGTGGCGAGGCGTCGACCTGGCCACGCTCACCGAGATCATGGCCGCCGATGGCGTGGTGGTGGAACCCGGCGACATGGTGCTGCTCCACACCGGCTACGCCACCCGGATCCTGGAGTGGGACCGCAACCCCGATCCGAGGAAGCTGTTCACCACCGGCAGCTACCTCGACGCCCACGACGACGCGCTGCTCGAGTGGATCGCCGACTCGCAGATCTCCGCGCTGGTCGCCGACAACTACGCGGTCGAGGGCCTGCTCGGAAAGGACCGTGACCCGAGCCGCCACTCGTTCCTGCCCATCCACCACCTGTGCCTGTTCAAGCTGGGCGTCCCGCTGGGAGAGATGTGGTACCTCGACGAGCTCGCCGGCTGGCTGCGCGACCACGGCCGGAGCCGCTTCCTGCTCACCGCTCCCCCGCTGCGGTTACCGGGGATCGTCGGCTCACCGCTGACGCCGATCGCCACCGTCTGACCGGCGCCGGTCAGATGGCTTTCGGCGCCGGAGCCGTTTGGGGTGGGGCACCGAAGGCGAAGCCGGTGTCGAAGACCGAGTCACAGGCCGCGACGACGTCGGCATCGAAGAGACGATCGCGGCCCTCGTGGACGATGTCGAGCGCGACGGCGATGGTGCGGGCAGGTCGGTAGGGGCGGTGGGAGACGATGGTCTCCACCGTGTCGGCAACGGCGAGGATGCGTGCCTCGAGGGTGATCTCGTCGCCGCGGATCGCGTCGGGGTACCCCGAGCCGTCGAGGCGCTCGTGGTGCTGGAGGATCATGGTGGCGACGGGCCAGGGGAAGTCGATGCGGGCCACGATGTCGTGCCCGGCTCGCGGGTGGCGCTTGACCATCGCGTACTCGGCGTCGTCGAGCCGGGCCGGTTTGGTGAGGATCTCCGACGGGGTGGCGACCTTGCCCATGTCGTGGAGGCTGGCCCCGACGCGAAGGCCCTCGCAGACACGATCACCGAGCCCGAGCGCGGTGCCGATGGCCACCGACAGCTCGGCGACGCGACGCTGGTGACCGGCGGTGAAGGGGTCGCGCAGTTCGAGTGCGGTGCCGATGGAGAAGACGACGTCGTTGAACAGGTCCCGGTAGGCGTGCTCGGCGTGTTCGGCCTTCCGTTGGGCCTCGATCCAGTCGGTGATGTCCTGGACATGGCTGAAGAAGTACTCGGGCCGACCGAGGTGATCGCGCACCAGTTGCACGTGCACGTCGACCCACCGCAGCGCACCGTGCCCGGAGACGTAGCGCTTCCGCGTCGAGAACGTGTCGGGGACCGCCCCCGCGCACATGGGCTCGAACGGCGTGATCCGATCGGTGTCCTCGACGAAGGTGAAGTCGTGGGGCCGGTGACCGATGACATCGGCGCGCCGTCGGTCGAGAATGCGGCAGAACGCATCGTTGGCTTCGGTGATCCGTCCGGACGGATCGGCGAACGCCCAGCCGTGCGGGTGCCGTCTCGAACCCGGTCTGGAACCGGCGTTGCAGGGCGTTGTACTCGGTGAGATCCGAAGAGGCCGCCAGGAGATAGGTGACCGCGCCGGCCTCGTCGACGATGGGGTTGACGGTCACGAACGCGGGATAGCTCGAGCCATCGGCTCGATTCAGGCGCAACTCGCCGGACCACGGTCGGCCCGAGAGGATCTGGCGTTCCGGCCCCTCGGCCGCATCGGCATCGATCGCCGGCATGACCTCGATGATGTGGCGGCCGATGATCTCGGAACGAGCCCAGCCGTGGGCGTCCGCCGCGGCCCGGTTGAAGCCCAGCACGACGCCGGACACGTCGATCACGGTCGCCGGTTGTCCGATGGCATCCAGTACGCGGAGGTCGAACTCGTCCGACCAACCGCGGATTCCGGACCCCGCCCCGGGTGGAATGCCCCCCATATCGCGGAAGAGGATACTGCACCGGACGTGGGCATGTTGTCACGGTCAGTGACGTAACGCCGGCGGCGAGAGCCACCGACCCCGACCTCAGCCGGACGCAGCCGGCGACACCCGCCACGTCCGGAACCCGACGTAGTCGGTGTCACGCACCCGGGCGATCTCCTTGAACAGCTTGGGCCGGCCGCCGGAGTTGAGCAGGTAGCGGCGGGGCTTCCCGGGGATGTTGGTCCCGTAGTAGTAGCTCTTCTCGGTGAACGACGAGGCCGACGCCCACCGATCGACCATGTCGGTCCAGCGCTCCTCGGCCTCCGGCGTCACCTCGATGACCTCGTCGCCGCGCTGGCGCAGGTGCAGGAGCGTCTCGTGGACGAAGTCGACCTGGTCGCCGTTGTAGCGGGGGTTGTTGCCGGCCGCGGCGTGGGGGCCGCCCGGGAAGAAGAAGTTCGGGAAGCCGACCGTCTGCACCCCGAGGAAGGTGGTGGGCCCGTCGGCCCAGTGGTCCTCGAGGGCCAAGCCGTCGCGGCCGCGGATCCCCATGCGCAGCAAGGCCCCGGTTCCGAAGTCGAACCCAGTGGCCCACACGATGATGTCGAACTCGCGCTCGCCGTCGGTCGTCTCGATGCCTCGCTCGGTGACCCGGACCATCGGGGTCTCGTGCAGGTCGACGAGCGACACGTTGGGCTTGTTGTACGTCTCGTAGTAGTCGGTGACGAACGGCGGCCGCTTCTCGCCGAAGCGGTGGTCGGACGGGATGAGCTTCTCGGCCGTCTCGGGATCGTCGACGAGGGTGCGCACCTTGGCCGCGATGAACTCGCACCACTCGGCGTTGGCCGCTGGGTCGAGGAGCAGGTCGGTGTAGTTGCTGGTGAGCTTGGTGAACCCGGGGCTCTGCCACATCTTCTCGAAGAACGCCTGCCGCTCCTCGGCCGAGTCGTCGAAGGTGGCGCGGTCGTGGGGCTCGTGCAGGAAACCGTGCACGGAGGTGTTCAGCACCTGGCGGATCGACTCGAACTCCGCTCGCAACCGGGCCTGCTCGGGTGGGGTGATCGGTGCGTTGTTGAGCGGGGTGCACCAGTTGGCCGTGCGCTGGAACACGGTGAGCGACGCGACCTCGTCGGCGATGACCGGGATGATCTGCACGCCGCTGGAGCCGGTGCCGACGACCGCGACCCGCTTGCCGCCGAGGTCGACAGGATCGGCGGGCCACCGGCCGGTGTGGAGCGACACGCCGCGGAAGTCCTCCCGTCCCGGTACGTCGGGGAAGTGCGGCACGGACAGCACACCGGTGGCCGCCACCAGGAACCGGGTCCGGTGCTCGGTGCCGTCGGCGACCGTGACGGTCCAGGTCCCCGACGCGTCGTCCCACGTGGCCGAGGTCACCGTGGCGTCGAAGCACAGGTGACGGCGCAGGTCGAAGCGGTCGACGACGTGGTTCAGATAGCGCTCGGTCTCGGGTTGCTCGGCGAAGTGCTCCTGCCACTCCCAGTCCTCGAAGAGCTCCTTCGAGAACAGGTAGGCGTAGGTGTAGCTCTCCGAATCGAACCGGGCTCCCGGGATAGCGGTTCCAGTACCAGGTCCCCCCGACGCCCGCTCCCGCCTCGAGCAGCCGGACCGAGAAGCCGGCCTCACGGGCACGGTAGAGCTGGTAGATGCCGGTGACGCCCGCACCGACGATCACCACGTCACAGGGATCCAAACTTGTACCGATCGGTCTACTCTATGACATGGACTTCTCGCTGACCGAGGCCGAGCGCGACCTCGTGGACCTGTGCCGCGATTTCGCCCAGCACGAGATCGCCCGGCGGGCCCCCGAGGCGTGGGAGCAGGCCCGCTGCCCCACCGACCTGCTGCGGGAGATGGGCGAGCTCGGCCTGCTCGGCATGTTGGTCCCCGAGGAATGGGGTGGGATCGGCATGTCGACGGTCGGCTTCGTCGCCGCCATGGAGCAGATCGGCCTGGCCGACCAGTCGGTGGCGGCCGCGTGGCAGGCGCACGTGACGATCGGTTCGCTGCCGCTCCTGCTCTTCGGTGACGACGACCAGCGTGAACGTTGGTTGCGACCCTTGGCCGAGGGCCGGGCGCTCGGCGCCTTCGGCCTCACCGAGCCCGACGCCGGTTCCGACGCGCGCGGCATCCGCACGCGGGCCGAACGGCGCGACGGAGGCTGGGTGATCAACGGTGCCAAGACGTTCATCTCCAACGCCGGCACCGACATGTCGTTCGGGGTGACGCTGCTCGCCCGCACGCCCACGGCCGATGGCGACGCGCCGCGCTACGCCAGCTTCGTGGTCGAGAAGGACGCGCCGGGCTTCACCATGGGACCCAAGATGCGCGGCATCGGCTGGCGGGGCCTCGACACCCGCGAGCTGCACTTCGACGACGTCTGGGTGCCCGACGACCAGCTGGTCGGTGATCCCGAGATGGGGCTGGCCCAGTTCCTCCGCACGCTGGAGGTGGGCCGCATCTCCATCGCCGCCCTGTCGCTCAGCCTGACCCAGGCGGTGCTCGACCTCGCCATGACCTACGCCGCGCAGCGGGTGCAGTTCGGGCAGCCGATCTCGAAGTTCCAGGCCATCCAGTTCAAGCTGGCCGACATCGCCACCGAGCTGGAGGCGGCGCGCTGGCTCACCTACCGCGCCGCGTCGTTGCGCGATGCGGGGCAGCCATTCCTGAAGGAGGCGGCGATGGCCAAGCTCAAGGCCAGCCGGGTCGCGACGTGGGCGGCGTCCGAGGCGGTGCAGATCCACGGTGGTCTCGGCTACATGCTCGAGACACCGGTGGCCCGCTTCTACTGCGACTCGAAGGTGCTCGAGATCGGCGAGGGCACCAACGAGATCCAGCACCTGGTGATCGCCCGCGCCCTGGGCTGCTAGCGGTCAGACGGCGGCCAACCGCCGGAGGGCGGAGGCGATGTCCTCGCGGTCGGGCAGCCATGCCCGCTCGAGATCGGGTGCGTACGGGGGCGGGGTGGCGGCGGCCCCGACCCGCTCGATGGGCGCATCCAGATCCCAGAACGCCTCCCGGGCCACGGTGGCGGCGATCTCGGCCCCGATGCCGAAGGGCACGACCGCTTCGTGGGCGATCAGCAGGCGGGCCGTCTTGACCACCGACTCGAGGACGGGGCCCAGGTCGATCGGCGCCACGGTGCGGAGGTCGATCACCTCGACCGAGACGCCCTCGGCGGCCAGCGCCTCGGCGGCGGCGAGGGCCTCGTGGACCATCCGCGACACGGACACGACGGTGACGTCGCTCCCGGCCCGCACGACGCGAGACCTCCCGATGGGGACGATGTGGTCCGCCGGCGGCCGCGGTCCCTTCATCCCGTAGAGCAACCGGTTCTCGATGAACACGACCGGGTTGGGGTCCTGGATGGCGGCGCGGAGCAGGCCGTAGGTGTCGGCAGGCGTCGACGGCATCACCACGGTGAGCCCGGGGATGTGGGCGAGCAGCGATTCGAGGCTCTGGGAGTGCTGGCTGCCCGACGACCGGCCGGCCCCGAACTGGGTCCGCACCGTCAGGGCCATCTGCGCCGCGCCGCCGGTCATGAACGTGAGCTTGGCGGCCTGGTTGAGGAGCTGGTCGAGACAGACACCAACGAAGTCGAGGTACATGAGCTCGACGACGGGACGCATCCCGGCCATGGCGGCGCCGACCCCGAGCCCCATGACGGCCGTCTCGGAGATCGGCGTGTCGCGGACGCGGTCGCCGAAGCGGTCGCGCAACCCTCGGGTGAGGCCGAACACGTTGCCCCCGGCGCCCACGTCGATCCCGGCGACGAACACGCGCTCGTCCTCGGCGAGCTCGATCTCGAGCGCGTCGTGGATGGCGTCCATCGTGCGGAACACCGGCGCGTCGTCGTCCGGGGGCGCCGGCTCGGGGTGGTCGGGACGGGGCCGGGTGACGAAGTCGAACAGCGACCCCGTGGACGGGCCGGCCAGACGGCGGGCCTCGACGACGGCTGCGTCGAGCTCGTGCGCCACCGTCACCTCCGCCGACCGGATCACGTCGTCGGAGACTCCGGCGTCACGGAGGCGGGCGGCGTGGACGACGAGCGGGTCGCGGGCCTCCCACTCCTTCACCTCGTCGGGCGTTCGATAGCGCTGCGGGTCGCCCTCGTAGTGACCGTGCCACCGGTAGGTGGTGGCCTCCACCACGACGGGGCCGCGCCCGTCGCGCACGGCGTCGACGATCTCGCCCATCGCCGCCGCGGTGGCAACGACGTCGTTGCCGTCGACCGCCACGTGGTCGAGCCCGTAGCCGGCGGCCCGGTGCTCGAGGGTGGCGCCGTGCTGGTCGGCCGCGGCGGAGAACTCGGCGTACCCGTTGTTCTCGCAGAAGAACACGACGGGCAGCTGCCACACCGCGGCCAGGTTCAGCGCCTCGTGGAACGCCCCCTGGGCCACGGCTCCGTCGCCGAAGAACGCGACGGCGACCGACGCCGTCATCGCGCAACCGGCCGGCCGTCGCCGCGCCCACGGCGATGGGCAGGCCGGCGGCGACGATCCCGTTGGCGCCGAAGATGCCGAGGTCCGGATCGGCGATGTGCATCGAACCGCCCCGCCCCCGGTTGGTGCCCGCGTCCTTGGCCATCAGCTCGGCGAACATGCCGAGCGGATCGAGGCCCTTGGCGAGGCAGTGGCCGTGGCCCCGGTGGGTCGAGGTGATCACGTCGGCCGCTCGCAGCGGCCAGCACGCCCCCACCGCCGAGGCCTCCTGGCCCACCGACAGGTGCACGAAGCCGGGGATCTCGCTGTCCCGGTACAGGTCGGAGACCCGTGTCTCGAACCCACGGATCAGCAGCATGCGCCGGTGCATCTCGAGGAGGTCGTCGTCCGAGAACATGAACGAGGTACTGTACTGGTCGGTACAAGACCGGGAAGGGCCATGAGCGAACCGATCGAGATCCCACGCTCCTTCCCACGCGGGGGCGAAGTCCGGGACAAGCGGGTGGTGCTCACCGGCGCCAGCCGAGGCCTGGGCCGGGTGCTGGCCCACGCCTTCTCCCAGGCTGGCGCCTCGGTGGCTCTAGTCGCTCGCACCGAGGCCGCCCTCAAGGAGACGGCCGCCGAGCTGCCCGGGCCGTCGCTGGTGTGTCCCGGCGACGTGACCGACGCCGAGTTCAACCAAGCCGTCGCCGAGGCCACCCGGGCCGAGTGGGGTGGCGTCGACGTCTGGATCTGCAACGCCGGCATCTCACCCGTCGTGGCCGGCCCGCTCGGCACCGATCCTGCGGTCTGGCGTGAGGTGGTGGAGGTCAACCTCACGGGATCGTTCCTCGGCGCGCGGGCCGCGGCGAACGTCCTGGGCGACGGAGGCCGGCTCATCTTCACCGGGTCCGTGCTCGGGGACCGACCCGGCAAGGGGCTCAGCGCCTACAGCGCCTCGAAGGCCGGGCTGGTCGCGTTGGCGAAGGCGCTGGCGCTCGATCTCGCCCCGGCCGGTGTCACCGTCAACGTGGTGGCCCCGGGCTGGTTCGACTCGCCCCTGGCCGACGGGTGGAAGCGGAACCCGGCGCGGGAAGCGGCCATCCTCGGTCACACCGCGCTCGAGCGGTGGGGCACGGCCGCCGACCTGGCCGGCGCCTACCTGTTCCTGGCGTCGGAGGCCTCCGCCTTCATCACCGGAACGGTCCTGCACGTCGACGGGGGGTACCTGCTGTCATGACGGTCATTGCCATCACCGGCGCGGGCGGCGCCCTCGGCGGCGCGCTGTCCGCGCACTTCGCCGGGCAACCCGGCAGCGACGTCGTGCTGAGCGACGTCAGCGAGGCGTCCCTCGATGCCACGGTCGACGGACTCGGCGAGGTCCACGGCGGCGTCGAGACGATGGTGGCCGACGTCAGCGACGTCGACCAGGTCGAAGCGGTGGCGGCACGCGCCGTCGAGCGCTTCGGGCGGCTCGATGTGCTGATCAGCAACGCGGGCGTGCTCTCGCCCAACGGCCGCATCCACAACCTGTCGACCGACGACTGGGAGCGAGCGTTCCGCGTCAACCTCCTCGGTGCGGTCAACGGCATCCGGGCCGCGGTCCCGGTCATGCGCCAGCAGCAGTCTGGGTCGATCGTGCTGACGGCTTCGGTGTCGGGGCTCACCGCGTGGTCGCACGCCGCGCCGTACTGCGCCACCAAGGCGGCGGTCATCCACCTGGCCAAGGTGGCGGCGGTCGAATACGCCCGGGACGGGATCCGGGTCAATTGCGTGTGCCCGGGCACCTTCCGCTCCGCCATCCACGACGAACTGCCCGCGGCGGCTCTCGACGCCATCGCCGGCCGGCATCCGCTGGGGCTGGGGTCGGCCGATGACCTGGTGGGTGCGTACGCCTACCTGGCGAGCGACGCGTCGGCCTGGACGACTGGCTCGGCACTCGTCGTCGACGGCGGGTACGCCGCCCCCTGATCCGGTCCGCCCGGGATCGCTCCGTTCTGGGACGCGCCCGACGCTCCTGCTGGAGCATCCCGCGTCCCAGAACCAGGGAGCTCCGTTCTGGGACGCGGTGATCAACGTCTGCGGCGTGTCACGCGTCCCGGAACCGGGTTCGAGGGCCGAAGCTGCAGGCGTGTCCTCGTCCGTGAACTCGGGCATGACGTCGCGGACGAAGGCCTCGACCTGGTCGCGGCCGGCATCGGGCCAGCCGCACACGAGGTAACCGCAGCCGGCGTCGTACCACTTGGCGGCGTGCTTGCGTGCGGTCTCCAGGTCGTCGAGGGAGAGCGAACTGGCCCGCATGATCGACGCCGGATCGCGCCCTGCCTCGGTGGCCAGCTGATCGACGCGTTCGTTGGCCTCCCGCAGCGAGCTCGGTGATCCCCACGAGTGCCAGACGTCGGCGTACCGCGCCACGAGCGGCAGGGTGCGGCGGGGGCCGCTCCCACCGATCCAGATCGGCGGCCGCGGCGACTGGACCGGTGTCGGTCGCACCTGGGCGTCGTGGAGCGAGACGACCCGGCCGTCGTAGGACACGACCTCGCCGGTGAACAGCCGCGTCACGATCTCGAGCGCATCCTCGAGCAGGTCGAAGCGGGTCGACGTCGACGGGAACGGGATCCCGAGCTGGTGGTGCTCGTCGCCGTGCCACGCCGCGCCGAGTGACAGCTCGAGGCGGCCGTGCGAGGCGTGGTCGATGGTGACGGCCTGGGCCGCGAACACCGACGGATGGCGGTACGTCACGCCCGTGACCAGCAGACCCAGCCGGATGCGCGACGTCATGCCGGCCAGGGCGGCGAGCGTCGTCATGCCCTCGAACGTCTCGCCCGGTCCCTCGCCGTACATCGGCTCGAAGTGGTCGAAGCCCCACGCGCCGTCGAAGCCCAGCTCCTCGGCGAACTGCACCCGCCGCACCAGCTCGTCCCAGGGCATCCGTTGTTGAGCGACATCGAGACCGAAACGCATGGGCGCAACCTAGGTCAACCGAGGCCACGCGCAACCGGCTCCGGATCGCGGACCCGCTCCGTGGCAGTACGCCATACTCGACCGATGGCGCCGGACGACGACACCGTCACCCCACGCATCGCCCCCCTCCCGCCTCGCGCCTGGCCGGCCGAGATGCGAGAGGCGCTCGCTCCCCTGCGCCCGACGGATCCGCGCCATCCCCTCCCGCCGACCGAGGGGCGGCCGAAGGGGCTCAACGTGCTCGGCACCTTCGCCCACCATCCGGAGCTCACCCGGGCCTTCATGGTGTTCAACAGCCACGTCCTCAACATGACGACGCTCGAGGCCCGCCAGCGCGAGCTGATCGTGCTCCGGGTCGCCGCGCTCCGCGACGCCGACTACGAGTGGGCCCAGCACGCCGTGCTCGCCGGCGACCACGGGATCGACGACGACGCTCTCGCTCGGGTGCGGTCGGGCCCCGACGCCCCCGGGTGGAGCTCCGCCGACGCCGCGCTGATCCGAGCGGTCGACGAGTTGGTGTCGGAGGCCACCATCGGCGACGAGACGTGGGCGGCGCTCGGCGATGCGCTCGACGAGCAGCAACTCCTCGATCTCGTGTTCACCGTCGGCGCCTACGACACCCTCGCCATGATGATGCGGGCCTGCCGGACACCACTCGACGACGACCTGGCGCCGACCTGACCACCACGGCGCGGCGGGCAGCCCAGAACGTGCGCCAGCACGCGGACGGCTGCCCGGCTCGACTCAGGTCGGCGTGTCCAGGTCGGCGATCGCCCGTTCCACGAAATCGACGACCTCGCGATGGCCGGCGGTGATGCCGAGGGCCTCCTCGAGCGCGAGGATCTGGGTCAGGCCGGTCATGAGCAGGAGGACGACCGTGGGGGGCAGCCCCTCGGCGGAGATCCGCTCGGTGGCGAGGACGGACGACAGCGCCTCGAGCTGGGCGGCGCGGTAGCGCTCGGCATAACGGGCGACCTCGGTCCGGATCGCCTTGCGGTGGTTGGCCAGCGCGGCGAACTCGATGGTGAAGACCGCGCCGCGGGTATCGGCGCTGAGCCGCCACAGCGTCGCCAGCGACGGGTCGGCGGCGATCTCGCGCTCGAAGCGGGCGATGTTGGCGTCGGCCCGGCGGCGGAACACCTCGAGGAAGAGGTCGTCCATCGAGCGGAAGTAGTAATGGACCAGCTGCGGCTTCAGGCCGGCCTTGGTACCGACCCGGCGGGAAGTGACCGCGGCATAGCCTTCTTCGACCATGAGCTGCTCGGCGGCATCGACCAGCTGGAGGCGTGTCTTCGAATCGGCCGCGCCGATGCGGCGCGAGGTGCTGCGACGGCCGTCCCGGGATGCCACCCGCACACCTTGCCACGTGGCGACACAGCTGCTAAGCAGTCGCACAGACTTTTTTGGCGGACGCCAAAACGCGGATGCCGAGAACGCGGATGCCAGAAGTGCGGCGACCGCCGACACCGAGGAGACCAGCCATGAGCGACTGGACGACGATCGACTACTTCAGTGACGAGTCGCTCGTCGGCGACCCGTACCCGTACCTGGAGCAGTTGCGCGCCGAGTGCCCGGTGCTCGCCCTCCCCCACCTCGGCGTGGTCGCCGTGACTGGATACGACGAGGCTCACGAGGTCTACCGGAACACCGACGCCTTCTCGTCGTGCAACTCGGTGGTCGGGCCCTTCGCGCCGTTCCCGGTCCCCCTCGAAGGTGACGACATCAGCGAGCTGATCGCGCGCCACCGGGACCAGCTCCCGATGTTCGAGCACATGGTGACGATGGATCCGCCCGAACACACCCACGAGCGGGCCCTGCTCATGCGGCTGATCACCCCGCGGCGGCTCAAGCAGAACGAGGCGTTCATGTGGCGGCTCGCCGACCAGGAGCTCGACCAGTTCGTGGCCGACGGGCACTGCGAGTTCATCACCACCTACGCCCAACCCTTCGCCATGCTGGCCGTCGCCGACCTGCTGGGCGTGCCGGAAGCGGACCACCAGCGCTTCCGCGAGGGCTTCGGGCTGACCAAGGGCGTGGGCACGGTCGGCGCCGGCAACCAGCACGGCGACGAGCTGAACCCGTTGGCGTGGCTCGACGGCTGGTTCGCCGACTACATCGAGGACCGGCGACAGCACCCTCGCACCGACGTCCTCACCGACCTCGCCCTGGCCACCTATCCCGACGGCGCCACGCCCGACGTCGCTGCGGTCGTGCGCACGGCAACCTTCCTCTTCGCGGCCGGCCAGGAGACCACGGCACGGCTGCTGGCCGCGGCGTTGAAGCACCTCGCCGAGCACCCCGAGCTCCAGGACCAGTTGCGGGCCGACCGGGACCTGATCCCGAACTTCATCGAGGAGGCCCTGCGCACCGAGAGCCCGGTGAAGACCGACTTTCGCCTCACCAAGCGCTCCACCACGGTGGGAGGCGTCGACATCCCGGCCGGGACGCCGGTGATGCTGCTCAACGGCGCCGCCAACCGCGATCCCCGTCGCTTCGAGTGCCCGCACGAGTTCCAGGTCGACCGGGCCAACGCCCAGGCCCACATCGCCTTCGGCCGGGGCGTCC
The DNA here is from genome assembly GCA_963747745.1 of uncultured Acidimicrobiaceae bacterium. GTDB lineage: Bacteria > Actinomycetota > Acidimicrobiia > Acidimicrobiales > Salinilacustritrichaceae > Salinilacustrithrix. The sequence continues at coordinate 223,125 of CAVVGJ010000006.1, forward strand.
ACTCGTGCCCCGGTGGTCCGCTGGCCCGGGCCGAGGGACGCATCAGCATCGAGCGCATCCTCGACCGCACCCGCGACATCCGGCTGTCGGAGGAGCACCACGGCCCGGCCGGCGACCGACACTTCCGCTACGAGCCGACCTGGATCCTGCGCGGCCTCACCGAGCTCCACCTCGAGTTCACCGCGGCGTGAGAACATCGTTCGCGTTCCTGTAGAGTGACATACTCAGGCGTCATCATCGAGGAGGAGGTTCGATCGATGGTCGACGAGGCGAACGGGCACGAGGCGACCGTCCGTCGCCACGCGCATCATCCGATCCCCGTGCGGGAGATCGTCGACGAGACCGCCGACACGCGGACCTTCGTGTTCGACGTCCCCGGCGAGCTGACCGACCTCTACACCTACCGCCCGGGCCAGTTCTGCACCGTCCGCGTCACCGTCGACGGCACGGAGATGCAGCGCTGCTACTCCATGTCCAGCGCGCCCGCCACCGACGACCACCTCGCCTTCACCGTCAAGCGCGTGCCGGGCGGGATGGTGTCGAACTGGCTCCTCGACCACGTGGCGCCCGGCGACGTGCTGGACCTGATGCCGCCGGCCGGCGCGTTCTGCGAGCGAGACGGCGATGCACCCATCCTCGCCTTCTGCGGAGGAAGCGGCGTCACGCCGGTGTTCTCCATCGTCAAGCAGGTGCTGGCCCGCGGCAGCCGCCCGATCCGGCTGCTGGACGCGAACCGAGACCACGACTCGATCATCTTCCACCACGAGCTGTCCCAGCTCGCCCGCGCCCATCCTGAGCGGCTCACGGTCCGGCACCACCGCGACGACGATGCGGGCTACCTCACGGCCGACGACATCACGGCCTTCGTCGGCACCGACACCGATGCCGACGTGTTCATCTGCGGCCCGACACCGTTCATGGACCTCGTCGAGGCCGGCGTCGCGGCCGCCGGCATCGCGGCCGACCGCGTGTCGATCGAACGGTTCGTGAACACCGAGATCCCCGCCGTTCCGGCCCCGGAGCCCGCCGGCGCCACCGGACCCGCCGACGAGGCCACCACGCTCACCATCACCATCCGGCGCAAGCGCCACGTGCTCACGCACGTGCCGGGCGACACCGTGTTGGAAGCGGCCCGACGGGCCGACCTCAACCCGCCCTACTCCTGCCAGCAGGGCAACTGCGCCACCTGCATGGCGATGCTCACCGAGGGGTCGGTGACGATGCGGGTGAACGACGCCCTCACGCCGGCCGAGGTCGAGGAGGGGTGGGTCCTCACCTGCCAATCGCTGCCGCAGAGCCAATCGGTCTCCATCGTCTACGAGGACCTCTGAGCGGAACGCACGCTGGGGGCTTGCCATCGCGGGGCGGAAATCATATTCTCTCTTTTTGCAAGTGACTTTCACGGCCAACTCTCGAGGAGCTCGCATGGCCCACTTCACCAAGCCCGCCGAAGGCAGCTGGACCGAGCACTACCCGGGACTCGGAACCGGCCCGATCTCCTACCGCGACTCCTACGACCCCGACTACTACCAGCAGGAGATCGACACGATCTTCCTGAAGGAGTGGCTCAACGTGGGTCGGGTGGAGGAGCTGCCCCGCACCGGGAGCTACTTCACCAAGGAGTTCCCGTGGGCCGGCAAGAGCATCATCATCGTCAAGGACACCGACGGCACGGTCCGGGCGTTCCACAACGTCTGCCGCCACCGCGGCAACAAGCTGGTGTGGGACGACTTCCCCACCGAGGAGACCTCGGGGATGTGCCGGCAGTTCACCTGCAAGTACCACGCCTGGCGCTACAACCTCGACGGCTCGCTCAACTTCGTCCAACAGGAGTCGGAGTTCTTCGACCTCGACAAGGACTCGCTCGGTCTCGTGCCGGTGGCCTGCGACGTCTGGGAGGGGTTCATCTTCGTCAACCTCGACCCCGAGCCGCAGCAGACGCTGGCCGAGGCACTGGGACCGATCGCCGAGGGGCTCGCCGGCTACCCGTACGGCGAGATGACCCAGCGCTACAAGGTGCGCTCGGAGATCAACAGCAACTGGAAGCTGTTCATCGACGCCTTCGTCGAGTTCTACCACGCCCCGATCCTCCACCAGCGCCAGGCGGCCGGCGAGGAGGCGGCCAAGCTCGCCTCCATGGGCTTCGAGGCCCTGCACTACGAGCTGTTCAGCCCCCATTCGATGGTGTCGTCCTGGGGTGGGATGGCGCCGCCCAAGGATCCGAACATGGTCCGCCCGATCGAGAACAAGTTCCGCAGCGGACTGTTCGGGCCGTGGGACAAGCCCGACGCCATCGAAAACAACGCCGACCTGCCCCCGCTCGTGAACCCGTCGGGCCACCGCGCCTGGGGCACCGACTCGTTCCTCGTCTGGCCCAACTTCATGATCCTCATCTGGGAACCGGGCTGGTACCTCACCTACCACTACTGGCCCACGGGCCCGAGCAAGCACGTCTTCGAGACGTCGCTCTACTTCGTCCCGCCGAAGACGGCACGCGATCGCATCGCCCAGGAGTACGCGTTCTCGGTGTTCAAGGAGTACGCGTTCCAGGACGCCAACACCCTCGAGGCCACCCAGTCGATGATCGAGGCCGGCGTGGTCGACACCTTCATGCTCAACGACCAGGAGATCCTGTGCCGGCACCACCACCAGGCGGTCCGGGCCCAGGTCGAGGCCGGGGGCCGGCCGGCCAGCTACCCGTGGATGCCGGCGACGGCCACGGCCTGAGAGGAACCCGATGACCGACACCGCCACCCTCCCCGACGGCTTCGCCGACCTGGCTCCGTTCCGCGACTGGGTCCTCGAGACCTGGCGCGAGCGCTACGAGAAGCGCCTGGCCTCGACCATGGACGAGATGCAGGCGTTCTACGACGCCATGATGCCCCGCCTCGACGAGATCATCGAGTACTGCGACTCCTTCGACATCGACGACCTCCCCGACGACGTGCGTCACCTGATGCAGCTGTGCTTCGCCCTCGGCGAGGTGTCGTTCCCCGTGGAGGCGTGGCGCCAGCCGCGGGTGCCCGACAGCGGGGCTGCCGACCTGCAGATGGTGTACGAACCGGTCCTGTAGAACCGCGTCTCGGATGGACACCACTGCGTTCCGCCGGGAGCTGACCGCGTGGCTCGACGAGGCCGACGAGCTGCGGCCGCCGTTCCCCGGCGCGGGCACGCTCGACGAGCAGATGGCGCAGTACTTCCGCGTCAAGCGTGCGCTGTGGCAGGCCGGGTTCGGCCGCCACGGGTGGCCCGAGGCGGTCGGCGGACTGGGTGGACCGCCGCTGTTGCGCGCGGTCGTCGGTGAGGAGGTCGCGGCCCGCCAGCTCGCCGACCCCGGGTGCTGGTCGATGATCGAGGTGCTCGCCCCCACGGTGATCTCGGTCGCGTCGCCCGAGCTGGTGGCCACCGTGGTCCCGCCACTGCTCTCGGGCGAGGAGATGTGGTGCCAGGGCTTCTCCGAGCCGGGCGCCGGCAGCGATCTCGCCTCGCTCACCTGCCGGGCCACGGCAGTCGACGGTGGCTGGAGCATCACGGGGCAGAAGGTCTGGACCAGCTACGCCCAGTACGCCACACGTTGCGTGCTGCTCGCTCGTACCGGTGAGCCGGCCAGCGCCCACCGCGGCATCACCGCCTTCTTCGTCGACATCGGTTCCGATGGCCTCACCTACCGACCCATCGAGACCCAGCACGGGCGACTCGAGTTCTGCGAGGTGTTCTTCGACGACGTGTTCGTCCCCGAGGACCGTGTCCTCGGTGCGGTGGGCCGCGGTTGGCAGGTGGCGATGGACGTCCTGCCCTACGAGCGGTCGACCACGTTCTGGCACCGCGGCGCCCACCTCCTCCGGCGGTGCGACGATCTGGTAGCGCAGGTGGCCGCGGCCGACGATGCGCCGGCCACGGCGGCTGCGACCCTGGGCGAGGCGTTCCAGGCCGTGTTCGCCTTCCGCATGCGATCCCGCGCCACCCAGCACCGGCTGGCCGCGGGCGAGCCGCTGGGCGCCGAGACGTCGATCGACAAGATCCTCATCGCGGCGGCCGAGCAGCAGCTGCTCGAGGCCGCCCACGACCTGCTCCCGGGGGTGATCGAGTTCGACCCCGGTCCCGTCGCCGCGGCCTGGCGGGAGGACTACCTCTATTCAAAGGCGGCCACCATCTACGGCGGCACCGGGGAGATCCAGCGCAACATCGTGGCCCGCCGCCTGCTCGACCTGGGACCCGACGCATGAGCCGTTCCGACCGGTGTCGCCCGTGAGCGCGCTCGTGGATCCGGACGACCTCGCCGCGCTCGCCATCGGCTTCGAGGCGGCGATGCTCGACACCGCGTCCTCCGACGCGGTCACCACCGCGTTGTTCGACCTCGGATGGGACGAGCTCGTCGTGGCTGCGCCGGCACAGGGCGCCGCCATGGCGTTCACTGCGCTCGGCACCACCGGGTCCGACGCCGCCCTGCTCGACGACGTGCTGGCCCGCGCCCTCGGACTCGACGTCTCGCTCGCCACCGGCGTCGTCGTGCCGGCGCCGCACCGCTCGGCCGCGCCCGGCCGCCGCCACGGGAGTCGCATCGTCGTGGACGGCATCGTCTCGCGCCGGATCGATGAGGCCACGACCGCGATCGTGCCGATCGACACCGGAGCCGGCATCGAGCTCGCCACCGTCGATGCGTCGCTGGTCCGGGCCCCCGACTTCACCGGGCTCGACCCCGCCCCGACGTACGGCCGGCTCCGCATCGACCTCGACGCCGATGCCGTGACCACGCTCGACGGCACCTGGGCCTGGGACCACGCGGTTGCCGCCGCCCGCGCCGCGCTCGCCCACCAGCTCGTCGGATCGTCGCGCACGATGCTCGAGATGGCGCGCCAGCACGCCGTCGACCGCGAGCAGTTCGGCCGCCCCGTCGCCTCGTTCCAGGCCGTCCGCCACAAGCTGGCCGAGGCGCTGGTGCAGATCGAGGGCGCGGCCGCGGTTGCCGATGTCGCCACCGACGACGCCGATCCGCTCGTCGCCACCCTCGCCAAGTCATTGGCGGGCCACGCCGCCCGCACCACGGCCACCCACGCCCAGCAGGTCCTGGCCGGAATCGGGTTCACGACCGATCACCGGTTCCACCGGTGGCTCAAGCGGACCCTGGTCCTCGACACGCTCTTCGGTTCGGCGAGCTCGCTGCCGGCCGACATCGGCGCCGACCTGCTGGCCCGCGACGGCGCGCCGCGCCTGGTGGAGCTCTGACATGCCATTCTCATCTCCGGGACAGGAGGGCTCTCGCTCGTGACGGACACGATCCCCGCCGCATTCATGCGCACCGTCGCGGCACGTGGCGACTCCGAGGCGGTCGTCGACGGCGACACCCGGGTCACCTACACCCAGCTGCGCGACCGGGTGCTCGAGTCGACGCGGGCGATGATGGCATCCGGCGTCGGCCCCGGCGACCGGGTCGCGGTGTGGGCGGCCAATGGGCTGGAGTGGATCGTGGCTGCCCTCGGCGCCCACTGCGCCGGCGCCGCCCTCACCCCGGTGAACACCCGGTGGAAGGGCGCCGAGGCCACCCACCTACTGACCGCCTCGAAGGCGAAGGTGCTGCTCACCTCCATCGGCTTCCTCGACACCGACACCGTCGCCATGCTCGACACGGAGGGCGCTCCGCTCCCTGACCTCGAGCGCATCGTGCTGCTGCCCGGATCGTTGCCGGCGGGCGAGCGCAGCACCCACCCGCCCACGCAGTCATGGGACGACTTCGTGGCCGCCGGCGCCGCGGTGGCAGAGGACGCCGCCATCGCCCGGCTCGAATCGGTGCGGCCCGACGATCCCAGCGACGTGCTGTTCACGTCGGGCACCACGGGACGGCCCAAGGGCGTGGTGATGACCCACGCCCAGACGGTGCGCCAGTTCAACGACTGGTGCGACTACGCCGGCCTCGAACCGGGCGACCGCTACCTCATCGTGAACCCGTTCTTCCACATGTTCGGGTACAAGGCGGGGTGGCTGGCCAGCTTCCTGCGAGGCGCCACCGTCTTCCCCGTCGCCGTGTTCGACGTCGACCGGGTGTGCGAGATCATCGAGCGCGAGCACATCACCGTGTTCCCCGGCGCACCGACGATCTACCGCACGATGCTCGATCACCCCGGCCTGGCCGACCACGACATCTCGTCGCTGCGGGTGGCGGTCACGGGCGCGGCCGACATCCCGGTGACGCTGATCGAGGAGATGCGCGAGCGGCTTCCGTTCTCCCGCATCCTCACCGGCTACGGCCTCACCGAGGCGGGGACGGCCACCATCTCCCAGCCGGGCGACGACGCCGAGACCATCGCCACCACCGCCGGCCGCGCCACACGCGACCTCGAACTGGTGGTGGCCGACCGCGACGGCACGCCGGTGGCCACCGGCGAGACCGGCGAGCTGCTGGTCCGGGGCTACAGCGTCATGCAGGGCTACCTCGACGACCCCGATGCCACCGCCGAGGCCATCGACGCCGACGGCTTCCTGCACACCGGTGACCTGGCCACCATGGACGAGCGCGGCTACGTGACCATCGTCGGCCGGCTCAAGGACATGATCATCGTCGGTGGGTTCAACGTGTACCCGGCCGAGGTCGAGAACGCCCTGCTGCGCCACGACGACATCGCCCAGGTCGCGGTCGTCGGCATCCCCGACGACCGCATGGGCGAGGTGGCCATGGCCTGGGTCGTCCCCCGTGCCGGCCACCGGCCCGATGCCGACGAGATCGTGGCGTGGAGCCGCGAGCACATGGCCAACTACAAGGTGCCGCGGCGGGTGGCGTTCATCGACGCCCTGCCGGTGAACGCGGCGGGCAAGGTGGTCAAGGACGACCTCCGGGCCCAGGTGCGCGACGACACGACTGCAGGAGGCGAGCGGTGATGGACTTCAGCCCATCCGAGGACCACGAGGCGATCCGGGAGGGCATCCGGCGGATCTGCGCCGACTTCCCCGACGAGTACTGGTCGGAGAAGGACGAGGCCCACGAGTTCCCGTGGGACTTCTACGCCGCGCTGGCCGAGGGCGGCTGGGTCGGCATCGCCATCCCCGAGGAGCACGGCGGGGGCGGCCGCGGCATCACCGAGGCCTCGATCATGTTGGAGGAGATCGCGGCGTCGGGCGCGGCCATGAACGGCTGCTCGGCCGTGCACCTGTCGATCTTCGGGATGGAGCCGGTGCGGCGCTACGGCTCACCGGAACTGGTCGCCGAGGTCCTGCCCCGCGTCGCCACGGGCGATCTGCACGTGGCGTTCGGCGTCACCGAACCCGACGCCGGCACCGACACCACGTCGATCCGCACCCGCGCCGTGCGCGACGGCGACGAGTACGTCGTCACCGGCGCCAAGGTGTGGACCACGAAGGCGCCCTACTGCGAGCTGTGCCTCTTGCTGGTCCGGACCACACCGCGGGACGAGTGCGAGAAGCCGACCCAGGGGATGACACTGCTGCTGGTCGACCTCCAGGACCCGGCGGTCGACATCACGCCGATCCCCAAGCTGGGGCGCAACGCCGTGGTCTCCTGCGAGGTCCGCTACGACGGCCTGCGGGTGCCGGTGAGCCGGCGGATCGGCGAGGAGGGCGAGGGGTTCCGCTACCTGCTCGACGGGCTCAACCCCGAACGGATCCTGATCGCATCCGAAGCGCTGGGCATCGGGCGGGCGGCCATGGCGAGGGCCGTGGCCTACGGCAAGGAGCGCGTCGTGTTCGGCCGGCCCATCGGGCAGAACCAGGGAATCGCCTTCCCACTCGCCGAAGCGCACATGAAGCTGCACGCCGCCGCCCTCGCCGTGCGCGAGGCGTCGTGGCGGTTCGACGCCGGGCTGCCGTCGGGCGAAGCGGCGAACACGGCCAAGTACCTGGCGGCCGAGGCGGCGTTCTTCGCCTGCGACCGCGCCGTGCAGACCCACGGGGGCATGGGCTACGCCCGCGAGTACCACGTCGAGCGCTACTGGCGCGAGGCCCGCCTGATGAAGATCGCGCCGGTGAGCCAGGAGATGGTCTGCAACTACATCAGCACCAGCGTCCTGGGCCTCCCCAAGAGCTACTGAGAACCGTAGGCGCGTCCAGTTTCAGGAGTCGGCGGGGGTGGCGAGGAGCTTGGTCTGGAGGAACTCCTCGAGGCCGGCGGTGCCGTTCTCGCGGCCGATGCCCGATTGCTTGTAGCCGCCGAAGGGCGCGTCGGGGGCGTGCCACATGCCGCCGTTGACACTGATGGTGCCGGTGCGGATCCGCTTCGCCACCTCCACGGCACGATCCTCGTCCTCGCACAGCACGCCGCCCGACAGGCCGTAGCGCGAGTTGTTGGCGATGCGCACGGCGTCGTCGTCGCCGTCGTGGGCCAGGACGACCAGGACGGGTCCGAACACCTCGTCCTGGGCGATCTCGCTGTCCTCGTCGGCGCCGACGATCAGGGTGGGCTGGTAGAAGAACCCGCGCTCGTGGTCGGTGGCCGCGCCACCGGTGACGACGGTGGCGCCGGCGGCCACGGCACGGTCGACCATGCCCTGCACCTTCTGGCGCTGCCGCTCGTTGATCAGCGGGCCGAGGTAGGTGGCGGGGTCGAACGGATCGCCGACCTGGAGGTCCTGGAAGATCGACCGGACCATCTCGACCGCCTGGTCGAGGTTCGCCCGGGGCACGACCAGCCGCGACGTGATGGCGCAGCCCTGGCCGGCGTGCGAGCAGGCCGCCATCGAGCACCCGAAGGCGCCGCCGTCGACGTTGGCCTCGTCCAGCACGACCATGGCCGACTTGCCGCCCAGTTCGAGGAAGGTCTTCTTCAACGTGTCGCTGGCCGCGGCCATGATCGACTTCCCCACTGCGGTGGAACCGGTGAACGTGATCATGTCGACGTTGGGGTCGGTGGTCATCACGACACCGGGCTCGACCGCGCTGGACGCCAGCACGTTCACCACGCCGGCCGGGATGTCGGTGTGCTCGGCGATCAGCTTCCCGAGGGCGAGGGTGATCAGCGGCGTGTCAGGGGCGCCCTTGAGCACCACGGTGCACCCGGCCGCCAGGGCCGGGCCGAGCTTGGCCAGGTTGAGCTGGGTGGGGTAGTTGTACGCCGAGATGGCGCTGACCACCCCGTAGGGCTCGCGCCGGATGATCCGGCGGTGGAGGCCGCCGTAGGCCTCGTGGGTGCCGAGGTCGACGGTCCCGTCGTAGGCCTCGGCCAGGTCGGCGTAGAAGTCGAGGATCTCGATCGGCCCTTCGAGGGCGGGCCCGCTGGTCATGGCGATCGGCACGCCGACCTCGCGGACCGTCAGCTCGCGCAGCTCCTCGAGGTTGTCTCGCATGGCGGCGGCCAGCTGGCGCAGCGACTCGGCGCGGCGCGTCGCATCGGTCGACCAGGTCGTCTCGTCGAAGGCCCGCCGCGCCGCGGCGATGGCCCGCTCGGCGTCGGCGACGGTGGCGTCGGCTGCTTCGCCGACCACCTCCTCGGTGGCGGGATTGATCGACGTGAACGTCGCCCCGTCCTGGCCGGGGACGAGCGTGCCGTCGACGAGGAGCAGGTTGGAGTCATTCCAGAAGCCCATGTCGACAGTCTGCCCTCCTGCACTCCGCCTGATGCAACTTGTGCTCTCCTGCAGGGAGAGTATAGTTCTCACGATCGGATCAGGGGGGCCGCTCCGGCGGCGGTGAGGATGGAGAACGGTACTCCGCCCCCGGTCGCGACACGGTCAGCCGCGCCATTTGCACCACTCATCGGAGGATGTCGATGACCACCACGTCACGTAGGACACCGGCTCGAGGACGGCGCACGGTCGCCCTGTTCCTGGCCGGTGGTCTCCTGTTCGCCGCCTGCGGCAATTCGGGAGACGACACCGACCAGAGCGCCGGCACCACGTCGACGACCGCAGCCAGCGGTGGATCCACCACGACCACGGCGGGCAACGGGCCCGACATCGGCGAGTTCCAGCCCATCCAGGGCGTGCCCGGTGTGACCGACACCGAGATCGACTTCGCCGTGTTGGGCACCGGTCCGTCGAACCCGCTCGGGTACTGCCTGCTCGAGTGCTACCAGGCCGGCGTGCAGGCCTACTTCGACTACCGCAACAGTCTGGGCGGCATCCACGGCCGTGACCTGAAGCTCAGCCGGGTCGAGGACGACGAGTTGACCAACACCAAGGTCAAGCTGCTCGACCTGATCGACGACGACAGCATCTTCGGGATCTTCAGCGCCCCGCTGCTCTACGACGGCTACGCCGACGTGGGCGACTCCGGCGTCCCCCTGTACACGACGTTCCCCGCCTCCCAGGACGCCGACGGCTTCGACAACATCTACGTCCCGAGCGGGACGAGGTGCACCGACTGCGAGTCTCCGGCCAGCACGTACGGGGCCGTGCTCGCCGGGAAGTCGAAGGCGGCATCGCTCGGGTTCGGGGTGTCACAGGCGTCGAAGGACTGCGTGAACCTCAACGAGTCCGAGATCAACACCTTCGGCCCCGGTGCCGGCGTCGAGTTCCTGTACAAGAACGACAACCTCGCCTTCGGGTTCCCCAACGGGATCGCCCCCGAGGTCACGGCGATGAAGCAAGCGGGGGTCGACTACATCACGACGTGCATCGACCAGAAGAGCGCGCTGACCCTCGAGCAGGAGCTCCAGCGCCAGGGCGTGGGCGACTCGGTCACCGTCGTCCTCCCCCAGGGCTACGGGGACACGAACTTCATCTCCAGCAATGCCGACCTCCTCGAGGGCGACCTGTTGTCGGTGCCGTATCGCCCCGTGGAGGCCGATCCGGGCGACTCGATCCTGCCGACCATGACCGAGTGGTTGAACAAGAGCGGGGCGGAGATCAACGACTACGCCATCCAGGGCTGGATGTCGGCCGACCTGGCCGTCACCGGGCTCCTGGCGGCCGGGCCCCAGTTCGACCGGGCCAAGGTGGTCTCCTCGACCAACCAGATCACCGACTTCACCGCGGACGGTCTCCTGGCCCCTCCGGTCGACTGGACCACGGCCCACAACGCTCCTGATCCACAGGAACCGTCCACGGTCTGCTTCAGCTACCTGACCGTCCACGACGGTTCGCTCCAGCTCGAGGGCGACCCGTCGAAGCCGTTCAACTGCTGGGATCTACCGTTGAACGAGTGGACCGAGCCCACCCAGGTCGGCTGAACCCGGGTTCCGTGACCAACACCTTCTCGACCCGCCGTGCTCGCGTCGATCGGTGAGGATCTGTTCCGGGCGGTGCTCCAGGGAGCGCCGCCCGGAACGGTCTACGCCCTCGTCGCCCTCGGCTTCGTCCTGGCCTACAAGACGTCGGGCGTCTTCAACCTCGCCTTCGGCGCCCAGGCCTACGTCTCGGCGATCTTCTACTTCAAGACCCACACCAGCTGGGGCTGGCCGATCGTGCCGGCGTTCGTCCTCTCGGTGCTGGTGCTGGCGCCCCTGCTCGGCGTGGTGCTCGAACGGCTGGTGTTCCGCCACCTGCGCACCGCGCCACCGGTCGCCGGCCTCGTCGTCGCCATCGGGCTGACCGTCGCGCTCCCCGCGGTGGCCGACCTGGCCATCGGGTTCGAACCCACCGGCGGACAGACCCCCGAGGGCATCGCACCTCGCGGCAACAACGTCTTCTACGACGTGTGGGGCGTGTACTCCTTCAGCCGGAACGAGCTCGTCGCCATGGCGGCGGCCATCATCGCCACCTTGGCCCTGGTCGCCCTCTTCCGGTTCTCGGCCATCGGACTGCGCATGCGCGCCGTCGTCGAGAGCCCGCGGATGACCGAGCTCAACGGCATCAACGCCGATCGGGTCTCGGCGTCGGCCTGGGCGCTGTCGTCACTGTTCGCCGGACTCGCCGGCGTCCTGATCGCCCCCCGCTTCAACTCCTTGGCGGCCGGCGACTTCCTCAACATCGTGGTCGTGGCCATCGCCGCGGCAGCCGTCGGGTCGCTGGTCAGCCTCCCCCGTGCCTTCGCCGGCGGGCTCGGCCTCGGGATCCTCATCGCCGTCTTCAACACGTTCATCCCGAAGTGGGCGCTGGACCTGACCTGGCTCCGGCCGATCCAGGAGAACCTCACGCCGGCGATCCCGTTCGTCGTGCTCTTCGGCGTCCTCGTCCTGGTGCCGAGCGTGCGGCGATCCAAACGCGGCACCGATCCGCTGTCCGGCGTCGACCCTCCGCCGACGTCGGAGGCCCACGTCGTCGAGACCGCGACCCGGGCCAACATCCGCCGCCTGGTCGTGGCCGGCGTGCTCGCCGCGACCGCTGCGGTCGTGTTCACGCGGGGCGATTCGGTCTGGACCTTCCTGGTGACCCAGGCCGTCGTGCTGGCCATCGTCTACCTGTCGATCACCGTGATCACCGGCTTCGCCGGCCACATCTCGCTGTGCCAGGGCGCGTTCGCCGCCGTGGGCGCGATGACGACGTTCCAGCTGGCCGACCGCTTCGACATCGGGGTCCTCTACGGCGCCCTCATCGGCGCCGTCATCGCCGCCGTCATCGGTGGGCTGCTGTCGCTGCCCCTGCTGCGACTGAACGGCATCTGGATCGCCATCGCCACGCTCGCGTTCGCCTTCTTCTTCGACTCGGTGATGGTCAAGTTCGCCTGGGTCGGCGGCACCCAGGACGGCAGCGCCAACCAGGTCGTGCCCCGTCCGGTCATCGGCCCGTGGGACCTCGGCAGCGACCGCGCCTTCCTCGTGCTCGCCATCGTGATCCTGGTGCTGGTCACCGCCGGCGTGACCCTGTTCGGGCAGAGCAACACCGGTCGCACGCTGCGGGCGCTGCGCGGCAGCGAGGTCGCCGCGCAGTCCATCGGCATCTCGCCCGCTCGCGGTCGGGTGATCGCCTTCGCCGTCTCGGCCTTCGTGGCCGGCCTCGGCGGCGCCGTCGTCGCCATGCACCAGGGCAGCGTCGGCTACGACAAGAACTTCTCCCCGATCGTCGCCCTGTTCTGGCTCGTCCTCGTCGTGACCTTCGGCGTCCGTCGTCCGATGGGCGCGCTCATCGGCGCGGCCGCGTTCTCGCTGACCGACCGGCTGATCCTCCAAGGCACCTTCACGGCCTGGATCCTGCGCAGTCCCGACCGGATCCCGGGCCTGTTCCCCATCTCCACCAAGTGGCAGTTCATCCTGTTCGGTCTCGGCACGATCCAGTACGCCAAGCACCCCGAGGGGGTCATCGAGATGGTGCGGGCCCAGACCCAGGCCCGGCGGGCGAGGAAGGCCGGCGCCACGGGGCAGGACGATGAGCCCACCTCCACCCCCACCGCTCGCGCCGAGGTCGGGGAGCCGGTGTCGTGACCGCCATCCTCCACGCCGAGGGCATCGGCAAGCGATTCGCCGGCATCGACGCGCTGATCCACGTCGACATCGAGGTCGAGGCAGGCGAACGGGTCGGCCTGATCGGGCCCAACGGCGCCGGCAAGACGACGCTGTTCAACTGCATCCTCGGTCTCGATCGCCCGCAGGAGGGCACCGTCGAGTTCGACGGCGAGGACATCTCCGCGCTGGCCGTCCACAAGCGGGCCCGGCTCGGCATCGGCCGCACGTTCCAGCGCATCGAGCTGTTCCCCGATTCGACGGTGCGCGACCACCTGGTCATCGCCGACCGCGTCGCCCGCCACGACCATCGATGGTGGGGAGACCTCCTGCGCCGCGGCCGACCCGGCCCCGACGAGCTGGTGCGCACCGACGAGATGCTCGAGCTGCTCGGTCTCCGTGCCCTCGCCGACGAGCCGATCGAACGGCTGAGCCTGGGCCAGGGTCGACTGGTCGAGGTCGGCCGCGCCCTGATGACCCGGCCCCGGTTGATCCTGCTCGACGAGCCGTCCTCGGGGCTCGACCGCCCGGAGACCGCGGCCCTGGCCACCACGCTGCGCGAGGTGCAGGAGGACCGCGGGTTCGCCATCTTGCTGGTCGAGCACGACGTGGAGCTGGTCACGTCCTTCACCAGCCGGAGCTACCTGCTCGACTTCGGACGGATGCTGCTCTCGGGTCCCACGGCCGAGGTGATGGCCAGCACCGAGATGCGCCAGGCCTACCTCGGCGATCTGGAGGTGCCCGCATGACACCGGCCCTCGAGCTGCGCGGCGTCGACGCCGGATACGGGATGTTCCGCGCCCTCTTCGACGTCTCGTTGACCGTCGGGGCGGGCGAGGCGGTGGCGCTGGTGGGCCCCAACGGCGCCGGCAAGACCACGATCGCCCGCGTGGCGTCGGGCCTGATCGCCCCCGCGGGTGGTGCCGTCGTGGTCGACGGCACCGACCTCACCGGCCGACCCACGCATGTCTTCGCCACCTCCGGAGTGGCGCACGCCCCCGAAGGGCGATCGGTCTTCGCCACGCTCACGGTGGAGGAGAACCTCGTCCTGTCCATCCACCGGCTCCGCGGCCGTCGCGGGGTCCGGGACGGTCTGGCCGAGACCTACCAGCAGTTCCCCCGCCTCGCCGAACGGCGCCGCCAGGTGGCGGGCACCCTCTCGGGTGGCGAGCAGCGCATGCTCGCCATGGCCCGGGTACTGGTCGCCGGCCCGAAGATCCTCGTCGCCGACGAGCTGTCGCTCGGGCTCGCCCCGCTCATCGTGCAGCAGATCTACGCCACCCTCGCCACCCTCCGCGATGCGGGCACCGCGTTGCTCGTGATCGAGCAGCACGTCTCCCACGCCCTGGAGCTGTGCGATCACGTGGCCGTGATGGAACACGGCCGGGTGTCGTGGAGCGGGCCGAGCCGCGACGCCGCCGACCGCGTCCAGGGCTTCCTCCACACCGGCGAGTCCACGTCCTAGAGCTGCTGCAGGATGACCGCGCTCGACGGGGTGCCACCGCCGGTGGCCACCACCGCGGTGACGGCGTCGCCGACCTGGCGCTCGCCGGCCTCGCCCCGCAGCTGGGTGACGGCTTCGTGGAAGAACCCCATGCCGTGGGTGCGGCCCTCGGACAGCTGGCCGCCGTGGGGGTTGAGCGGGAGGGCGCCGTCGAGCGCGATCGTCCGGCCGCCGTCGATCCAGTCCTGCGCCTCACCGAAGCCACAGAAGCCGAGGGCCTCGATCCAGGTGACGCAGTTGAACGTGAAGCCGTCGTAGAGGAGGGCCACGTCGATGTCGTCGGGCCGCAGCGTGGTGCGGGTCCACAGGTGCGTCGCCGGCCCGATGACCTGGGGCTCGTGGGTGACGGTGTCCTGGTCCCAGGACAGTCGCTCGGTGATCTGCGTACCGGCGGCCTCGATGCGCACGGCGGGGTGCGGCAGGTCGGGGGCCACCGCGGCATCGCTGACCACGACGGCCACGGCGCCGTCGCAGGGCACGTCGCAGTCGTAGAGCCCGAACGGCGTCGTCACCAGCCGGGCGTCGAAGTAGTCGTCGAGGGTGAACGGGTCGCGGTAGATGGCCGCGGGATTCCGCCCCGCGTTGGTACGGGCGTTGACCGCCACGTGTCCGAGCAGCTCCCGGGTGGCGCCGTAGCGGTGCAGGTACTGCGAGGCGTTCATCCCGATCCAGTTGGCCGCGCTCGCCGCCCCGAAGGGCATGCGCCACTGCATGTCACCGGTGAGCCGGCCCGGCCGACCGCCGAGGTGCAACGAGCCCGCCGTGGTCTGCCACACCGTCCGGAAGCAGAGCACGTGGCGGCACAGGCCGTTGGCCACGGCCATGGCGGCGTTGAGGATCGACCCCCCAGGACCGGGAACGTCGGCACCACCGCAGATCCAGGTCGGCCGCAACCGCAGCGCTTCCTCGACCGCGGTGATGCCACCCTCGCTGAAGCCGATCTCGTACCCGACGCCGCCGGGGTACGTGGCGAGGCCGTCGATGTCGTCGGGCGTGAGCCCGGCATCGGCGATGGCGGCCAGGCAGGCGTCGACGGCCAGCGAGACCGGATCGCGCATCAGGCGCCGGCCCAGGTCGGATCGTCCGATCCCCGAGATCACCGACCGGTGCTCGTAGCGGTGGTCGGTCAGCGGGGCCCGCACCGAGGGACGGACCGGTTCCGCCACGGGGTTGGGGCCGGCCCCGCCGGTCGGTTCGAACAGCGGGAGCCACACGTCGTCGACGGTCTCGAAGCGGACCTGCACCTCGGTGCCGATGCCGACCTCGTCCGGCTCGCAACCCACGATGTTCGTGGTCAGGTGGATCGACGGGTCGTCGGCCAGCGCCACGTTGGCGATGACGTACGGCGGCTCGAAGTCCGGAAGCCACTGCTGGTGGTTCACGGTCACGCCGATGACCGTGGCCCGTCCCGACATCGGCCGGGGGGACGACGACGCGCTCCGGCACCGCGGGCAGACGGGGGCCGGCGGATGGACGAGGGTGTCGCAGTCGTCGCAACCCTGGATCCGCAGGACGCCGTCCTGACCGGAGGTCCAGAACCACTCGCTCCACGGCAGCAGCTGCGGGAGGGGGCGGGCGGGCACCGCTCAGTAGCGGCCGGTGAGGAAGTTGGCCGCCTCCGTGGCGGCCGGATAGGAGCCGGTGATCCCGCTGCTGAAGTAGCCCTGGTCGCTGGTCAGCGTGACCCCGGTGATGGCCGAGGCCGCCGCGCTGCACAGGAAGACCAGCGGGTACGCCTGCTCCTCGGGGGTCGAGGCTTCGATGCCGACATCGTCGCGGTAGTCGGCGGCGAAACCGAGCCACATCTCCTTGTTGGCCTGGGCCAACGGCGTGTCGGTGGGGCCGGGCATGATGGCGTTGATCCGGATGCCCTGGCGCAGCAGGGGATACGCCTCCCGGGCCACGAACAGGCAGACGGCCAGCTTGCTGCTGAAGTAGTCGGCCTTCCCGTTGTCGATCGCCCACTTCGACGCCTCGTCCATGTCCTCGATGGCGAGGTAGTCGTTGATCCAGGCCATGTTGTCGTCGCGGGCCCAGGCGGCCCCGGCGGCGGAGGAGATGAAGCCGACCGCGCTCCCCCGGCCGAGCATGCCGGCGTCGAGCATGCCGTTGAGCAGGTGGCGGTGGCCGAGGAAGTTGATCTTCTCGATGCCCGGGGTGCCGTCGGCGACACCGGCGCACGACAGCAGGGCATCGACGTTCCCACCACAGGCCTCGACGGCCGCTTCGATGGAGGCCCGATCGGCGAGGTTGACCTGGATGGTGGTGGCGACGCCGTCGATGTCCATGTCGGCGAAGTCCATGGCGACGACCTCGGCGCCGGCGTCGACGAGGAGGCGGGCGGCGGCGTTGCCCATGCCGGACGCGGCCCCCACGACCACGGCGCGCTTGCCGTCGTAGCGGAACAGATCGAACAGGGACATGGAGGGCTCCTTGGGGTCTACGGATGGAGGACGTCGGGCGAGCCGGTGCTCAATCGACGACGAGGGTCAGCTTGTCCCATCCACGGACCGTGGAGGTGTGGGAGCGTTCGGACTCGTCGTAGTCGACATCCCACTCGGGGAAGCGCTTCAGCATCTCGTCGAGAGCGACGCGGCCCTCGAGGCGAGCGAGCGCGGCACCGAGGCAGAAGTGCACGCCGTAGCCGAACGAGAGGTGGTGGTCGATCGGGCGGTGGATGTCGAAGCGGTCAGCGCTCTCGCCCCAGCGGCGTTGGTCGCGGTTGGCCGAGCCGTTGACCAGCAGCATGGCGCTGCCCGCCGGCACCGTCTGGCCGTGGTACTCGAGGTCCTCGGCCACGTACCGGGCCTGCACGGGTGACGGCGCCTCGAAGCGCAGGGACTCCTCGATGGTGTGCGGGATGAGTCCGGGATCGGCGACGATCTCGGCCCGCTGGTCGGGGTGCTCGGCCAGGGTCCGCAACGTGTGCCCGATGAGCTTGGTGGTGGTCTCGTTCCCGGCGCCGGAGAGCAGGCTCACCCAACTGAGGACCTCCTCACGGGTGAGCTTGCGGGTGACGCCGTGGTGGTCCTCGAACTCGGCCTGGACGAGCTGGGTCATGAGATCGTCGGAGGGGTGTTCCAGGCGCCAGTCCAGGTACTCACCGAAGTTGCCCTCGACGGCAGCGTTGTTGACGTCGGTGAACGCCACGGCCTCGGGAGGTCCGCTGCGCTCGAGCCGGAGCCCGGCATCGGACTGGTCGCGCAAGGCCTGCTGGTCGGCTTCGGGGATGCCGAGCAGCATGCCGATGACCCGCATCGGCATCTTGGCCGCCATGGCCTCGATGATGTCGAACCGGCTCTGGCCCACCAGCGCATCGAGGGCGTCGGCGCAGTACCGGCGGACCTGGGGCTCGATGGCGTTCATCTTGCGGGGGGTGAACACCCGCGACATCAGGCCGCGGTAGACGGTGTGGCTGGGCGGGTCGTCGAAGATGACCATGCCGGGGGGCATCTCGATGTCGGCCTTGAGCAGCTCGAGGATGGTGCCGCGGCTCGAGATCAGGCGACCGTGGTCCTTGAGCCCGCCCTCGACATCGTCCCAGCGGGTGAGGGCGAAGAAGTCGTGCGTGTCGTTGTAGTAGAGAGGACGCTCGTCGCGCATCCGCCGCCACAGGGGATACGGATCGGCGTCGATGTCGAAGTCGTACGGGTCGTAGTAGACCTCGTCGCTCGTCGTGGCGGACATGTCAGGCGGTCCCCCCGGGCTCGCTGCGTGCGGTGCGGCAGAATACCATACTTTCCTGGAGAGAAGAACGTTTCCAGTCGCCGGGAGGACCCGCGTGGACCAGCAGCAGCTGTCGGACATCGTCGAGATCGAGCAGTTGCTCGCCACCTACGCCGCCGGCATGACCAAGGACGACATCGAGATGGTGATGGAGGTGTTCACGTCCGACGGCTGGTACAGCGCGTTCGGCGACCGGTACGCCGTGGCCGACTTCCCCCGCCTCGTCGCCGCCGCCCCGAAGGGCGTCTTCCTGACCGGCACGCCGGCGATCGAGCTGAACGGCGACGAGGCCACCGGCACCCAGCCGCTCTGCATGGTGATCCAGACCGACCACAGCATGCGCATCGGCTACTACACCGACACCTATCGCCGGACCGACCGGGGCTGGCGGCTGGCGACCCGCTCGATGACCTTCCTGCGCCGCAGCGGCGAACAGGACTCCGGCCGGCCCCACGACCCGACCCGCCCCGCGCCGGGGGCGAGCTGACCGACTCCGCTCAGCTCGACCGCGGGCCTTTCGGGACGTCCCGGAACGGCAGATCCTTGTCGTGGCTCCGTTCGCGCGGCATGC
Source organism: uncultured Acidimicrobiaceae bacterium (assembly GCA_963747745.1). Classification (GTDB taxonomy): domain Bacteria; phylum Actinomycetota; class Acidimicrobiia; order Acidimicrobiales; family Salinilacustritrichaceae; genus Salinilacustrithrix. The sequence goes on from CAVVGJ010000006.1 coordinate 242,187, forward strand.
CCAGCACCCGCTCGCTGATCACGTTGCGGGCCATCTCGGTGGTACCGCCCCCGATCGTCGCCACGTGGCGCATGAGGAAGTCGTTGCCCCACTCCGCGGCCATGCCGTCGTCGTCCTCCCACGCCGTTCCACACGCGCCGGCGAGCTCGTAGGAGATCGTCGTCATCCGGGCGTTCGAGACCCCGGAGAACAGACGGGCGACCGACGCCGCCTGGTCGGACATGGCACCGGTGGTGATCCCCTGGCCGACCCGCGCCTGCAGCGCGTCGCTCACCAGCTCGAGCATCCGTGCCTCGCCCAGCAGGTCACGGCTGATGGGGTCGGCGAGCCGGCCCGATGCCCGGGCCAGCTGGACGTTCCGGGTGCCCATCGTCGAGTGCCGCTCGTCGGCCGCCGGGACGGTCACGTACGGCGAGTTGAGGAGCATCCGCTCGTGGAACATCCAGCGGGTCCCGACCGTCCAGCCGCCGTCGACCTCGCCGACGCGGTCGGTGTCGGGCACCCGCACGTCGGAGAGGAACTCCTGGCAGAAGTCCTCGAACCCGTTGAGCATCTCGATCCGGTGCACGTCCACCCCCGGCTGGTGCAAGGGGAAGATGAACACGGTGAGGCCGCGGTGCTTGGGTACGTCCCAGTTGGTCCGGGCCAGGCACAGGCCCCAGTCGGACCACCAGGCGCCGGTGGTCCACACCTTCGAACCGTTGAGCACCCACTCGTCGCCGTCGCGCACGGCGGTGGTGAGCGCTCCCGCCACGTCGGAGCCGCCGCTGGGCTCCGAGAGCAGCTGCATCCACAGCTCCTCGCCCTTGAGGATCGCCGGGATGTGGCGGCGCTTCTGCTCCTCGGTGCCGAACTCGAGCAACACGGCAGCGCACGGTGCGAACGTCGGCGCCTGGAGGCGAGCCGGGTAGGCGTACCCGCGCAGTTCCTCGCGCAGCGCCTGCTGGTGGGCCGGGGTCAGACCCAGGCCGCCGTACTGGCGCGGGAAGCAGACCCCGGCCAGCCCGGCGTCGAAGAGCATCCGCTGGAGATCGCGCTGGCGCTGGATCTGGGCCAGCTCCTCCTCGTCGGACACCGTCGGGCGCAGGACGCCGATCTGTTCGGTCTCCGCGCTCGGAGGCAGGTGGTCCCGGATCCAGGTGCGAGCCCGGGCCCGGAACTCCTCGACCGGTTCGACGTCGGCACTCGGGTCGCTCATCGGAACCCCTCCGGTTCGGCCGAGGCCGCGGACGTCTGCCGTGCGTCCTGCTGCTCGAGGAGGTCGGCCAGCCGCTGGCGGTGCTCGGCGGGGCTGCCGTAGCTGCCCCGGTTGACGACCAGTCGCCGGAGGTAGAGGTGCAGGTCGTGTTCGAAGGTGATGCCGATCCCGCCGTGCATCTGCACGCAGTCCTGGGCCAGCTCGGGGCCGAAGTGGCCGATGTAGGCGGCGGCGGCCGACACCAGCTCGGGCGCATCCGGCTGTCGCCGGGCCACGGCCGTGGCGGCGGCGTCGGCGATGGCGTGGCTGGCCTCGAGCCAGGACTTCATGTCGGCGAACCGGTGCTTGAGGGCCTGGTAGGACGCGAGCGGTCGGCCGAACGAGTACCGGTCGAACGCCCACTCGACGGTCATGTCGAAGGCGGTCTGCATCGCCCCCACCGATTCGGCGGCGGCGATCGAGCACGCCAGTTCGAGGCACCACCACACGTCGTCGGCGCCGGTGCCGGGCTCGCCGACGACGGCGTCGGCCGGCAGGCGCACGTCGCGGAACTCGACCACCCCGAAGCGGCGGGTCAGATCGGTGCTGCGCAGCGGCCGGATCGACACACCCGGCGACGCGGCCGGGACCACCACGTTCGTCATCCCGTGTCCGGTCCGCCCGCTCACGAGCAGCACGTCCGCGGTCGTTGCCGCCTCCACCGGCCGCTTGACCCCGTTGAGCACCACATCGGTGCCGTCGGTCCGCACCTCGAGGGACCAGGCCCCGAGCCGATCGGAGGGGGCGGGCTCGGCCAGGCACCACGCCGCGGTGGCGGTCCCGGCCAGCAACGCGCCGACGGTGTCGGCCACGGTCTCGTCGCCCCGTTGGCTGAGCAGGGCCGCGACCACGTTGGTCGGGATCAGGGGACCGGGGGCGGCGTGGCGTCCGAACTCGTAGGCGACGAGCGACAGGTCGAGGAGTCCGTGGTCGCCGATGGCGCCGCCGCCGTGCGCCTCACGAGCGAGCAAGCTCGTCCATCCGAGCTCGGCCCCCTGGCGCCAGAGGTCGGCATCGAAGCCGGCGGGATCGTGGCGGCTGCGGCGCAGCACGTCAGGGGTGGCGTGCTTGTCGAGGAAGCTCGCCGTCGTCTCCTGCAACAGGATCTGGTCCGGAGACGGGGTCAGGAGCACGAGCCCTCCAGGAGCACGGCACCCGCCCAGGGTGATACATCGGGTGACACATCGTTCTCGTCGATGAGAACATCATTACCGTACGGCCCCGGTGGCGGCAACCGGGCCGGGCCGGGCCGGCGCGTTGGCAAGCGGGACAAGAGTTGCGCTCTCGATTCCGGAGAGTAGAGTTCTCGACGATGCGCATCGGCTTGATGGTCGGCCCCGAACGCAACCGCTACGCCACCAAGGTGGACCGGATGCTCCGCGATGCGACGTGGGCCGAGGAGCACGGGCTGCACACGGTGTGGATCCCCCAGGTCCCCGACGAGTTCGACGCCATGACGGCGGCCGCTCTCATCGCGCGCGCGACCTCGCGCATCGAGATCGGCACCGCGGTGGTGCCGCTGCAGACGCGCCACCCGGTCGCCCTCCTGCAGCAATCGCTGTCGACCCAACTGGTGGCCGAGGGCCGCTTCACCCTCGGCCTGGGCCCCTCCCACCACTGGATCATCGAGGACATGGTGGGCCTCCCCTACGAGCGCCCGGCCGCCCTCACCGCCGACTACCTCGACGCCCTCGACGCCGCCATGGCCGGCCCGGGCCCGGTCGACGTGGAGAACGACACCTTCCGCATCCACAACCCGATGCACGTCACCGACCAACCCCGCATGCAGGTCATGCTGGCCGCGCTCGGCCCGCGCATGCTGCACCTCGCCGGCACCCGCACCGACGGCACCATCTTGTGGCTCGCCGACGAGAAGGCGATCGAGGCCCACATCGCGCCGCGCCTGACCGCGGCTGCCCGGGAGGCCGGGCGGCCGGCACCGCGCATCGTGGCCGGGGTCCCGATCTGCCTCTGCGCGCCGGGCGAGATCGACACCGCCCGGGCCCGTGCCGACCGGGTGCTCAGCGAGGCCACGGTGTCGCCCAACTACCAGCGTCTGCTCGACAAGGGCAACGCCACCGGCGTGTCCGACATCCTCGCCGCCGGCGACGAGGACCAGATCCGGGGCCGGTTGGCGTCGTTCGCCGCCGCCGGGGTCACCGACCTGTCGGTGCGGGTGCTGCCGATCGGCGACGGTCGTGACCAGCTGCTCGAGTCGAGCGGACGAACCCGCGCGTTCGTCGCCCAGCTCGCCGCCGAGTCGGACTGAACACCCCGGCTCTACGGTCGATCGACGGTTGCGTTTTGGCGCTCCGCTTGCGAGAATGTGATTCTCGCCGGGCGATGATGACGTTATTCGCCCGGTGTCCGAGTGTCACGTGATCCGAGGGGACTGATGAGCGCACCGACCGGCCTGGCCGTCTTCGACGCCGACAACCACTTCTACGAGACGACCGAGTCCCTGACCCGTCATCTCCCCGACCGGTACCGGGGCGCCATCCAGTACGTGAAGCTCGAGAACGGGCGGACCAAGCTGGCCGTCGGCGGCCGGATCAGCGAGTACATCCCGAACCCGACCTTCGACGTCGTGGCCCGGCCCGGCGCCCAGGAGGAGTACTACCGGGTCGGCAACCCCGAGGGGAAGAGCCGTCGCGAGCTGTTCGGGGAGCCGATCAAGTCGCCGCCGGCGTTCCGCGATCCGGCCTCACGGCTCGAGGTCATGGACTCCCAGGGCCTCGACCGCACGCTCATGTTCCCGACGCTGGCCAGCGTCATCGAGCAGCGCATGAAGGACGACCCCCATTTCCTCCACGCCGCCATCCACGCCCTGAACCAGTGGATGTACGAGACGTGGCAGTTCGACTACGAGGGCCGCATCTTCTCCACGCCGGTCATCACCTTGCCGATCGTCGAGCGGGCGATCGAGGAGCTGGAGTGGGTGGTCGAGCGAGGCGCCAAGGTCGTCCTCATCCGGCCCGCCCCCGTACCGGGCTTCCGCGGCACGCGCTCGTTCGCCCTCCCCGAGTTCGACCCGTTCTGGCAGCGAGTCGTCGAGCTCGACGTCCTCGTCGCCCTGCACTCGTCCGACAGCGGGTACGACCAGATCGCCAACTGGTGGGAGGGCACCGACCAGGAGATGCTGCCGTTCCAACCCGGCGCCTTCCGCATGCTGTCGGCGTGGCGGCCGATCGAGGACTCGGTGGCATCGCTCATCATGCACGGCGCCCTCGCCCGGTTCCCCGCCCTCAGGATCGCCGTGGTCGAGAACGGTGGCTCGTGGATCGAACCGCTGCAGCGGGCCATGAAGGACACCTACAAGAAGATGCCCCAGGACTTCCCCGAGGAGCCCATCGCCGCCATGCGTCGCTGCATCCACATCAGCCCGTTCTGGGAGGAGGACTACGGCCACCTCGCCGACCTCCTCGGCGAGGACAACGTCCTGTTCGGTTCCGACTACCCGCATCCCGAGGGTCTGGCCGACCCGGTCAGCTACGTCAACGACCTCAGCCACCACAGCGACGAGCGCATCGCCAAGTTCATGGGCGGCAACCTGGCCCGCCTCATGCGGGTCGAGAACACCCCCATCGCCCCCGCCCCGGCGCGCACCGCCTCCTGATCCCCCAAACCGCTCGTTCTGGCACCACGATTCCCGGTCGACGACCGCACGAAGTGGCGCCAGAACGGGTTCGGGGGTCCAGAACGGGTTGGTCGGGGCAGAACGGGTCAGTCGGTGGCCGACCGGTCGAGGAAGGCGGTGACGTCGTCGGTGCCGAACGACTCGTACTCGCCGGCGAGGGCGAAGTCGATGGTGGCCAGCACCGACCGCTCGAGGTGGATGTTCATGACCCGCTTGGTGGTCTCGACCGCGTACTGCGGGAGCTCGGCGATCCGCCGGGCGCAGGCCATGGCCTCGTCGAACACGGCGTCGGGCTCGCAGATGTGGTTGACCAGACCGATGCGCTCGGCCCGCTCGGCGGTGATCCTGCGGCCCGTGAACGCGTACTCCTTGGCCAGCAGGAGGCTGGTGTGGAGTGGCCAGGTGATCGGACCACCGTCGGCGGCGACGAGGCCGACCACGACGTGAGGGTCGGCCAGGTGCGCCTCGCGGCTCATGTAGACGACATCGGAGAGCGACACGAGGCTGCACCCGAGACCGACGGCGGGGCCGTTCACGGCGGCGACCACCGGGACCCGGCACTGCACCATGTTCATGACCAACCGCTTGCCGGTGGCCAGCGACACCCGTCGCAGGTCGGTGTCGGTGGTCTGCTGGCGGAGGTAGTCGAAGTCGCCGCCGGCGGAGAACGCCCGGCCGTTGCCGGTGAGGACCACGGCCCGGGCGTCGTGGTCGAGGCTGATCTGGGGCCAGAGGTCGGCGATGCCCTCGTGCAGATCGTGGTTGACGGCGTTGAGGTCGTCGGGCCGGTTGAGACGCACGATGCGGATCGGGCCGTCGGCCTCGACGACGATCTCGTCGGGGACCTCGTACATGGGTGCTCCTTGTCCGGTGGTGTCGATCGGTGGCGCGTCAGCCGGTGGGAAGGCCGAGGATCCTGGTCGCGATGATGTTCTTCTGGATCTGCGCGGTCCCGCCCATGACGCTCTGCGCCCGGCTGTAGAGGTAGAAGTCGAGCTGCTCGTTGCCGGCGCCGGTCACGGCATCGGCGAGGCCGAACGCCAAGCAAGCATGGCCCACGGTCTGCTCGGCCCAGGTCATGAGGAGCTTGTCGATCGAGCCGTCCGGGGTGTGGGCGACGCCGTCGAGCCGCTCGGAGAGCCGGCGGGCGGTGTGGATGCGCAGCATCTCGGCCTGCACGTAGGCCCACGCCAGCTCCTGGGACCGTTCGGGTCCGACCGCGGCGGGGTCCTGCGCGGCCCGCGCCTCGAGCTCGTGGACGGCCTTGAGGTAGCGGGACGCGAAGCCCAGCTCGGCGGGTTCGCGCTCGTGGCTGACGATGGTCATGGCCAGCGGCCAGCCCTCGCCCGGCTCGCCGATCATGTTCTCGGCCGGGACCCGGGCGCCGTCGAAGCTCACCTGACCGAACTCGGTGGTGATGCCGTTGATCATCTCGAGCGGCCGCTGCTCGATGCCGGGCTGGCGCATCGGCACCGCGAACGCCGACAGCCCCTTGTGCTTGGCCACGTCGGGGTCGGTGCGGGCGAGGACGATGCACCACTCGGCGACGTCGGAGTGGCTGGTCCAGATCTTGTGACCGTTGATCACGTACTCGTCGCCGTCGCGCACCGCGGTGGTGCGCAGCGATGCCAGATCAGAACCAGCGTCGGGTTCGCTGAAGCCCTGGCACCACCGGTCACGGCCGTTGATGAGGCCGGGCAGGAACCGGGCCTTGATGTCCTCGCTGCCGTGACGGCTGATGCCCTGGATCAGGTAGCCGAGGCTGGGTTTGGGAGGTGCGCCGGCCCGGGCCAGCTCCTCGTCGACGATGACCTCGTAGACCGGCGAGAGCTCGTGGCCGCCGTACTCCCGGGGCCAGGCCAGGGCGAAGAACCCGGCGTCGTAGAGCTGCTGGTGCCACGCGCCGAGCGAGGTCCAGTAGCTGTCGTCGGTGTGGGAGCGCTTGATCGACTCCCCCTGGTCCTCGAGCCAGGTCCGGATCCGGTGCCGGAAGGCGGCTTCGTCCGGTGCGTCATGGAAGTCCAAGGGCGGCTCCCCATCGTTGGTGGGCGAGCAGCGACAGTTGCGGGCCGTCCCCGCCGAAGAGCTCGGTGGAGACCAGGGCGCGGCGGAGGAACACGTGGGCCATGCACTCCCAGGTGTTGCCGATGCCGCCGTGGACCTGGATGCCGGTCTCGCACACGGTGCGGGCGCTGCGGGCGGCGTAGGCCTTGGCGACGGCGGCGGCGGCGCGCGCCTCGGCCGGTGCCAGCGCGTCGACGGCCCACGCCGCGTAGGTCATGGCGCTGCGGGCCCCCTCGGTGAGGGTCTTGGCCTCGGCGAGGAGGTGCTGGACCGCCTGGAACGACCCGATCGGCGCGCCGAACTGCCGGCGCTCACCGGCGTACGCGGTCGCGAGCTCCAGCGCGCCCTCCATCACCCCCACGAGGTCGGCGGCGGTGAGCGTCACCGCCAGGGCCTCCCAGGCCAGCAGGTCGTCCGGGCGGATCTCACCGATGACGGTGCCCGGTCCGCTGATCGTCGTCGTCGACCGGGTGAGGTCGACGCCCGTACCCGGCTCGAGCCCGTCGAGAGTCAACTCGACGACGGCTTCACCGGCCCCGGCCGCCACCGCCCGGGTGCTGCCCGCGGCGTCGAACGCGATGCCGTCGCCGCGGGCGAGGGTGCCGAGATCGAGCGACACCGCGATCGTCCGAGCGACGTCCTGGTCGTCGCCGCATCGGCGGGCCAGGTCCCGGGCCAGCACGGGACCGACGAACGACACATCGCAGGCGTGATGGGCCAGGGCCCGGGCGACGAGCGCGGCCTCGACGCCGGATGCGAGCGGCGCGCCGGGCGCGCCATCGCGCAGCTCGCGCCAACCGGCCTGCGTGATGGCGGATTCGAGCCGGGCGCGGCGATCATCGTCGTCGAGGTCGCCGACGGTGGCCGGGCCGAGCTTCTCGCCCAACCGGCTGGCGGCGTCCTCGAGCGCACGTTGCTCGGTGGTCGGTCTGGCGTCCACGTCAGCTCCGGTACGAGGCGCGCAGGTCGCGGCGCAGGACCTTGCCGGACGGCAGCCGCGGGATCTGGTCGACGACCACGATGTCGGCGATGCGCTTGTAGCTGGCCAGCTGCTCGCTCACCGACGCTCGCAGCTCGTCCGCGGTGGTGGACGCCCCGGCGCGCAGTTGGACGGCGGCGATCACCGCTTCACCGGTGTCGGGGTCGGGCACGCCGAACACGGCGCAGTCCGACACGTCGGGATGGGCGACGAGCAAGCCCTCGACCTCGGCCGGCGCGACCTGGAAGCCGTTGACCTTGATCATCTCCTTGAGCCGGTCGGTGATGGTGACCCACCCGCCGGCGTCGATGGTGCCGACGTCGCCCGTGCGGTACCAGCCGTCGTCGAAGGCGTCACGGTTGGCGTCCACGGGGAGATACCCGAGCATGACCGACTGGCTCCGGCCCTGGATCTCGCCCGGTTCACCCGGGGCGACGACGGCGCCGGTCTCGGGATCGACGACCCGCAGCTCGACGCCGGTGGGGGCCAGGCCGACCGAGTCGAGCCGCCACTCGTCGGGCCGGTCGACGGGGTTGACGGCGATCACGGGCAACTCGGTGGCCCCGTACGCGGGCAGGAACCGGACCCCGGTGCGGCGGGTCACCACCTCGGCGATCTCGGCGGTCACCGGGGTCGCGCCCCACATGATGTAGCGCAACGACGAGAGGTCGAAGCGCTCGAGGTCGGGGTGCTTGGCCATCGCCAGCGCGATCGGCGCCACCGCCATCTCGATGGTGATGCGGTCCCGGCCGATCGACTCCAGCACGGCGTCGAGGTCGAAGCGGGGGTGGAGGCGGACGCTGGCGCCACGCGCCACCACGACCAGCAGGTTGAGCAGTCCGAGGATGTGGAACGGCGGCGTGGCGATCTGCAACCGGTCCGCACCGGTCATCCCCAGCGTCTCGCCCCAGTGGCCGATGGCCGCTCCCAGCGACCGGTGGCTGTGGCGCGCCGCCTTCGGCAATCCCGTGGTGCCGGAGCTGAAGAAGACGACGGCGAGATCGTCAGGATCGACATCGGGAGCTGCCGTCGACCCGGTGGCCGGTGCGCCCAGGATGGCGTCCATGGTGACGGACGTCAGGCCGGGGAACAGCTCGTCGATCGCCACCGCACCCGACCCGTCGTGGACGACGTGGGTCGGCTCGGTGAGCTCGATGGCGTGGGTGACCTCGCGCTGGCGCCACGACGTGCTCACCATCACCGATGCCGCGCCGAGGCGGGCCACCGCGAACACCACGGCCGCGAAGCCCACGGAGTTCCCCGCGCTGAGCGCGACCCGCGAGCCTCGGCCCACGCCGGCTGTCGCGAGGTGAGCCGTCGCCTTGTCGACCGCGGCGCCCAGGTCGCGGTAGGTCCAGGTGTCGTCGCCGGTGCGCAGCGCCGGCTCGTCGGCGAACCGGGCGACCGCGGTGTCGAACATCGCACCCAGCGTCAGCGGCGTCGTCGGATCCCCCGTGGCCATCGACAGGCAGGCTAGCTCAGCCGGCGCCGAAAGGAAAGCTCACTTCTCCTACAAGAGAATGTCGTTCTCAGCGCCGACCACCCGCGACTCGGGCCCGGACTCAGCGACTCAGCGTCCCTTGGTGCCGGCCCGTGCTCCCTTGGATCGCCGGGCGACGATGTCGTCGGGGGCGACCGCGTGGAGGCAGAACTCCCACATCTCCGCTCCCGTGATGGGCTGGCGACCGCCGCCGCTGCGACCGGCGGTGGTGGTGGCCGCCTGGAGCACCATCGCCGCCTGGCGGCGGGCCCGGCCCGGCCGGAGCAGGCCGGCCTCGGCGGCATCCTCGGTGATGGACACCATGTAGTCGAACAGCGGGGTGTAGGCGCTCGACACCTCGTCGGGATGGGTCACGAGCAAGCGCTGGGCGAACTCGAAGAAGAGGGGCTGCTCCGACGCTCGGTCCGGCGTGCAGAGGTCGTAGAGGATGAGCACGGCCTGCTCGAGCCGGTCGAGGGGATCGCCGTCGACCGTGCTCGCCTTGATGCGACCGACGGCCTCGGTCATCTCCTCCTCGAACAGGGCGAGCAGGAGCTCGTGCTTGCCGTCGAAGTACTGGTAGAAGCTCCGCAGCGACTGCTTCGACCGGTCGACCACCTCTTGGACGGTGAACTCGATCGACTCCTTCTCGGCGATGATGTCGCGCGCCGAGTTGAGGAACTGCTGGACGCGCTTGGCGGCGCGCTCGCGCGCGGCCCGGGTGGAGCGCTCGATGGCCCGCTCGCGCCAGACCGCATCGTTCGCGCCGTTCGCGCCGTCGTTCGCGCCATCGTCCTGGGGCGCCTCGTCACCTGCGGCCATGGCCGCAGCGTACTCCAGGGGGATATCACGATCGCGCATGACGCGAGTCCCGCTCCGGGGCCCTCGCGTCAGACGAGAGCGCGGTTTCCGATCGACAGCGGCCGTTCAGCCCATGACCCGGCCGCCGTTGACGCCGAGCACCTGTCCGGTGACGAAGCCGGCATCGTCGCGGACGAGGTAGGCGCAGGCGGCGGCGATGTCCTCGGGGACGCCGACGCGCTTGACCGGCATGCTCTGGAGCAACGTCTCCACGCCGGCGCCGAGACGGCCCTCGGCCTCGGCTTCGCGGAGGCTGGGCGTGTCGACGAACGACGGCGGCACCGCGTTCACGGTGATGCCTTTCGAGCCGACCTCGCGGGCGAGGGAGCGGGTGAGGGCGATCACCGCACCCTTGGTGGCCGAGTAGTGGGTCTGGAGCGGGCTGCCGGTCTGGGCGCTGGACGACGCGATGTTGACGATGCGACCCCAACCCGCCGCCGTCATGTCGGCCAGCACCGCCTGGCAGCACTCGAAGGTCCCGATGAGGTTGACCGCGATCACCTGCTGGAGGTCGTCGCGGGTGATGTCGCGGAACTTCTTGAACGGGGCGATCCCGGCGTTGTTGACCAGGATGGTGGCGGCGCCGAAGGCGTCGCGCACCTCGGCGACCCCGGCGTCGATGGCGGCGCGGTCGGTGACATCGACCTCGACGGCCATCGCCTCGCCGCCGGCACGGCGGATGCGATCGGCGGCAGCCCGGCCGCTGTCGGCATCGCGCTCGAAGATGGCGACCCGGGCCCCTTCGGTGGCCAGGCGCTCGGCGATGGCGAGGCCGATGCCGCGTCCGCCGCCGGTGACGATGGCGGTCCGGGTCTCGGACCAGGCCGGGACGCCGCTCAACGAACCGCCCCCGATGGTTGACCTTGGACCATGGACCCCGCTCCTCGCTCCGGCACCCGGGCATCATCCCCGATGCTGTGCGACCGTACAGTGGCCCGGATCGGAGGAACAACAGCGAGCCGGCTGCCATGGCTCGCCCCGAAAGGACGAACATGACCGACCCGACCGTGACCGGGCTCCACGCCCGAGGCGTGCTCGACATCGACACCGGCGAGGTGATCGAGGACGCGTACGTGTGCGTGGAGGGCAACCGCATCACGGCGGTGGACACCGACCGCACCGTCGTCAGCGGCGCCGACGAGATCATCGAGCTGCCCGAGCTCACGCTCATCCCCGGCCTGATGGACATGGAGGTGGATCTCGTGCTCGGCGGCCCCGGTGCCGGCCTCACCGACCCGGTGGTCACCGACCCGGTGAAGATGACCCTCCGGGCCGTCGCCAACGGGCAGCGGACGCTGCGGGCCGGGTTCACCACCGTGCGCAATCTCGGCCTGTTCGTGAAGACCGGCGGATACCTGCTCGACGTGGCGCTGAGCGAGGCCATCGAGGCGGGATGGGTCGACGGACCGCGCGTCGTCCCGGCCGGCCACGCCATCTGCCCCACCGGCGGGCACCTCGACCCCAGTGCCCAGAGCCAGCTCGCCCCCCACATGATGCCGCTCAGCGTGGAGGAGGGCATCGCCGACGGCGTCGACCAGGTGCGCCGGGCCGTCCGCTACCAGATCAAACACGGCGCCAAGCTCATCAAGTGCTGTGCCTCGGGTGGGGTCGTGGCCTCCGAGGGTCCGCCCGGCGCCCAGCAGTACTCGAACGAGGAGCTGGCCGCCATCGCCGACGAGGCCCACCGGCGCGGCCTCAAGGTGGCCACCCACTGCCACGGCGACACCGCGGTCAACGCCGCCCTCGACGCCGGCATCGACTGCATCGAGCACGGCTTCATGATCACCGCCGACACGATCCAACGCCTGGTCGACACCGACACGTTCCTGGTCTCCACCAACGCGCTCACCGAGAACTGGGACGTCTCCCGCCATCCCGAGCACACCCGAGCCAAGGTCGCCGAGGTGTTCCCGAAGGCCAAGCAGTCGCTCTCCGACGCGATCGAGGCCGGCGTGAAGATCGCCTCCGGCAGCGACGCCCCGGCCATCTGGCACGGCCGCAACGCCGAGGAGCTGGTCGTGCTGGTGCAGCGGGGCATGACGCCGCTCCAGGCCATCCGGGCCGCCACCACGGTCAGCGCCGAGCTCATCGACGCCCCCGACCTGGGCCGCATCGCGCCGGAGATGCTCGCCGACATCGTCGGCGTCCCCGGCGACCCGCTCACCGACATCACCGTCACCCAGCGGGTGGCCTTCGTCATGAAGGACGGGAAGGTCCACAAGCGCTGATCGCGCGACGCCGCGTCTCGACTGTGGGTTCTGGGGGACGATGCCCGCGGCCTGGTGCGAGATCCGTCCCCCAGAACGAAGGGCGCTCGGCTCTGGGGGGCGATTCCCGCGTCCTGGTGCGAGATCCGTCCCCCAGAACGCGGTTCGGTGGCGGTGGTGGTCCGGCGGGGGCGGGATCAGTCGGCGAGACGTTCGGCGGCGGCTCGGACCGCAGCCATGATCCCCTGGTAGCCGGTGCAGCGGCACACGTTGCCCGACAGGCCCACGGCGATCTCGTCGTCGGTGGGGTCAGGGTTGTCGCGGAGCAGTGCAGTCGTCGTCATCACGAACCCGGGGGTGCAGAACCCGCACTGCAGTCCGTGGTGGTCGCGGTAGGCCGCCTGCACCGCCGACAGCTCGCCGCCGGCCTCGGCGATGCCCTCGACCGTGGTCACCGCGGCGCCGTCGGCCTGGACGGCGTAGATCAGGCACGAGCGGACGGCGTCGCCGTCGACCAGCACGGTGCACGCCCCGCACGCGCCGTGCTCGCACCCGAGGTGCGTGCCGGTGAGGCCGCAGCGGACCCGGAGGAAGTCGGCCAGCGTGAGCCGGGCCGGCACGATCGCCTGGTGGTCGACCCCGTTGACCTCGACCTCGATCCGGTGATCGTTCATCGTCGAGCCTCCTCGATGGCGCGTTGCCAGGCCCGGGCCACGACCACGGCGCCGACTCGCGACCGGTACGCGGCGGACCCGTTCAGGTCCTCGGGGATCGAGGCCAGGCCGGCAACGGCCTCACCACCCAGTGCTCGACCGTCGATCTCGCCCGCCGGTCTCCCGGTCACCGATTCCTCGGCGGCCGTGGCCCGCTGGGGCGTCGGGCCCAGCCCGAACAGGCCGATGCAGCACCGGCGCACCACGTCGTCGGCGCCGAGCTCGACGGCCACGCAGGCGCCGGCGATGGCGAAGTCGCCGTGGCGGCGGGCCACCTCGTCGACGGCGAAGCCGCACCGTCCCTCCCAGATGGGGAAGCGGACACCGGTGAGCAGTTCGTCTTCGGCGAGCGACGTGGTCCACAGACCGTCGAAGAACTCGTCCGCCGGCACGACGCGGCTGCCCCGCACCGAGCTGATCTCGAGTTCGGCATCCAACGCCCGTGCCACGGCGGGGTACTCGGCGGCGGGGTCGGCGTGGGCCAGCGATCCACCGACAGTGCCGCGGTTGCGGATCTGGAAGTGGCCGATGAACGGGGTGGCGGCCGCCAGCAGCGGCACGGTGGCGCTGACCTCGGCGCTGTACTCGATGCTCGACTGCGTGGTGGCGGCGCCGACCCACAGATGGTCGTCTCGCCGCTGGATGCCGCGGAGAGCGTCGACCCGGCGGAGATCGACGAGGTGGTCGAACACGGCAAGGCGCATGTTGAGCAGGGGCGCCAGGCTCTGGCCCCCGGCGATGACCTTGGCGTCGTCGAGCTCGGCGAGCAGCGCCACCGCCTCGTCGACGGCCGCGGGGGCGTGGTAGTCGAACGGCGCCGGCTTCACGATGCGCCACCTGCGGCCCGGGCCGCCTCGAGGCACGAGACGATGCTGGCCGGATCGGCGGGCAGGCGGGTCACGGTCGCACCGAGGGGGGCGAGGGCGTCGTTCACCGCGTTGACCACGGCCGGCGGTGCACCGATGGCGCCGCCCTCGCCCACCCCCTTGTAGCCGCCCGGGCCCGGGCCGGGCGATCCCTCCATGTGGCCGTACTCGATGGTGGGCACCTCGGTGGCCGTAGGCAGGAGGTAGTCGACGAAGGTGGTGGCGGTGGGGTTGGCGTCGTCGTCCCACGAGAAGTGCTCGAGCAGCGCGCCGCCGATGCCCTGCACGGAGCCACCGGCGATCTGGCCCTCCACCACGTTGGGGTTGATCATCGGCCCGCAGTCCTCGGCGACGATGTAGCGCAGCAACCGCACCTGCCCGGTGTCGACGTCGACCTCGCAGGTGCAGATGTGGGTGGCGTTGGCCCACACGATCGGGGACTCGGCGCGGTAGCGCGCGGTGGCCTCGAGCCCGGCCTCGATGTCCGGCGGGAGGGTTCCGGTGCGGAAGTAGGCGATGTCGGCGATCTCGGCCAGCGACACCGACCGGCTCGGCGAACCCGTGACCATGGCGTGTCCGTCCTCGAGCACGATGTCCTCGGGGGCAGCCTCGAGGTGGTGGGCAGCGATGGCGGCGATCTTGGCTCGGAGCACGGTGGCGGTGTCGCGGATGGCGCCGGCGATCATCGACCCGCTCCGGCTGCCGCCCGTGCCGGCGCCGAACGGCGTGAGGGCGGTGTCGCCCTGGATGGTGTGGACGGTGGCGATGTCGACGCCCAGCGCATCGGCGGTGAGCTGCACCGCCGTGGTCTCCAGGCTGTTCCCCGCCGATCCGCCCGCCAGGTAGACGTTGACCATGCCCGTCGGCTCGATGCGGATGGTGGCCCCCTCGCTGGCGTAGAAGGGCATCCCGCTGGCCGTGGGTTCCACGTAGCTGCTGGTGCCGACACCGAGGTAACGGCCGGCGGCGAGCGCGTCGGCCTGCTGGCGGCGGAAGGCGTCGAGGTCGAGCATCCCCACGGCCATCTCGAAGGTCTCCCGCGGCGTCATGTCGGTGTACGGCATGCCGTTGGGGTTGGTGAAGGGCAGCTCGTCTCGGCGCAGCAGGTTGCGGCGCCGGAGCTCGACCGGATCGATGCCCAGCCGTCGGGCGGCGATGTCCAGCGTGATCTCCCGGGCGACGGTCTCGAACTGCCATGGTCCGCGGTACGCCGTCCGTCCCGGGGTGTTGGAGAACATGAACCGGCAGTCGAAGGTGGCGTTGGTGATCCGGTATCCGCCGGGGAAGAGCATGCCGACCGCGGTGCCCGAGCCGACGGGCCACGGGATCGGGTAGGCCCCGACGTCCTGCACGTTGTCGATGCTCACGGCCAGGATGGTGCCGTCCTCGTCGAAGGCCATCCGGACGTCGCCGTGCTCGTGGCGCGACTGGCTGGCCATCAGGTTCTCGCGCCGGTCCTCGATGAACTTGATCGGCGCCGGCACCTTGCGGGCCGCCAGGTAGAGGCACATGTCCTCGCGGTGCGGGTTGATCTTCTGCCCGAACGCTCCACCCGTGTCGCGGGCGATGACCCGCACCGAGTGCTCGGGGATGCCGAGCAGGCGTGCCGCGTAGAGCCGGAAGTCGTGCGGGGTCTGGGTCGCGGCCCAGATGGTGAGCTCGGATCCCGACCACTCGACCACGCAGCCCCGGGTCTCCATCGGGACAGCGGCGTAGGACTGCTGGGAGATCGTCTCCTCCACGACCAGGTGGGCCTGGTCGAACACGGGCGCCAGGTCCTCGGGGGGCCGTCCCTTCATGTGGCCGAGCACGTTGTGTTCCCACTCCTCCCACACGAGGTGCTCGCTCTCGTGGGCGGTGGCGTAGTCGACCACCGCGGGGAGGGGGTCGTAGTCGACGTCGACGAGGTCGGCGGCGTCCTCGGCGACGTAACGGTCGACGGCGACGACCATCGCCACCGGGTCGCCCACGAAGCGGACCTCGTCCTCGGCCAGGGCCGGACGGCGGGAATCGGGGACGCCCTTCCACGCCGTGTACCACTGCTCGTGGACGTCGGGATTGAGATCCTCCGCGGTGAACACGGCATGCACTCCCGGCAACGCCCGGGCGGCGGAGGTGTCGATGGCGCCGATCCGGGCCCGGGCGAACGGGCTCCGCACGAAGCAGACGTGCAGCATCCCGGGGCGCTGCACGTCGTCCACGTACGTGCCGTGGCCGGTCAGGAGACGGGCGTCCTCCACCCGGGCGACCCGGGCGCCGGCGTAGCGGGCGCTGCCCTCGGTGAGGGTCATCTCTGTCGCCGCAGATCGGTCTGTGCCCCGTTGCGCATGCCACTCCCCACGTCGACGCTGTGCGACCGCTCAGCATACTGGTCCGGCCGGTCCCGCATCTCCCGATCGCCGCGCCACCCCGTCGGCGTCGCCGGCCGCGGAATGGAGCGCTCCTGCGCCTCGCCCAGGGACACCAGGTCGACGCCGGTCGGTTCATCACCCACCACTTCACGCTCGACCAGTTCGACGAGGCGTACGACGTCTTCAGCCGGGCCGGTGACACGGGTGCCCTGAAGGTGGTGCTCACCCGGAAGTGAGCTCAGCGACGGCGTGCACCGTCGCCGAGGGTCCTCGGGTTCGCGCCGTCCGGCCGTGCTTCGGCGAGGATCCTCGGGTTCGATCACGGCCGGCGGCCCGCACCGCCGGGTGAGGGCGCACCGGGGAAACCCATGTCGTCGTCTCGGGAGTCGTTCGCCAGGGGAGACGCGGCCTCAGGGCCGCGTCCGCCCCCGGGGCAGCACGAGCGGCAGGTCGGTGTAGGTGACGATGCCCGGGGGCGCGGCGACCACGGCAGGGATGGCGTTGATCGCCGGCACCGCGGTGATGATGTGACCGATCACCATGAAGTCCTCCATCGTCTCGGCCACGAAGTCCGGCGGCGGGAGGAAGTCGAGGGTGGTCCTGACGGTGGGGAGACCCTCGATCTCGATGGTGTGGCCGTCGCGCTCGATGTGCCAGTCGGGAACGAGCGTCTCGCCCTTCTTCCACCGGACGTTGATGTCGACGATCGTGCGCCCACCGATCCGTCCCTGCCAGCTGGCGGCCACGCCGGCCACGTGTCCGGCCGGGATCGTCCACGAGCCGAGATCGAGGTCCACGGCCGCCGCGGCGTACTCCGGTTCGCAGACGATCTCGTCGAACTCGATGCCGAGGGCGTCGCCCACCATGGCCACGGCCTCGCCGAACACCGCCGTGCCCTGGGCGGCCATCGGTTCGAGGCCGGGGTCGTCGATGGGGCGGCCGAACCCGGCGGGCTTCTCGGTCTCGGGCGAGTCGTAGAAGGTGGAGTTGGCCTCTTCACTGATGGTGACCTTGTCGATACGTTCGCAGAGGCCGGCGGACACGATGGCGAGCAGCTCGGCGAACCCGGGGTTGATCCCGGTCCCGAACAGCGACGCACCACCGTGCTCGCACGCCGCCACCAGCCGGTCGCGGTCGGCGCCCAGCCGTCGTCCGTTGATGAAGGCCGCGGTGGCGACCACGTTGACGCCGGCTTCGAGGATGCGCACCAGTTCGTCGACCGACGGCCACATCGGGTTGTAGACCACGCAGTCGGGCTCGAGCGCGAGCAGGGCATCGACGTCGTCGGTGGCGATGACCCCCAGCGAGTCGAGGCCGCAGAGCTCACCGACGTCGCGACCCACCTTGTCGGCAGACCACGCGAAGCAGCCGACCAGCTCGAGGTGCGGCGTCGTGGCGATCGCCTGCACCGACTGCCGCCCCACGTTGCCCGTGGTCCATTGCACGATCCTGAACGACATCACCTGCTCCCGCTCGGGTCCGCAGAGCATGCCACGGGGCCGGCGGGGGTCGGGCCCGGCCCGGTGGGGACGATGGACCTTCGGCCCTGCCCGTCCGGGACCGAGCGTCGCATGCTCATCCCATGAGCGCGCCCGTCGCCGACCGGACACGGAACGCGGCGCTCGCGGTGCGGATGGCGGGAGCCGCGGTGATCTGGGTCCTGCTGTACCGGCTGAACCGGCCCCTCGCCGATTGGGCCGTCTACGACGTCGCCGGTCTGTCGGAGGGTTCGAAGGCCGGCGACGCGGTGCACTTCTTCGTCTACGACACGGCCAAGATCGCGCTGTTGCTGACGGGGATCATCTTCGTGGTCACGGTGCTGCGCAGCTTCATGTCGATCGAACGGACGCGAGCGTTGCTGGGTGGCCACCGGGAGGGTTTCGGCAATGTCGCGGCCGCGGGACTCGGGGTCGTCACTCCGTTCTGCTCGTGTTCGGCGGTGCCAGCCTTCATCGGCTTCGTCGCCGCTGGTGTCCCGATCGGCGTCACGCTCAGCTTTCTCATCGCCTCTCCCCTGGTGAACGAGGTGGCTGTCGTCCTGCTGTACGGCCTGTTCGGTTTCAAGGTGGCCGCCCTGTACGTGGGCGCGGGGCTGGGCATCGCCATCATCGGCGGCGCGGCCCTCGGGCGGCTCGGCGCCGAACGCTGGGTCGAACCGTTCGTGTTCGAGACCCGCCTGCACGGCGAGATCGTCGATCCCGGCCGCGGCCTGACCTGGGCCCACCGCATCCAGCTCGGCCGGGAGGAGGTGGCCACGATCCTGCGGAAGATCTGGCCGTACCTGCTCGTCGGCATCGCCCTCGGGGCCGCCATCCACGGGTGGGCACCGGCCGACCTGTTCCAACGGTGGGCCGGCGGCGGGAACCCCCTCGCCGTACCGATCGCCGTGCTCCTCGGCGTCCCGCTCTACTCGAACGCCGCCGGGATCCTGCCCCTGGTCGAGGCCTTGCACGACGCCGGCATCGAGATGGGCACCCTGCTGGCGTTCATGATGGCCGTGGTCGCCCTGTCGGCCCCGGAGATGATCCTGCTGCGCCGGGTCCTGCAGCCTCGGCTGATCGCCGCCTACATCTCGGTCGTCGCCCTCGGCATCGTCGCCGTCGGCCTGCTGTTCAACCTCGTCCTGTGAGGAGGAGACCATGCGCATTCGCATCCTCGGCTCGGGTTGCGCCAACTGCCGTGCCCTGACCGCTCGTGCCACCGAGGCCGTCGCCGCCGGCGGCCTCGACGCCGTCGTGGAGGAGGTCCACGACGTGGCCGAGATCGCCGCGTGCGGCGTGATGACCACGCCGGCGCTCGAGGTCGACGGACGGATCATCCTCGCCGGGCGGGTCCCATCCGCCGCCGAGCTCGCCGGCCTGCTGGCATCCGCGGCGGCCTGACCAGCTCATCGACGACCACCCAGGCCGGCGGGCCTCGTCGTCACCCCTGTGCCGCTGGTCCGTAGCGCTCGGCGAACGTTCGGGTGACGTCCTCGAGGGTCGACCCGGCGGAGGCCAGCGGGGGCCGTCCCTCCAGGAGGCCCGGAGCACGCGCGGCCAGACCTTCGACGGTCCACCGCTCGTCGATGGTGAGCCGATCCAGCAGCCGCCAGCCCTCGAACAGGCCGATCTCGCCGCCGCCGACGTGGAAGACGCCACCGGTGAACGGGCAGTCCTCGGTGGCGAGGTAGGCCACCAGCGGGGACACATTGGCCGGGTCCCAGGCATCGAACACCGCGGCGTCCTCGGGCGGCGCGATCAGCGCGTCCATGCCCGGGGTCTGCAGGGTGAGCCGAGTGCGCGCCAGCGGTGCGATGCAGTTGACCCGGATCCCGTAGCGGCCGAGCTCCTGGGCTGCGACCATCGAGAACGAGGCGATGCCCGCCTTCGCGGCGGCATAGTTGGTCTGGCCGAAGTTCCCGAGCAGACCGGCGCCGGAGGTGGTGTTGACCACCGCCCGCGGCACCTCGACGCCGGCCTTGACCTGCTCGCGCCAGTACGACGAGGCCCAGCGGGTGGGGGCGAAGTGGCCCCGCAGGTGCACCTTGACCACCGCATCCCACTCGTCCTCACCCATGTTCACGAGGACCCGGTCGCGGAGGATCCCCGCGTTGTTGACCAGCACGTGGAGATCACCGAACGCATCGATGGCGGCGCGCACCAGCCGCTGCGCCCCCTCCCAGTCGGCCACGTCGTCGCCGTTGGCGACGGCCTCGCCCCCGGCATCGCGGATCTCGGCCGCCACCTCCTCAGCCGGCGTCTGGTCCGACCCGCTGCCTTCGGTGCTGCCACCGAGATCGTTGATCACGACCTTCGCCCCTTCGGCCGCGAAGAGCAGGGCGTGCTCGCGCCCGATCCCCCTTCCGGCCCCGGTGATGATCGCCACTCGTCCGTCCAGTGCTCCCATGCCGTCCTCCCATCGGTCCGATGTTTATGGTCGTTCACTTCTACCACGAACCCGGCTTCGGTACGGTGCGGGGGTGGCCCTGAGCAGCGACGCAGCACCGAAGCGTGGGCCACGGCGTCGGGAGCTCATCCTGGAGGCCGCGGCCGACCTCTTCCACGAGCGGGGCTACGACGCCACGGGGATCGACGAGATCGGTCGGGCGGCCGGCATCAGCGGTCCGGGCGTCTACCGCCACTTCGCCAGCAAGGAGGAGATCCTCGAGACGCTGGTGCACGAGCGCGGCACGGCCAGCCTCGACCTGATCCAGGGGATCGTCGAGGCGTCGGAGGACCCCCAGACCCTGCTCGAGCAGCTGATCGACACCTACGTGACCACCATCATGGACCACCGACAGGTGTCGGTGATCAGCGTGTACGAGCGACGCATGCTCACCACCACGACCCGGGCCTGGATCGAGCGCAGCGAACGCTTGCTGGTGGCCGAGTGGGTCCACGCCCTGACCATCGTCCGGCCCGGTCTGAACGACTCCGACGCCCACTTCATGGTGCGCGCTGCGCTCACCATGGTGATCGCGGCCTTCAACCACCACAGCGGGTTGTCGGACGAGACCCTCGGGACCCTCCTGCGCGGCATGCTCCGCACCGCCCTCGGACTCGACGCCGGGACCTGAGACGCGTCAGGCCGCGGCCGGCGTGTCCAACAGCACCCGCAGGGTCATCGCCACCAGGATCTCCGTCATGCGCTGGTGGTCGAGGCCGCTCCGGTTCCGGCCCGCCGTGGCCACGGTGAGACCCAGCACGCAGTGCACCATGGTCCGCATCTCGTCATCGGTGAGGTCCGTCCGGAGCTGGCTCAGGACGTGGACCCACTCCGCGACGTGCAGACGGTGGGCGCGGCCGAGCATCTGCGCCGACTCGGGTTCGAGGTGCCGTTGCTCGCTGATGACCACCGCCCAGGCCGCCGGACCGGCGACGATCTCCCCGATGACGTTGCGGGCCAGCGCCTCGAGCACCTCGGAGGGCTGCGCCGAGCCGTCGATGGCGGCCGCGACCCCGTCGAGGATGCGCTCGATCGCTCCGATGGTGACGGCGCCGAGGACGGCGTTCTTGTTCTCGAAGTGGCGGTAGACCGCGGGTCCGGTGATCCCGACGGCGTGACCGATCTCGTCTATCCCGGTTCCGGGGTAGCCGTGCTCGGAGAAGAGGCGAGCGGCGGCGGCGACGATCGCGTCGCGTCGGTCGCTCGGTCGCTCGCCGGCGGGAGCCTCGCCCACGGTCACCACGAGCCGGTCATGGGCGGGATCGCGGCTCCGAGCGCTCTGTCGACATCGATGGGCATCCGTCGCTCCTCCTCGTCCGGTGCGAATCACCGTTAACATAGCCGAGGTAGTCGTGGACGAGCGCGTCGGTGTCGACGGCCGTGGCGGGACCGTGGAAGCGGACGCTGCCCTTCGACAGGACGAGGACCCGGTCGGCCAGGGCGAGGGCACGGTGCACGTACTGCTCGACCAGCACCACGGCGATGCCCGAACGCCGGAAGCGCTCGATGGTCTCGAACACCTCGTCGACGATCCGGGGGGCGAGGCCGAGGGACGGTTCGTCCAGGAGCAGCAACGCGGGTCGGGCCGCGAAGGCACGGGCGAGGGCGAGCATCTGCTGCTCGCCGCCCGACAGCGTGCCCGCCCGCTGCTCGGATCGCTCGGCCAGCCGGGGGAACAGCTCGAGTGTCGCGGCCAGGGCGTCGCGCCACTGGCGCTCCGGGCGGGCCGTGGCCATCCGGATGTTGTCGGAGACCGACAGGTTGGGGAAGACGGCGCGACCCTCGGGCACGTGGTAGACGCCGCACCGTGACAGCTCGGCCGGTCCGTGCCCCAGCGTCGAGCGGCCCCAGAGCTCGACCGCACCGGACCGGGGCCGCAGGAACCCGGCCACCACCGACAGCAGGGTGGACTTGCCCGCTCCGTTCGGACCGAGCACGGCGGCGACCTCGCCCGCGCCGAGTTGCAGGTCGACCCCGTGCAGCACGTCGCCGGCCCCGTAGCCGGCCCGGATCCCGCGGAGCCGGAGGAGCGGCGCGCTCCCGACCACCGGCCCGGGCTGCTCCTTCATCGGCTCGACCCGAGGTACGCGTCCCGCACCACGGGCATCTGCTCCACCTCGGTGGTGGGGCCGGACGCGATGACCTCGCCGAAGTTCAGGACGTGCAGCCGGGAGCACAGGGGCAGCACCAGGCTCATGTCGTGTTCGATGAGGACGACGCCGAACCCGCGCTCGTGCACGGCGCGGGCCACATGCTCGCCGAGGGCGGCCGTCTCCGAGGCGTCGAGTCCGGACGACGGTTCGTCGAGGAGCAGGATCCGCGGCTCAGCACACAGGGCGCTGGCCAGCTGCACGACGCGAGCGGCACCGACAGGGAGGGCCGACACGATCACATCGGCGACATCGCCCAGCTCGAGCAACTCGATGATCTCGGCCACTCGCTCGGGACGCTGATGGCGGCGGCGGCTCAACAAGCGCAGGGGCCGATCGCCGACCGCGGCCGCTTCGGTGGCGAAGGCGAGGTTCTCACCCACGGTCATGGAGCCGAACACCTCGAGGCGCTGGAACGTGCGGCCGAGCCCGGATCGGGCCCGGCGGTGGGAGGGCCAGCGGGTGACGTCTGCACCGCCCAACCGCACGCGTCCGCCGTCGGTGGCCACCGTGCCGGCGATGGCACCGAACAACGTCGTCTTGCCGGCGCCGTTCGGTCCGATGATGCCCACGATCTCGCCGCGGTCGGCCGAGATCGACACCGCGGACACCGCGGTGAGACCACCGAAGCGAACCGTGATGTCCTCGGCCACGAGGTACGGCTCAGCCATGCGACGTGCTCCCCCGCAGCCGGCGGGACGGGGCTGCCTCGGCCCGGACGGACACCAACCGTCCGGGGAGCTCACCGAGGAGCGAGACCAGCCCGCCGGGACGCCTCGCCAGCAGCAGCGCCGCGACGCCGAACGCCGGCGTGAGCCACACCGACGGCGAGCCGGTGCCGGAGAGGACATCGGGGACGAAGTAGAACAGCAGTGCGGCGACGACGGCCCCGTACACGCTCTGCACGCCACCGACCACCACGATGGTCAACCAGAGCAAGGAGGTGAACGTGGTGAAGAACGTCCGGCTGGCTGCCTCGAGGAGCCCGGCGTAGAGACCGCCCGCGACGCCGGCGACGAACGCGGAGACGGCGAAGATCGCCACCCTCGGCCACAGCGGATCGACGCCGAGAGCGTCGGCCGCCGACGGGCTGTCGCGCAGCGCCACCAGCGTCCGGCCGAGTGTGCTCCGGCGCAGCCATCCGACGCCCGCGACGATCAACAGGAGCACGACCACCACGAAGACCACGAAGGCCCGATCCGTGCGCAGCACGGCCGGCCGGGTCCCGCGCAGACCGTCACCTCCACCGGAGAACCAGCTCCAGGTGCTGAAGAGCAGCCCGTCCAGCAACTGGCCGAACCCGAAGGTGGCGAGGGCCAGGAACAACCCTGGCAGCCGCAGCGCCGGGACGGCGATCACCAGCCCGAGCGGCACGACGGCGGCGCCACCGAGGACGAGGGCCCCCCAGAACGGGACGCCCGCACCGGTGAGATGGATGTACGCGAACGCGCCGGTCCCCACGAAGCCGGCCTGGGTGAGCGAGATCAGCCCGGAGGTGCCCGTCAACACGGTGATGCTGAGGAAGGCGCAGGCGATGACGAGAGCGAAGCCGAGGACGAACGCCCGGCTCTCGGACAGCAGCAGCGCCATCGGGAGCAGGACGACCGCGAGAGGGCGCCAGTCCCCGGCGCCGGCCCGCACCGTGCCGGCCCAGGGGACGGAGGCCCCCAGCTCGCGGAGGCTCCCTCGCTTGGCGAACACGAGCGCGCCGAACAGGAAGATGAACGGCAGGCTCGGGCGCAGCCCGTTGAGGAAGGCGGGGTGCGAGCTGAACAGGCGCAGGGAGAGCGTTCCGGCCAGTCCGAGGGCCAGCGCCCCGGCCGCGGTGCGCGGCAGATCGGTGAGCCGACCGAACACCGCCGCGGCATACGCCTGCACGACCAACAACGTGAGCAGGATGCTGTCGAGGCCGAGCAACGGTGAGAAGAGGACGCCGGCCGTGGCGGCCAACGCGGCCCCCAGGGCCCACGTGAGCGCGCCCAGCCTCGCCGTCGAGAACCCGGCCGCCTCGGTGAGCCGGGGATCGTCCACGGCGGCGCGCATCGCCACGCCGGTCCGGGCGATCCGGAACCAGCCGACGAGCGCGGCGAGCACGGCCAGCCCGAGTCCGATGATGATGACCTGGTCCCAGCCGACGGCGACGTCGAACACGATGAACGTCGACGTGGGGAGGAAGGGCTCGACCGGCCGCGGGGTGGCGCCGAACCAGGCGATGGCGAGACCCTGGAGCAGGATCAGCAGCGCCATCGTGACCACGATCTTCGTGGTCTGCGCCGCGTCGTCGATCCGCCGGAACAGCATCCGGTCGATGAGCCAGCCGATGATCGGGGCGAAGACGGCGACGGCGAAGACGAAAGCCACGGACGTGGGAAGACGCCACACCTCGCGGGCCTGGTAGAAGGCGAACGCCCCCGCCATGCCGATGGCGCCGTGGGCGAAGTTGAACAGACCGGTGGTGCGGTAGGTGACCACCAGGCCCATGGCCGCGATCGAGTAGACGCTTCCCACCACCAGTCCGGAGACGACGAAGGGGAGCCACTCGGTCACGGCGCCGACCGGAGGGGGCGCGCCGGCCTGGTCCGGCGCGGGGTCGGCGTCTCGCCGACGTCGTCGGTCCGCTCGAGCGCTGCGTGCAGCTCGCCGACCTGGTCGGCCAGCCGCTCGACGAGCCCGGTGAGGTGGTCGATCTGCTCGCGCTGGGTGCGGACCTCCTGGCGTGCGGCCCCGAGGTCGGCGCTGAAGAGGAGGGACGCCGCCAGTCCGAGGAGGAAGAGGCCCCCCACGCCCCCACTCACCAGATAGGGGATCTGGTGGCCGGGGTCGAGCGTGCCGCTCACCCCCAGCCAGCCGACGAACACGGCGAGCGCCCCGCCGACCCCGGCCACCCCCGCCAGCACCAGCCGCGGATCGCGGAATCGGTCGGCGAGGTCGCCGGAGATCTCGAACAGGGCCCGTCTCGAACCGTCGTCGGTCGCGTCGGCCATCGGTCACCACCTCCAGAAAGGTCGCAGGTCGGATCGGCCTCGCCGGCGGGCGCCCAACCGGGTGGCCGCCGGCCCGGCGAGCAGCATCGCCGCGCCGCAGATCGCCATCCAGCCGTAGAGATGGCGAACGTCCCAGGGTGGGATCCCGGCTGGGAGGGCGACCGAGACCAGCTCGGTCTGTGGCCCCGTCCGGGCGGGCGGCGCGGCGGTGCCGGCCGGGGAACCGGGGCGCGAACCCGACACGGGCACCGGACCGCTGGTCGCGGAGGTCGGCGGGGGTGTCGAGACCGCGTTGGAGCTGTGGTCGGCGCCGACCTCGGCTCGGTCGGGGGCGGTCACCTCCTGGAGGCTGACCGACACCGGCGCCAGGCGCAGGATGAACGAGCCCGGGTAGCCCTGGACCGTGAGCGGGGCTCGGATGTCGAGCGATCCGCCTTCGGCGGTGACCTCGCCGTCGCCCACGGCGCGGCGCCCGGGTGTCGTCTTCACCTGCAGGCCGGCGGCATCGAGGGGCTTGCGGAGCCGGTCGACGGCGGGTGCGAGGGCAACGGGTTGGCCGAGACCGACGATGCCCTCATCCGTGATCCCCACCGGTGTGCCCGCCAGCTCCACGCCGGAGACGGTGATGTCGGACACGTCGGCCGACAAGGCACCGTCGACCGCGGAGACGTGCACCTCGGACGTCACCTCGGCGATCCGGAGGAGCCCACCGGTGAGCCGGATGTCGCCGAGCGTGCTCGTGGCTGTGGCCTCGAGGACGCCGGGACGGACCCGCACGGTCTCGACCGCGGTCTTGATCGAGCCGATGGACAACGACGGCAGAAGGCCCACGGTGTCGCGCAGGTCGCCCACCGCTGCAGTGGCAGCCGCCCGGTCGGCCGTCGCCTCCGCCTTCAAGCGGCCGAACCCGAGCCCGGCGTCAGGAGCGAGCACGACCTCGTCCTCGGGCACGCTCGGGTGATCGGCGCTGGCCGCGGCCGGGTAGTCGGGAAGGCCGGAGATCCCGGCGAGCGCCGACAGCGTGCCCGGGAGCGTGAGCACGAGATCACCGGGGTCCGGCAGGGCGGCGAGCGAGGTGGCCCGCAATGGCCCGAGGTCGGCCTCCGAGGTCACGGACGAGAGGCCGACGAACTCCTCGATCGGGAGGAAGCCCTCGATCACGAACTGGCTGCTGACCCCGTCGGCGGCGGCGTGCACGGCGTAGTACGAGTAGACGCGGGAACCGGCTGCGCCCTCCGCCGAGGCGGGAACCGGCGCCAGCAGCACCAGGGGCGCCAGGACCCACCACCGTCGCCACCTCAACAGATGAACTCCGGCGTCTCGAGGTGCAGCGACTCGCCGTCGAAGCTCGACACCATGCCGCAGGTGCCCTCGGCGTGGGGTCCCGGAGGCCAGGCCTGGGTGGGGGTCAGCCCGCCGAGATCGGTGGCCGGGAGGCGGTGCAGCGCGTCGATGATCCCGGGGCCGGTGAGCTGGGCACCGTCCTGGGCCATGGCCTCCTGGAAGAGCAGGCCGGCGAGCCAACCGAACATGAACGCGCCGTCCGGCGGGAGCGACGGGTCGTACTGCGCGATGGCGTCGAGGATCTCGGCCTGGGCCGGCGAGTCGGGGGCGCGTACGGGACGGGCCGCGTGCAGGGCGTAGAACTTGCCGGCGAGGATGTCCTTCGCGGCGCGGGCGTTGTCGAGCGTGCAGGCGGTGGAGAGGATGATCGGTTCGTAGCGTTGCCGGCGCTGGGCGTTGAACCAGCGGGTGCACGCCGACTGCTCGAGCACGAGGTAGAGGACCTCCGCACCTCGGTTCTTGGCCTCGAGGACCTCGCTCGTGAAGTCCGGTGTCACCAGCGACACGCCGGCCTCGAGGACGATCTCGCCACCCTGGTTGCGCCACTCGTCGGCGAAGTTGGATGCGAGGCGCGCCGGTGCATCGGCTTCGTTGACGAAGATGGTGGCCGCCTTCCGCTGCGGCAGGTGGCTGATGGCCCACTTCGCCGCCGGGCGCGACCGCGAGATCGTCTGCCCGTTGATCGGGAAGGCCACCGGCGAGTTGAACCAGCCGGAGTCGGCAGCCTCGCCTCCGAGGGCGGGGATCTGGTTCTGCTCGAGTATCGGGGCGCCGGCCGAGAAGGTGAACGGGGCGATGTTGCCGATGAACGCGACCACACCGTCGTCACGGATGAGCCGGCGCACCGCGGCGGCGTGCTTGCCCGGGTCGGCGGCATCGTCGACGAAGGTGATGTCGACCGGCCGGCACTGGACGCCGCCGTGGGCGTTCACCCACTGCTGCCACACGGCGAGGCCGCGGAAGGCGTTCTCGAGCGCGGCACCGATGATGCCCGACTGGGTTCCCACCGAACCGAGCTCGATCGGGTCTCCGGTGGCCTGCGCCGGGCAGCCGGCCGACGCCACCACGTTGTCTCCGGACGGGGCGGCGCTCGCCACCGCGGCCGCGGCACCGCCGGCCGCGGTGGCCGATCCACCGGCCGGTGCCGCGGTCGACGCGTCCGGGTCGGTGCCCGGCGCCGCCGACTCCGACGCCGGCGCCGGCGACCCGTCCGGAGCGACCGTCCGCTCGACGATCACGGTCGACGGTGAGGTCGACGCGACCTCCTGGACGCGGGTGCCGCAGGCCATGGGTCCGAGGGCGAGCAGCAGGAGTACGGCGCAGGCGCGGAGACGCCGCGCCATCGGACCGGTGTGGTCGATGCTGGTCGACTGGCGATGGCTCCCGCACCGCATGCCGGCTCTACCTCCCCGTACCCTTCATCCCCAGTTCACCCGTATCGGGTGAATTGCGGGTAACATACCATTCCGCCCTGTGGCGGGGCACGCCGACGGCGAGGGAGACCGACGCACGGAGGCCTCGTGGCCCCGGATGAAACGGGCCCGGTCGAGGCGCGACTACATTAACTGCCGTTCACACATCGCTCAGGGGAGGCCGCCGGTCGTGACGTCATACGATCCGTTCGAACCCGCCATCCTCGTCGAACCGTACGACGCCTACCGCTGGCTGCGCGACTCCGAACCGGTCCACCACCACCCGGGTCACGACATCTGGACGTTGAGTCGCTACGCCGACGTCGACGGCGCGGTCCGAGACCACGAGACCTTCTCGTCGGCGGGCGGCGTCACCCTCGTGACCGGCCTGGGTCCCGCCGACGTCGGGCTGCCCATCCTGCTCACGCTCGATCCGCCCCGACACGACGAGCTCCGCCGACTGGTGTCGCGGGCGTTCACACCCCGGACCGTCGCCGGCCTCGAGCCCCGGATCAGGGACATCTCGTCGTCGCTCCTCGACGACCGTATTGGCGACGACACCTTCGACTTCATGGATGTCGCCGCCGCCCTGCCCACCATCGTCATCGCAGAGCTGCTCGGCGTACCGCCGGGTGAGGAGGCGATGTTCCGACGGTGGGTGGAGACGGTGGTGACGATCGACCCGGAGCTGGGCCAGCTCGACGAGATCGGCAACCTGTTCTCGTACCTCAGTGCCGCCGTGCGCCGGCACCGAGAGCACCCGTCCGACGACCTCATCGGCACGTTGCTCGCCGCCGAGGTCGACGGCGTCGCCCTGTCCGGCGAGGAGATCCTGGGCTTCACGTTCCTCCTGCTCGTCGCCGGGTTCGAGACGACCAAGAACCTGATCGGCAACGGCATGTGGCTGCTCGGCCAGCACCCGGACGTGCACGATCGGCTCCGCCGCGAGCCGACGGCGATCACCTCGTTCGTCGAGGAGGTGCTGCGCTACGAGTCGCCGGTGATCGGCCTGGGACGGACCACCACGTCCGCGGTCGAGCTGCACGGCACCACGATTCCCGAAGGGGCCCGCGTGCAGCTGCTCTTCGCCGCCGCCAACCGCGACGAGCGGGAGTTCCCTCGCGCCGAGCGCTTCGAGGTCGACCGGGATCCTGAACGACACCTGGCCTTCGGGTCTGGCATCCACTACTGCCTGGGTGCCGCCCTGGCCCGACTCGAGGCGAGGGTGCTCTTCGAGGTCCTGCTCGGCGGACATCCCGACCTCGTCCCCACCGGCGGAACGCGGCTCGTGTCGCCGTACATCCGCGGCTTCCTCGAGCTGCCCGTGGAGCGGGTGGCGGCCCCCGCCGTCTCGTAGGACCTCAGCGACCGGTTGCGGCGTGGACCGGTGGGCGGCGGCCGTCCCAGGGCATGGCCTGCTCGAGCTGGGCCGCGACCGCGAGGAGCAGATCCTCCCGGGCGAAGTCGGCCACCAACTGCACGCCGATCGGCAACCCGGCCGGGGAGGTCCCCAGCGGGAGGGAGATGGCCGGGAGACCGACGTTGTTCCACGTCGCGGTGAAGGGCGCCATCTGGGCGGCACGCAGCAGGCTGCCCATCGGCTCGCCGGGCACGGCCTCGAGCTCGGCGAGCGGTGGCGGCGGTTCGGCGAGGGTCGGGGTGAGGAGCAGATCGAACCCCGACGCGAACCACTGGGCGATGCGCCGGCCGTAGGCCTCGAGCTCGGCCCGACCCTGGACGTACGCCACCCCGGACTGCTGGCGGCCGATCTCGGCGATCATCCACGTCGCGGGCTCGACGTCGTCTGGCCCCAGCTCACGACCGAGCGCCTGCCCGATACCCGCCAGCGCCGCGGCGGTGTGCGGATGGTGGGTGGCCATGATGCTCAGGATGATCCCGCCCTCTGCCAACGCGGCCGGATGGTCGACCTCGATCCGGTGGCCGAGCGCTTCGAGCATGCGGGCCACGGCCAGGGCCGCGGCGGCGCAGCCCTCGTCCACCGGCTCTCCATCGGCGGGCCGAGTCGTCAGCACCCCGATCCGCAGCGGGTCGACGTCGCCGCCGATCGATGCCAGGTACGAGGACACGTGGCGAGGCGGCGTCACCGGGTCGCCCGGCATGTGGACGCCGACGAGATCGAGCAACGCCGCGGTGTCCCGGACCGACCTCGTGACGAAGCCGTCCACCGAGCGACCACCACCGGATTCCCCGGTCTGCGGACCGGCCGAGATGCGGCCTCGGGTGACCTTCAGACCGACGAGGCCGCACGCGCTGGCGGGGATCCTGATCGATCCGCCACCGTCGCTGCCGTGGGCGACGGCCACGAGGCCGGCCGCCACCGCCGCCGCCGACCCGCCGCTGGAGCCGCCAGGGGTGCGGTCGAGGTCCCACGGGTTGTGCGTCGGTCCGTAGGCGACCGGTTGGGTCGTCGCCTGCAGACCGAGCTCCGGGACGTTGGTCTTGCCCAGCAGGCAGAACCCGGCGGCCCGCAGCGCGGTCACGAGATGGCTGTCGGAGGAGTCGGTCCACCCGGCATCGCGCAGCGCCCGGTTCCCCCGGTGGAACGGCGCGCCGGCGATGCGACCGCTGCCCAGATCCTTCACGAGGATCGGCACGCCTCGGAACGGCGCGTCCGGTTCCGAGCCGGGAAGCTCCCGGCGGGCCGCGTCGAAGCGGCGGTGGATGACGGCGTTGAGATCGCCGTCGAGCGCCTCGATGGCGCCGATGGCCAACTCGACGAGCTCGTCGGCTCGGATGTCGCCGTCCCGGACCAGCGCGGCCTGCCCGGTGGCATCGAGCTCGAGGGGGCGCCGGTCAGCGGTCATCACCGCTCGCCTTCAGGCCGGTGCGGAGCTGGCGGAAGGGGACGTCGCGGTCGACGCTGGGCTCCCGTGGCAACCCGAGCACGGACTCACCGATGATGTTGCGCTGGATCTCGTCGGTACCGCCGCCGATGTGCATGGCGAAGCTGCCGAGCAACGCATCGGGCCATCGTCCGTCCTCGGGTGCACCGGCGCCGACCCAACCGCCCGCCGGACCCAGCAGGTCGGTTCCGGCCGCGGCGAGCTCGGTTCCGAGTCGCGCCATGGCCAGCTTCAGGATCGAGCCCTCGATGCCCGGGATCATCCCTCGCGACAGGCTGGCCTTGACCCTCGCCGTGGTGAGATCGAGGACCTTGCCCAAGCCGTAGACACGAGCGAGGCGTTGACGCACGACAGGGTCCGACACGACACCTCCGCCGTCGAGCGATCGGGCGAGATCCACGAGCGCGGCGAAGCCGGCCTCGGAGGAGCCCAGGCCCCCGGCCGCGAACCGCTCGTTCATCAGCGTGGTGCGAGCGACCGTCCACCCCTCGCCGGCCGCCCCCACGCGGTTGGTTGCCGGCACGCGGACGTCGGTGAAGAAGACCTCGTTGAAGTGCGCTTGTCCGTTGATCTGGCGCAGGGGCCGGATGTCGATCCCCGGCGCGTCCATGGGAACGATGAGACAGGTGATGCCCGCGTGCTTGGGCACCTCGGGATCCGACCGGAAGATGCCCAGTCCCAGTTCGCTGTAGTGGGCACCGCTGGTCCACACCTTCTGACCGTTCAACACGTACTCGTCGCCGTCGCGCACCGCGCTGGTGGCCAGGGACGCCAGGTCGGAGCCGGCGCCGGGCTCCGACCAGAGCTGGCACCAGATCTCGTCGCCCCGCAACATCGGCCGCAGGTACCGCTCGTGCTGGTCGGAGGTGCCGTGGGCGATGATGGTCGGACCGATCATGTTCAGGCCGATGCTGAACACGGTCGACGGAACGTCGAAGCGGGACAGCTCCTCGCCGTACACGATGGCCTCCGCCGGCGACGCGCCGCGGCCGCCGTGCTCGACCGGCCACGTGACCGCGGCCCAGCCCGCGTCGGCCAGCGCACGCTGCCAGACCCTGGCCTCCTCGATCGATGCCGGTTCGTCGCGGAACCCACCCACCACCGAGATGGCGTGGCTCGCGCTGCTCCGAGGTCGAGCGTTGGCGCCGAGCCACGCTCGCAGCTCGGCCCGGAACGCGGCCATCTCCGGGGTGTCCCGCTCCGTCACGTCCATCGTCACCCTCCCCTTCAGTGTGAACGGCAGATAACTTAGTGGCTCGGAGGCGGCCCGTCCGTGGGAGGTCCGGCGAAGGCCTGGGCGATCTCCAGCCACCGTCGGGCACCCGGGCCCTCGGCCTCCAAGGAGGTGTCGTCGACGTGGCGCCGTTGGGTCACCACCTCGCAGAACTCCAACGCGTCGCCCCGGACACTGGATGCCGCGTCCGCCGCACCCCATCGCCACGGGGCTGTGTCGGCGCCGCCGAGTTCGACGAACGGCGCCGGCGGCACGTCCAGGGCGCGGGAGCGGAACGAGAAGCCCCTCGTCCGGACCCCGAGGTCGGCGACGTGGAGCAACCGCCGGGACGGTGCCGGCCGGCGCCCGAGGGCGGCGAGGATGTCGTGGCCGTGGGCGAAGGTCTCCATGACCCGGGCCGATGCGAAGGTCTCCGGCGCCATCGGACCCGCGACCCAGTCGATTCGGGTCTCGTCCCCGTGGCGGCGAAGGGCGGACACCGTGGCCGCGGCGCGCCGGAGCCAGCGATCGCGCAGCTGCGCCGGGCTCCGGTCCCGGGCGTCGGCCTCGGTGGACGCCATGACGAGGTCGAGGTCGCTCAGCAACCGCACCAGCTCCGACTGGAAGGCGGCGGGATCGTCCACGGCCAGCGCCGCCAGCTCCTCACCCTGGGCGAGGTGGACGATCTGGTGGCGGATGGTCCAGCCGACCGCCGGTGTCGGCGTGTCCCACGCTCCGGGCTCGAGGTCGGCGAGGACGCGGTCCAGCGCGGCCTCCTCGGCCGCCAGATCGTCGATCACCCGTGCCATCGATCGCTCCTGCATGGGCCCATGCTGCCCTGTCCGGCGCGGTCCGGGGGACCCTCTTCACGTGCTCGCGACGGCGAGCCGCGTTGACGCCCAGATTCACGGCCGTTAACGTCCGCCCGATGTCGGCGCCCGCCATCCGGAACGCGACCACGGTGCTCCTGCCGGCCGGTTCGAACCGCGGTTCACATCCGTCGATCGACGCCAGGGGGTGCAGCATCCGTGCTCGCACGTGAGAAGGTCCTGCCGCACACGCTCGCCGACCTGGCGGCGCGAGACCCGGACGGAACCTGCATGGTCGATGTCGCCGGGCGGATCCAGACCTACCGCGAGACGCACGACGCGATGCTGCGATGGGCGGGCGCGTTCCGGCGCTTGGGTGTCGAGCCCGGCGATCGCGTCGTGACGATGATGCCCAACTCGATGGAGTCGTACCTCGCCTGGCTGGGCGTGGCCTGGCTGCGCGCCATCGAGACACCGGCGAACAACATGTACCTCGGAGACATGCTGCGGTACCTCGTCGACAACTCGAGGGCGCGCGTGGTGTGCGTCTCGGCCCGCTTCGTGGATCGGCTGGCCGCGATCGCCGGTGACTGCGAGCGACTCGACGTGGTCGTCGTGCCCGACGCCGACTCGAGCACCGAGCTGGCCGAGCTGCCGGTGCGGGTGCGGGTCCTGCGAGGCGACGAGTTCTTCGCCGGCGTCGACGCCGACGACGGGCCCGGACCGGAGTACCACGACATCTCGGCGATGATCTACACGTCGGGGACCACGGGGCCGTCGAAGGGTGTCCTCGTCCCGTGGGCCGAGCTGTACCAGTTCGTCGACCTCATCCCCGGCGACGCCATGGCCCGCGCCACCGGCTACTACACGGTGTTCCCGGCCTTCCACGTCTCCGGCAAGTCGGCGCTGTACGTGTCGGCCCAGTTCCACGGCTACCTCGTGATCCGTGAGAACTTCAGCGTCGAGCACTACTGGGACGACGTCCGCGAGCACAACGTCACCCTCGGCGGCCTGGTCGGCCCCATGGCGGCCTTCTTGCTGCTCGCCCCGCCCCGGGCCGACGATGCCGACAACCCGATGCAGCACTGCTTCATGGGCCCGCTGCTGCCCAACCTCGACGAGTTCAAGAGCCGTTTCGGTGTCGAGGTCGGCACCGGCTTCGGGATGACCGAGATCGGTGCCCCGCTGATCTCCAACGGCTACGACCTGCCCAACACCAAGAGCTGCGGTCGCCCCCGAGACCCCGATGCCTATCCCGGTTACGAGGTGCGGGTGGTCGACGAGCACGACGAGCCCGTCGGTCCGGACACGGTCGGCGAGCTGGTGGTGCGCGCTCGCGAACCGTGGGTGCTCAACGCCGGGTACTTCGGCATGCCCGACAAGACGGCGGAGGCGTGGCGCAACGGCTGGTTCCACACCGGCGACGGATTCACCTACGACGCGGACGGCAACTTCTACTTCGTCGACCGGCTCAAGGACGCGATCCGCGTGAAGGGCGAGAACGTCTCGTCGTTCGAGGTCGAATCGCTGGTGAACCTGCACCCGGCCGTCCAGGAGTCGGCCGCGGTCGCGGTCCCTGCCCCGCACGGCGAGGACGACATCAAGGTGGTGGTCGTGGCCCGGGCCGGCTGCCAGATCGACCCCGCCGAGCTCATCGACTTCCTGATCCCCAGGACGCCTCGCTTCATGATCCCGCGCTACGTCGAGATCGCGACCGAGCTCCCGAAGACCCAGGGCACGTTCCGCACCCAGAAGGTGAAGCTGCGGGCCGCAGACGGTGGAGAGGTGTGGGACCGAGTGGCGGCCGGGATCGAACTCCCGAAGGAGAGACGATGAACGGAATCATCGGTTACGGCGCCTACGTGCCGCACCACCGACTCGACCGATCGACGATCACCGCCACGCTCGGCGCCGGCGGTGGTCGGGGGACCCGGGCGGTAGCGTCGTTCGACGAGGACGCCACGTCCATGGCGGTCGAGGCGGCGCGAGCGCTGCCTGCCGACCAGGGCGCCGGCACCCCCGCCGCGATCCTCTTCGCCACCTCGACGCCGCCCTACCTCGACAAGACCAATGCCACGGCCATCCATGCCGCGCTGGGGCTCGCCTCGGACGTGGCGGCCTTCGACTTCGCCGGCGCGTCGCGGTCGACCGCGGGTGCGCTCCGCGCCGGGCTGGCGTGGCCGGGTCAGGCGATGGTCGTCGGAGCCGATGTGTGCGCCGGCCTCCCCGGCGGGGCCGACGAGGCCGCGGGTGGCGATGCCGCGGCCGCCGTCGTGTGCGGCGAGGGCCCGACGATCGCTGATCTGATCGGCACCGGATCGGCGTCGGCCGAGTTCCTCGACCGGTGGCGACTTCCCGGCGAGACCGCCTCGCACCACTGGGAGGAGCGCTTCGGCGAACAGGCCTACCTCCCGCTCGCCGAGCAGGCCGTCGGCGACGCCTGCAAGCAGGCCGGCGTCACGCCGCAGGACGTCGACCACATCGTGCTGGCCGGCACGCACGAACGGTCCCTGCGGCGCCTCGCCGGGTCGCTCGGCGTGACCGAGGCCGGCGCGTTCGGCACCGACCTGACGTCGACCATCGGCAACACCGGCGCCGCCTCGCTCCTCCTCGGCCTCGCCGATGCGCTGGACCGCGCCGCGCCTGGCGAGGTCATCCTCGCCATCTCGCTGACGGACGGCGCCGATGCCTTCGTCTTCCGCACCACCGACCTCGTGGCCGGATACGAGCCGACTGCCACCGTCGCCGAGCTCAGCGCCCGGACGCAAGCCACCATCGGTTACACCACGTTCCTGACCTGGCGGGGCCAGCTGCACCGGGAACCGCCGCGCCGGCCCGATCCCGAACGGCCGGCCGCGCCGCCCTCGTTCCGGCGCGAGGCCTGGAAGTTCGGGTTCCAGGGCAGCCGGTGCGACGCCTGCGGCACCCGGCACCTGCCGCCGCAGCGGGTCTGCCACGCGTGCGAAGCCGTCGATCAGATGACGCCCGAACGTCTCGCCGACGTGCCGGGCACGATCGCCACCTACACGGTGGACCACCTGGCGTTCTCGCTCAACCCTCCGGTCGTGGTGGCGGTCATCGACTTCGACGGCGGCGGTCGGTTCCAGTGCGAGCTCACCGACGTCGACCCCGCGTCGGTCGCCATCGGTGACCGCGTCGAGATGACCTTCCGCAGGCTGTTCACCGCGGCCGGGGTCCACAACTACTTCTGGAAGGCCCGCCCGGCACGCGGTGGGCGATGATGGGATCGATCCGAGGAGGTCGGTGATGGCGAGTCACGGGATACGGGACCGGGTGGCGATCGTGGGAATGGGATGCACCCCGTTCGCCGAGCACTGGGACAAGTCGGTCGACGATCTGCTCGTCGACGCCGCGACAGAGGCGTTCCGCTCCAGCGGCATCGACAAGCAGGACGTCGATGCCTTCTGGCTGGGCACACTCGGCTCGGGCGTCAGCGGCTTGACGCTCTCCCGTCCCCTGAAGATCGACTACAAGCCGGTGACCCGCGTGGAGAACTTCTGCGCCACCGGCTCCGAGGCGTTCCGCAACGCGTGCTACGCGGTCGCGTCCGGTGCGTACGACGTCGTCATGGCCATCGGGGTCGAGAAGCTGAAGGACTCCGGGTTCTCGGGTCTGACCGGGTCCGCGCCCCCTGACGACGGCACGCTGCCGCAGATGACGGCGCCGGCCATGTTCAGCCTGCTGGCGCCGGCCTACGCCAAGAAGTACGGCGTCGACGACGCGGAGCTGAAGAACGTCCTCGCCCGCATCGCGTGGAAGAACCACCACAACGGGGCCCGCAACCCCCGGGCGCAGTTCCGCAAGGAGGTGCCGATGGAGACCATCTGCGCCTCACCGCTGGTGGCCGGCCCGCTCGGGATCTACGACTGCTCGGGCGTCAGCGACGGATCGGCCGCTGCCCTCATCGTGCGCGCCGAGGACGCCCACCGGTACACGGACAAGCCGCTGTACGTGAAGGCGCTGGCCTTCGCCGCCGGCCCGGCCACCGGTCCCATCGATCCAGGGTACGACTACACGTCGTTCACCGAGGTCGTGCGCTCGGCCGAGGACGCCTACCGCCAGGCGGGCGTCACCGATCCACGAGCCGAGATCGCCATGGCCGAGGTCCACGACTGCTTCACGCCGACCGAGCTCGTCCTCATGGAGGATCTCGGCTTCGCCGAACGAGGCTTCGGCTGGAAGGAGGTGCTCGCCGGCACGTTCGATCTCGACGGCGAGCTCCCCGTGAACCCCGACGGCGGCCTCAAGTCGTTCGGTCACCCCATCGGCGCATCCGGCCTGCGCATGTTGTTCGAGTGCTGGCTGCAGTTGCGGGGCGAGGCGCCGGACGAGCGCCGGATCGCATCGCTCGACACCGGGCGGTCACTCGGCCTCACCCACAACCTCGGCGGTGCGCCGGGCGAGTGCGTGTCGTTCATCTCGATCGTGGGCCGGAACCGAGCGCCTGACCGTTCTGGCGCCACGATGTTCGGTCGCCGACCGAACATCGTGGTGCCAGAAGCCGCTCGCTCTCCCCTCCGGGGGCGGTCAGAAGCGGAACAGCTCGTAGGGCGTCGTGGCCGGCGGGCCGGGCGCGACGTGTGCGGACGGCTCGGGGCCGAGCTCGGCCACCAGGGACCCGATGGTCATCGTGGCGGTCGGGCCGCTCCGGGGCACCGACACCGGCGGCGTGGCCAGCAGCGCCTGGACCTCCGGCACCGTGGGAACGGCGTCGCCGACGACCCCGTCGAGCCGGCCCGCCAGCGTGGCGAGGCGCTCGTGGGTGGAGGACCGAGGGATCGGAGCAGAGTCTTCGGCGATCGGCGGAACCGCCTGGGGTCCGGTCCAGGCCAGGGGGTGGTTGGTGTGGAACACGCAACCCGGTCCGCCGGCGTGGGAGGCCACCTCGTCGCCCGCGCACTCGAGGTCGGCGAACCCGTCAGGATCGCCGACGACGTAGTTCTGGCCCGTGGCGTGGCGCACGCTGCGGAGGAAGGCCACGGCGGAATCGCGGGATGACCGTTCCAGCACGCCACGCAGCACGAATGCCACCGGCAGGCCGTCGGCACGGACGGGCAGGGTGGGCAGTGAGTTGCAGCACACGGCCACACCTCGATCGTTGAGACCGCAGAAGCCGATCATGCCGGCCGCGGTGAGCAGCACGGCGGTGGTGCCGCGGCGCTCATCGGTCACCCGCAGCAGCACCTGCTGGCCGTCGTACACCGCGGGCAGATCCATGTTCTGGGCGACGATCGTCGCGCCGGCGGCGGTGCGCAGCGCCAGGCTCGAGCATCGCTCTCCTGTCGCCGCACCACCGGTGCGCCAGTGCCGGGAGAACCACCACTGCTCGTCCATCAGTTGGTATGCCCACACGAGGTCGGGATCGGCGCCGGCGCCCTCGGCGATGCCCTCGACCTCCTCGAGCAGATCGGGCGTCCAACGCCGCACGGCGTCGCGGAAACCACCGCCGGAGAGGAACGCCTCGAGGTATCCGGCAACGGTCGCGTCGGTGCCCGCCCCGACGACCGTGGCGGCGAGGCCGTCCTGCCAGAGAGCGAGGCCGGCCGCGATCTCGTCGCGCAGCGCCTCGCCGTGCGCCCGGCCCCGGGCGCGGGGCGGGCCCCCGACCGTCAGCTCCTTCATTCCGTGACCCCGGTCAGGTAGGCCCGCTCGATCGACCCGAAGCTGCTCCGCACCTCGGCGGCCGTGCCTTCCACCGCCACCTCGCCGCGACGGAGCACCACGACGCGGTCGGCCACCTCGAGCACCCGGCGGGCGTGTTGCTCGACGACCACGACGGCGACGCCGTTGTCGGCCGCGGCCCGCAGGGCCCCCAGCAGCCGCTCGACGACGAGGGGCGCCAGGCCGAGCGAGAGCTCGTCGGCGAGGAGGAGGGCCGGACGGCGGGCCATGGCCCGTCCCAGCGTGAGCATCTGCTGCTCGCCGCCGGAGATGAGCCCGGCGGGACGCCCCAGCAGGGGCTCCAGCTCCGGGAAGTACCCGAGGGCCTCGTCGATGTCGACCCGGGCCAGCCGGAGGTTCTCACGAACGGTGAGGGCCCGGATCACCGACCGGTCCTCGGGGACCAACGACGTGTCGGCGGCCCGACGGTGCAGCGGTTGCCGAGTGACCTCACCCATCCAGAGCAGCTCACCGCCGAGCGGCCGCAGCTCACCGGCCAGGGTCAGCAGGGTGGTGGTCTTGCCGGCGCCGTTGGATCCGAGCAGGGCGAGGACCTCGCCGGCCCGGACCTGCAGGTCGAGATGGCGGACGGCGGCCAGCTCGCCGTAGCCCGCCGACAGGCCCACGGCCTCGAGCAGCGGAGCCTGGTCGGACCCGGGACCGTCGGACGCGGGGGACGCTGGCGAGGCGGGAACCCCGGGGTGCCCGTCGGTGGCAGCGGTCGCGACGGCCGCGGGTTCCGCAGGCGCCGGCGCATCGACGTCGACCTCGCCACCACCCAGGTAGGCGTCGATGACCGCGGGGTCGTCGCGGACGACATCCGGCGTGCCTTCGCAGATCGTCGCGCCGAAGGCGATCACCGTCACCCGATCGCAGGCCTCGAGCACCAGCGGCACGTCGTGCTCCACCAGCAGGACACCGAGGCCCCATTCGTCGGCCAACCGGCGCACCATCCGACCCAGCTCCCGCGTCTCCTCGGCGCCGAGCCCGGCCGCCGGTTCGTCGAGCAGGAGCACCGACGGGGAGGCGGCGACGGCTCGGGCCAGGGCGACCATGCGGCGGCGCCCGTACGGCAGCTCCTCGGGCCTGCGGTCCAGGTCGGCCTCCAACCCGAATTCGCGCACCACCGCGGCGGCCGAGGGGGTGAGCCTCGGCCGGCCCGGCCGCACCAGGTCGGTGAGGTAGGCGAGGCGATCACGCCGGTCGCCGGCGGTGACCAGGTTCTCGCGCACCGTCATGCTCTCGAACAGCTCGAGGCTCTGGAACGAGCGACCGAGGCCGTGCACGGCGCGCCGCCGGGCGTTCCATCCGCTGATGTCCTGATCCCCGAGGCGCACCGTGCCCGTGCTGCGGACGAACCCGGTGACCGCGTCGATCAACGTCGTCTTGCCGGCGCCGTTGGGTCCGATCAGGCCGACGACCTCGCCGGGATGCACCGTGAGGGACACGCCGTCGAGCGCCACCACCCCTCCGAAGCGCACCCGGACATCGACCGCCTCGAGCACGCGCGGCACCGTCTCGGGCCGGCCCCCCTCGTCGAGGGGTACGGCCTCGATGCCGCGGAGCAGCCAGCGGCCGAGCCACGGCAGACGACGTAGGGAGATGCTGGCCAGGCCGTTGGGGAGCCACAGCAGCACCACCACGACGACGGCGCCGAGCAGGAGCTGCACCAACTGCGGGTTGTCGAGCAGGTCGCCCGACACCCCCGCGACGAGACCGCCGGGGGCGAGGGCGGCGCCGAGGAAGGCGCCGGTCACGTACCCGATGCCACCGATGACGCCGTACACGATGACGAGGATCGACTCGAAGATCGAGAAGGTCGGGTAGAAGACGACGCTGGGCCGGCGGAAGCTGATGAGCACCCCACCCACGGCCGCGATGGCGGCGGCCAGGCCGAAGGCATAGAGCTTCGCCCCCATCACGCTGACGCCGAGGGCGGCGGCGGCGCGCTCGTTGGTCCGCACCGCGACCAACCGGCGGCCGGTCCGGCCGCGGCGCAGGTTGCTGACCGCCACCGCCACCACGGCCAGGCTGGCCAGGGCCAGGAGCGCGTACCGGTCGGCGTGGCGTGTGGTGTCGATGTCGACGCCGAAGAGGCGCGGCGAGCCGATCTGGGTACCGGTGATGCCACCGGTCCGGCGACCGTTGTTGAGGATGAGGCTCTCGAGCACCAGCGCGAGGCCGAGGGTGGCCACCGCGAGGTTGACCCCCCGGGATCGCAGCGCCGGCAACCCGACCACCAGACCGACCGGGATGGCACCGGCGATGCCGATCAGGGCGGCCACCTCGAACGGGACGTCGTAGTTCACGACCAGGCGGGCCGCGATCCACGCACCGGCACCGGCGAGGGCGAACTGGGCGAGCGAGAGCTGGCCGGCGTAACCGGTGACCACGGTGAGCGACAGCACCACGATGGCGACGGTGGCGGTGGTGGTGGCGGCCTCCACCAGGCTCTCGGAGAGCACGGTGCTGACCAGCACCGCAGCCACCAGGGCCAGGCCGATGGCGACGCCCGGCCGGATGCGGCCCGTGCCGACCTCGGGCGGACGCTCCGCGGCCTCACTGCGCAGGGGAAGGGCCCGGCCCCGGCCCATCAGCACCACGATGATCACCACGAACGGGATCGACCGTCCCCAGCCCTGGAGGAGCGTCGGGTCGGACACCTTGGTCTGCCAGAGGGCCACCTCGGATTCCAGGATCCCGATGAGGAAGCCGCCCAGGAGCGTGAGCGGGAACGATCGGAAGCCGCCGACCAGGGCGGCGGCCAGCCCGGGCACCACCAACAAGGTGAGGTTGGCGGCCTGCAACCCGGTGACGTTCACGATGAGGACCGCGGCCGCCACCGCGAGGGCGGCGCCGACGGCCCAGTTCACGGTGGCGACCACGTCGGGGGAGACGCCGAGCATGGCGGTGGTGCGCTGGTTCTCGGCCACCGCGGTGGTGGCCAGCCCGAAGTGCGTCCAGCGGTACACGACCATGAGGACGCCGCTCAGCACCACGGCGATGACCGCCAGGATCAGCCGGTCACGGCCCACCACCGCGTCGGGCAGCACCTCGATCGGATCGGTGGGGAGCAACTTGGCGAGGATCCGCGGCGAGTCGCCCCAGCGCTCGAGCCCGAACGCCAGCAAGAAGGTGAGCAGGCCGAGGGTGGCGATGAGCCGGGAGAGGGCCGGGGCCCGGCGCAGCGGTCGCATCACCAGGAGATGGGTGGCGGCTCCGATGGCGGCACCCAGGGCCAGGGCAAGGGCCAGGGCCAGCGGCGTGGCCATGCCGGCGTCGCGCCAGAGATAGAAGTAGTAGGCCCCGACCATCCCGAAGGCACCGTGGGCGAAGTTGACGACCCCCGAGCCGCGGTAGACGAGCACGATCCCCTGGGCCATGAGGGCGTAGATCGCGCCGGCACCGAGCCCGAGCAGCGCGAAGCGGATCACGTCCAAGAGCGAACCTCCGGCTCGACCGATCTCAGCCCGCGCCGACCGCCCGATCGGCGCGGCCGCGCCGCGCCGATCGTCGCGCACCTCGAGGGTCGCCGCCCGGGGATCAGCAGGGATCGCCGGTGAACATGTCGATGAACCCGTCGGAGACGGTCGTGAACGTCCCATCGGCCTCGAGCTGCTGGTACATCCCGCAGCTGTTGAAGATGCGAGGTACACCGCCGACGCCCCCGGTCTTGAACTGCAGCGGCGGGGTCAGCCCGACGTCGATGCCCTCGGCCTGGGGCATGGCGGCCCACAGGTCAGCGGCGGTCTAGCCGCCGGCGTCGGTCAGCACCTGGGCCACGACCTTGACCGAGGCGTAGGCGTTGCGACGGAAGCCCGACGTCTCGTCGAACCCGACCGCCTTGAGGTCGTCGACGTAGGTCTGCCAGGCGTCGGGGGCCGTGTCCGAGTTGTGGAAGAAGCTCGTCACGTAGATGCCGGTGGCGGCATCGCCGAGCGCCTTGACCACGGCGGCGAACTCGGTCGTGGTGGCCGAGATCTGCACGTCCGGCGCCGTCTGGCGGAGCTGGATGATGAAGTTGGTGGCGTCCTGGCCCGAGAGACCCACCAGCACACCGTCGGTGCCGCCCTGGAGCACGGAGGCGACATAGGTGGCCATGTCGGGCGCGCCGACCGGGATGGCCACGTCGTTGACGACTGCCAGGTTGCTCCGCT
This sequence comes from uncultured Acidimicrobiaceae bacterium, assembly GCA_963747745.1. Classification (GTDB taxonomy): domain Bacteria; phylum Actinomycetota; class Acidimicrobiia; order Acidimicrobiales; family Salinilacustritrichaceae; genus Salinilacustrithrix. The sequence continues at coordinate 285,124 of CAVVGJ010000006.1, forward strand.
TGAGGCTGGCGTTGGCGAACACCCCGATGGCCGACGCCGCGGCGAGATCGATGCGGGCCAGGCTGATCTTGGACGCGCCGCCCTGGGACACGAGGACGTCGGCGAGACCGGCCGAGGCGGTGACGATGCCCCCGTAGAGGGGATACGACGCCGGCGACGTGAAGTCGGCGGCCGAGGCCGGGACGTTGCCCACCACCGGGATCTGCGCCTGCTCGAGCAGCGGCATGTACTCACCGGCGTTGGCGCTCACCGGGCTGACCACCGCGGCGACGCCCTGGTCGACCGCCTGGCTACCGCAGTCCCGCGCCGCGTTCGGGTCGTTCTTCAGGTCGCACTCGATGAGCTCGATCGGCGAACCGTCGATGCCCCCGGCCCGGTTGACCGCCTCCGCCGCCGCCTTGGCACCCTCGGGCACCTCTGGTGTGGCCACCGCGCCCGAACCCTCGTACATCACCATCACCTTGACGGGCGGACCGGTCAGCTCGACCGTGGTCTCGGTGGTGGACGACTCGGCCGGCGTCGATGTCGTGGTCGAGCTGTCACCGGAGGCGTTGTTGTCACCTCCGTCGTCATCACCGCACGCGGCGGCCGTGAGCAGCAGCGCGAGCACCACAACCAACCAGCGGAACATCGGACGTCGCATGGACTCCCCCTCTCGAGACAACTGCGCCGAAGGTTAATCGTCGTTCATTCATTGTCAAAGCCACTCGCCGGCCTCGGCACCCGGAAACAGCGACCGAACCAGCTCGAACCATCCCAAACCGTCCCGTGGGTCGGCGGCATGCGCCAACTCCGGAAGGTGGCACCGACGGAAACGATCGTTCACGCTACTGTTCGTGGGAAGGAGGGGACGTGGGGAGTGGTCCACAGCGGAGCGGCGAGCTGAGCGCGACACGAGAGGGACCCGCGCACCCTCGCCTGCGGCGGTGGGGCCCCCTCGGCCTGGCGCCGGCGATGATCCTGGTGGCGGTCAACTTCCTGGACGGGATGGAGGGCAACTTCATCCCCGGGATCCTCCCGCTGCTCCAGGACGAGTGGGGGTTCGGCGACACCGCCGCCGGGGCCATCCCCACCGCGATGGCCATGGCCGGCCTGGTGGTCACCCTCCCCGCCGGGTACCTGGCCGACCGCGCCAAGCGAACCCGCCTGCTCGCCCTGGTGGTGGCGTCGTGGTCGGTCTTCACCATGGCGTCGGGGCTGGTCACCGCGTTCTGGATGTTCTTCCTCGTACGGGTGCTGCTCGGCACCGCCGCCCACGTCGACAACCCGGTCACCTCGAGCCTGATCACCGACTTCTACCCGCCGGCGTCGCGGGCCCGGGTCTTCGCCCTCCAACGTGCGGCCTGGTACATGGGCATCTCGCTCGGGGTCGCCGTCGGCGGTGTGCTGGGCGATGCCTTCGGCTGGCGCGCTCCGTTCTTCGTCATGTTCGCGCCCGGCCTCGTCGTGGCCTTCTTCGTGTGGCGACTCTCCGAGCCGGTGCGCGGCGGGCTCGACGGCATCGAGGCCGACCGCGACGCCGAGCACGAACCGGACGCAGACTCCGGGGAGGTGCGTGCCTCCTCCCCCCAGGAACTGGACGCGCCTGCGTACCCGGCGCTGGCCGCCGACGCGGTCCCGAGCGCCGCCGACCCGGAGGCCCAGGTGATCGCTCGGGCCCGCCGGGGGGAGCTCGGCGACGACCTGCGGGCCCTGCTCGCCGTGCCGTCGCTGCGGTTGATCTTCGTCGGCGTCGCCGTTGCCTTCGGTGGCTTCAACGGGCTCGGGTACTGGCTACCCACCTTCTGGCAACGCGAGTTCGAGCTCGGCGAAGGCCAATCGGCCGTCCTCACCGGGGTGGTCGCACTCAGCGCCACGCTCGCCGGTTCGTGGATCGGCGGCGTGCTCGGCGACCGCTGGCACGAACGACGGCCCACCGGCCGCATCGACCTCGCCGGGCGCACGTTGGCCGTGGGGGGCGGCCTGCTCGCCATCGCCTTGATCATGCCGTCCCTGGCCCTCCAGATTCCCGTACTGATCGTCGCCGCCGTGCTCATCGTGTCCGGCATGCCCAGCTACGCCGCCGCCGTCGCCGATGTCCTCCCCGCCAGCCGCCGGGGCATCGGGTTCGCCCTGTTCACCTTCCTGGTGACGCTGAGCACCGCCCTCGGTCCGCTGGGCGTGGGCATCGTCTCGGATCTCACCGGCTCGCTCCGGGGCGCCCTCGTGGCGGCGGCGCTTCCGTGCGTGCCCGGCGCGCTGGTCCTGTTGCGAGCCCGCCGCACCATCGTCGACGACATGGACGCGGCGAGGGCGGCGAGCCGGCCGGCCGCGAGCAGCCGACCATGACGGCCCAGGCCCCGGTGCGCTGGAGCGTCGACGACGGGCTGGCGCGCCTCACGCTGCACCGACCCGAGGCAGGCAACGCCATCGATCTCTCGGTCGCCCGCGAGCTCGCCGACGCCGCCACCGCGCTGTCCGAGGACGAGTCGGTCCGCGTCGTCCTCCTCACCGGGGCGGGCGCCAACTTCTGCGTGGGCGGCGACCTGAAGGCCTTCGCCGCGCAGGCGGATCTGAGTCGTCACCTCGAGGACGTCACCGCGCCGCTGCACACCGCCATCTCCCGGCTGGCGCACCTCGCCGCTCCCGTGGTGGCCGCGGTGCAGGGCAGCGCGGCGGGCGCCGGCATGAGCCTGGCGTGCGGGGCCGACATCGTGCTGGCCGGCGCGTCGGCCCGCTTCGTGCTCGCCTACGCACGGGTGGGACTCAGCCCCGACGGCGGCGGCTCGTGGTACCTCCCGCGGCTCGTGGGGGTGCGGCGGGCGCTCGACCTCGCCCTCACCAACCGCGTGCTCTCGGCCGAGGACGCCGTGCGGTGGGGCATCGCCACCCGCGCCGTCCCCGACGGGGACCTGTTCCGCGAGGCCGAAGACCTGTGCGGCGACCTGCTGGCCGGAGCTCCGCACGCCCTCGCCGCCGCCAAGCGGCTCCTGCGCGACAGCCTGGGTCACAGCCTCGAGACCCAGCTCGAACTGGAGACGATGGCGTTGTCGGACAACGCCGGCCGCGCCGGCCCGGAGGGCATCGCCGCCTTCCTGGAGAAGCGCCCGCCGCGGTTCTGAACGCCATCCGTCCCGCAGTCGGACGATCCGCTCACTCCCCCGTGAAGGTCGGTTCCCGTTTCTCGACGAACGCGGCAGCTGCCTCCTTGTGGTCCGCGGTGGCGAACAGGCGGGACAGCCCGTTGCCCACGAAGGTGGCCAGGTCGCCCAGCTCGGCGTAGCTGCGGCCCGCGCCACGGCGCAGCCCCTCCTTCACGTGCTGGACGGCGAGGGGGGGCATCGACGCGATCCGAGCCGCGAGGTCGTGGGTCGTGCTGAGCAGCTCGTCGTCGGGCACCACCCGGGACACCAGGCCGATCCGGGCCGCCTCGTCGGCATCGATGATCTCCGCGGTCATCAGCAGTTCGGCGGCCTTCTCGTAACCGACGAGCTGAGGTAGCCGCCAGTAGGAGGGCAGGTCGGCCATCAGCCCCATCTTCACGTAGAGGAGACCGAACCGGGCCGCCTGGGCGGCGAACCGGAAGTCGCACATCACCGCGAAGTCCATGCCGATGCCGAGCGCGACACCGTTGACCGCGGCGATCGTGGGCTTCGTGCAGCCGAGTACCGCGCGCGTCTCCGGCGTCAGCGGCGGCCTGATGCTGCCCAGCTCCGCCATGATGTCTGCCATCCGGGGGTCGCCCCAGGCGGCCTGGACATCGTCGCCCGAGCAGAACGCCTTGCCGGCGCCGGTGAGGACGACCGCCCTGACGTCACGGTCCGCGGCCACCCGCTCGAACGCCTCCGTGAGCTGTTCGCCCATGTCGAAGGTGGCGGCGTTGAGCCGGTCGGGTCGGTTGAGCGTCACGGTCGCCACGTGATCGGCGACCTCGTAGAGCACCTCGTCGGCCATGTCGTTCCCCTCGTCGCTGTCGTGGTCGGTCGGTGTCGGTCACCGCAGCCGGCGACGCGAGCGCGAATGTTAACGGCAGTTGACTACAGTCCGCCCGACCGCGTCGTACCTGGAGGAGCACATGAGCTGGTTCACCGAGGATGCCCGCACCATCGCCGACGGTGTGCGCGCCGGACGCATCCGCGCCGCCGACGTGCTGGAGGAGGTGCTCGACCGCATCGAGCGCCTCAACGACGGCATCAACGCCGTGGTGTTCGTCGACCCTGAGCGGGCCCGTTCGGTGGCGGCAGAGGTCGATCGGGCGGTCGCCGCCGGAGACGACCCCGGGCCGCTGGCCGGTGTGCCCCTCCTGGTGAAGGAGCTCGAGCCGGTGGCGGGCTGGCCGTGGACGTCGGCCAGCACGGTCTTCCGCGACCGGATCGCCGAGCACACCTCGGTGCAGACCACACGGCTCCTGGCCGCGGGCGTCGTCCCGGTGGGCCTCACCGCATCACCGGAGCTGGGCCTGCTCTACTTCACGAACTCGGTGCTGCACGGCGCCACCCGCAACCCGTGGAACCGCGACCGCACGCCCGGTGGGTCGAGCGGCGGCGCCGGGGCTGCGCTGGCTGCCGGCCTGGTTCCGCTCGCCACCGGCAGCGACATGGGCGGCTCCATCCGCATCCCGGCCGGGTTCTGCGGCGTGGTCGGCGTCAAGGGCACCTACGGTCGCGTGCCCCGTGGCCCGGGCTGGATGGGGGGAGCCAACCTCATCCACAACGGTCCCCTGGCCCGCTCGGTGGGCGACGCGGCCCGCTACCTCGACTGCGTGGTCGGCGTCGACGGCCGCGACCCGTGGTCGTTGCCGGCTCCGGCCGTGCCGTTCGAGCAGGCCATGGACGAGATCGACCTGGCCGGTCTCCGGGTCGGCTTCCTGCACGACAACGGGCTCTCACCCTCCGTCGACGGGGTCCACGATGCCGTCGATGCCGCGGTCGATGCCCTGGCGGGTGCCGGCGGGATGAAGCGGGTGGCCGACATCGAGATGCACCTTCCCGACATCGCCGAGATCGGCGGCGCCATGCTCTACGTCGACCTCGACCCGGGCCTGGCACCGAGCATGGGCGACATCATGGCCAACCTCATGCAGACGGAGGGCGCCGCCGAGCTGTTCTCGCTGGCGTTCGACCCCGCCGGGCTCAACCTCGAGGGCATCGTCAAGGCCAACGCCTTCCGGCACGAGACCAACACCCAGCTGGCCCGGATCTTCGAGGAGATCGACGTGCTCGTCGTGCCGACCTCCCCGGTGCCCGCCTTCGGCGCCCAGGGCCCGGTCCCCACCGAGGTCGGCGGACGCTCCGTCGGCGCGGCCGCGCCCGCCGCGTTCACCTCGATGTTCAACCTGTCGGGACATCCCGCGGTGTCCGTGCCGGCCGGCATCGTCGACACCTGCCCGGTGGGGATGCAGATCGTGGCCCCCCGCCACGACGACGCGTTGGCCCTGGCCGCGGCCGCGGCCTACGAGAGGGCGCACCCCTGGCCCAAGCTGGCGCCGTACGCGGAGGGCTGACGGTCCGCGATCATCCGCGGGCGTCGACATCCGGCTCGGCGGCATCGCCGGCGGGACGCCGCCGGGTGCGGAGGCGCTCCCCCGCCGCCAGGACCACCACGCCGGCACCGCCGGCGACGACGAGCCAGCCCAACCAGTTCCCGAACGACACCCACGGCGAGGAACCCGATCCGAGCGGTACGTCGGCCACGAGGGTGACCTGACGGTCGCCGTGGCGTGACACCGATCTGGTGAGCACGCGGCCCCACGGATCGATGATCGCCGAGTCGTACTGGCTGTCGGCCTTGACCATCGACACCCGGTTCTCGATGGCCCGGTACACGAGGTGGGTGAAGTGGGTGGCGGCGATGGCCGGCACGTCGGACGAAGGGGTGGCGATGAGCCGGGCACCGCCCCGGGTCATGATGCGGGCCGTGTCGGTGTAGTCGAGGTCGTAGCAGATGATCGTGGCCAGCGGCCCGACGTCGGTGTCGTAGACCGGGAAGTCGCCCTGGAAGTCGTTCTCGTCACCGGCGAACGTGCCGGGATGGTCCTTGCCGTAGACGCCGAGGAAGCGGCCATCGGGGGCCACCACGGTCGTGGCGTTGCGGACCTTGCCCCCCGGCTCGTCCACCCGGTATCCGAGGACGAGGTAGGCACCGGTTTCCGCGGCCAGCGCCCGGAGCTCGTCCGTGTGCTCCCGCTGCGGGTCGAAGCGCAGCCCGGCCTCGTTCCAGACGACGAGCCGAGCCCCCTGGGCCGCGGCGTCCCGGGTCTGGGTGATGTAGCGATCGAGTCGGGCGCCCGCGGCAGCCTCGCCGTTGTCGAGACCGTTCTGCACCGCGGCGACCCGTACGACACCGGGGGCGTGGTCGAGCATGGCCACGCTGGCGATCGACCAGATGGCCACCAGGCCGGCCACGACCACCAGCTCGCGGGTCGCCGAGCGGGGGCGGTCGGTGGGCGCGCCCGTGCCCCGAGCCAGTCGGGCCAGCACGGCGCCGGCCAGGGCCCAGTTGACCAACAGCACCAGCAGTTGCAGCCCGATGATGCCGGTGACGCTGATGGGCTGGAGGAGCGCGGGATGGTCCCAGAGGCCATAGACCTGGAAGGCCCACGTGCCGCCGAAGGTCTCGCTACCCGAGGACCGGAGGAACTCGATCGCCGTCCACGCCAGCGGGAACGACACCGTGAACCACCGGTACCCGGTGCGGGTGTGGAACGTGCGGCTCCGTCCGGCCACCAGGGCGGCGATGACCGCCAGGTACACCGGGAAGAGCTGGTAGACGACGGCCACCTCGCCGTCGGCGAGGCCCGGCGACAGGTACACCGCGTAGGTCCCGCCGATGCCGAGGGCGACGCCCATCCACGACCAACGATGGGGCAGCACCCGGTGCTGGGCGACCAGCATGGGCACGAAGGCCACGAGGATGAGTGGCCACCAGCCGAACGGGGGATTGGCCAGGAGCACCAGTACGGGGGTGAGGAGGGCGACCAGGACGCCGGCGACGATCCGCCGCCCGGCCGACCCGTCCCACCGTTCGGGACGCGGCGCGCCGGCCGCCGCGGAGGCCTCGGTGGCATGTCGGGCGGTGAGGGCCATGCGCGTTCTCCCTGGCGTGGTCCGGCGCTCCCCGGATGGACGCTCGCGACCGCGAATGTTAGCCTCTGTTCACTTCTGATGTCGGTCGCGACGGGGGTTCAGGGTGGAGTTCGGTTTCTCGGAGGAGCAGGAGACGCTGCGCTCCACCGTGCGCACGTTCCTGGAACAGAAGTCTCCCGAGGCCGAGGTGCGACGGCTCATGGAGACCGAGACCGGCTACGACCCCGCGGTGTGGGAGCAGCTGTCGTCCCAGCTCGGGCTGCCGGGCCTGGCCGTGCCCGAGCAGTTCGGCGGGTCCGGCTACAGCTTCCGGGAGACGGCCATCGTCCTCGAGGAGATGGGGCGAGCGTTGCTGTGCGCGCCGTTCTTCTCCTCCGCGGTGCTGGCCTCGTCGCTCCTGCTGCACTGCGGCGACGACGGGGCCCGCGAGGAGTTGCTCCCGGGGCTGGCCTCGGGACGGACGCTGGGTACGGTCGCCTTCGTCGAGGGCCGCCACGGCTGGGACGCATCGACGGTGGAGACCACGGCGTCCGGCGACGGCGACGATCTCGTCGTGACCGGAACCAAGGACGTGGTCCTCGACGGCCACCTCGCCGACCTGATCCTGGTCGTGGCCACCACGGCCGCGGGCCCGGCCCTGTTCGCGGTCGCCGGCGACGCGCCGGGCCTCACCCGCACGCCGCTGTTCACCATGGACCAGACCCGCAAGCTGGCGCGCCTCGAGCTCGACGCGGTGCCCGCCCGCGCCGTGGGTGACGCCACCACCGCGCCGGCGGCGCTCGAGAGGATGCTGCAGCTGGCGGCTGTCGGGCTGGCCCACGAGGAGATCGGGATCGCCCAACGCTGCCTCGAGATGTCGGTGCAGTACGCCAAGGACCGCATCCAGTTCGGCCGGCCCATCGGCTCGTTCCAGGCGGTCAAGCACAAGTGCGCCGACATGCTGGTGGCCGTCGAGCTGTCGAAATCCGCGGCCCACTACGCGGCCTGGTGCGCGGCCACGCTCGACGCCGACCTGCCGGTGGCGGCGGCGATGGCCAAGGCCTACTGCTCCGACGCCTGCTATTCGGTGACGGCTGAGACCATCCAGGTGCACGGTGGCATCGGCTTCACGTGGGAGCATCCGGCCCACCTGTACTTCAAGCGGGCGAAGTCGTCCCAGCTGCTCCTCGGTGATCCGCGCCACCACCGTCGCGTCCTCGCCGACCACCTCCACTTCTGATCCCGGCGAGAGCGGATGGCGGATCAGGTCGCGGTGTGATCGGTCGCCCAGGCGGGGGGCTCGGCCAGGAGGGCGTTCATCACCATGCCGAGCAGGAGCGGTTCGAGCATCTCCCGGGGCAGGCCACTGCGATAGATGGCCGCCATGGTTCCGAGGCCGTTGACGGCGTGGACCATGACGCGGGCCTCGGTGTCGGTCAGCTCGGGCCGGACCTGGACGAGGGCGTGCACCCATTCCTCGAGGTGCAGGCGTTCGGAGCGCTCGAGCGTCCTGCGGACCTCGTCGCTGAGGGTCCGGCGTTCGAGCAGACCGAGGTGGGCCAGCGCAGGGTTGTCGAGCAGAGCGACCACGTAGAGGCGGACCAGGCCCTGGAGCGCCTCGGTGGCATCGGCTGCTCCCTCGACGATCTCGTGCGCTTGCTCCAGCGCGGTCTGGCTGTGGTCGAGGATGAGCTTTTCGAGGATGTCCTCCTTGGACTTGAAGTGCCGGTAGATCGCCGGGCCCGTGATGCCAGCGGCGGCGCCGATCTCGTCCATGCCGGTGGCGTGGTAGCCGTTGGCGTGGAAGAGCTTGGTGGCGGCGGCCAGGATCTGGTCGCGACGGTGAGGCCGCCGCTTCCGCCTGGCCTGCGGTTGCTGTCCCGGCTCGGTCGCCTGGTCGGTGTCGGTCACGTCGCTCCTCGTCGCGCGTTCAGTCCGGACTGGCCGGACCGCGAACGTGAACGGACGATAGCAACGCTGCCGTCGGTCACTGCACGAAGCGGTCGCGGTCGCCCCAGTACGGGGCGCGCAGCTCACGCTTGAGGATCTTCCCAGAGGGATTCCGAGGCAGTTCCTCCACGAACTCCACCACGGTCGGGCACTTGTAGTGGGCCAACCGCTCCCTGGTGTAGGACAAGAGATCGTCGGCGGCGACCTCGACCTCCGGGGACCGGACGACCAGCGCCAGCGGCGTCTCGCCCCACCGCTCGCTCGGGATCCCGATGACGGCGGCGTCCGCGACGCCGGGGTGCGAGAGCAGGACGTTCTCCACCTCGGCCGGGTAGATGTTCTCGCCCCCCGAGATGATCATGTCCTTCACCCGGTCGTGGATGTAGAGGTAGCCGTCGTCGTCGACATAGCCGGCATCGCCGGTGCGGAGGAAGCCGTCGGGCAGGATCGTGGCGGCGGTGGCATCGGGCATCCGCCAGTAGCCCACCATGTTCTGCGGGCTGCGCACGAGGACCTCGCCCACGGTGCCGACGGGAACCTCCTCGAGCGACTCGGCATCGACGATCTTCAGCTCGGTGTTCGGTCCGGCGACCCCGGCGGCGCGCAAGCGATGGGCGTTGGGGCCGTCGGGATCGTGGTCCTCGGGAGGCAGGAGCACGCAGCCGCCGCTCGTCTCGGTCATCCCGTAGGCCTGGATGAACCTGCACCCGAACGTGCGGACGGCGTCGGTCAGCACCGCCTCGGAGATGGGCGACGCTCCGTAGACGATGAGCTCCAGGCTGGAGAAGTCGGCCTCGGCCGTCTCCGGCAGCAGGAGCAGGAACTGGATCACCGCCGGCACCAACACGGTGTGGGTGACCCGGTACTGCTCGATGTCGCGGACGATCTGGGGGAGATCGACCTCGCGCATCAACACGTTCGGCACGCCGTTGTAGAGCCCGAGCATCCCCCAGAAGCCGCCGGCCACGTGGAAGGTGGGCATGACCACCTGGTTCACCGACCGGGGGCCGAACCCGAGGGAGTCGTTGTTGGCGTGGACCGACGAGAAGCAGTTGCCGTTGGTCAGCATCACCCCCTTGGGTCGACCCGTGGTGCCGGACGAGTAGAACTGGAACGCGACATCGTCGCCGGTGCCCTGCACTCCGGGGTCGACTGCCTCGTGGGCCCCGATCCATGCCTCGTACCCGGGCCGGGAGCCGTCTGCGCCGCCCCCGCCGCCGACGACCACGATCGTCTCCACCGCGCCGAGACCGCCGTCGGCTGCGGCTGCGTCCACGAGCGGTACGAGCTCCTCGCCGACGAGCAGCACCCGGGCGCCGGTGTCGCCGACGATGAACGCCACCTCGGCGGGGGCCAGCCGCCAGTTCACCGCTGCGGTGACGGCGCCCAGCTTGGCGGTGGCCAACACCGTCTCGAAGTACTCGGGGACGTTCTTGTCGAGGAAGGCCACCCGCTCGTCCGGTTGCACCCCGGCGACGCGCAGCGCCTGGGCCAGCCGGTTGGAGCGAGCATCCAGCTCGCCGTAGGTGATCGAGCGGTCGCCGGCGATGATGGCGATGGCATCGGGCCGTCCCGCGCCGTGGACCCGCGCGATGTCGGCCACCGTGTCGATGGTCATGGGCACCTCTTCCCCTCGCCGGGCCGTCGAGCCGAGACCGCGCCGGATCCGTTGCCGTGAACGGCGGCTCACTTTAGTCTGGGGGTCGTGCCGGCACCCACCAGCGACGTGGTCGCGCTCACCCAACAGCTCATCCGCAACGAATGCGTCAACGACGGCGACGTGGCGAGCGGCCAGGAGGTCCGGAACGCTGATGTGCTCCGCGGCTTCCTGGAGGGAGCCGGCCTCGATGTCGAGCAGTACGAAGCGGCGCCGGGCCGGGCCAGCCTCGTGGCCCGCATCGAGGGCACCGACCCCGACGCGCCGACGCTCTGCCTGCTGGGCCACACCGACGTGGTGCCGGTCAACGCCGCCCGGTGGCGGGAGGATCCCTTCGGGGGCGAGATCATCGACGGCGTGCTGTGGGGTCGCGGCGCCATCGACATGTTCAACATCACCGCCTCGATGGCTGTGGCGGTCAGGGATCTGGCGGCCTCGGGCTTCCGGCCCCGGGGCACGCTGATCTATGCCGCCGTCGCCGACGAAGAGGCCGGCGGCCACCACGGCGCCGAGCACCTCGCCCTCCACCATCCCGACGCGGTGCGCTGCGACTACCTCGTCACCGAGTCCGGCGGGTTCCCGCTGCAGACCCCCGGTGGCGTGCGCCTCCCCTACCTCCGGGAGGAGAAGGGCCCGCTGTGGGCCACGCTGCGGGTGACCGGGGCGCCGGGTCACGGCTCGATGCCCTACGGCACCGACAACGCGCTGCTGAAGGCGGCCGAGGTGATCCGGCGGATCGGCCAGTTCCAGCCCCCCACCCGCCTCGACGACGCCTGGCGTGACTTCCTCCACGGCCTCGGGGTGCCCGAGGAGCTGGCCGGCCCTCTCCTCCAGGAGGAGGGATTCATGGACGGTCTGCCCCTGCTGCCGGCGGGGATCGCCAAGATGGCCTACTCGTGCACGCACACCACGATCACCCCCACCATGGTGGCGAGCGGTCAGAAGACGAACATGATCCCCGACGAGGCCACGATCGCGCTCGACATCCGGACCCTTCCCGGCGACGACGCCGTCGTGGTCCGGCAGCTGATCGACCGGGCGCTGGGTGACCTGGCCGGTGAGGTCGGCGTCGAGTTCGGTCGGCCCGACGATCTGGCCACCAGCTCACCCGCCGACTCGCCCTTCGTCGACGCCCTCGCCCGGACCGCGGGCCGCTTCTACGCCGGGGCCGAGCTGGTGCCGTTGCGCATGGTGGGGACCACCGATGCCCGCCACTTCCGACGCATCTTCGGTACCGCGGCGTACGGGTTCGGCATGTGGAGCGAGCGCCTGGGCCTCGACGAGATCGCCACCATGGGCCACGGCGACGACGAGCGCATCGACCTCGAGTCGCTCGAGATGTCGGTGCAGCTCTGGGACGGTCTGGCGCGCGACGTCCTGGCCTGACCGTGAGGACAGGACGTGCACGTTACGAGCGCGGCACCTCGGACCACGGGGGGTCCTTGTCCACCCGCACGTCGCCGGGCAGGCCGAGCACCCGCTCGGCGAGGACGTTCTTGCCGATGGCGGACGTGCCCCCGCCGATGGTGCCCCCGAGCGAGGTCAGGAACGCCTTCTGGACGTTGGAGCCCCCGCCGTCGCCGAGCGACTCGCCGCCCATCAGGGTGGGTCGGACCATCTCGTAGTCGGAGATCAGCAGGCCGTCGTTGCCGAGCAGGTCGACGCAGAGCTCCCAGGTCGTGTGGCTGGCCCACGTGTAGGCCAACTTGATGACCGAGCCCTCGGGACCGGGAACCCCCTTGTCGCGCAGCTGCTGGGCCCGCAGCGTGGTGAGGCGGACGAGCTCGTTCTCGATCCACTTCCGGGCGACCTCGTCGCGCAGCACCTCGTCGCCCTCGCCGTGGCGGCGGTACAGCTCGACGGCGGCACCGACAGCACCGGCCCCGCGCGGCGCCTTGGCCAGGTGGCCGAAGGCGGTGCGTTCGTTCATGAGCGTGGTGATGGCCACCCGCCAGCCCTCGCCCACCTCACCGATGCGCAGCGAGTCGGGCGTGCGAGCGTCGGTGAAGTACACCTCGTTGAACTCGGCCTCGCCGTTGATCTGTCGCAAGGGTCGCACCTCGACCCCGGGCTGGTTCATGTCGATCAGGAAGTAGGTCAGCCCCTTGTGCTTGGGCTGGTCGGGATCGGTGCGGGCCAGGATCATGGCCCAATCGGCGATGTGGGCCAGCGTGGTCCACACCTTCTGCCCGTTGAAGATCCACTCGTCGCCGTCGCGCTCGGCGCGGGTCGACAGCGCCGCCAGGTCGGATCCGGCGCCGGGCTCGGAGAACAGCTGGCACCAGATCTCGTCGCAACGGAAACCCGGACGGAGGAAGCGTTGGCGCTGCTCGTCGGTGCCCATGGCCACCAGGGTGGGACCGGCCATGCCCACCAGCATGAAGTTGCGGGTGACGTTGCTGGGAGCGCCGGCGGCGGCCAGTCGCTCGTCGACGTGTTCCTGCAGCTTGGGGTCGAGTCCGAGGCCGCCGCTGCCCTCGGCGAAGTGGACCCAGGCGAGCCCGAGGTCGTACTGCGCGCCCCAGAACTCGTGCGGGTCGGTGCGCTCCGGGGGGTGGTCGGCCAGGAGCTGCTCGACGCGCTGGTCGACGAGGGAGAGGTCGGCGGCGGTCACGGCCATGGGCGGTTCAGCTCCTCGGTACGGCGGACCACGGCTGGTCCTTGTCGACTCGGACGTCCCCGGGCAGGCCCAGCACCCGCTCGCCGAGGATGTTGCGCATGATCTCCGATGTGCCGCCCTCGATGGTGTTGGCGCGGGAGCGGAGGAAGCCCTTCACGACGTCGTCGCCCACCTCGCCGATCCGATCGGGTCGGGTGACGGCGTAGTCCGGCACCAGCAGACCGTCGTTGCCGAGCAGGTCGACGCACAGGTCGTGGACGCGCTGGAGCGTCACCGTCGACGCCAGCTTGCCGGTGGACTGCTCGGGTCCGGGCGTGCCGACCTGCGCCGCCTGCTGGGCGCGGACGTTGGTGAGACGAACGACCTCGCTCTCGATCCACAATCGGGCCAGCCGGTCGCGCGTGGCGTCGTCGGCCACCTCCTCGCCCCGCGCCGCTGCGCCTGCGAGCCGGGTGCGCCACAACGACACCGCGGTGCCGATGGCTCCGGACTCGCGGGGCGTGGCCCCCATGGCGCTGATGGCGTTGCGCTCGTTCATGAGGGTGGCGATGGCGACGCGCCACCCGTCGCCCACCTCGCCCAGCCGATCGCGATCGGGGATGCGGGCGTCGGTGAAGAAGACCTCGTTGAACTCGGCGTCGCCGGTGAGCTGACGGAGGGGCCGGACCTCGACCCCCGCGCCGAGCATGTCGACGATGAAATAGGTCATCCCGCGGTGCTTCGGGGCGCCGGGGTCGGTCCGGGCGAGCAGGAGTCCCCACCGGGCCTTGTGGGCCAGCGTGGTCCACACCTTCTGCCCGTTGACCGTCCACTCGTCGCCGTCACGGACCGCGGTGGTGGCGAGGGCGGCGACGTCCGACCCCGCAGCGGGTTCGGAGAACAACTGGCACCAGATCTCCTCGCAGGTCCAGATCCTGCGGAGGAACGCCGCCTTGTGCGCCTCGTCGGCGAAGGCCTGCAGCACGGGTGCGGCCATGCCGATGCCGATGCCGTTGTACGGGAAGTTGTCGGGGGCGCCGGCGGACCGGAGCACCTGGGCGACGAGATCTTGCAGACCGGGCGAGACGCCCAGCCCGCCCTGGCCAGGGGGGAAGTGCACCCACGCCAGGCCGGCGTCGAACTGCGCGGCCCAGAAGGCGGACTGCTCGGTGGTGGTGGGTGGATGGGCCCTGAGCAGGTGCTCGAGCCGCCCCTGCACCAGATCGACCTGGTCGCTCACTCGTCCCCCTCTCGACGGTGCGCCACAGTAGTGAACGGCGGTTCGCAGAACAATGTCGCGCCGGAGGGCCATCCAGGCCTCCCCCGATGGACGAGCACGAATGTGAGTCGGCGTTTACACTCGGCCTCATGACGACGAGAACCCAGGTGCCGGTGACCGAGGGGCTGTTCACGTGGCCGTCCGAGGAGCCGCGGCTGATCGGTGCGCGCTGCGCCGACTGCGGGGTGATGACCTTCCCGCGCCAGAACGACTGTCCCCGCTGCAACGGCGACCACATGCACGAGGCGGAGTTCGACCGTCGGGGCACGTTGTGGACCTTCACCACGCAGGAGTTCATCCCCAAGTCGCCGCCGTTCGCCCGCGTCGAGAGCCCCGAATCGTTCCGTCCCTTCGCCGTCGGCTACGTCGAGTTCGACGGCCAGGCGCGGGTCGAGGGGCGCATCGACTGCGACGACCTCGCCGAGTTGCAGATCGGGATCGACATGGAGGTGGTGGTCGTCCCGCTCTTCCCCGATGAGGAGGACGGCGACCAGGTCATGACCTATGCCTTCCGTCCCGTCCGGGGGGAGGGGTGAGATGAGCACCGACGTCGCCATCATCGGCATCGGCCTGCACCCCTTCGGACGCTTCGACGGGGTCTCCGCCATGGACATGGGCATCCACGCCGCCCGCCAGGCCCTGCGCGACGCGGGCATCGACTGGGCCGACCTCGAGTTCGCCTACGGCGGCAGCCTCTCGCCGGTCAACGAGCACGAGGCGACGCCCGACACCATGGTCGGCCGTCTCGGCCTCACCGGGTTGCCGTTCATCAACGTGATGAACGGATGCGCCACGGCGGGCAGCGCGCTGCTCACCGCCTGCAACACCATCGGTTCGGGCGCGGCCGACATCGGCCTCGTCGTCGGGTTCGACAAGCACCCGCGCGGTGCCTTCGATCCCGATCCCCGGCTGGTCGGTCTCGGCCCGTGGTACGGCGAGGTGGGGATGATGCTCACCACGCAGTTCTTCGCCATGAAGACGAACCGGTACATGCACGAGTACGGCATCTCCGAGTCGACCCTGGCCAAGGTGGCGGCCAAGAACTACCGCAACGGCGCCCTGAACCCGAACGCCTGGCGCCGCAAGCCGGTCAGCGAGGAGGAGATCCTCGAGTCGCGGATGCTCAACTTCCCCCTGCGGCAGTACATGTTCTGCTCGCCCGACGAGGGCGGGGCCGCCGTCGTCGTGTGCCGGGCCGACAAGGCCCACCAGTTCACCGATCGGCCGGTGAAGGTCGACGCCGTCGCGCTCCGGACCCGCCGCTTCGGGTCCTTCGAGGTGTTCAGCAGCTGGCTCCCCATCGAGGACAGCGAGAGCCCCACCGTCGATGCCGCCAAGGCGGCGTTCGAGATGGCCGGCATCGGCCCCGAGGACGTCGACGTCGCCCAGGTGCAGGACTCCGAAGCCGGTCACGAGGTCATGCACCTGGCCGAGAACGGCTTCTGCGAGCACGGTGAGCAGGAGCGCATGATCCAAGACGGCGAGACGGAGATCGGCGGGAGGCTGCCGGTCAACACCGACGGCGGCCTCATCGCCAACGGCGAGCCCATCGGCGCCTCGGGCCTGCGCCAGATCTTCGAGATCTGCCTCCAGCTACGGGGCGACGCCGGCGAACGGCAGGTGCCCGGTGACCCGAAGGTCGGCTACACGCAGGTGTACGGAGCGCCCGGCATCGGCTGCTGCACCGTGCTCACCACCTGACCACCCGCGGCCGATCGGACCGAACCCGGCCCGACCGATCCACCCACCGACCGGGTCAGCGAACCCGGCCGCTCGAACGGAGCCACATGACGTACAAGAACGACAAGATCCTGGTCGACATCGACG
This sequence comes from uncultured Acidimicrobiaceae bacterium, assembly GCA_963747745.1. Classification (GTDB taxonomy): domain Bacteria; phylum Actinomycetota; class Acidimicrobiia; order Acidimicrobiales; family Salinilacustritrichaceae; genus Salinilacustrithrix. The sequence goes on from CAVVGJ010000006.1 coordinate 301,479, forward strand.
ACGCCGTCGCCACCATCACCATGAACCGCCCCGACAAGTCGAACGCCATCGACGCCGGAATGTCGGAGGAGCTCCTCGACGCGCTGTGGGGCCTCGACGACGACGACGCGGTGCGAGCGATCGTGATCACCGGCGCGGGCAAGGCCTACTGCGCCGGTGTCGACATCTCCGGCGGTCCCGTCTCCTTCGAGCGCAACGCCGAGAGCAGCGTCGAGGCCGACTCCGACATGGTGGTGCAGAACTTCGGTCTCTGGCGGATGCGCACACCGGTGATCAGCGCTGTCAACGGCGCCGCCATCGGTGCCGGCCTCACCACCGCCCTGTTGAGCGACGTCGTGCTGGTGGCGGCCGACGCCAAGCTCAGCTTCCGGTTCAGCCGGCTGGGCGTGCTCCCGGAGGCGAACTCGCTGTGGCTCCTCCCCCGCCTCGTCGGCGTGGCACGCGCCCTCGACCTGTTGCTGACCGGGCGCGACTTCACCGGGCAGGAGGCCGTGGACCTCGGGCTGGCCCTGTCGGCGCACCCCGCCGCCGACGTGCTCGGTGCCGCCCAGGCCTACGCCCGTGACCTGGCCACCAACACCTCACCGATCTCGTGCGCGCTCATCAAGCGACTCGTCTACGAGTACCTGGGCGAGACCGACCGGGCCGCGGCCATGGCCGACGAGACCGACTGGACGTGGTGGACGGGCACGCAGCCCGACATCGTCGAGGCCATCACGGCGCGAATCGAGAAGCGGTCGCCGCAGTGGAAGACGTCGAAGCTCGACGTGCCCGACACTCGTCCAGAACCCCGGTAACGGAAGCAGGGACGACCGTGCCCGAGCCGCTCGAAGGGATCCTCGTCGTCGAGCTGGCGACCGGCGTGCTGGGACCGCTGGCCGGCGCCTACCTCCGCGACATGGGAGCCGACGTCGTCAAGGTCGAGCCACCCGAGGGCGATCTCACCAGGTTCGTCCGCGGCAAGAACAACGGCACGCCGCCCGAGACGCCAGGGCCGCTCTGGCTGATGGGCAACCGGGGAAAGCGTTCGATCGCCCTCGACGCCCACGGCCCGATGGGCGAGGCGGTCCTGGCCCGGCTGGTCGACCGAGCCGACGTGCTCCTCACCAACTTCCGGCCCGAGGCTCTCGCCGAGCTCGGCCTCGACGAGAAGGCGCTCCGGTCCCGCAACCCCCGCCTCGTGTACGCGTCGGGCACCGGTTGGGGGGCCGAGGGGCCCGATGCCGACCGCATGATGGTCGACGGTGCGGCGCAGGCACGGGGCGGGCTGTCCAGCGCCACGGGTGACGCCAACGGGCCGCCTTCGCTGGTCGGCGCCCTCGTCGCCGACACCGCGGGTGCGATGCAGCTGGCGCTCGGGACGATGACGGCGCTGTTGGCCAGGGAACGACACGGCCTCGGCCAGCGGGTCGACGTGTCCGCTCTCGGCAGCCAGCTCTGGCTGCAGGCGTGGGAGCTCACCCACGCCAGCCTCACGGGCTTCGAGTCGCGCCGGGCCGGGCCCCACCACAGGAACTTCGGCAGCACGTACGGCGTCTACGAGACCGCCGACCTCCAGGGCCTGTTCCTCGCCCAGATCACCAGGGACGACGACTGGGAGGCGATCTGCGACTTCGCCCACATGCCGGGGCTGGCCACCGACGAGCGCTGGGCGGCACCGCTGAGGCGCATCGGGCTCGACCCCGGCGTCACCGCTGACGACGAGCGAGCCCTGCAGGCGGGCGTGGCCGCGGCCGTGCGCACCCACACCCTCGGCGAGTGGATGTCCTTCCTGTCCCACCGTCCCGAGGTGATCCACGAACCGGTCCGCTCCCACCGGGAGGTCCTCACCGATCGCCAGGTCGAGGCCAACGGCTACGTCGTCGACATCGACCTGCCCGGCGCCGGTCGGTCGCGGGTCCTGGGCCCGCTGGTCAACCTGTCGGTCACGCCGGGGTCGGTGAAGGGTCCACCTCCCGGCGTGAGCCAGCACGCGGCCGAGGTGCTGGCCGAGCTCGGCTTCGGCCCCGGCGATGCCGACGCCCTCGCCGCCGAGACGAGGGCCGCCGTCGAACGGCGCGCCGGATCCCTGAAGTTCCAGCCCCCCACCGAGGAGGACCCCTGACATGTCGTCCACCGACGGCGACCTCGCCCTGCGCTTCGAGCGCAACGTGGAGATGACCACTCGTGACGGCGTCGTGCTGCGCGCCGACGTGTTGCGACCCGACACCAGCGAGCCCGTACCGGCCATCGTCGCCCGCACCCCGTACGAGAAGCGCAACACGTTCCACGGGCTGCGCTATCTGCCACCGGTCGTGGCCGCCCAGGCCGGCTTCGCCGTGGTCATCCAGGACATCCGGGGACGGTGGGCATCGGAGGGTGAGTGGGACTTCGTCAACCTGCGCGAGGCGAACATCGACGACGGTTACGACACCGTCGAGTGGGTCGCCTCGCTGCCGTGGTGCGACGGCAACGTGGGCATGGCCGGAGGGTCATACGTCGGCGTCACACAGCTCTCGGCGGCGGTCGCCCGTCCACCAGCGCTCCGCTGCATCGCCCCGTCGCTGCTCGGCATGGGAGAGAGCCGGGCCATGGCCCACAGCCTGCCGCTCGAGTCGATGACCGTCGGCTGGATGGCGGGCCTGGCGCTCGACCGGCTGGCCAAGAAGATGGCCACCGGCGAGGCGAACATGGACGACGTCGCCAAGGCCATGGACGCCATGCGCCATCCCGAGGTGGCCTCCGACGTCCTCCCCCTCGACGACCTCCTCACCCTCGAGTCGACCGGCATGCCGTCCTATGCCGACGTGCACGCCCTGGTGGCCAACACCTCGGGCGACATGGGCCTCGACCGCATCGAGGTGCCGGCCCTGTGGACCAGTGGCTGGTACGACAACGCCGGCGGTGGCGAGCAGTTCCGTGAGATGCGCGAGACCGCGGCGTCGGAACGGGCCCGCAACGAGACCCGGATGATCATCGGACCGTGGACCCACAACTACAGCGAGCCCTTCGTCGGCTCCTTCGGCACGGGCGCCTTCGGCTCGGCCGCGGCGTCGGGGCTCCACCAGTGGCACCTCGATTTCTACCGTCGTCACCTCCGAGGCGAGGACGTCGACCTGCCCCCGGTGCGCTACTTCGTCGTGGGCGCCAACGAGTGGCGCGATGCCGACGACTGGCCGCCGCCGGAGACCGAACCCCGGCGCTACCACCTGCGCTCCTCCGGCCACGCCAACTCACACGACGGCGACGGCGTCCTGTCGCCGGCCGAGCCGGGACCGGCGGAGGCCCCCGACGGGCTCCGCTACGACCCGCACGACCCGGTGCCGTCCTGGGGCTTCCGGGTCATGTACACCGGCGGCACCACCGTGTCCGGTCCCTACGAGCAGACCCGCGTCGAGCAGCGAGACGACGTGCTGGTGTACACGTCGGAACCGCTCACGGAGGACCTCGTCGTGGTCGGCGACGTCGACCTCCACCTCTCCTTCTCCTCGTCGGCTCGCGACACCGACGTGGTGGCGAAGCTGTGCGTGGTCGATCGCCACGGCATCTCCACCAACCTCGCCGACGGTGCCCTCCGCGTCCGCAACCGAACGGGTTGGCGCACCCCCAGTCTCCTGGAACCGGGCGAGATCGTCGACCTGCGGGTCGAGTTGGGACCGGTGGGCCACCGCTTCCGAGCGGGTGAGCGGGTCCGGGTGCAGGTGACGTCGAGCGCCTTCCCCCACCTGGTTCGCAACCTCAACACCGGCGGCCCCATCGAGAGCGAGTCGGTCGGGGTGGTCGCGCTGAACACGGTTCATCACGACGGAACCCACGCCTCCTGGATCGTGCTTCCGGTGCAACCCCTGGAAGCCTAAGTAGTTCGATGTCATACTAAATCGTCACGGTCCGACGTCCCGGTGCGTCGGACACCGTCACGAGATGGGGCCCCACGTGTCAGGTCTGGAGACCGCGAACTTCTTCCGCGATCGATCGGTGCAGGACGATCCGTACCCGTACTACGACGCGGTGCGGGCCCGCTCGCCCGTGTGGCAGGAGCCGCACTACGGCGTGTTCATGGTCACCGGTCACGACGAGGCGCTGGCGGTCTACAACGACTCGGCGCAGTTCTCCTCGTGCAACGCGGTGAGCGGACCGTTCGTGAAGTTTCCGGAGCCGTTCGTGGGCGACGACGTCACCGACATCATCGAGCGCCACCGCGACGAGCTGCCCTTCAGCGACCAGCTCCCGTCGTTCGACCCGCCCCGGCACACCGCCAACCGGGCCCTGATGATGCGCCTGCTGACGCCCGGCCGCCTGCGCGAGAACGAGGAGTTCATGGCGCGCCTCGCCGACCGCCAGATCGACGCGCTCGTCGAGGAGGGCCGGTGCGAGTTCATCACCGCCTACGCCTCACCCTTCACGCTGCTGGTCATCGCCGACCTGGAGGGGGTCCCCGAGTCGGACCACGGCCTGTTCACCGAGCGGCTGACCAAGCTCCCCGAGGACCTCGAGCACAAGCCGCTCGAGTTCCTCTACGACCAGTTCACCGCCTACATCGAGGACCGCCGCCGCACCCCGCGCGACGACATCATGACGGCGATGGCCACGGCGACCTTCCCCGACGGCTCCACCCCCGAGGTCGGCGACGTGGCGCTGCTGGCCGCCAACCTGTTCGCCGGTGGGCAGGAGACCACCGTGCGGCTGCTGTCGTTCGCGCTCCGGCTCATCGCCGAGCGGCCCGACATCCAGAAGGCGTTGCGCGACGACCGGGGCCGCATCCCGAACTTCATCGAGGAGACGCTGCGGTTCGAGAGCCCCCTCCGGGTCCAGTTCCGCATGGCCAAGGTCCACACGACCGTCGCCGGCGTCGACATCCCGGCCGGATCCACGATGATGCTCCTGCCCGGCGCCGCCAACCGCGACCCGAAGATGTTCGAGCGCCCCGACGAGTTCGACCTCGACCGCGTCAACGCCAAGTACCACGTGGCCTTCGGGCACGGCATCCACCACTGCGCCGGCGCCCATCTGGCCCGGGCCGAGGGTCGGGTGACGATCAACCGCATCCTCGACCACACGTCCGACATCACCATCGCCGACGACGTGCACGGCCCCGCCGACGACCGCCACTACGACTACCTCCCCACCTACTTCCTGCGGGGGTTGGCCAACCTCGAGGTCGACCTCACCCCCGCCTGAGTCCGCACCCGTCCACGAACCCGTCTCCACGAACCGAACCTCGTTCTGGGGGACGGATCTCGCGCGTGGGCGCGGGATTCGCCCCCCAGAACGCCCTTGGGGGTCGGCGGGACCGGGTCAGTCGTCTTGGGACGAGGCGCCGAGGAGGGCCTTGAGCTGCGACGCCGGTGGGCCCGCCGTCGTGCCGCCGTCGACCGGTAACACGATGCCGGTGATCTGCCGTGACCGGTCGCTGGCCAGGAAGAGGGCGGCGTCGGCGACGTCCTCGGGCTGGCCTTGCCGGGGCAGCGGCTGGGTGAACCTCATCACCCGGTCCATGTCGTAGCTGGTCATCGCCGTCTTGATCTGGCCGGGCACGAGGCAGTTCACCCGGATCTCGTACTGGGCGAGATCGAGGGCGATGGAGCGGCTGGCGTGGATCACCGCCGCCTTGGTGGCCCGGTAGGTGATGAGGCCGGCGCCGGCGTTGATCCCCGCCGTGGACGAGGTGTTGATGATCGACCCGCCGCCGTGGTCCTTCATGTGGCGAGCGGCGCGCTGGGAGCCGAGCAGGACCCCCAGCACGTTGACCTCCACGACGCGGGAGAAGTCGCTGAGGTCGTCGTGGAGGAAGCGGGCCATGGCGCTGGCGATGCCGGCGTTGTTGGCCATCACGTGGAGCCCGCCGAACCGCTCGACCGTGGCGTCGACGAGCGCCTGCACCTGGTCGGCGTCGGTGATGTCGGTCTGGTGGAAGGCGGCCACGTCGCCGAGCGACGCCGCCAGGGCCTCGCCGGCTTCGGCATCGACGTCGGCGATGACCACGCGAGCGCCCTCGGCGGCGAAGCGCTCGACCGTGGCGCGGCCGATGCCACTGGCCCCGCCGGTGACGATGGCGACCTTCCCCTCGAGCTCAGGCATCGCTGGATCCTCCCACGCCGGCGGCGTGCCGGGCGGCGAGGTACCCGAACACCATGGTGTTGGCGATGCTCGCCCCCGGCCCGAGGTAGTGGCGGCCCATGACGGTGGCGGTGCTGTTGCCCGTGGCGTAGAGGCCCGCGATCGGTTCTCCTCCCTCGCCGAGCACCCGGGCGTGTTCGTCGGTGACGAGGCCGCCGCAGGTGCCGATGTCGCCGGGGAGCACCTCGCACGCGTAGTACGGGGCTTCGTCGATGGGGCCCAGGCACGGGTGCACCTTGTGGTTGGGGTCACCGAGTGACCGGTTGTACGCGGAATCGCCGCGCCCGTAGTCGGGATCGACGCCTCGGGCGGCGTGCTCGTTGAAGTGCTCGACCGTCTCGATGAGCCCGTCGGGGTCGATGCCGCACAGCTCGGCCAGCTCGGCCAGCGTCGGCGCCTTCTTCAGCCGGCCGCTCTCGAGCAGCTTCTTCGGGAAGTGCCCGGGCCGCGACCGCAGGTGGGCGTAGCGCTTGCGGTACCGGTCGTCGAAGATCAGCCAGCACGGTACGGCCCGGCTCGTCTTGTCGCGCTCGTACATGGCCTTGCCCACCTCCATGTACGAGTTCGACTCGTTCACGAAGCGCCGTCCGTCGGCGTCGACGTAGATCGTGCGCGGCCGCTGGCGGGCCTGGTCGAGCGTCGACTGACCGAAGCGGCCCGTCTTGGGCGAGGGCAGCCACCACGCCTCGTCCATCAGCGCGGTCTGGGCGCCGAGACCCATGGCCGTGGCGATGGCCTCTCCCGTGTCGCCGGGGTTGGACATCGACCACTTGCCCTCGTTGGGTTGGTCGCCGCCGTAGCGCTGGCGCATCTCCCGGTTGTGGGCGAACCCGCCGGCGGCGATGAGCACGCCCTCGGTGGCGCGCACGAGCACCGGCTCGCCGTCGCGCGTGGTGCGGACGCCGACGACGCGGCCGTCCTCGACGATGAGGTCCTCGAGCGGCGCCTCGGTCCAGATGGGGATACCGCGCTCGATCGCGATGGCCAGCATCTGCCCGATGAGCGAGGCGCCGTTGGTGAGCAGGGCCTGGCGGCGGACCTTGGCCGCCACGGTGCGCAGGGCGACGCGAGCCGAGATGGCGAAGCTGCGCAGGCTCCGGTTGTAGTTCGACAGCGACCGAGCCTCGTTCGTCTTCACCGCCAGGCCGAGGCTCTGGGCCAGCCCGGGCTGCAGCTTGGACAACCACGGCCCGAGCGTGCGACCGTCCCATGGCACCGGCTCGATGCCCCGGCCGACGTCGTGGCCGCCGGCCAGGTTGGAGTAGTAGTCGCTGTAGCCGGGGCAGGTGAGGAAGCGCACGCCGAGCCGCTGGAGGAAGGTGGTCATCTCCGGGCCGGCGGTGAGGAAGGCGTGGCGCCTCGCGGTGGACGAGCAGGCACCGACGTCGCCCACCACCGTCTCGAAGTGCAACAACGCGTCGTCGTAGGAGTCGGGGATGCCCTCGGCCCGCATCAGCGGGTTGTCCGGGATCCACACGATCCCACCGGACATGCACGTCGATCCGCCGACGAGGGCCTGCTTCTCGAGCACGAGCACGTCGGCCCCGGCGTCGGACGCGGCCAGTGCGGCCACCATGCCGCCGCCACCGGATCCGGCGATCACGAACTCGACCGTGGTGTCCCACGTCGTCATCTGCAGTCCCCCTCGCCGACACCTCGATCGGACGCCGCGATCGTCGGCCCGGCACCGTTGACGGATGTTTCGATGTCAAACTAACCTAGCGCCACGCCGCACGAGGGGAAAGCAGGTCGCATGACGGATCGCTCGGGGACCATCACCTACCCGCGGGACGGGTTCGGAGCACCGAAGGACCGTCGGGTCACCACCACCGGCACCGCCGGACTGCCGGCCGGCACCGAGGTGTTCTCCGCCGACGACCACATCTCCCTCGCCGAGGACATCTTCCACCAGCGGTTCCCGGCGTCGATGAAGGACCAGGCCCCCCGGGTGATCCAGGAGGACGGAGCCTGGACCCTGGCCCTCGGCGGCAGCGACAAGGGGTTCCTGCCCAAGGAGTTCACCGCCGTCCTGATGCAGTACGACCCGCTGGCCGGGGCCGGCACGAACGACATCGACGCCCGACTCCGCCAGCTCGAGTCCGACGGCATCCACCGCGAGCTGGCCTTCCCCAACGCCCTGCTGGGGCTCATGGGCTGGCCCGACAAGGCGGTCCGCGAGCTCTGCTTCCGGATCTACAACGAGTACATCGCCGAGCTCCAGGAACGCTCGAACGGGCGGTTCCACGGCGTCGGGATGGTGAACTGGTGGGACGGCGACGGCTGCGCCGCGACGCTGGCCGAGATGAAGCAGCTGGGCCTGCGGACCTTCTGGCTGCCGCTCAAGCCCGGCAAGGACGACGACGGCAAGCCGATCGACTACAACAGCGCGGCGATGGAGCCGGTGTGGGCGGCCATCGAGGAGAGCGGCCTGCCCGTTGCGCACCACATCGGTGAGGCACCGCTGTCATCTCCGTGCGGCGACAACAGCGTCCTCGTCGGGATGATGCACAACGTGGCGCCGTTCCGGGAGATGTTCGGCCGCTACATCTTCGGCGGCATCCTCGACCGTCACCCCGGCATCCGGGTCGGCTGGTTCGAAGGTGGCATCAACTGGATCCCGGCCGCCATCCAGGACGCCGAGCACCTCTACGCCTCGCTGCAGCACATGGCCGACCACGGGATCGACCACGACGTCGAGCACTACTGGAACACCCACATGTACGCCTCGTTCATGGTCGACCCGCTCGGCCTCGAGCTCGTCGAGCGCATCGGCGTCGACCGGGTGATGTGGTCATCGGACTACCCCCACAACGAGAGCACCTTCGGCTACTCGGAGCAGTCGCTCGCCAGCGTGGTCGACGCCGTCGGCCCCGATGACGCCGCCAGGATCGTCAGCGGCAACGTCTCGACCTTCCTCGGCCTCGACGCCTGATGGGCGCGGCCCCCACGCTGGAGTCGGGCGCGCTGGACCTGCCGGCCACGCCCGATCTGGCCCGCATGCGACGCCAGCGGGGCGAGCGCCTCCGGTCGCTGATGGCCGACAAGGGCATCGACACGCTGGTCCTGCTCGGCAACGCCAACGTGTCGTACGCCACCGGCGCCACGTGGCCGCTGAGCGACGCAGGCCGGGGCAACGTCGAGCGCCCCGTCGCCGTGGTCCTCGTCGACGATCCGGCTCCACATCTGTTCACGCCCTACCGGGACGACGCGGCGGCCGAGCTCGACCTCGACGACGACCACCTGCACGGGGCGACGTACCTCGACCTCGCCGAGGGCGTCGAGGCCTTCGCCACCACCCTGGCCGACCTCGTCCCCGGCACGGCGACGGTCGCCATCGACGAGCTGACCGGGGCGATGCACGCCGACCGGCGCCGCCTGCCGACCGGCTGGCCGCCCCGCCCCGCCAGCGAGGTCATGAGCGCCGCCCGGATCGCCAAGACCGTCGACGAGCTGGCGTGCCTGCGTCACGGGGCGTGGATCACCGAGCAGGCCATGGCCGAGGTCCAGGCCCGGCTCGAGCCCGGCGCCCGCCAGACGGACCTGACCGCGACGTTCCTGCACCGAGTCTTCGAGCTCGGGGCCGAGGCCAACGTGCTCGACCCGATCTGGCAGGTGATGCCCGACCACCAGGCCGACCTGCCCTGGACCGTGCACGGCGACATCGCCTGCCCCCTGATCAGCAGCGAGCGCGCCCTGGACCGCGGCGACGTGCTGTGGGTCGACTGCGGTATCGCCTACGGCGGCTACCACACCGACTTCGGTCGCACCTGGATCGTCGGCGCGGAGCCCACCACCCGCCAGCAGGCGCAGTACGAGCGCTGGCAGGAGATCCACGACGTCGTGCTCTCCGTCACGCGGGCCGGCGTCCCCGCCTCGGATCTCACCGCGGCGGCGATGGAGGTGTGCGGCGGTGATCGCCCGTGGATGTCGCACTTCTACCTCGCCCACGGCCTCGGCCTCGACAGCGCCGAGGCCCCCTACATCGGCACCGACCTCGGCGACGGCTACGACCGGCGCCTTGTCCTCGCCACCGGCATGGTGCTCATGGTCGAGCCGGTCGTGTGGGACGAGGGCCACGGTGGCTACCGGTCCGAGAACCTCGTCGTCGTGACCGACGACGGCTGCGTGAACCTGAGCACCTACCCCTACGACCCCTATGGCCACTGAACCGGCACCCGACTCGCCCACCGGACCTTTACCCGACCAACCCGCCCTGCGCCACGGCCGGCGCGAGCGGGCGTTCGCGGCGATGGAGGACCACGACCTCGACGTCCTCGTGCTGGGACGGGTGGCCAACATCCGCTACCTGTCCGGCGTGCCGATGCTGTGGAACGCCGGTACCCGACCCTTCGGTCCCGGCTGCGTGGCGGTGCACGCCACGCGGGACATCCACCTCCTCAGCACGTGGGACGAGGGCGTACCGGAGGAGATCCCCCACGACCACCTCTTCGGCATCACCTGGAACCCGATGAACATGGTCGAGATGCTCGACGGCATCGCGGCCGAGGCCGCTCCGGCGCGGGTCGGCACCGACGCCATGTCGCCGCTGTTCGCACAGCTGCTGCCGATGGCGTTCCCCGATGCCGAGATCGTCGATGCCGGCCCCGCGCTGCGGGCAGCGCGACGGATCAAGACCACCGAGGAGGTCGAGTCGCTCCGCGCCGCGGTGGGCATCGCCGACCGGGCCCTCGCCCACACCGTGGCCGAACTGCGACCCGGCGTCAGCGAGCGCGAGCTGACCGGCGCGTTCATGGACGCCATGGCGTCGTTCGGCATCACCACCCCGGCCACCCAGGACGTCGTCCGGATCACCACGGCCGGTCGGCCCCGGGCTCCCCGGGGCGAGGGCGTCGTACGCGCCGGCGACCTGGTGGCCTTCGACGCCGGCGTCGTCGCCGACGGCTACGCCGGCGAGGTGGGCCGCACCTGGCTGGTCGGCGACGCCGGCGGCCTGGCGGTCGGCGCCCTGCACCATCGGTGGGACGAGCTGTGGGCCCGCCTCCTCGACGCCTGCCGGCCCGGCGCGGCGGCGAGCGCGCTGCTCGACGCCTACGACGCGGCCGGCGAGCCCGTCCCCGCCCAGCCCGTGGGTCGCGGCCTCGGCCTCGGCTTCGACGACCCGGTCATCGTCGGCGACCTCCCGGCCACCGCGGCGGCCGAGCGCCTCGATCCCGGCGTGGTACTTCTCATCACCAGCTGCGTCGTCGACGACGCGGCCGGCACCGTCGTGACGCACCAACCGGTGCACATCACGCCCAGCGGGCCCGAGGTGCTGTCGACCAGCCCGTTCTGGACCCCCGGACACGTAGGAGCACGCCCATGACCGACGACGCCGCTGTCGATCCCGAACCCGACCCGGAAGCCGACTGGATCCTCTACGACAAGGACCCGGCGACCAAGATCGCCACGCTCACCCTCAACCGGCCCGACCACCTCAACGCCCCGACCATCGGCATGCGCCTGCGCTACGCCGATCTGCTGCACGAGGCGAACATCGACGACGACGTGAAGGTGCTCGTGATCCGTGGTGCGGGTGACGACTTCGGCACCGGCCAGGACCTGCCCGAGTTCATGGAGGCCGTGCGATCCGACGACGGCCTCCTCCGCGAGGTGAAGCTCGAGGGCGCGGATGTGACCTACCCGCCCCGGCGCAACTTCCGCCACGGCGCCACCACCACCCAGGCGTGGTTCACCGATCCACGCGGCGGCTGCCGGACGCTCCAGGAGTTCAAGAAGATCTCGATCGTGGAGGCCAAGGGCTACGTCTACGGCTGGCACTTCTACCAAGCCGGCGATGCCGACCTGGTGATCTCGTCCGACGACGCTCTCTTCGGCCACGCCGCCTTCCGCTACGCCGGCGCCGCACCACGCATGTGGTGGTGGGCCATGACGATGGGGATCCGCAAGTTCCAGGAGATGGTGTTCACCGGTCGACCGTTCACCGCCGAGGAGATGGCCGACATCGGCTTCGTGAACAGCGTCGTGCCCCGCGACCAGCTCGAGGACGAGGTGCACAAGTACGCCCTGGCCTGCGCCCAGAACCGACCCACCGACGTCATCTTCATGCAGAAGACGTTCTTCGAGATCATGAAGCAGTTCCAGGGCGAGTACATGGGCAGCCTGCTCAGCGGCATGTTGGAGTCGATGGCCGGCTACGGCCGCCCCGACGCCGGTGAGATGAGCACCGACGAGGCCATCGACAAGGGCCTGACCAGCGCGGTGAAGGACTTCGACGCCCGCTTCCCCCCGGAGTGGCGGCTGAGCAAGAAGGGGCGCGCGCAGCCCGAATGACGCCGCCGCTCGTAGACCACGTCGTCGTCGACCTCTCCAGCGGCATCGCCGGCGCGTACGCCACCAAGCTGCTCGCCGACGCCGGCGCGACGGTCGTCAAGCTGGAAGCGCCGGAGGGCGATCCGCTCCGGCGCTGGTCGGCGTCGGGGGCCACCATCGCCGACCGCGACGACGGCGCCCTGTTCAGCTTCCTCTCGTCGTCGAAGCAGAGCGTCGTGGCCGACCCGGACGACCACGACGATCTCGCTCGTGCCCAGTCCCTGCTGGCCCGGGCCGACACGGTCGTGTGGTCCCGCGGCTCCCGGCTCGCCGAGTGCCCGTCGCTGGCGCCCGAGGTGCTGCGTACCACCTTCCCTCACCTGACCGTCACCACCATCACGCCGTTCGGGCTGGAGGGCCCGTGGCACGACCGCGCCGCCACCGAGTTCACGTTGCAGGCGTGGTCGGGCGGGACCATCGGCCTCGGTCGCGGTTCGCCGGACCGCGCACCAGTTTCCGTGGGCGGGCAGATCGGCGAGTGGCTCACCGGCGCCTACGCGGCCATCGGGACGATGGTGTCGTGGGCCCGGCGGGGGGACGGTCCCGGCGAGCTCGTCGACGTCTCGATGCTCGAGACCCTGGCCCTGTGCCTCACCTACGAACCGGTGACCTACGTCGACATGGTGGGACGGCCGTTCCGGAGCGGGCGGTCGATCGTGACTCCGGGCGTGGAGGCCACCAGCGACGGCCTCGTCGGCGTCGGCGTGGGTACCGGCCAGCAGTGGCTCGACTTCTGCGCCATGGTCGGCCACCCGGAGTGGACCGAGGATCGGTCGCTCTTCGCCCGGCGCGGGCACCTGGCACCGGAGATCGCGGCGTGGATGGCCGAGCACACCACCGACGAGGTCCTCGACCTGACGGCTGCGTTCCGCATTCCCCACGCCCCCATCGGCAACGGCGCCACCATCGGTGTGACCGACCACTTCCAGGCCCGCGGGTCCATCGTCCGCAACCCCCGCGACGGCTTCGCCGAGCCCGACCGCCCCTACCGGTTCGAACCGCCGCTGCTGCGTGACCCCGAACCGGCACCCGGGCTGGGCGAGCACGGCCCCACCGCCGAGCCACCCGCGACCGTGGCGCGGGAGGTGTCCGGGACCGCGGACGACGACTCCTTGCCCCTGAGCCACCTGCGCGTCCTCGACCTCACCTCGTTCTGGGCCGGGCCGCTGTGCACACACATCGTGGGCATGCTCGGCGCCGAGGTCATCCACGTCGAGTCGACGGCGCGGCCCGACGGGACCCGCCTGCTGTCCGGTCTGCGCTTCTCCGAGCCCGACTGGTGGGAGCGGTCGGGCATCTTCGCCGGCCTGAACACCAACAAGAAGAGCGTGACGCTCGACCTCGGGTCGGAACGCGGTCGGGACGTGCTGCGCCGGCTGATCGAGACGTGCGACGTGCTGGTCGAGAACTACACGCCCCGGGTGCTCGAACACCTCGGGTTCGACGTCGACGCCATCCGTGCGCTCCGGCCCGACGCCGTCATCGTGCGGATGCCCGGCTTCGGCCTCGATGGTCCGTGGCGCGAGAACCCGGCCTTCGCCTTCGTGATCGAGGACGCCGCGGGGTTGACCTGGATGACCGGTCACGCGGACCAGAACCCGGTCTCGCCGTACTGCGTGGGTGACTCGAACGCGGGCACCCACGCCGTGGCGGGCCTGCTCCTCGCCCTGGAGCACCGTCGCCGCACCGGCGAGGGTGTCCTCGTCGAGGCCTCCATGGTCGACGCCGCGCTCAACGTGGCCGCCGAGCAGGTCGTCGAGTACTCGGCCCATGGCACGCTGCTCGGACGGGACGGCAACCGCGGTCCCGTCGCCGCACCGCAGAACCTCTACCGCACGGCCGACACCGACGACGACGGTGTCCGCGACGAGTGGGTCGCCATCGCCGTGGCCACCGACGACCAGTGGACGGCGCTGCGCGACGCCTTGGATCGCCCGGGCTGGGCCATGGACCCGGAGCTGTCCACCATGGCCGGCCGTCGGGCACGCCACGACGACATCGACGAGCACCTGTCGGCCTGGTGCGCGGCGCGTCGCGGCGACGACATCGTCGAGTGCCTGTGGAGCGTGGATGTCCCGGTCGCCAAGGTGATGCAGCCGCACGAGCAGGCGAACCTCGCCCAGCTGCAGTTCCGCGGCTTCTTCGAGGACGTCGACCACCCCGTCGCGGGTACCGCCCGTCACCGCAGCTTGCCGATCCGGTTCTCGCGCGGACCCGGACGGCGGCACCGGCGCCACGCGCCGCTGCTCGGCGAGCACAACGAAGAGGTGTTGCGCGGGCTCGGCCTCTCCGACGACGAGATCGCCGCCCTCGCCACCGAAGGCGTGATCGGCCGGGTTCCGGATGCGGCGCGCCGATCCGGGTAGCGGTCGCGCCACACCGCGAGAACACCCGGACCGGAAGGCTCCCGGGTAGGTTCGACGGGTGCCGCACCCACTCGTCTACGACCCGGTCGAGGCCTCCCGCGAGCGCTGGATCCAGCAGGGCTGGACCGACAGCGCGTCGGGCATGGCCGCGGTGGTCTCGGTCATGCGGGCCGAGCAGATCCTCCTCAACCGGGCCACCGCCGTCCTGCGACCCTTCGGACTGACCTTCGCCCGCTACCAGGTCCTCGGCATGCTGCGCTGGGCCGGACCGATGACGCTCGGCTCGGTCAGCCACCGTCTGTGGATCACACCGCCGACGGTCACCAGCGGGGTCGACCGGTTGGAGAAGGCTGGCCTGAGTCGCCGGGTGAAGCACCCCACCGATGCCCGCGCCACCCTGGTGGAGATCACGGCCAAGGGGCGGCGGCTCTTCGACCGCGCCGTCGAGGCGCTGAACGAAGAGGTGTTCGGCGCCATCGGGTTGACGGAGGAGGAGCTCGACCTCCTCGTCTCCCTCGTGGGCAAGATCCGCGCCGACGAGGGCGACGTGGTCGCATCGGCCCCGAGGCGGACGAGCAGCGGCTGAGCACCAGATCCCTCGGCGACACGACCCCGCCGCGTGCAGGGGGTGACGGGCTAGCGTCGTCGCACCCAACGAGAGGAGCCTCATCGTGAGCACCCAGGGATCGATCCTCGGACATGCCGTGCAACGTCGGGAGGATCCGACACTGCTGCGCGGGCAAGACCGCTACTTCGACGACCTCGACATCCCCGGCGTGGCCCACGTGCACTTCGTCCGCTCGACGTTCGCCCACGGGACCCTCGGCTCGATCGACACGTCCGAGGCCGAGTCGATGCCCGGTGTGCTCGCCGTCCACACCGCTGACACCCTGGGCCTCGAGCCACACCTGGCCTTCCCGCTCCTCCCGCCCGTGTTCGCGAGGCCCCCGCTGGCCCGGGGCAAGGTCCGCTTCGTCGGCGACATCGTCGCGGCGGTGGTGGCCGAGACCAAGGCGCAAGCGGTCGACGCAGCCGAGGCCATCTGGCCCGACATCGAACCGCTGCCAGCCGTCGTCGACCCGCTGCTGGCGCGAGAAGACGGCGCCCCGCTCCTCTTCGAGGAACACGGCTCCAACATCGCGTTCCAGACCGCGCTGGGCGTCGAGGACGGCGATCCCATCGACGGGGCCGAGACGGTGGCCGAGTGCCGGACCATCAGCCAGCGACTGGCCGGTGTGCCGATCGAGCCCAACGGTGCCATCGCGGTTCCCGGCGACGACGACTCGTTGACGCTGTGGGTCCCCACCCAGAACCCCAACGGCGTCAAGGAGGCGCTGGTCCCGTACTTCGGTCTCGACGAGGCCAAGGTCCGGGTCGTGGCCCCGTCGGTCGGTGGCGGCTTCGGACCCAAGGCCGGGCTCTACACCGAGCACATCCTCGCCGTGGCGCTGGCCCGGTCGCTGGGCCGACCGGTGAAGTGGACCGAGGACCGCAGCGAGAACATGGTGGCGATGGCCCACGGTCGGGGCATGATCATGGACACCCGCCTCGGCCTCGACGGCGACGGGAAGATCACCGGCCTCGACGTGAACGTCCTCGGCGACGCCGGTGCCTATCCGGCGATCGGCTCGTTCCTGATCGTCTTCACCCAGATGATGAGCCAGGGCGTCTACGACATCCCCCGGCTCCGGTTCCAGGCCAGCGCGGTCGCCACCAACACGACCCACACCGCCGCCTACCGGGGCGCGGGGCGGCCCGAGGCCACCCAGATGATCGAACGGATCATCGACGTGGCGGCCGACCAACTCGGCATCGATCCCGCCGAGATCCGGCGCCGCAACTTCCTCCAGCCCGATGCCTTCCCCCTCACCACCCACGGAGGGATGAACTACGACTCGGGCGAGTACGAGGCCGCGCTCGACAAGGCGCTCGAGGCCGCCGGCTACGACGACCTGCTCGCCGAGCAGCAACGCCGCCGCGACGCCGGCGACTCGAAGCTGCTGGGCATCGGGCTGTCGACCTACGTCGAGGTGACCGCCCCGGCCGGGATGCACGTCGAGTACGGCGCGGTGTCCGTCCTTCCGGATGGCACGGTCGAGGCCCGGGTCGGCACCAGTGCCCACGGGCAGGGCCATGTCACTGCCTTCTCGATGATCGTCAGCGACATGCTCGGCGTACCGATGGACGCGGTGAAGATCATCCAGTCCGACACGGCCGAGATCCCACGCGGTGCGGGCACCATGGGCAGTCGTTCGCTGCAGACGGCAGGCTCAGCGGTCCACGTGGCCAGCGAGACCGTGCTCCACAAGGCCACCGAGCTGGCGGCCCATCTCCTCGAGGCCGACCCGGCCGACATCGTCAAGGGCAACGGAGGCCTCCACGTCAACGGCGTCCCGGCCAACGCCCTCACCTGGGCCGAGCTGGCCACGGCGGCCAACGATGCCTCCCGGTTGCCCGCGGGCATGGAACCGGGCCTCGCCCACGAGCTCGACTTCGACGGCACCGACTCCACCTTCCCCTTCGGCGCCCACGTGGCCGTCGTCGAGGTCGACACCGACACCGGCCGCGTGCGGCTCGTACGCCACGTGGCGGTCGACGACTGCGGCACCATCCTCAACCCGTTGCTGGTCGCCGGCCAGCAGCACGGCGGCATCGCCCAGGGCGCGGCCCAGGCGCTCTACGAGGGCGTCGAGTACGACGAGGACGGCAACCCGATCACGTCGAACCTCGCCGACTACGGGATCCCGTCAGCGGCCGAGCTCCCGAGCTTCACGGTGTCCAACACCGAGACACCCACGCCGCGCAACCCGCTCGGCGCCAAGGGCATCGGCGAGTCGGGCACCATCGGCTCGACGCCGGCGATCCAGAACGCCGTCATCGACGCGGTGTCGCACCTCGGTGTCCGCCACATCGACATGCCGCTGTCCCCCATGCGGGTCTGGGAGGCCATCCGGGCCGCCGCCGGCTGAGCCGAGCCGGACTGGACCGCCGCCCGGTCAGAGGACGACGACGCTGCGCAGGACCTCGCCCCGCTCCATCTTGGCGAAGGCCTCCTCCACGCCCTCCATCCCGATCCGCTCGCTGACGAAGCGGTCGAGGGGCAGCCGGCCCTGGAGGAACAGCTCGACCAGCAGCGGGAAGTCCCGGCTCGGCAGGCAGTCGCCGTACCACGACGGCTTCAACGCCCCGCCCCGGCCGAAGAACTCGATCATGGGGATGGCGGGGAACTGCATCTCAGGTGTCGGCACCCCCACCTGCACCACGGTGCCGGCAAGGTCGCGGGCGAAGAACGCCTGCTCGAGCACCGTCGGGTTGCCAACCGCCTCGACGCACACATCGGCGCCGAATCCGCCGGTGGCGGACCGTACGGCGGCAACGGGATCCTCGGTCGCCGCGTGCACCGTGTGGGTGGCGCCGAAGTCGCGGGCCCATGCCAGCTTCCGCTCGTCGAGGTCGACGGCCACGATCGTGGTGGCGCCCGCCAGCTTGGCTCCGGCGATGGCAGCATCGCCGACTCCGCCGCATCCGAACACGGCGACGGAATCACCTCGTTGCACGTTCCCGGTCAGCAGGGAGGCGCCGAGCCCCGCCATCACGCCGCAGCCGAGGAGTCCGGCGACCGCGGGGTCGACGACATCGGAGACCGGGGTGCACTGCCCCGCGGCGACGAGTGTCTTGTCGGCGAAGGCGCCGATGCCCAGCGCCGGCGAGAGGACGGTCCCGTCGCCGAGGGTCATCTTCTGTGTCGCGTTGTGGGTGGCGAAGCAGTACTGCGGCTTGCCCTTGCGACAGGCGCGGCACTCGCCGCAGACGGCCCGCCAGTTGAGGATCACGAAGTCCCCCGCGGCCACCTCGGTGACGCCGTCACCCACCGCCGCCACCCGGCCGGCGGCCTCGTGACCGAGCAGGAACGGGAAGTCGTCGTTGATCCCGCCCTCCCGGTAGTGGAGATCGGTGTGGCACACGCCGCACGCCAGCACGTCGACCAACGCCTCACCAGGACCTGGATCGGGAACCAGGATCGTCTCGATGGCGACCGGTGCCCCCTTGGCCTTGGCCACCACCCCGCGGACCTCGTGTGCCATGTGTTCCTCCCCGTCCGGTTCGTCGGTCGTCAGTCGACTGCAGCCTGCCAGGGCGTCGCCCTCAGCAGCAGCCTGATGCCGCCGCGTTGCGGCCGAGCGTGACGGGCTCGTCGGCCGGCGCGCAACACATCGCCGACTCGGCATCCGCGCCGACCAGCTCGTCGGCGTCTCCCGTCTTCACGTACCACTCCCAGTTGGCGCCGTCCGGGTCGGTGACCCAGGTCTCCACCTTGGTGGCGTAGCAACAGACCGTGTCGTCGATGCCGGTGGTCTCCAACCCACTGCCCGCCAGCCGGGCCTGGGCCGCCTCGACCTCGGCCGCGGTCTCGGTCTCGACACCCAGATGGTTGATGGTGCCGCCCTCGGCCCCTTCGAAGAGGACCAGCTTGAGCGGCGGATCGGCGATGGCGAAGTTGGCATAGCCGGGCTTGCGCTTGGCCGGCTCGGCACCGAAGAGCTTCGAGTAGAACTCGACGGCTTCGTCGATGTCGGTGACGTTGAGGGCGAGCTGGACTCTGGACACGGGAACCTCCACGAGATTCATTGATCGCTGTCGATGTGTTGTCGCTACTCTACAGACACATCGACCGATGTCAATACGTGATCACGGGCCCGATGGCGACCCTGCCCCGCCAGCCGAGCGGCACGGACGACGACGTCCACGGCAACCGCGGTCAGGAGGATCGCGGTGACATCGAGACGGTCGGCGGCCGCGGCGATGCCGGCGAGGTTGACGAGGACGACCGACGCCCACGATCGCGTGACCGTGAAGCCCTCGGAGAGGCTGACGTGGCCGCCGCCGCGGAGGACGGGTCCGAGGTAGGCCAGCGACGCGAGGAGGATCTGCCCGTAGCCGCCGATGACGAGGGCGGCGAGGAGGGGCTCGGGGAGAGGCGGCTGGCCCTGCGCCGCTCGGATGGCGGCGACGCTCACCGAACCGACCCACCAGCCCAAGCCGAGGGCGAGTTGAGGGAGCCGAGGGCCGGCCCAGCGGAGCTGCTTGGTGCCGGGACGCGGGAGGCTCGCCGCGACCCGGAGGATGCCGACGGCGTAGCCGGCCAGCCCGAGGCCGACCACGCCGGGGTGGGAGCTCAGCGCGCCGACGGATGCCGTCACCACGCTGGCCGCCAGCCACACGAGGTTGCCGCGCTGGGTACGCGGCGTGGCCCGCGACGACATCTTCATGCGCGCCTGGGTGGCGACGAAGTACGGCAGCGTCCCGGCCACGACGAGACCGACGAGACCGAACAGGTTGAGGATGACGTGGGCGTCGCGGATGCGGGCGGCGCCGGTGACGAGCGCGGCACCGAGGGCGGTCCCGACCAGCCCGGCCGCGACGGCGGTGAGGTACGCGTGCACTGCCGGGTGGAACCGATCGACGCGCGCTCGGCGATCCTCCACGGCGAGCAGCACGCCGAGGAGGAGAAGGCCCGAGGTGACGCACAGCCCCGCGGCGATGAGCAGGGCCGGAGGCGCGTCGAGCTCTCGGCCGGCCGCGAGGCCGGCGGCACCCACGACGACGAGCCACCGCTGGGCGACGACCGCCGACGGCGCGACGGGCAGGCTGGCTCCCCAGGTGAGGGTGAAGAACTGGGTGGCACCGGAGATGGCGAGGAGCAAGGCGCCGACGAGGAACAGGTGCAGGGGCAACCACGTCCCGGTGTGGTGCGGAACCACGGCGCCCAGCGCGGCGGCCACGGTGAAGCCGACGGCGAGGCGGAGCGATCGCCGGGCCTGGTCCTGGGCCACCTTCACCCGCGCGTTCTGGTCTCGGTTCTCGGCGACCGGATCACGAGTCCCGGCGATGGAGCTGCGGTGCTCACCCATGGATCTTCCCTACTATTTTCTAGTCTTTGGTGTAACTATAGCCAAGCGGGTGCCGCTCCGCCATCCTCGGCTCGGAACCCGTCTCGAGCGGCGAAGCTGGCCTCACCCCCGGGCACGCTGCTTCGCTGGGGGACATGACGACGGCCGCAGCCTCGACCGACCTGACCACGCTCGATGCCGACGGGCGCAGCGGCGCGGTGTGGTCGCTGCCCCACGGCGGCGACCTCGACGCCAACGGCGTGGTGCTGCACCCCGGTGACGCCGTCGGCGCCCATGCCAATGCCGAGGTCGACGTCATCATCGTCGGGATCACTGGTACGGGCGAGGTCACCATCGATGCCATCTCCTCTTCGCTCACGGCCGGCACGCTCGTCTTCGTCCCGAAGGGCACGACCCGTTCGATCGCCACGACCGGCGACGCTCCGCTGCGCTACCTCACGGTGCACCGGGCCCGGTCCGGGCCGACGATCCGCGCTCGGAAGACGAGTCAGGTGGGGCGAGGGGACCAGGCGGGGTAGTCGATCCCGGCGAGGCGGTTGATGGCGAAACCCTGCACGACGAGCAGCACCACGGCCAACATGAGGACGAGCAGCTGATCCGGCTGGCGGAGGATGCCGAGGGACACGATGAGCGTGGTCGCGCCGGCCGGGGGGTGCGGCACCCGGGCGAGGACCATGGCGCCGCTGGTGAGCCCGAGGGAGAGGGCCGCGGCGCCGACCCGCGCCCCGGTCACGCTGGTGGCGAGAGCCGGCGCGGCATCGGTGAGGCCGAACACGACGAGGGCGAGGTAACCGGACGCGGCGCCGATGGCATGGCCGCCGATGGTGTTGCGCGGTGACGAGGCCGCCAGCATCGGCGTGTAGAAGAGGAGGAAGGCGGTCGGACCGAGCGACGGGAAGATGAAGGGCTGGTCGGTCACGAACGCGGCGAAGGACATGATGGCGATCGCGATGAGACCGTTGACGAACGCGAACACGGCCAGCACCACGGTCGAGTCGTGGCGCTCGGTGAGCGTCGGCACCCGGGCGCGCCGGGCGAGACCGAACACGATGGCTGCCATGTCGCCACCGATGGGGCCCGGGCGCCGTGGTCGTGCCGGTGGCGGATCGTGGTCGCGGGCCGGATCGGGTCGCGTCATCGGAGGTAGCGGTAGAAGGCGGCCGAGCCCGCGGCCAGCAGCGTCGAGAAGGCCGCCGAGACCCAGGCGAGGTGGTCGTCGTCGGCAAGGAGGGCATCGAGGCCGACCGTGAGCAGGAAGATCTGCAGCGCCACGAGGACGACCACGAACAGACCGAGGGCGGCCGGCACCTCACGGAACCGACGAGGACGCCGGGGACCGGCCCGGTAGGCCGGGATGGTCTCCGGGTGCACCGGCCGATCGATCGGGTGCACCGGCCGATCGGTCACCGGGACTCCCGTTCGCCCGTCGCGGCCAGTGCCCAGATGGTGCCGTCGCGCACCTCGACATCGATGCGCCCGAGGGGCCGCTGCGGTGGACCGGCGAGGACGTCGCCCGTGGTGGCGTCGAAGTGGCCCTCGTGGCAGGGACACTCCATCTCGCCGGCGGCGGCGTCGTAGTAGACCACGCAGCCCAGGTGCGTGCACTTCTGGCTGAAGGCGCGCAGCTCACCGCCTGGCAGGTGCACGAGGATGGCGGGATCGGCTCCGGTCGGGTAGTCGAACAGGTAGGAGCCTCCCTCGGGCACGCGGTCGAGGGCGACGATCGGTCTGGCCTCGCCGTGGTTGATCGACCGCAGCGACGACCAGAGGGCGACACCGACGTTGGCGGCCGCGAACCCGCCCGAGCCCAGCACCAGGTAGCGGACGAACTCGCGCCGGGTGACCTCGTCCTCGCCCGCCGCGGTGAGGGGGAAGTCCTGGCGCCACACCGGGTCGGCGACGGGCTCCCGGCCGCCCGCTTCGCTCACTGCCCGTCCTCCATCTCGTCGAAGCCGAAGGGGTCGTCCTGCCAGGGTCGGGCGCCACTGGCGTCCATGACGTCGATGGGGCCAGGGTCGTGGGCGACGGTCCGGACCTTGGTGGCGACGTACTGGCGACCGAACCACCACTCGTTGACCAGCGAGCCGGTTCGGTTCTCGGCGAACTCCTCGGGGGTGCCGAACCACAGGGCCTCGCTGGGACACACCGAAGCGCACATCGGCTTGAGCCCGACCGAGGTGCGGTCGTAACACATGTCGCACTTCATCATCTGGTCGTACTCGGTGACGTACTTCGGGACGCCGAACGGGCACGCCAGCACGCAGTTGGAGCAACCGATGCACCGCGGCTTGAGCGAGGACTGCACGACCCCGTCCTCGTTCTGCTTGATGGCGTCGGCCGGGCACACCTCGGCGCAGGTCGGGTCCTCGCAGTGCATGCAGACCATCGGGGCCGTCTGGGTGGTGGCGGCCCGGTCGATCTCGTCGAGGTGGATCATCGTCTGGCCCCGATGGGTGCCGCATTCCTCGCAGGCCTGGACGCAGGCTCGGCAGCCGATGCACCGGCTCTGGTCGATGACGAAGATGCTGTCGCCGAACGCCCCGGCGATCGGACGCGTCGCCGGCGTGTGCTTCACCCCGATCGACACCGGCACCGAGACCCCGGCCATCACGCGCCTCCCGTCTCGTGCAGGTCCATGTCTCGGGCGTCGACGACGGCGGCGTCCGGCGGACCGACCCGCTCGATGCGCACGACCGAGACCTTGAACTCGGGGATCTTCGAGTACGGGTCGAGCGCTCGGTTGGTGAGCTGATTGGCGGCCTGTTTCCCGGCCCAGTGGTAGGGGATGAAGATCGTGTCGGGCCGGATGGTGGCGACGACGTTGGCCGGCAGGGTCATCGATCCCCGCCGGGAGGTGACCCGGACGATGTCACCGGTGGTGATGGCGTGCTGCTCGGCCAGCCGGGGGTGCATCTCGCACAGGGGCTCGGGGTACTGCGCCACGAGCGGGCCGATGCGACGGGTCTGGGTACCCGACAGGTACTGGCTCACCACCCGGCCGGTCGTGAGCCACACCGGGTACTCATCGTCGACGACCTCGGCCGGTGGGCGGTAGCGCACGGGGTTGAACCGGCCCCGACCGGTGTCGGTGTAGAAGCGACCGCCCTCGAACAACCGGGGCGTGCCGGGATGGTCCTCGGATGGACACGGCCAGAACACCCCCATCTCGCGCTCGATGCGGTCCCAGGTGATCCCCGCGTAGTCGGCGCTACCCCCAGCCGAGGCGACCCGGAGCTCTTCGAAGATCTCCCGAGAGTGCGTGTACGGGAAGAAGTCGCCCTTTCCGAGCCGGCGGGCCAGGTCACAGATGATCTCCCAGTCGATCCGGGCGTTTCCCGGCGGCACCTTGGAGGCGTTGAGCTTGATCACCCGGCCTTCGACGCTGGTCGAGGTGCCCTCGTCCTCCTCGTGCAGCGAACCGGGGAAGACGATGTCGGCGTGGAAGGCGGTTTCGGCGAGGAAGAAGTCGATGACGGCGTAGAACTCCAGCTTGTCGAGGGCGGCCTTGGTGAACGCGGTGTCCGGCAGCGACACGACGGGGTTGAAGCAGATGGACAGGAGTCCCTTGATCTCGCCTCGGTCGATCGCCTCGACGATCTCCTGCGCCGTGAGGCCCTTGCCGGGGATGTCGTCGACATCGCATCCCCACACGGACGCGACGTAGGCACGGTGCTCGGGATTGGTGATGTCACGGTTGCCCGGGAGCTGGTCGCACTTGTGGCCGTGCTCGCGACCACCTTGGCCGTTGCCCTGCCCCGTGATGGTGGTGACTCCGCAGCCCGGCTTGCCGTACTTGCCGGTGGCGAGGCCGAGGTTGATGCACGCCCACACGTTCTCGACGCCGCTGGTGTGGTGCTCGAGACCGCGAGCGTGCAGCAGCATCCCCGTGCGAGCCGTGCCCCACCACTCCGCGGCCTGCTCGATCCGCCCGGCGGGGACACCGGTGACCTGCTCGGCCCACTTCGGAGTGTGGTCGGCGACAGCCTCGGCCGCGGCGTCGAACCCTTCGGTGTGCGCCTCGATGAAATCGTGATCGAGCCAGTCGCGCTCGATGAGGACGTGCAGGATCGCCCCCAGCAACGCGGCGTCGGTGCCCGGCCGCAAGCCGAGGAAGAGGTCGGCGGTTCGGGCGGTCGGCGTGACGCGCGGATCGGCGACGATCAGCTTGGCGCCGTTGTCCCGCGCCCGCCAGATCCAACTCGTCGTGATGGGGGCACACTCCGCGATGTTGGCGCCGACCACGAACACGACATCGGCGAGCGGGATGTCACTCCAGGGGTTCGACGCCCGATCGATGCCGAGCGCCCGCTTGTTGGCGACGCCGGCCGACACCATGCACAGCCGACCGTTGTAGTCCAGGTTCGCGGTGCCGAGGGCGAGGCGGGCGAACTTGCCGATCAGGTAGGACTTCTCGTTGTCGAGCGAGACGCCGGACAGCATGGCGAAGGAGTCCTTGCCGTGCGCGTCCTGGATGCGGCGGATCTCCGACACGGTGCGGTCGAGGGCGTGGTCCCACGACACCGGCCGGAATCCGCCGGGTGATGCTGGGTCGCGCTCGAGCGGTTCGAGCAGGCGGTCGGGATGGGCGTTCTGCAGGTAGCGCTTCACGCCCTTCGGGCACAGCTTGCCCTGGTTGAACGGGAACTCGTACCACGGTTCGAACCCGATGACCTCCTCGTCGTGCACCTTGAGCACGATGCCGCACTGCTGGCCGCAGAAGCAGCAGTGGGTCTTCACCTCCCGGTCGACCTCCAACCCGGCGTTCCAGCCGCCGGGCGGCGCCTGGTTCAGGTGCGGTCCGTACCGGGCGACGAGCTCTTCCTCGCTGAGCGGCGGATGCGCCATTACCTCGTTCCTCCCATGTCAGCCGAACCCACCCACGGCGCGTGACTGGGCCAGGGCCACGACACGACGCCGGCACGGCGGGCAGTGGTCCTGGTAGCTGCCGGCGCCTCCGGGCAACGAGTAGTCGAACCCCACTTCCGGCAACACCTCCTTGAGATCGGTCATCTGCAAGGTCGATGCGAACGTCTCACCGCAGCGGGTGCAGCGTTGCTGCTCGCCCGCCGCCCCCTCCCGCTTGTAGTACGCCACGCCGATGTTGGCGGGCCGCTGCACGATGTGGAACAGCTTCCCGAAGGGGATGTACATCAAGCCGAGAATCACCGTCAGCGCATGCACCGTGTTGAGGAACACGTAGAAGCGCCCGTCCATCCAGAGGTTCGACGCCGTCAGCGCCAGGCCGGTCACTGACACCGCGAACAGCCCGGCCAGGGCCAAGAAGTCGTTCGACCGCTCGACGGCGAGCGCCCCCGGGTCGCGCAGCCGGCGGGCCAGGAACATGAACACGCCGGCCAGGACCAGCACCGCGGCGATGTCGAGCAGGTGGAAGGTCACCCATCCGGCGACGCTGCGCGAATCGAACCGGAACGTCCCGAACCCACCGACGAATGCCTGGTAGCTCCTCGCGTTCTGGCCCACGGACTGGAAGTGCAACAGACCGAACACGAGCGGGAACGTGACCAACCCGGCCAGCACGCATCCCCAGAACACGAGTTGGTGCGCCAGCCAGCGGGTCCGGGAACGGCTCCGGATGAACGACTGCACGGCGAGGTTCGACACCACCAGACCCGGCAGCGCCAGCACGTTGCGTCCCCGCCGGCCAGGACGCCGGAACGCCTCCCACCCACGCCGGTTCAACCGCGCCGTCGGAGGCCGTCGTAGCCAGATCAGGTACCGGTAGACGACGGCGAAGATCGCGAAGAGGGACCCGAACAGGTACGCCACCAGTGCCGCGTCGAACCACCGGAGGTTCCCGCTCCCGAGGACGGCAACGGCCAGAGCGACGAGGACCGCCACGACCCCCCAGGTCGCGGCTCGTCGGTCGATCGTCGCGAGCTGCGTCATGACCCCACCAGCATGCCACTCCAAATCATGTCGTTCTACGATGTGTTTTCATGTGGCGAGGACCCCGAGCCGATGTTCGCCGACCGGCGCAGAGCCGCTCGACGCTGCGACGACGACTTTCCTTCTCGGAGACCTTCGCCAACCCCGGCGCGCGCCTCTACGGGATCGTCTTCGGCGCCGGGTTCCTCGGCGGCTGCATCGGCGCCGCGTACCTTGCCGTGCTGCACCTGTTGCAGCGGGGGCTGTGGCCGACGCACTGGGGGCTGGTCGCACACGGTGTCATCCTGGTCGTCGTCGGCGGCGCGGTCACCGTGCTGACTCGGCTGCTCGGCAGCCCCGGCGACGTGGAGCTGCTGGTGGACAACATCCACGTGTCCGGCGGCGCGGAGGGGTTGCGGCGCCTTCCCTCGCTGATCCCGGTCTCGTTGCTCTGCATCGCCGCCGGCGGCGGGCTGGGGCCCGAGGCACCGCTGGTCCAGACGACGGGCACCGTCGGTTCGTGGGCGGCCAATCGGTTCCACCTCGACGCGGCGGGAACCAGGGTCGTCACCATCACCGGCATGGCCGCCGGCTTCACCGTCCTCTTCGGCGCGCCGCTCGGGTCAGCCCTGTTCGCCCTCGAGATCCTGCATCGACGCGGCCTCGAGTACTACGAGGCGCTCATGCCCGCGGTGCTGGGCTCCCTCACCGGCTACGGCATCTACCTGCTGGTCAGCGGGGTCGGGATCGAACCCGTCTGGCCGCTCCAGGACGTCGGTGCCGTCCACCACGGCGATCTGCTGTGGGCCGTGGCCTGCGGAGCCGTGGGAGCCCTCGTCGCCACCGCGTTCACCTATCTCAACCAGTTCCTCCGCGCCGCGCTGCGCCGCATCCCCGCGCTGGCGCACCCGGCGCTCGTCGGCGTCACCCTGGCGTTGCTGGCCTGGGTGTCGCCCTACGCCCTCACCTTCGGCGAAGCCCAACTCGGACACGTCACCACGGCCGACCTCACCATCGGCACGCTGGCGCTGGCGGCCGCGGCCAAGCTGTGCGGATCGAGCATCACCCTCGCCGGCGGGTGGAAGGGCGGGTTCATCATCCCGCTGTTCTTCATGGGAGCCTGCCTCGGCCAGGCCGGGCATCTCCTGTTCCCCCACACCAACGCCGCGGTCCTCGTGGCGGCCACGATGGCCGCATGCAACGTGGGTGTCACCAAGACACCGCTCGGGTCGGTCCTGGTCGTCACCGAGATGGCAGGCATCACCCTGTTGCCGACCACACTCATCGCGTCGGTCGTGGCGCTGGTGCTGACCTCCGGCGTCGGTCTCATCGACAGCCAGCGTCGGCGCGCCGACGCCGTCCCACTGCACACGGCCCGCGAAGGAGGCGCCGGTGACACAACCCCGCACTGACCCCCTGACCAGCGGCGAGTACGAGGCGCTGGCCCGGTTCCGGTTCGCATTGCGGGTCTTCCAGCGCTTCTCCGAGGATGCCGCCCGCGCCGCGGGCATCACGCCCAACCAGCACCAGCTCCTCCTCGCCGTCCGCGGCTACCCCGGCGGCTCCCCCACCATCTCCGACGCCGCCGAGTGGCTCCAGCTCCGCCACCACTCGACCGTCGAGCTCGTCGACCGAGCCGTCGAAGCGGGACTCGTCGTCCGCCACACCGACGCCGAAGACCGACGCCGCCAGAGGCTCGCGCTCACCCGGCGCGGCGCCAACCTGCTCGAATCGCTCTCCGCCCAGCACCGCGACGAGCTGCGCCGATTTCGCCGCGACATGGCCGAGGTGCTCCGCGAGCTCGGCTAGTCAGCGGGCATCGCCCTCCCCGTTGAGCATGGACCTTCGGCCCTACGCAACCATCGCGTCCCGGTGGATGATCCGCGTACCCGAAGTCCTCAGGAGGTACCGCCATGAAGGCGAAGGTCGGCGACCGCATTGTCATCCGGGGCCACCGGGTCGGTGAGCACCAACGCGACTGCGAGGTGCTCGAGGTCCACGGCGAGGACGGGGGCCCGCCGTACTTCGTGCGCTGGGGCGACAGCGGCCACGAGGCCCTGTTCTTCCCGGGTCCCGACGCCTTTGTCGCGGAGTACGAGGCAACCACGCACTGACGCCAGCGCGGCGCGGCATCGGTCCGGCCGTCAGAGCCCGTCGGTGAAATGGGGCGTGCGCTGCTCCCGACGGGCGCGGATCGCCTCCTCGAAGTTCTGCGTGGTCATGCGCACGAAGAGTTGCGCGTTCATCTCGTGGCTCATGTGGGTGTGGAAGCTGGTCGCCTCCAGGCCGGCCCACGCCATCGCCTTGGTGAGCTCGATCCCCGCCCGGCTCATGCCGATGATGCGCTCGGCGATCTCGTAGCAGTGGGGTAACAGCCCCTCGACATCGGTCACCGCCGACACGAATCCCACCGCCGCCGCTTCGGCGGCGTCCATGTCGCGACCGGTGAGCATGAGCTCCATGGCCCGCGACGAGCCGATGGCCCGCGGCAGGGTGAAGCTGAGGCCGAGCTCGGTGGCGGTGAGCCCGTTGTTGACACCCGCAGCCCGGAAGTACGCCGGTGCCGCCGCGACCCGGATGTCGCAGCAGGCGGCGAGGCAGAGGCCACCGCCGATGGCGGGACCGTTCACCGCCGCGATCACCGGGACGGGCAGGTCGTGGATGGCGATGATGACGTCGTGCAGCAGGCGGCCGGCCCGCTGGGCGATGCTCGGGATTCCGAGCCCGTCGATGTCAGGGATGACGCCTGGGTCCTCCAGGTCAGCGCCGGAGCAGAAGCCGGGGCCGGCGCCGGTCAGCACCACGACGCGCGTGTCCGGATCGCGTCCGACGGCGTCGATGGCCTCACGCAACGGGATCATCACGTCGAACGCCATGGCGTTCATCCGTTCGGGTCGGTTGAGCGTGACCAGGCTGACGTGGGGACGGGGACTCTCGACCACTACGAACGACACGGGAACTCCTCGGGAAGACGGCGACCGGCAACAGTAGGCAGGGTCAGGTGGGAGCCGACCCGGACCAGGTGGCGAACAACCGGGCGTAGTGGCCGTCGGCGCGGAGCAGCTCGTCGTGCGTGCCCAGCTCCACCAGCCCCCCACCGACCACGACGCCCACCCGGTCGGCACGGGCCGCGGTCGACAGGCGATGGGCGATCACGATGACGACCCGACCGGCCATGAGCCGCTCCAAGGCGTCCTCGACCACCAGCTCGGTGCCGGGATCGAGGCTCGAGGTCGCCTCGTCGAGCACGACCACGGCGGGGTGGGCGAGCGCCGCTCGAACGATGCTGACCAGCTGGCGTTCACCGGCCGACAGGTTCGCCCCCCGCTCCTGCACCGTGGTGTCGAGACCGTGGACGAGGCCACCGAGTCGCCCGTCGAATCGCCCGTCGAACTGCGCGGTCAGGCCGAGGTCCGACACCGCGGACCAGATCTCGTCGTCGGTGGCGGCGTCGTCGCCGATCACGAGGTTGTCGCGAATCGTGCCACCGAAGAGGAAACCCTCTTGAGGCACGACCACGATCCGGCCCCGCCGTGAGGCCAAGGTGGCGTCGCGGAGGTCGACGCCTGCGAAGGTGACCCGGCCCGAGGTGGGATCGTAAGACCGGGACATGATCTTGGCGAGGGTGGACTTCCCCGCCCCCGTCGGGCCGACGAGGGCGATCCGCTCACCGGGCGCCACGGTGAGCGACACGTCGTGGAGCACGGGCGGACCGTCGCCGTAGGCGAACCAGACGTCGTGGAGCTCGAGGGCGCCACGGTGCGGCAAGTCGACCGCGGCGGGTCGCTCGCCGACCGCCGGCCGCTCGTCGAGGAGCTCGTACAGCTTGTGGAGCGCAGCCCCCGATGCCTGCAACTGGTTGAAGAGCTGGCTGAGCTGCTGGATCGGTTCGAACAGGTTCTGCAGGTAGAGCACGAAGGCGGCGACGACGCCGACGGTGACCGCATCGCGGGACGTGAGCCATCCCCCGAGGCCGAGGATCACGGCGATGGAACAGCCCTGGGCGAGCTCGATGACCGGGAAGTAGAACGCCGCCAGACGCTCGGTGCGCATGTGGGCGCGGTACAGCTCCTCGTTGGTGTCGTGGAACCGGTCGACGAACGCTTGCTCCTGGCCGAAGGCCTGCACCACCCGTACACCGGCGAGACCCTCCTGGATGGACGTCAACGTGGAGCCGATCCGATCTCGCAGGTGGAGGTAGGCGCGGTTCGACTCTCGTCGGAACCAGATCGACGCCTTCACCACGAGCGGGACCACCACGAGCGTGCCGAGCGCCAGTTCCCAGCTCATCGCCACCATCACCACCACGGCTCCCGACAGCAGCAGGCTGTTGACGATGAACATCGTCAGGCCTTGCCCGATCAGCTCCTGGAGCGCCTCGACATCGGCGGTCATGCGGCTGACGAGCGTGCCGGTCCGGTTGCGGTCGAAGAACTCCATCGACAGCGACAGCTGGTGGGCGAAGACTCGTTCCCGCAGGTCCTGCAGGAACGACTCGCCGACCGACGCCACCGTCCGGATCGCGCCGTGGCCCGCGGCGTAGGCGACGAGCGCGGCGGCGAGGAACAACGCGCCGGCGCGGGCCAGGGCATCGGCGTCGTCGGCCCGGACGCCGCTGTCGATCCCGTAGCGGACGATGGCCGGTCCCGAGATCGTGCCCACCGCCTGGAGCACCACGAAGACGGCGGCGAAGCCGACCGATCGCCGGTAGGGACGCAACATCAGCCACGTCCGTCGCAGGATCTGCCGGCGGGCCGCGGCGCCGAGCTCCACATCGGTGGCGCCGGGGACCCTCACGCCACGGCCTCGGCCTGGGCGAGGATCCGACGGTAGGTGGCGTTGGTCCGGAGCAACTCGTGGTGCACGCCGGATGCGACGATTCGGCCGCCCTCGAGCACCACCACTCGATCGGCGAGGGCGACCGTGGCGGCGCGGTGGGCGATGACGATCGTCGTCCGGCCCGCCATGACCTCGGTCAGCGCGGCACGGATCTCGTGCTCCTTGGTCGAGTCCACCGAGGACGTGGCGTCGTCGAGGATCAGCACCCGGGGGTCGGCGAGGATGGCCCGGGCGATGGCGATCCGCTGGCGTTGGCCGCCGGAGAGCGAGAAGCCGTGTTCGCCGAGCACGGTGTCGTAGCCATTCGGCAGGTCATCGATGAAGTCGGCACCGGCGAGGCGGGCGGCCCGGTAGATGTCCTCGTCGGCCGCATCGGGCTCGGCGAGGGCGATGTTGGCGCGCACGGTGTCGTGGAAGAGGAACGTGTCCTCGAACACGATGCCGACCGCTCGTCGGACGTCGGTCAGGCGGAGCTCGCGCACGTCGGCGCCGTCGATGCTCACGCAGCCGGCGTCCACGTCGTAGAAGCGCGGGATGAGGCGGGCGACGGTGGACTTGCCGGCACCGGTGGCGCCCACGATGGCGACCGATTCCCCACCGGCGACGTGCAGGTCGAATCCGTCGAGCACGGGCGCGTCGGGCTCGTACCCGAACCGCACGCGATCGAAGCGCACGGCCCCCGGACCCTCTTGCAGGGGCCGAGCGCCAGGCGCGTCGATGATGGCCGGCGCGGTGGACAGCACCTCGTGGACCCGAGCCGCTGACGCCGATGCGCGCGACGCCTGCGCGACCAGGAACGCAGTGAGCCGCAGGGGAAAGATGAGCTGGAGGATGTAGAAGTTGAAGGCCACCAGCTCGCCCACGGACAGGCGGCCGGCGAGGACCTCCTGCCCACCGACCCACAAGACGATGACGAGCCCGAGGGTCGGCAGGAGCTCCATGAGCGGGTTGAACACGGCCCGCAGGCGGGCGATGACGAGGGCGCGCGTCCGGACCTCGGCGGCGCGCTGAGAGAGCTTGCGCGCCTGGATGTGCTCGGCGCCGAAGCCCTTGACGACCCGGATGCCGGAGAGGGTCTCCTCGACCACGCCGGACACGCCGGCCAGCCGGCGCTGGAGGTCGGCGGCCTCGGGGTGCAGGCGCCTCGAGAACAGCACGGCGGCGATGCTCAACAGCGGCAGCGGCGCGACGGCGAGCAGCGCCAGGTGGGCGTCGACGAAGAGCAGCACCCCGACCACGCCGGCGATCATCACCAGGTTCGCCCCCGCCACCGGCACGAAGACGAGGAACATCTGCACCTGTCGCAGGTCGGTGTTGGTCCGCGACATCAGCTCACCGACCTGGGCACCATCGTGATAGCGGAAGTGGAGTCGCTGGAGGTGGGCGAACAGCTCCCGGCGGAGATCGGCCTCCGATCGAAGCGAGATCGCGTACGCGGCGTACCGGCGCAGCGCGGTGAACACGGCCACCACCACGGTGGTGGCGGCGATGGCGAGCGTCCAGCGCAACAACGCCGTCGAGTTGAACGGCTCGATGCCCTCGTCGATGGCCCGCTGGGCGAGCAGGGGGATGGTGACCTTGCCGACGGTCCAGCCCAGTGCCGAGGCCACGCCGGTGATGATCCAGCGTCGGCTGGGCCGGAGCGACCGGCGCATCATCCGGCGGCCGCCCCGGACGAGGTCGTCGGAGCGGCCGCGGTCGTCGGTCAGCTCTCGGCCGGTGGCGGACCGGTGCATCCGTCCTTCGCGGCGTCGTAGAGCGAGAGGAAGGTGTTCTCACCGACCAGCCACCCGTCGTCGGTCAGGACGGCGGTGCCGCCGCTGTCCTCGAGCACGACCGCGCCGTTGATCAGGATGTCGTAGGTCGTCATCGCCGTGTCGGTGTCGATGTCGACGGTCTTCATGCCGATCGTCACACCGGTCACCAGGTCGCGACAGTGCTCCAGCTCGTCGAGGTAGTCGGAGCCGTTCTCGAGCAGTGGCACGGCGCTCTCGAAGTCACCGACGCCGATGAGGCGGAAGAACTCCGTGGTCTTCGCCGAGATGTCGGCCTCGGCCGCGGCGACATCCATCGTCGTCGTGGTGGGTTCGGTGGTGGTGGTCGTCGACTGCTGGGTCGTCGTGGTCGTGTCCGGCGCCGCCGTGGTGTCGTCGTCTCCGCATGCCGCCAGCACGAGGCAGGCGAGCACGCCGACGGCGATGCCGCGACGGATGGAGGATGGGGTCATGGTTGGTTCTCCTTCTCTCGCACCGGCGGCGCGGGCGGGGTGTCGTTGTCGACGGATCGGGTGAGCACGTCGCCGAGCGCGGTGAGTGCTTGGACGTTGCGGTCGCTCGACGCCCGCTCCTCGTACACGAGGCGGAGCAACCAGAACCGGAGGTACCGCGCCAGCGAATACCGGAGGAACACCGCGGCACCGATCACCGTCAGCCCCAGGCCGAGCAGGCCGCCGGACAGCAGGTACGGCACCTGTGAGCTGAAGTCCGTGGTCCCCGATGCACCGAACCACCCGATGAGCACGAACACCAGGCCGACGGGCATGAGGACGATGCCGCCCAGGAGGATGCGGGCTTCGGTGTCGGGTGGCGCATGGTCGAGCTTCAAGCGCTGGAGCTCGGCCTCGAACGCGGAGAGGCGAGGTTGCTCGCCATCCGGTTCGGCAGGGGTCGGGTCCGGGGACGCCGTCATGACTCTCCTCTCGGATGGTCAGCCACCGAGGTACGCCCCCGACAGCTGAGCCGCCATCTCATTCGGTCGACCGGCGGCACGGATCTGGCCGTGGACCATCACCGCCACCTGGTCGGCAACGCCCAGCACGTGGCCGGCGAACTGCTCGACGAGCAGGATCGCCACGCCGGTGGCGGTGATCGCCGCCACCTGGACGTACAACTGCTCGACCACGATCGGAGCCAGGCCCATGGACAGCTCGTCGATCAGCAGGAGCGCTGGTTCGGTGGCCAGGGCTCGGGCGAGGGCGAGCATCTGCTGCTCGCCGCCCGACAAGCGGCCGGCGAGCAGCCGGCGACGGGCGGCGAGCTGGGGGAAGTGGGTGTAGGCGATCTCCTCCGCCCGATGCGCGCTCACGCCGGCGTGGGTGTACATCAACACGTTCTCGGCCACGGTGAGGTTCGGGAACACCCCGCGACCCTCCGGGATCGTGCACACACCGGCACGAGCCAACGCGTCGGCACCGGCGCCGGTGACGTCGTGACCGGCCATGCGCACCGACCCGCCCGTCGGTGCCAGGGCGCCGCCGATCACCGCCAGGGTGGTGCTCTTGCCCGCACCGTTGGGGCCGAGGAGTCCGACGATCGTGCCGGCCGGCACGGCGAGGTCGACGCCTCGCAGCACCTCGATCCGGCCGTAGGCCGCTCGGATGCCACGGAGCTCGAGGGCAGGGGGATGGCGATCAGAGGCCATCGACGGCCAGTTCCCGATCGATGGCGGCGACGTGCGCCGCGGTGAAAGGCACGGAGAGACCGAGATCGGTGAGGTCGCGAGGGAGGGCGACGTCGCGTTCGATCCCGGTGGCTGTCCGGCCGCGCCACAACTCGCTCATGCGCAGCACGAGGCCGTCGGGCTGGCGAGCGAGGGTGATCCCGATGAGCCCGGGCCCGAGGATGGCGAGGCTGTCGAGCCACGACACGTTCTCGGCGATGACGGGGAAACCGGCGAGCAGCAGGCCGCCCACCAGCGCACCACTGACCGCGGTGATCCCGCCGAGCACGGCGAGCAGCACGACGGGCAGGCCGGCGAACATGGTGTAGTCGTCGGCGCTCGCGCTCCCCTGGAGGCCGGCGAACAGGGCACCCCCGACGCCGGCGATGGCCGAGGACAGCACGAACACCTGGAGCTTCACGGCGGTCAGGTTCATGCCCATGGTGACGCAGGCAGCGGGGCTGTCGCGGAGCGCCGACAACCGGCGCCCGAACGCGCTGCGCCGGACCGACAGGAGGGTGAGGGCACCGATCGCGAACGCGACGGCGAGTACGACGAAATACGCGCCGTCGCTGTCGAACGACGTTCCACCGATCCGAAGCCGGTCGACGGCCACGGCGCCGAAGTTGCCGAACGCGTCCTCACGAACGAAGACCACGTTGTCCATCAGGGCGGCGAACGCCAGCGTGGCCAGCGCCAGGTAGAGGCCACGGAGACGCAACGCAGGCAGCGCGACGACCGCGCCGACGGCTCCGGCGGTGACCGCGGCCGCGACGAGGCCGACAGGAGAGCCGTCGGCTGCCACCTTCACGGCCGCGAGCGCGCCGACGCCGGCGAAGGTCATCTGGCACAGGGAGACCTGCCCCGCCCACCCCGTGAGCGGTACCAGGGACAGGGCGACGATGCCGAGCGCCAGGCCCTGCGACAGGTCGCCGAGCACGGTGTCGGCCGCGACGGCCGAGAACCCGACGGCGAGCACGACGAAGCCGGCGGCGGCGAAGAGGCCTCGGACGCGGCCGGTCATCGGTGGCATCCGGGCCGCCACGGCAGAGCCGGATCGGAGGGTGGTCTCCGGCAGGACCAGCAGCACGGCGAAGAGCATGAGGGTGGGGATGGCGAGGCGGATGTTGGCCATGGACCCGGTGGAGGGCAGGTAGCCGACGGCGTAGGACTCGATCAGCCCCAGCCCGAGCGCGCCCGCGAAGGTGAGTGGGAAGCTCTTGAGCCGACCGACCATGGCCGCGGCGTAGGCGTTGACGACGAGAAGGGTCAACGCCTGCACGTTCAGCTGGAGCACCGGCGCCAGCAGGATGCCGGCCAGGGCGGCGAGCGAGGAACCGATGGCCCAACTCAGCATGCTGGCCCGTGCCGGCCGGGCGCCGGTCAGCGCGGCCAGCGACCGGTGATCGACCACGGCCCGCATGGTGATGCCGGTGCGGGTGCGGAACAGCAGCAGCCGGAGCCCGATGGCCACGGCCACCGCCGTGCCGACGGCGATCACCTCGTGCCAGGTCACCGACACCACGCCGAGGTCGACGCCACTCGGCGCGAAGAACCCTTCCACCCGGCGACCCTTGGGAGGCCAGATGTTGTACGCCAGTCCCATCAGGACGAGGAGCAGACCGATGGTCACCACCAGGCTCGAGACCAGTGACGCTCGCGCCAGGTTGCGCGCCAGGGTGCGCTCCACGAGCACACCGAACAGCGGTGCGATCACCAACAGGACAGCGATGAGCGCCAGCGGGGTCGGCCAGCCGCGGTTGAACCGCAGCTCCCAGTAGAGGAAGGCCATGATCATCCCGACCGCGCCGTGGGCGATGTTGAACACACCCGAGGTCGTGTAGGTGAGCACGAGACCGCCAGCGGCCACGGCGTAGATCGACCCCGTGACGACGCCGACGATCGTGAACGCGAGCAGCTCCTGCACGCCCGGGCTCAGCCTTTCCGGTACTCGTACACGTCGTCGGGGGAGCAGTGGAAGCCCGCGTCCGGGAACACCCGCTGGTACGCGCCGTCGACGACCTGGGCCACGAGGACGCACGCTTCCTTCGGCACGGGATCACCGATGTCCTTCGGCGGGACGAGGCCGTCGCCGTCCCAGCCCTTCATCGACTGGAGCTGGGCGGTGAGAGCGTCGCGGGTGAGGTCGTCACCGACAGCGGTGGCGGCATCGACGAAGAGCTTGGCCCGGATCCACGCCGTCAAACCATTGGACGTCGGTTCCTCGTCGGGCGCGACGTCGGCGAGCCAGTCGATGTACTCCTGGACCGCCGGGATCTGGTCGGCCTCCTCGAGCAGGGCATGCGGCAGCGAGACGTAGCTACCCTCACCCGCCGGACCCGCTGCCTCGAGGTAGTCCTGCCCGTACCCCTGGGTCCCCACGTCGGCCACGGCGATCTGGTGACCCTGATCGCGCAGGGCCTTCTGGAGGCGGACGATGTTGTTGAGGTCGGCGGAGAACGCGAAGGCGCCCACACCGCGGTTCTTCATCTCCAGCGCGTGCGGCGTGTAGTTCGACTCGAGCTGACCCACGGGCTGTTCGTAGACGAAGTGCCAGCCCACGGACTCCCGGGCCTCCATCGCCTTGCGGGCGGACGACTCGATGTACGGCGTGTTGACCCAGAACATGGCCGCGTGTTGCACCGCGTCCGGATGCTGCTGTGCCATCCACCGTGCCGCTCCCACGTTGGCGTAGTCGGGGCTGACCCTCGGGAACACGAAGGGCATGTCCTGCACCTCGGGGTCGGTGACGATGCCGAGCAGACTCGGCATCCCGCAGGCCTCGATGGCGTCCCTCCCACCGGAGTCGAATGCCGACTCGGAGCCCACCGCCGCCAGCACCTCACCGCACGCCTTCTCGTAGGCCCGGGCATTGCCGCGGTCGTTCGTCCCGGTGTCGTAGACCTCGACGACGAGCTCGCGCCCGTTGATGCCACCCTCGGAGTTCACCTTGGCGGCGTAGGCCTCGACGCCGTCGGAGGCAGCCTTGAACAGACCCGGCACGACGCCGGTCAGGTCGGCGATCACCCCGATGGTGATGGTGTCGGCGGTGACCCCGATGTCGCTGTTGCCTCCAGGGTTGCCAGCCGGGGCCGCGCCGGATCCCGGCGTGGTCGTGGCGCCGTCGGTGGCAGGCGGACCCGCATCCCCGCCACCGGTCCGGTTCCCGCACGCCGACGCGATCAACGCCAGCACCGCGAGGAGCGCGATCGCCGCTCGCCTGCCCATGGCACCCCCCGGTCCCCTGTTGTCGATTGCCGCCACCTTACTCGCTGCGGACAGAACGCGTTCTCGCAGAAGCGGTGACCGTGGAGTAGACCACGATTCATGAAACTCGGACTGCAGCTCGGCTACTGGGGGTCCCAGCCGGCGCCCGACGCATTGGAGCGCATGCTGGAAGCCGAGCGCCTCGGCTACGACACCGTGTTCACCGCCGAGGCCTATGGATCGGACGCGTTCAGCCCGCTCACCTGGTTCGGATCACGGACTTCGACCATCCGGCTCGGCACCGCCATCGTCCAGCTCTCGGCTCGCTCGCCGGCATCGTGCGCGATGCATGCCCTGACCATCGACCACCTCAGCGGCGGCCGGTTGGTCCTCGGTCTGGGCGTGTCCGGGCCGCAGGTGGTCGAGGGGTGGTACGGCGGCCCGTTCGCCGAGCCCCTGGCCCGCACGAGGCAGTACGTCGACATCGTTCGCCAGGTGCTCCGCCGTGACGGAGTGGTGACGAGCGAAGGCCGGCATCACCGGCTGCCGTACGACGGACCCGGTGCGCTCGGCCTCGGGAAGCCGCTCAAGTCGATCACGCATCCACTGCGCCCTGATCTGCCCATCTGGCTGGGTGCCGAGGGCCCGAAGAACGTCGCCTTGAGCGCGGAGATCGCCGATGGGTGGCTCCCCATCTACTACGCCCCGCGAGTCGCCGCCATGTACGACGAGTGGCTCGACGAGGGCTTCGCCCGACCAGGTGCGCGTTCGGATCGATCGCGGTTCGAGATCGCCACCAACTGCTCGGTCGTGGTCACCGACGAGCGCGACGACGCGCTCGACGCCATGCGAGCCGGGCTGGCGTTCTACATCGGAGGCATGGGCGCCAGGGAGATGAACTTCCACAAGCAAGTCTTCGCTCGGATGGGCTACGAGGACGAGGTCGATCGCATCCAGGATCTGTTCTACGACGGTCGTCGGGACGAGGCCGTCGCCGCCGTCCCCCGCGAGATGGTCGCCGACATCTCGTTGGTGGGCTCACCGGCACGCATCCGCGACGAACTGGCCATGTGGGAGGAGGCCGGGGTCACGATGCTCGTGGTCGGCGCCGGCACCACGGAGCAGCTGCGCACCACCGCCGAGGTCGTCCTCGGCTGAAACGCGTTCTACTGTGGTGCCATGACGGAGACGACGACCGACACGGGCACGACGGTGGGGTTCTGGACGCTGGCCCAGGAGCAGCCCGATCGGCTGGCCATCGCCGAGGCCGGAGGGCGGGAGGTGACCTACGGCGAGTTGTTCGCGATGGCGAACCAGCTCGTGCACGGCCTCCGCGCCGAGGGCCTGGTGGCCGGCGATGGGATCGCAACCGTCCTGGCCAACACCTCGGAGATGTTCGCCCTCTACTTCGCCGCCATGCAGGCGGGGTGGTATCTGACGCCGATCAACCACCACCTCGTGGGCGCGGAGATCGCCTACATCGTCGACGACTCCGAGGCAGACGTGTTGGTGAGCGACGAGCGGTTCGCCGACGCGTGCGCGGCCGCCGCCGAGTCCATCGCGCTGGGTTCTGACCGGTGCTTCTCCATCGGCGAGGTCTCCGGGCACCGCCCGTTCCGCGACCTGATCGATGGGCAGCCGACCGCGCTGCCCTCGGATCGGACCGCCGGAGCACCGATGCACTACACGTCGGGCACGACCGGGCGTCCGAAGGGCGTGCGGCGACCATTGAGCGGAGGTGATCCCGACGAGGCCGCGGCTCGGGGAAGCTTCCTGCTCAACCTGTTCGGCATCACGCCCTTCGACGGCAACGTCCACCTGTGCGGCTCGCCGCTCTACCACACCGCCGTGCTGGCCTACGCCACCACCTCCCTGCACGTGGGCCACCCCGTGGTGTTGATGGACAAGTGGTCGCCGGATGCGACGCTCGACCTCATCGAGCGCTACCGGGTCACCCACAGCCACATGGTCCCGACCCAGTTCCACCGGCTGCTCGCCCTGCCCGAGGAGGTGAGGTCACGACACGACCTGTCGTCGTTGCGGACGATGATCCACGCCGCCGCTCCCTGTCCCGTCGACGTGAAGCGGCGGATGCTCGAGTGGTGGGGCCCGGTCATCTACGAGTACTACGCCGCCACGGAGGGGGGCGGCACCCTGGTCACGCCGGAGCAGTGGCTGGATCGACCCGGGACCGTCGGGTTGCCGTGGCCCAACAGCGAGATCCGCATCCTCGACGACGAGGGAGACGACGTACCGGTCGGCCAGGTGGGCACCGTCTACATGAAGCTCGGGATGGCCGCGTTCGAGTACTTCAAGGACAAGGACAAGACGGAGGGCAACCGCCGGGAGGGCTTCTTCACCGTCGGCGATGTCGGCTACCTCGACGACGGCGGCTTCCTGTTCCTCTGCGACCGCAAGTCCGACATGATCATCTCCGGCGGGGTCAACATCTATCCGGCGGAGATCGAGGGGGAGCTGTTGAGCCACCCCAAGGTGGCCGATGCCGCCGTCTTCGGCATCCCCCACGACGATTGGGGAGAGGAGATCAAGGCGGTCATCGAACCCGCCCCGGGCGTCGAGCCCGGGGACGCCCTCGCCGGCGAGCTGCTGGCGCACTGCCGGGAACGGCTCGCCAAGTTCAAACTGCCGCGGACGATCGACTTCGTGGCCGAGATGCCTCGCGACCCCAACGGCAAGCTCTACAAGCGCAAGCTCCGCGACCCCTACTGGGAGGGCCGCGAGCGGGCCATCTGATCCCCCATCACCGACGGGACCGCGCACCGCGCTCAGCGTGGTTCGACGAGCACCCGGGCCGACCGCTCGAGCTCGCCGATCACCCAGTCGAAGTCCCGCCTGCCGTTGGCCCACGCCGCCAACGTCGAATACCAGACGTGGCCGAGCGTGGCGAGGATGTCGTCGCGGACGCCGGCGTCGAAGTCGGCGAGGATCGGCCCCGCCATGGCGCCGATGAGCCGGCGGACCTCGGCCCCGCCCTCGGTGACGCCGACGTCGGTGGACGAGAGGGCACGCACCAGGGCGATGCTCAGCTTCGGCTGCCGCTGCATGCTCCGGCAGGCCCGCCGCAGGACATCGACGAGCTGATCAGCCGGCGTGTCGCCCTTCGGTGGCGACTGCGAGACACGACCCTGCAGGCGGGCGGTCCACTCGGTCATCGCGGCGGCGAGCAGGTGGTCCTTGGACGAGAAGTAGCGGTAGATGGTGGCCAGCGCGACGTTGGCCGTGGCCGCGACGTCGCGCATCTGCACGGCGTCGTAGCCACCGTCGGCACCGAGCTCGAACGCGGCCTGGACGATGCGCTCTCGCCGCTCGCGCTGCTCGTCGTTGAGCTCACCGACGGTGAGGAGCTCGCGGGTCGGGCCGCTGTCCGGCGCGCCGTCGGTGGTGACTGACATGTCCATGAGACTACGAGCCCTCCGGCCCATCCCGGACCAGGTCCCGGAAGGATCGGTCCTTGTCGACCCGGGGTTCGGGGGGCAGGCCGAGCACCCGCTCGCCGATCACGTTCCGCTGGATCTCGTCGCTGCCACCGGCGATGCGGATCGACGGTGCGCCCAGGAACGACTCCTGCCAGCCACCCGAGCGGGGGGCGTCGCCACCGGCCAGCATGCCGTGCCCACCCTCGATGGCGAGGGCGAGCTCGCCGTTGTGCTTGAGGTTCCAGGCCGCGGCCAGTTTGGCGACCGACGCCGTGGGCCCTGGCGGGAGACCCTGATCGGTGAGCGTGCGGATCCGCATCGACGTGTACCGAGCGATCTCGGCCCGGGTGTGGGCCGCGGCCAACCGCTGGCGGATCACCGGGTCCTGGCTCAGCCCGTGGTCGCGAGCGAGGTCGATGAGCTGGCGCGCACCGAGGGGGCGGGCGGACCCACCCATGAAGGTGCGCTCGTTGGCCAGGGTCGTCATCGCTACGCCCCACCCCGCGTTCACGTCACCGAGCACGTTGGCGTGGGGCACCCGCACATCGGTGAGGAACACCTCGCTGAAGTGCGCGCTGCCGGTCATCTGCCGCAGGGGCCGGACCTCGATGCCCTCGGCGTGCATGTCAGCCAGGAAGTAGGTGATGCCTCGGTGCTTCGGCGCGTCGAGGTCGGTGCGGGCGAGGAGGATGCCCCAGTCGCTGTAGTGCGCTCCCGACGTCCACACCTTCTGGCCGTTCACCACCCACTCGTCGCCGTCGCGGACGGCGTGGGTCGACAGCCCGGCCAGATCGCTCCCCGCCCCCGGCTCGCTGAAGAGTTGGCACCACACCTCCTCGCCCCTCGCCAGCGGCGGCAGGTAGCGCTCGCGTTGCGCCTCGGTGCCGTGGGCGATGATCGTCGGCCCGGCCATGGCCACACCGACGGCGAAGGCATTCACCGAACCGCCGATCCGAGCGCACTCCTCGGCGAAGATCGCCGCCTGCGCCCGGGTACCACCGCGGCCTCCGTGTTCGACGGGCCAGGTGATGCACGCCCAGCCGGCGTCGGCGAGGAACGCCTGCCACTTCTTGGCCCGCTCGGACCACTCGGCCTGGTCCTCGCCACTGCGCATGGCGGCGTGGCGAGCCAGCTCCATCACGTGGTCCTGTTCGAGGAACGCGCGTGCCTCGGCACGGAACGCCGCCTCCTCCGCGCTCTCGTCGAAGTCCACGCACACCCCCTCGTTCGTCGGTCACGGCGAGCAGAACACATTCTCGCAGCCCGGCACAACAATCGAGCTGTGGCCTGCATTCTGGGCCCTGCTTGTGGCGCTGACAAGAACGTGTTTCACTGACGCTCGAGTGGACCGGGGGGACGCGGTGCCGGAGACACAACCCGAGTCGGTGCGGCCCGGATCGATGACACCGGCGGTGACGCGCGAGAGAGGCTCGGTCACCGACTGGGGTGCGTACGGCCGGCGGCCGGTCCGCCTGCTGGCCTGCGTGGCGCTCATCGACGCCATCGACCGCGGCATCCTCCCGGGTGTCCTCACCCGGGTGCAGGACGACTTCGGTTTCGGTGACACGGCCGCCGGGTTCCTCGGCACCGCGTTCGTCGTCACCGGGTTCCTCGTCACCATCCCCGCCGGCTACCTGGCCGACCGGCGACGCCGCACCCGGGTCATCGCCGCGGTGCTGGTCTCGTGGGGCGCGATCTCGGCGCTCAACGCGCTGGTCCGGAACTACGTCCAGTTCCTCGTGGTGCGGGGTGCGCTCGGCATCGGCGAGACCGTGGACAACCCGGCTTCGTCGTCGCTGATCGCCGACTACTACCGGCCCGAGGTGCGCAGCCGCGCCTATGCCTTCATCCGGGTGGCACCGCTCGCCGGGACCGCCATCGGCCTCGCCCTCGGCGGTGTCATCGGTTCCACCCTCGGCTGGCGATGGGCCTTCCTGATCGTCGGCGTGCCCGGATCCGTGCTCGCGCTCGCCATGTGGCGCCTGCCCGAACCCCAGCGCGGGGAGAGCGATCGGGAGGTCGTCGACGAGGCCGCCGTGACGCTCCCACCCACCCCGCCGGCACCGCCGCGGGAAGCTGGTGTCCGATCCGCCGTGGCCGACATCCGCGTCGCGCTGGCCGTGCCGTCGGTGCGGGCCCTCATGATCGGGTCCGCCATCGCCACCGGCGCCCTGTCCGGTCTCGGCTTCTGGGCCCCGGCCTTCTACGAGCGACACGCCGGCCTCAGTGCCGAGACGGCGGCCGGGCTCGCGGGCACGCTCATCCTGCTCGGCGCCATCACCGGCACCGTCGTCGGAGGCCGGGTGGCCGATCGGCTCCGGCGCACTGATCCCAGCGCACCGATGCTCGTCACCGGCGTCA
Source organism: uncultured Acidimicrobiaceae bacterium (assembly GCA_963747745.1). GTDB lineage: Bacteria > Actinomycetota > Acidimicrobiia > Acidimicrobiales > Salinilacustritrichaceae > Salinilacustrithrix. The sequence goes on from CAVVGJ010000006.1 coordinate 345,351, forward strand.
GCCAGGCCACCGGTGCCCTGCTCCTGATGCCCACGTTCCTGCCGGTGCCGTTGTGGTTCCGGATGCCGGTCCAGGTGCTGGCGGTGGCCTTCATCCTCGGCGGGTTGCCCGGGTTGTCGACCATGATCAGCGAGGTGGTCGCGCCGGCGCTGCGGGGCATCACGTTCTCGATCACCGCCTTCCTCGGCGCGGTGCTGGGCGCCGCCTCACCCCCGCTCGTCGGATTCCTCGCCGATCAGTTCGCCGTGACGATCGACGGCGAGCTGCGAGGTCACCTCGCCAACGCGTTCCTGTGCGTGACGCCGCTCGTGTTCGTGGGCGCAATCGTCGTGCTGCGGGGCCGGCGCCACGTCGTCGGCGACATCGCAGCCGCGCGAGAGGCCGCCAAGGACCTTCTCTAGGACATCACGGCCGTCACCGCTCCTCGAGCCGGACGCCGAGGTGCTTGATGCCGCCGATGAAGTTGGAGCGCAGGATCTCCGGAGCATCGAGCTGTTCGAGCTTGGGCACGCGGCGCGCGAGCTCGCCGAAGAGCGCCTTGATCTCGAGCCGGGCGAGCTGCGCGCCGAGACAGAAGTGCGGGCCACCGCCGCCGAACGCGATGTGGGGGTTCGGCGAGCGCTCGATGTCGAAGACGAACGGGTCGTCGAACACCTCCTCGTCCCGGTTGGCCGAGATGTACCAGAGCGAGATCTTGTCTCCCGCCTTGATCTGGTTCCCGCGGAGCTCGAAGTCACGGGTGGCGTTGCGCCGGAAGTAGAGCACCGGCGTGGCCCAGCGGAGGATCTCCTCCACCGCGCCGTCCATGCGTCCCTCCGGATCCTCGATCAGCCGGTCCCACTGCTCGGGGTTCTCGAGGAAGGCGTTCAGCCCATGGGCGATGGCGTTGCGGGTGGTCTCGTTGCCCGCCACCGACAGCAGCATGAAGAACAGGTTGAAGTCCATGTCCGAGAGGTGGTCGCCGTCGACCTCGGATTCGAGCAGCTTCGAGATGATGTCGCCCTGGGGGTCGGCGCGGTGCTTGTCGGCCAGCTGCTGGGCGTAGAGGAACATCTCGACCTGGGCGTTGCTCACCTCCTCGTCGCTGACGATGTACTCCGGGTCCTCGGAGCCGACCATGCGGTTGGACCAGTCGAAGATCTTGTGACGGTCCTCGTGGGGCACGCCGATCAACTCGGCGATGACCTCGAGGGGAAGCTCGGCTGCGATGTCCACGACGAAGTCCACGTCGCGCTTGGCCAGCGCCTGGTCGACGATGTTGCGGGTGAGGTCGCGGACGTGCGGCTCGAGCATGCCGATCATGCGGGGCGTGAACCCGCGGTTCACCAGCTTGCGGTAGCGGGTGTGCTCGGGTGGGTCCATCATCAGCATGAGCTTGCCGGCGTCCTCGAACTCGGCGGGCTCCCGCTCCTCGAGCCCCACCACGCCACCGCGCGACTGGTCGGACGAGAAGGTCTGGGCATCGCGGTTGCAGGTGATGATGTCGTCGTGCTTCACGATGGACCAGAAGCCCGGCCCATCGGGCTCGGGATGGTGGGACACCGGCGCGTGCTCCCGCAGCCAGGTGAACCACTCGTGCGGGGTGCCCTCCTGGAACCGGTCCCGGTCGAGAAGTCGGATGTCGTCGAGCTGCATGTCGTCCCCCGTGGTCATGTGCCCTTGTACTGCGGTTCGCGCTTTTCGATGAAGGCGCGGGGACCTTCCTTGGCGTCGTCGCTCATGAACACGCGCATGCCGATCTCGGAGTCGATGCGCATGGCGTCCGCCTCCGGAAGGCACTCGGTGGCCCGCAGGGCCCGCAGCACAGCCTGCACGGCGACGGGCCCGTTGGCCGCCACCTTCTCGGCGACCTCCCGCGCCCGGTCGAGCGCCTGGCCGTCGGGCACCACCTCGGTGATCAACCCCAGTTCCTTCGCTTCCGGCGCCGTCACGTGGCGGCCGGTGAGCAAGATGTCGGCCGCCGCGGCGTAGGGGATCTGGCGACGGAGGCGGACCACCGACCCGCCCAGGGGGTACAGGCTCCAGCGCACCTCGGACACGCCGAAGCGGGCGCTCTCACCAGCGATGCGGATGTCGGTTCCCTGGAGGATCTCGGTGCCCCCGGCCACGGCCGGCCCCTCGACGGCGGCGATCAGCGGCTTGTCGAGCAGGAAGCCCTTGAGCAACGGCTTGATCACGCCCGCGGCCAGGCCGGACGTGTCGTCCCCACGCTTCTCGAACGCGTCGCCGGGCGGCGACTGCGTCATCGCCTGGAGGTCGGCGCCGGCGCAGAAGCTCCCGCCGGCGCCGGTCAGGACGGCCACGCGGATGCCGGGGTCGGCGTTGATCTCGTCCCACGCATCGGACATGGCCTGCATCATCGAGGGCGACAGCGCGTTGCGGCGCTCGGGCCGGTTCATGGTGAGCACCATCACGGCACCGTCGCGCTCGACGAGCAGGTGCTCCTCCGGCGGCGTCTCGACCGTGCTGGTCATGGCTTGGTGTTCCTGACGACCCACATGGCGAAGAACTGCGAGGCACCGCCGTAGGCATGACCCAGCGCCGTGCTGGCCCCGTCGACCTGGTGTTCTCCCGCCTGCCCTCGCACCTGCATGGCCGCCTCGGCGAAGCGCAGCATGCCCGACGCCCCGATCGGGTTGGAGGACAGCACGCCGCCCGAGCAGTTCACGGGCAGCTGGCCCCCGATCTCGGTGGCACCGGTCTCGGTGAGCTTCCACCCCTCGCCAGCAGCCGCGAAGCCGAGGTTCTCCATCCACATCGGCTCGTACCAGCTGAACGGGACGTAGCACTCGACGACGTCGATCTCGTGGAGCGGGTCGGTGATGCCCGCCTGCCGGTAGACGTCAGCGGCGCAGTCGCGGCCGCCCTGCGGATTCACCGGATCCCGCCCGGGGAACTGCCCCAGCTCGCTGCGGATGGCGGTGCCGTGCACCCAGGCCGGCGGCTTCGATGCGGCGTCGCCTCCCCGCTCGTTGGTCACCACCATGGCGCAGGCACCGTCGGACGCCGGGCACGACTCGAGCCGGCGAACCGGTTCCCACACCATGGGCGAGTCGCGCACCATCTCGAGGTCGATGTCGGGGAGTCGGAGGTGGGCGTAGGGGTTCTTGAGGGCGTTCCTGCGGTCCTTCACCGCCACCATCCAACCCACGTACTCCGGCGCGTTGGACCGCGAGATGTAGGCCCGGATGTGGGGCGCGAAGTAGCCGCCGGCGCCGACACCGCCGCTGCGTCCACCCGAGAGGCCCCAGGTGGTGTCACCCTCGGACTGCTTCTCGAAGGCCACGGTCAGTACCCGCTGGCGGACGCCAGACGAGACGAGGTGGGTCGCAACCACGGCGGTGGACCCGCCGACGCTGCCCGCGGTGTGCACGCGCATGATCGGTTTGCCGGCGGCGCCCAACGCATCGGCGAGGTAGAGCTCGGGCATCATCACCCCCTCGAAGGAGTCGGGCGCGGTGCCGATCACGACGGCGTCGATGTCACGCCAGTCCATCTCCGCATCGTCGAGGGCCCGTTGTGCGGCCTCGCGCAGCAGGCCGGCCAGCGACACGTCGTCGCGCACCTTCGTGTGGTGCGTCTGCCCGATGCCGACGACGGCGACACGTTCACCCATCGTTCACTCCCCCTCCAGGACGCAGACCAGGTTCTGCTGCAGGCACGGGCCGGATGCGGCGTGTCCCACCGTCCGCGACCGCCCGTGCTCGCTGATGTGACGGAACGCCTCGCCGATGCGGACCAGCCCGCTGACCATCGTGGGATCGCCCGCCAGTGGCCCACCGGACGGATTGACCTCGACGTCGTCGCCCAGCCCCAGGGCGGCTCGCAGGATCAGCTCCTCGTGGCTGAACCGGGCGTGGAGCTCGGCCACCTCGACCGGCCCGTCGCCGACCCCGGCCATCTCGGCCGCCAGCCGCGCTGACGCCGACGTGGCCAGGTCGCGCACGCCGGGGTAGTGCGGATCGATCCGATGGTCGATGCCCCGGATCCACGCCGGCCGGTCACACACGTCGCGCGCCCGGTCGCCGGCAACCAGCACGACCGCGGCTGCACCGTCGGCGGTCGGCGGGCAGTCGGCGGCGCGCAGCGGCGACACCACGTACGGCTCGGCCAGGAGCTCGTCGGCGTCCACCGCCCCCGACACCTGGGCGTACGGGTTGGTGGCCGCGGCCCGGCGGCTGCGAACCACCACCTCGGCCAGGTCGCGCTCGTCGTGGCCGTCGGCCTCGAGGAGGGCTCGGGCCTGCAGCGCCGCCACGGAGACGTCATCGGCCCACAACGGCATCAGGTAGTACGGGTCGTGCTGCAGGCACAGCACCTCACGCAGGTCACCGCGTGAGGCGACGCCCGACGAGAACACGAGCGCGGCGTCGATGTCGCCGTGCTGGAGTCTGACCCACGCCTCGTAGAGCGCCCACGCACCATCCATCTCGACATGGGACTCCGAGATCGGCGGCCATGCGCCGGTGGCCTCGAGGTTGCCGACGAAGGCGAACGGTGCACCGGCCAGGTAGTCGGCGCTGCCCGAGCACGTGAAACCGATGTCGCGCCGGTCGACACCCGAGGCGTCGATGGCCGCGGTGATCACCGGGTAGAGCATCTGGGTCTCGGTGACGTCGACCTGCGCCGCGGCCGGCGACTGGGCGAACGAAACGATGGCGACGTCTCTCACAGGCACCTCACAGCGTGTGCTTCTCGTACGTCTCACGTTCGGCATCGGGCTCACCGTTGGGGCAAAAGCCCGTGATGGCGTTGCCGAAGCCGTAGCCGCGGGGGTCCCGGGCCTCGTCGTCGCGCTCGGACTCCTCGGCCCACACGGCCTGGACCCGCATGCCCATGCGGATCTCGTCGAGGGGGACCCCCATCAGCCGTTGCTGACCGATGGTTCCGTCGGCGCCGTCGAGCAGCACGCTGGCCAGCGCGTAGTCGTCTCGCTCCTTCTGCCCGTGGTACTGGATCGGTGTCAGCACCGTCCAGGAGGTGACGGTTCCCACGTCGGAGACCTCCACCGCGTCGTCCTGCCAGGTCGTCTCCACCACGCAGATGGGGCAGAACCCTCGCGGTGGCACGTAGACCAGCCCACACGCCGGGCACTTGTGGCCCCAGATCTTCCCGCCCGCGAGGCGGCGCCCGAACTCGGCGTTCACCGGCGAGATACGGATGGCGTAGTCGAGGCCGATGACCTGCGACATGAACTTCAGCCGGCCGTCCTCGGTCTCCGTCGCGGTGTCGCTCATGCCCCATCCTCCGGTTCGAAGCACTCGATGTCGGTGATGTGGCCCTGCCGCTCGGCTCGCCACCGCACCCGCACCCGCATGCCGGTGGACACCGCGTCCGGCGACCCGGTGTCGAGGGCGTGGAGCATCGTGGTGTCGGCACCGTCGAGCTGCACCATGGCCCACGCGAAAGGCCGGTCGAGCGGGTGCTTGCGCCGCGGCTCGGTGACCCAGGCCCATTGGCGCACCGTGCCGACCGACGCCACGTCGACGATCTCGTCCACCGGTTCGCCGGTGTCGGGGTCGTACTCCAGGGGCGGGACGAGGACCCGTCCGGCGCTCGTCCTGCTCCCCACGATCCTGCCGTCGCGCAACGCGGTCAGGAACGCTCCGACCACCGGGCCGAGGCTCCGGCGGTAGGGCAGCTCCATCGTGAATGTCGACTCCCCCGATGCCACGACGGCAGTAGAACACATTCTACCGGAGCGTGCCAGCGGTCCTCCCGACGAGCGAGCATCGGTCACGAATCCACCGGTTCGACCCCGCCGTGGGGCGCTCGTTGCCGGGGATCGGAGAACGTGTTCTACTGCTCGCCATGGCCTTCAACCTCGCCGACTTCATCGAGCACACGATCGATGCCGTCCCTGACCGCACCGCGTTGGTCTGCGGCGACCGGCGGTTGACCTACGCCCAGCTCGAGGACCGGGCGAACCGGTTGGCCCACCACCTGGCCGCCCAGGGCGTCGGCGAGCGCGACAACGTGGCCATCTACTCCTACAACAGCCTCGAGTACGTCGAGACCATGCTGGCGGCGTACAAGCTGCGGGCCGTCCCCATCAACGTCAACTACCGCTACGTCGAGGACGAGCTGACCTACCTCCTCGACAACTGCGACGCACGAGCCCTGGTCGTCCAAGCGCAGTTCACGTCCCTCGTCGCCGCCATCACCGACCGGCTGCCGCTGCTGCACCACGTCCTCGTGGTCGACGACGGGACGGGTTCCGCCGGCGACATCGATGCCGTCGACTACGAGTCGGCTCTGGCCGGGGCGTCCCCAGCGCGCGACTTCCCGGCCCGATCCTCCGACGATCTCTACATCCTCTACACGGGTGGCACCACCGGGTACCCGAAGGGTGTGGTGTGGCGCCACGAGGACGTGTGGCGCACGCTCGGCGGCGGCATCGACTTCATGACCGGCGTCCGCATCGAGGACGAGTACCAGATGAGCAGGGAGGCCGCGGCGGGCCAGCCGACCTGCGGTCTGGTGCTCGCACCGCTGATGCACGGTGCCGCCCAGTGGGGCACGCTGGGTGGCCTCATCCGCGGGACCACGTCGGTGCTGCTCGAGCAGTTCGACGCCGACGCCGTGTGGGCGGCGGTCGCCGAGCACCACATCAGCGGCATCGCCATCACCGGTGACGCCATGGCGATCCCCCTGCTCGACGCCCTCGAGCAGGGCGACCACGATGTCTCGTCGCTGGTGTCGTTCAGCTCGACCGCCGCCGTCTTCTCGCCAGCGGTGAAGGACCGGCTCTTCGACCTGCTCCCGAACGTGTTCGTCACCGAGGCAGTGGGTTCGACCGAGAGCGGCTTCAACGGCCTGCGCCTCATCGAGAAGGGGAAGACGGCGAACCCCGGTGGGCTCATCAACGTCAACATGGGTCCCGACACCATCGTCATCGGCGACGACGACCGACCGGTGCAGCCGGGCGAGGTCGGTCGGATGGCGCGGGGCGGCAACGTGCCACTGGAGTACTACAAGGATCCCGAGCGGAGCGCGAGCACCTTCATCACCGTCGACGGCGAGCGGTACTCGGTACCCGGCGACTTCGCCCGGCTCGAGGCCGACGGCACGATGACCCTGCTGGGCCGGGGTTCGCAGTGCATCAACTCCGGCGGCGAGAAGATCTATCCGGAGGAGGTCGAGGCCGCGCTCAAGTCGCACCCACAGGTCTTCGACGCCCTGGTGGTGGGCGTCGCCGACGAGCGCTGGGGCCAGCGGGTGGCGGCGATCGTGCAACCTCGCCCGGGGGAGGCTCCGTCGCTCGACGCCCTCGTCGCGCACTGCCGCACGAAGATCGCCGGCTACAAGGTGCCGCGCGAGCTCCACATCGTCGAGACCGTCCCCAGACACCCCAGCGGGAAACCCGACTACCGACGGGCCCGCACCATCACCGAAGGAGCCGTCGCATGAGGAACCGTCTGTGCGAGATGTTCGGCATCGAGTTCCCGATCTTCGCCTTCTCCCACTGCCGCGACGTCGTGGCTGCGGTGACGAACGCCGGCGGCATGGGCGTGCTCGGCGCCCTCGCCTTCTCCGACGACCAGCTCGAGCTGGAGCTCAACTGGATCGACGAGCACGTCAGCGGCAAGCCCTACGGCGTCGACGTGGTCATGCCGGTCAAGACGCTCGACCGGGAGGTCGGCCTCGACGACACCAAGGACATCGGCGCCAAGCTGCGCGAGATGATCGACCAGGAGCACTGGGACTACGTCGACAAGATCCTCGCCGACCACGGCATCGACCCGAGCAAGGAACCCGAGCCTGCCACCGGTGACCACGCCGGATCGCCGGCCACGACCTCCGGTGTGCTCGGGTGGACGGCTGCCACCGGCACGCCGCAGATCGACATCGCACTGGGCCACGACATCGCCCTGCTGGCCAGCGCGCTCGGCCCGCCGCCCAAGGCGGCCATCGACCAGGCCCATGCCCAGGGCGTGAAGGTCGCGGCACTCATCGGCCGGGTGCAACAGGCCGAGCGCGACGTGCACGACGGCGTCGACATCATCATCGCCCAGGGCTACGAGGCCGGCGGTCACACCGGTGAGGTCGCGTCGATGGTGCTGGTGCCCGACGTGGTGGACGCCATCGCACCGGTGCCCGTGCTCGCCGCCGGCGGCATCGGGTCCGGCCGGCAGATGGCCGCCGCCATGGCGCTGGGCGCTGACGGCGTGTGGACCGGTTCCATCTGGCTGACCACCATCGAGAACGGCACCAGCGGCGTGCTGGCCGACAAGCTGCTCAAGGCCACGTCCACCGACACCGTCCGGTCCCGTGCCCTCACCGGGAAGCCGGCCCGCATGCTGCGCACCGGCTGGACCGACGCCTGGGAGGCGCCCGAGTCGCCCGGCACCCTGCCCATGCCGCTGCAGTTCATCCTCAACAGCCACGCCAACCGCAAGATGGGCGCCAACGTGCCCCCGGACATGGTGGGCATGCCGGTGGGCCAGATCGTCAGCCGGATGAACGAGATGCGCTCCGCCAAACAGGTCGTCTACGACATGATCGAGGAGTACATCGACAGCGCGCAGCGGATGGCCGGGGACCTCACCGACTGAAGCCCGCTCCCGGCCACGACCGAGCGGGACGACGGCTGCTTCCTGCGCTCGTGATTCGGAGGTACCCGGTCTGTTCGGGCCTACCGGCGCGTGGGGCGCGCCGCGCACCTTCGGCGAGGATCCTCGCGTTGCATACGCCCACTGCACGCTCGGCGAGGATCCTCGCGTCGACGAGTTCATCGGCAATGCTGGCCCGGCGGGCAGCCCACGCTGAGGCTCGGCGCGCTGCCGTTTCGGACGAGCCGGGTAGGTCGAGCATCCGGGCGGTGCCTTCTCCACAGGACCGAGGTCTGTTCGGCGAACCCTCAGTCGGCGACTTCGTCGTCCTCGAACTCCCGGCCGTGATCGAACGCTTCGCAGTCGGCTTCGAGGACCTGCCCGAGATCATCGAAGGCACACCGGGACGGTGTGTGAGATCCATTCTGGGGGACGGGAGTCGTTCCTCAGCGCAAGATCCGTCCCCCGGAAGGACCGGCTAGCGATTCTGGGGGACGGGCCTCGATGCAGGACGCGAGATTCGTCCCCCAGAATGCCCCCGCACCGACGTGACGCTACGGACTGACGACGCTCGGGTGGGCCGATTCCGGACACCGCACCACGCGAGAGAACCGCGGCGTTCTCCGGCGCCAGCGGTCGAGGATCGGAGCGTTGCCCGACGCCGGCTACTCGCGGGCGGCGGCGAGGTGCTGGCCGATGCGGAGGAGCTGGTCGGTGGCGCCGCCGAGGGCGAACTCGATGGCCTTGGCGGCGATGAAGTAGCGGTGGATCGGATGGTCGACGTCGACGCCGGTGCCGCCGTGGAGGTGGACGGCGGCGTGGCCCACGCGGTGGGCGGCCTCCGCGGCCCAGAACTTGGCCACCTGCACCTCGGTGGCCGCCGACCGCTCCTCCGACAGCCGCCAGGCGGCCTGCCACAACGTGAGCCGGACGGCCTCGACGTCGATGTAGGCGTCGGCGGCCCGCTGGCCCACGGCCTGGAACGTGGCGATCGGCCGATCGAACTGGATCCGCTCCTTGGTGTAGGCCGCCGTCATCTCCAGCGCTCGCTCGACGATGCCGAGCTGCTGCGCGCACAGGCCGAGCATGGCGCGCTCGAGGATCCAGGCCACCACGGAGTCACCGTCGTCGTCGGCACCGAGGCGGGCCTCCTCGCCCACGGTCACGCCGTCGAGGACCACCCGGCCGTCGCGGTCGCGGTTGGTCATCTGCTGGGGCTCGATCGTCACACCCGCCGCGCCGGCCGAGACGACGAACGCGGCGACCGCGTCGCCGTCGACGATCCTCGCCGGTACGACGAACGCATCGGCGATCGGCGCCACCGGCACGCACGTCTTCACGCCGTCGAGCCGCCATCCGTCGCCGTCTCGCCGCGCCACGGTGGCCGGGCGGTCGGGCCAGCGGTTCATGGGCTCCGCCAGGGCCGCGGTGAGTAGCACCGAGCCGTCGACCGCCCCGGGGATCCAACGCTCGACCACCGCCGGCGAGCCGAACCGAGCAACGGGATCGGCGCCCATCATGGTGTGGGCCACCAGCGGGACCGGTGCCACGGTGCGGCCCACCTGCTGGGCGACCAGGCACTGCTCGATGACGCCGTACCCGGCGCCACCCGAGGCCTCCGGCAACCCGACGCCGAGCAGGCCGGCGTCGGCCAGGGCCAGCCACAGGTCGCGGTCGAACCGATCGGTGCCGGCCTCGGCCTCGCGGAGCGCCTCCACCGTCACCTTGTCCTCGAGGATCCTCCCCGCCAGCGCGGCCAGGTCCTGCTGCTCCTCGGTGAATCCGAAGTCCATCGGCGTTCCTTTCGTCCGCTCAGCGCGGGGCCCGGGGCATGCCGAGGCCGACCATGGCGATGATGTCGCGCTGCACCTCGTTGGTGCCGCCCCCGAAGGTGAGGATGAGCGTCGAGCGGTACATGCGCTCGACCCGGCTGCGCAGGATCGACCCGGGTGATCCCGAGACGACGACCGACTCCTGCCCGAGGACCTCCATCAACAACCGGTAGGCCTCGGTGTAGAACTCGGTGCCGAAGACCTTGGTGGCCGACGCGTCCTGCGGCCCGACCCCGTGGCGGACACCCCAGGCGATCTTCCAGTTGATGAGCTTGAGGAACTCGACCTTGGCGTGGATCCGGGCCAGGTGGATCTGGACCCACTCCTGATCGATCACCCTGCGCCCGTCGGCCAACTCGGTGTCGTGTGCCCAGCGCCGCACGTCGGCGAGCAGGTGCTGGATGCCAGCGGCCGAGCACAGGGCGACGCGCTCGTGGTTGAGCTGGTTGGTGATGAGCCGCCAGCCCTGGTTCTCCTCGCCGACGAGGTTGCCGACCGGCACCCGCACGTCCTCGTAGAACGTGGCGCTCGTCGTCGTGCCGCTGACCGTGGGGACGGGTGTCCACTTGAATCCCTCGGCCGACGTCGGAACGAGGAAGACCGACAGGCCCTTGTGCTTGGGCGCATCGGGGTCGGTGCGGGCGGCGAGCCAGACGTAGTCGGCGTATTGGATGAGGCTGGTCCACATCTTCTGGCCGTTGATCACGTACTCGTCGCCGTCGCGGACGGCGCGGGTGGTCAGCGACGCCAGATCGGTCCCGGCACCGGGCTCGGAGTAACCGATCGAGAAGTGCATCTGGCCCTGCAGGATCTTGGGCAGGAACTCGGCCCGCTGCTCCGCGGTGCCGTAGTGCATCAGGGTCGGTCCCACGGTGTTGATGGTCAGGAACGGCACCGGTGCGCCGACGAGGCTGGCCTCGTCCATGAAGATGAGCTGCTCGAGCATGGAGCGGTCCTGGCCGCCGTACTCCTTGGGCCAGCCGATGCCGAGCCATCCGTCCTGGCCCATCTGGCGGACCAGGCGCTTGTAGAGGTCGCCGCCGCCGTACTCGCCCTGCCCCGAGCTCATCGCCTCCTGCACGTCGGGGGTCATGAGCCCGGCGAAGTAGGCGCGCAGCTCCTGGCGGAGCGCGTCCTGCTCCGGTGTGAACGCGATGTGCATCGGCCCCCCTCGGATCACGCTGCTCGGGTCACGCGGCGACGAGAACCTGTTCTACCACGGTTCGCTCAGAACGTGTACCAATCTCCCATGCCGCACTCGAACCCGGAGTCGGGGTGCTCGCGGACCCAGTGGCCGTTCTCCACCCGCACGATCACGAAGCACGAAGCACCCGTGCGCTTCGCCGGGGAGGTGGGGGCGAAGATGCCTCCGCCATCCGACTTCGGCAGGTTGTCGACGATCTGGACGATCTTCTCACGGGTCGGCTCCGGGCCGGCTTGCCGCAGCGCGGTGACGAATCGCGCCGCGTCACCCCAGGCGGTGACCGGGAACAGGTCGATGGACGCTCCCGGTGCGACCCGCTCGTTCCAGGTGAGGAAGTCGGCCAGGGCCGGGCTCCGGGCCGGCTCGTCCTCGTTGAGCACCGGGAGGTAGGTGAGGTGGTTGCTCCAGCCGTTGGCGGTGTCGCCGAGGAGCTCGATCAGCTTGGAGTTGTACCCGATGTTGGAGACCTTCACCTCCGGTTCCCAGTTCTGCTGGCGCATGTTCCGGGCCAGCCGCACGTGCATGTTGACCTCGAACGCGAACAGGTACAGCAGCTGGGTACCGGCCTGGCGGAGCTTGATCACGTCGGGCGTGAAGTCGGGCTGGGTCGCGCTGGCGCCGGAGTTGTAGACGATGTCGAACCCGGCCGTCTCCCAGCCCTTCACGATGCCGGGCACGTTGGCCCGCACACCGCCGACGTCGGCGAACATGAAGCCGACCTTGCTCACGTCGGGGTGGGCGGTCTTGTAGTACACGTACGGACCGGAGTGGGCGACGCCGCTCTGAGCGTGCGGCACCACGTTGGGCAGCTCGCGCCCGGCAGGATCGACGGACGTGCCGACATAGGGGACGCCGGTCTTGTCGATCAGGTCGATGTAGCCCGAATCCGCCACCGCGAACGAGCCGACGAAGGCCAGGACCTGGGGCTCGAGCCGGAGGAACTCGCCACGCGCCCGCTGGGGGTCGAGACCGTCGTCGCCCTTGAGGAGCGTGATCTTGCGACCGCAGACACCTCCTTCGGCGTTGACCTTGGCGAGGTACGCGGCTGCGCCGCGGTAGGCCCCCTCGGTGGCGCCGGGCAGCGGTCCCGATGCGGTCACGATCGAGGCCACCTTCACCTCGCCGGCGGTCACGCCGGTGTCGCTGGCGCCGCCGCGGCAGGTCTCGTCGCTGCCGGTGGTCGGCGCGGCACTCCCGCCCCCATCGGTGATGGCGACCGGTGCCCCGCCCCCACCGGTGACGGCGCTCGGAGAGGCCGCGCCCCCGCCGCTCGTGTCGTCAGCGGATGGACCCGCGCCATCGACGGTGCCGTTGGACGACGCCGCTGACGATGCCGATGACGACGCGTCATCGGTTGCCGGGCCGGCGGCGGCGGACATCCCGGAACCGGCCTCGGAACCGATCGTGGCGGCGTCGATGTGGGCGAGCACGTCGTCGGGTAGTCGGGACCCGCAGGCCGTCGTCGTGGCCGCAGCCAGGAGGACGAGCGCGACCGGCAGTCGGTGGCGGCACGTCCGTCGCAGGCGTCTTGCGACCCCGATCGTCTCCGGTTGCATGCGGCGTTCCCTCTCACTCCGCGTGCCCGATCCCCAGCGGGCGACAAAGCGACCATAGCGCCCAAAGGGAATATGCGCTAGAACTGGTTCTGCCCACGCGGGCACCACGAGCTGGGGGGTCGCTCGAGTGGATCTGCAGACGTTCTTCACGTTTCTGGTCCTCGGCGTCACCATCGCGGCCGTCTACGCCATCGCGGCCACCGGGCTGGTCGTGACCTACATCACCTCCAACGTCTTCAACTTCGCCCACGGCGCGGTCGGCATGTTCCTGGCCTTCGTGTACTGGGAGCTCCGCGTGAATCGGGGCTGGCCCACTGCCGTGGCCCTCGTCGTGACACTGGGCGTGTGCGCACCGGCGATCGGCGTGCTGCTCGACGTGCTCGTCATGCGGCGGCTCGTCCGCGGCGCCTCCACCGCCACCAAGCTGGTGGTCACGCTCGCCCTGCTGCTCGCCTTCCAAGGCATGGCGCTGGCGATCTGGGGCATCGAGCTGCGGACGCTGCCCGGGTTGTGGGGCGATCGCAGCGTCACCGTGCTCGATCTCGTCATCACGTGGGACCAGCTGACCACCGTGTTGGCTGCGCTCGGCGTGGCCTTCGGCCTGCGCCTGCTGTTCCGGCGGACCAGGCTGGGTGTCGCCATGCGGGCGGTGGTCGACAGCCCGGAGCTGTGCACCATCAAGGGGCTCAGTCCCAACCGGGTGACGGCGGCGTCGTGGGCGCTCGGGTCGGTGCTCGCCGGCCTCGCCGCCATCCTCATCGCTCCGGGCCTCAACCTCGAGGTCAACACGTTGAGCCTGCTGGTCGTGTCGGCCTATGCCGCCGCCGTCGTGGGGCGGATGCAGAGCCTCCCGGCGGTCTTCGTGGGTGCGCTCATCCTCGGCATCAGCCAGACCATGCTCATCGGCTACCTCCCCCAGGACAACGAGCTGGTGCGGAATCTGAAACCAGCACTCCCGTTCCTGCTGCTCTTCGGGGCGCTCCTGGTACGCCCCGAGCGACGGCTGCCCGACCGCAGCACCGGTCATTCCGAGCCGGCGCCGCCGTCCGCGGTCACCACCGCGACCCTCGGGGTGGGCGCCGTGGTCGCCGCCATCGCCATCGCCGGCCAGCTGAGCCCGTTCCAGCTCCTCATCGGCTCCAAGGCACTGCTGTTCACGTGCGTCACCCTCAGCCTCGTGCTCGTCACCGGCCTGTCCGGCCAGGTGTCGCTGATGCAGATGTCCTTCGCCGGTGTCGGTGCCGTGGTGATGGGCAAGCTCGGAGCCGGGTTCCCGTGGCTCGGCGGGGTGGTCTTGGCCGCCGTGGCCGCCGCCGCCATCGGCGTGCTGGTGGCGCTGCCCGTCCTCCGTCTGCGGGGCATCTACCTCGCCTTGTCGACCCTGGCGTTCGCCATCTTGATGGACGGCCTGTTCTTCGGGAACAGCCAGATCTTCGGCGGCGGCGAGACCCTCGTCGTACCCCGACCCCACCTGTTCGGCATCGACCTCACCAGCGAGCAGGCGATGTTCGTGGTCACGGCGGCCGCGGCGGCCCTGTTCGCCAACGTGTTCCTCGCCGTGCGCCGATCGGCATTCGGTCGGATGCTCGCCGCGCTGCGTGATTCACCCACCGCCTGCCAGATGATGGGCATGAGCCTGACTCGCATCAAGCTCCAGGTCTTCGGACTGTCGGCCATGCTCGCCGGTGCGGCCGGGGCGCTGCTCGGCGCGCTCCAGGTGCGCGTGGGCGGTCTCGACTTCTTCTACTTCCGGTCGCTCACGGTGGTCCTGGTGGCCACCATCTTCGGCATCACCAGCGTGAGCGGTGCCCTGCTCGGGGCGGGTTTCTTCGTCGTGCTCCCCGAGGTGCTGCGCGAGTTCGGGAGCAGCGGTGGTGGGGCCACGGGGAGCGAGGCCCTCACGCCGCTCATCATCGGGCTGCTCGCCATCGCGGCGGCGAGGAACACCGGCGGCATCTCGGCGCAGGTGCGCTCGTGGGCCCGGCTCCACGCGGCCCGGTTCCGCCCGCGGCCGGCGACGTCCACCGAGCCCGGTGGCATGCCGTCCCGGGCCATGACGGCCGCCGCGGAGGTGGGCGCCAGTGGATGAATGCCCGCCCCTGCTCGAGCTGCGCGGCGTCCGGGCCGCGTACGGCTCCATCGAGGTGCTCCACGGAGTCGACCTGTCGGTGGAGGGTGGCTCCGTGCTGGCGGTGCTCGGGCCCAACGGCGCCGGCAAGACCACGATGTTGAAGGTCATCAGCGGCGTCCTGGCACCGACCGGCGGCCGGGTGCTGATGGAGGATCTCGACGTCACCGGGGTGAGCGCCGAGGAACTCACCCGGGCCGGTGTGTGCCTGATCCCCGAAGGCCGAGGCATCTTCCCGAACCTGACCGTGCGCGAGAACATCCTCATGGACACCTACGCCGCCGGCGGTCGACCCCTGGCCGAGCTCGAGGATCTCGCCTACGGACAGTTCCCACGCCTGGGCGACCGGCGGCACCAGCTCGCGGGCACGATGTCCGGCGGCGAGCAGCAGATGCTGGCGCTGGCCCGCGCCATCACCACCGACCCCGCGTTGATCCTGCTCGACGAGCTGTCGATGGGTCTGGCCCCGATCATCGTCACCGAGCTGTTCGAGGTCGTCCACCAGCTGGCCGCGACGGGCATCACCACCGTGGTGGTCGAGCAGTTCGCCGGGGTCATCGACTTCGTCGACCGGGTGGCGGTGATGACCCACGGCCGCATCCGCGCCGTCGGCCCTCCGGGTGAGATGGCCGACCAGCTCGCCGGCGCGTATCTCGGGGCGGCACCCGCATGACCGCCGTGGGCACCGTCGGGCGCGCCGTCCGGGTCACCGGCGTCCTGCTCATGCTCTCGACCGTGCAGTCGTCGCCGCCGGCCGACGCCCAGGAGGTGTCCGCGTTCGGCGGCTACGAGGTCGTGGCCACCGGGGCGGGGTTCACGGCCGCGCCGACGGTGCCGGCGGTGCTCCCGGTCGAGACGCCCGTGGAGGGCACGCTGGCCCTGGCCCTGGCCAGCCTCTCCACCGGTGGCCTCGGGTACGGCCTGGCCAGCTCCGTCTACCCCGGGACGCCCATCGTCGGGCTGCGCCCGCTGCTGGAGGCCGGCGCCGGCGTCGCCCTCCCGATCCCCGACTATCCGGTCGTCGTCGAGAGCCGCGAGTACGACGAGGCCAAGACGAGTCGCCTGCCTGGCATCACCATGAGCTCCGATGTCGATCCCGGACGTTCCACGGTGAGCTCCGACCTCGGCGGGTTCACGTTCCCCGGCATCGTCGACGTCGGGTCGGTGCGCACCACGAGCGAGTCGGTCGCGGAACAGGCGCGGGTCGCGGCCACGGTGACCACCGAGGTCACGGGCATCGATCTGCTCGATGGCAGCCTGCACATCGACGACATCAAGACCTGGGCCTCGGCCGAGACCGACGGCGCCACCGCGACGTGCGACGGTGGCGTCACCGTCAGCGGCGCCACCGCCGGGGGCCGGGACGTCGAGATCGACGAGTCGGGGCTCCACGCCAGCGGCGCCACCGCGATCCCGCTCGTCGGCCCCGACGACACCCTCGAATCGCTGCTCGCCAGCACCGGCGTCCAGATCCGCACCCTCGGCGGGAACGACGCCTGCGCGGGCTCCACCGCCGACCGCACCACCTCGGGCGTGCTCGTTTCGGTACCGCTGCCCGCAGCCGGTCCGGTTCCTCCCGGCGGACGCCTCGACATCGTCCTCGGCTCGGTCTCGGCGCGAGCGCTGGTCACCGCGGCGTTCACCGCCGACATCGCCCCCCACCGGCATCAGGTGGGACCCCCACCGTTGCCGATGTCGTCGTCGGCGTGCCGGAACCCGCTGCCATCGGTGCTGGCGATCTCCCGGTCGCCGGACCTGCGCCGGCGGCGTCTCCGGCCGACCCGGTCACGGCCATCTCCGGCGTCCCGCCCGGGGCCGAGCCCGCCACCTACACCTTCGGCGGCGTCCCCGCCGGGATGGCCTTCGGCCTCATGCTGCTGGCGATTCCCGGCAGCCGCCGGATCCGCCGCTATCTGGAACGGGTGATGACCATGGCGGTCGCACCATGACCCGAGAGGAGCAGTCCACGGTGTCCGAGACGATCGCCATGCCCGTCGACGCACCCGCCACGGCACCCACGGAAGCACGCCGCGCCCGGTTCCGGGCCGCGTTGACGGGGATCGCCCGCTCGTCGTCGAGCGACCTGATCCGATGGGTGATGATCCCCGCCTCGGTGGCCGTCATCGCCGGCTTCAACTTCATGATCTTCGGTTGGATCGGCGCGTCGCGCACCTACCGGCAGATCGAGCAGATCCCGTACTTGATCTCCGGCGGACTCATCGGACTCGCGCTGGTCTTCCTGGGCGGCCTGATGTTGGCGTCGGTCTTCTGGGTGGTCGTCATGCGAAAGCTGCAGGACGAATCCGAGGCGCGAATGCGCGCCCAGCTCGAGGCCATGGAGGCCCGGCTCCCGACGCGGTCGGACAATGGACGGTCGGCCCGCCCGCGACGCGACCGGCCCATCGAGCGCGCCACGGCAGAGCTGAACCGCATCAGCGATCGGGCGGCGGCACCAGCACCGCGGCCGAGGGGTCGACGCCGACGATCCAGAGGCCGGAGTCGGCAGCTGCGATCCCCCGCGGCCGGGTGCCGACGTCACCGGAGCGGAGCTCGAGCCGCCCGGTCGCCGCATCCAGCCGGCTCAGGGCCCGGCCGTCCTGTTCGAGCACCCAGACATCGTTGCCCACGATCTGGATCGCCACCGGGGCGGCTCCGACACCGATCGGCTCACCCACGGGCTCCCCGGTCGGCTCGTCGATGCGGGTGACGGTGCCGTCGTCGCTGTTCGCCACCCACACCAGCCCGTCGTGGATCGCCAGCCCGATCGGCGTGGAACCGACTGTGATCGAGCGCTCCACCGCTCGGGTGGCGAGGTCGACGGCGGTCACGGACGAATCCAGGTTGGTGACCCACAGGCGGGTGGCAGACGTCGCCAGCCGCACCACGCCGAGCGGCACGCTGACGGGTTCACCTGGCAGCCGGCTCTCCCGGTCGATGGGTATGACGATGGAGCGTTCGATGTCGGCGACCCACACCGTCGGACCGTCGACGACGATGTCGACGAGCGTGCCGCCGACACCGATGGGCGCACCGACCGTGCCCGTGGTGGCATCGATGGGTGCGACCGTCCCCTGGCTGTCTGCCACCCACACCACGCCTTCGGCCACCGCCAGCGCCACCGGAGAGCTCGACACCTCGACGGCGTCACCGAGGGCGTGACCGTCGTTGGCATCGAGCCGTTCGACGACGCCCCGCCCGTCGTCGGCCACCCAGACGACATCGTCGGCGACCGCGACGGCGGACGGACGGCCGAGCAGCGGGCTGACCTCGACGAGCCAGCCCTGGGGCGCGGCGCGAGTTCCGGTCGATGGCACCGACGACGTGGTCGACGGGCCGGCCGCGCCGCCACCCGATGAGCAGCCAGCCATCGCCACGGCGAGGAGAATCAGGGCAACCCGCGATGGTGGACTCACGCTCGCTGACGCTCACGCCGTCTCTCGCTGGGGGCTCCGCCCCCAGAACCCGAACCGCCCGGCTCGCTGGCGCTCGCACGCCCGGCGGCGCTCGCTGACGCTCACGCCGTGCCGAGGTAGGCGAGCTGCACGGCGTGGTCCTGCTGGATCGCCGCCGGTGGACCGGCGGCGATGATCCGGCCGAAGTCGAGCACGTGGATCAGGGCGCACACCCGCATCACCAGCTCGACATCGTGCTCGACGAGCAGGATGCCGAGGCCATCGGCCACCAGGCTGGCGAGCAGGGCGGCGAAGGTGTCGGTCTCTTCCTCGCTGAGGCCAGATGACGGCTCGTCGAGGAGCAGCAGGCGCGGCTCGCTGGCCAGGGCCCGGCCGACCTCCACCAGGCGAGCCAGGCCGGTGGGCAACCCGTCGACCCGTTCATCGGCGACCGACCGAAGTCCGACCCGATCCAGGATCCGCTCGGCGATCTCTGCGGGCGGAGGCGCATCGCGGGCCCACTTGCGACGGACCTCGGCGGCCACCTTGATGTTGTCCCGCGTCGACATCGAGCCGAACACCTCGAGGCGCTGGAACGTGCGGGCCACGCCCAGCCGCGCCCGCTTGTGCGGCGCCACCTTGGTGACGTCGGCACCACCGATCCGGACCGAACCGGAGTCGGTTGCCTGCAGACCGCAGACGACGTTGAACAGGGTGGTCTTGCCGGCGCCGTTCGGCCCGATCAGGCCGGTGACCTGCGCCGGGGCGACGGTGAGCGCCACGTCGTGCAGGGCGCGCACACCCCCGAAGCTGACCGACACCTGATCGACCTCGAGCAGCGGCACACCGGGCATGGTAACCCGATCACGAGAACGCGTTCTGCCGATAGCGGCGTTCCGGTAGGCGCACCACGTCGACAACCGCTGGCGCGAGAACCGGTTCTCGTCCAGACTGGGCCATACACCAATGCCCCACGGAGGACGAGATGGCCACCGCACTGCGCGATGCCGACCACTACACGATCATCACCGCGGACAGTCATGCGGGCGGGAGCCACTCCCAGTACCGCGAGTACCTCGACGAGCGGTACCGCGCCGACTTCGATGCCTGGCGCGGGAAGTACAAGAACCCGTACAAGGACCTCGGCGATCAGCGCAAGCTCCGGAACTGGGACAACGAGCTGCGGAACTCCCAGCAGGAGGCCGACGGCGTGGTCGCCGAAGTGGTGTTCCCCAACACCGTCCCGCCGTTCTTCCCCAGCTTCGTCCTCTTCGCCAAGCCGCCGAAGCCCGACGAGTACGAGCATCGACTCGCCGGGGTGCGGGCCCACAACCGGTGGCTGGTGGACTTCTGCAACGAGTTCCCCGACCGGCGAGCGGGGGTGGGGCAGGTGTTCCTCAACGACGTCGACGACGCCCTCGATGACATCCGCTGGATCAAGGAGCACGGCCTCCGCGGTGGCGTGCTCCTCCCCAACATCCCGCCGGACGCGCACTGGGTGAAGCCGCTCTACGACCCCTGCTACGACCCGGTGTGGGAGTTGTGCCAGGACCTCGAGGTGCCGGTCACCATCCACGGCGGCACCGGGAACCCCGACTACGGCCCGTACCCGGTGTCGATGCTGCTCTACATCACCGAGACCGGGTTCTACTCGCAGCGCCCGCTCACCCAGTTCATCCTGTCCGGCGTCTTCGAGCGCTTCCCCCGGCTCAGGTTCGTCATGACCGAAGTCGGCTGCGCCTGGGTCCCCCCGCTGCTCGACCGGCTCGACGCCACCATCCGGGGCATCCGCGAGACCGGCGCCACCGGCGAGATCCGCTACGGCGAGGACCACGTGCTGCACAAGGACGCGTCGGAGTACTTCGCCCAGAACGTCTGGATCGGGGTCAGCCAGCCCGGCCCGGCCGATGTCGCCGCCCGCCACCGGCTCGGCATCGACCGCTTCATGTGGGGCAGCGACTACCCGCACGACGAGGGCACGCATCCGTACACCAGGGAGCACCTCCGGTCCCGCTTCTCGGGTGTCGAGCCAGCCGAGGTCAAGCAGATGCTCACCGACAACGCCGCCGCGCTCTACGACTTCGACGTCGACGCCCTGCGGCCCCTCGGTGAGAAGTTCGGGCCGACCGTCGGTGAGATCGCGACGCCGATCGACGCCGTCCCCGACAAGAAGCTCGAGCGCCTCTCGGGCGACATGGACCCGAAGGCGATCAAGTGACCTACGCCGACGAGTCCACGTCGCAACCGGGCGAGCGAGAGTACGAGCTGGTGCTCGTCGACGAGCCCGCACCGCGCATCCGTCGGATCACGCTCAACCGTCCCGAGAAGCGCAACGCGCTCAACCACACCCTGCGGGGCGAGCTCATGCACGCCCTGCAAACCGCCGACGCCGACCCGGCCGTCCGCGTGTCGATCATCCGTGGCGCCGGCCCCAGCTTCTCCGCCGGCTACGACCTCGGCGGCGGCAACGAGGGCCTCGAGCTGCCCCACTTCACCGCCGGTGGCGAAGGGCAGTGGCCCCGCCACGTCACCGAGACGTGGATGAGCATCTGGGATCTGGCCAAGCCGGTCATCGCCCAGGTCCACGGCTACTGCCTGGCGGGCGGCAGCGAGCTGGCCACCGGATGTGACCTGGTCTACGTGGCGGAGGACGCCAAGATGGGCTACCCCGCCGTCCGCTTCGGCGTGCCGGACATGCAGTTCCACGCCTGGTTCCTCGGACCCCGGGCCGCGATGGAGATGATGGTCACCGGCGACCCGCTCATCGGCACCGAAGCCGTTCGGCTCGGCTGGGCCAACCGCGCCTTTCCGGCCGAGCGGCTCGACGAGGAGGTGCTGGCGATCGCCCAGCGGATCGCGCTGATCCCCTCCGACGTGGTGCAGCTCAACAAGCGCACGGTGCACCGGGCGATGGACGTGATGGGCCTGCGGGCGTCCATCCGCTCCGGTACCGAGCTGTGTTCGCTCGGCACCAAGCAGGAGGGCTTCCACGAGTTCATCGACGGCATGCGGGCGAAGGGACTCACCAAGGCGCTCTCCGAGCGTGACGGCCCCTTCGGCGACTACCGCACGGGACACTCGTAGGCGCTGGACAACCGGTCGGCGCCGGCCGACCTGCTCACGTCAGGCTGATCGCGTCAGCGCGCGTCCACGATCGGCAGCGGCTCGTCGGCGAGTTCGGCCAACCGGGTGAGTCCGCGCTCGGCGTCGGCGGCGAGGCGTGCGGTGGCAGCTCGAACCGCGGGATCGTCCTGTTGCGAGGGCTGCATGCGCGCCGGGTTCAGGGCACAGCCGTTGGCCCAGGCCGCGATGTCGGGCTCGGCGCCGTACCGGCGGGCCGCGATGGTGCCGCGAACCTGCATCCGCGCCCAGTCGGCGGCGGTGTCGGGGAGGGTGTTGGGCGGGCACAACCAGTTGCGCTCTCTGTCGTCGTCGCGGGTCGCCTCGACATAACCGGCCAGGGCGGCGCAGAAGCACGGGAACCCAGCCCGGATCGTCTGGAGTCGGATCTTGTCCGGGCCCCACACGGGAACCAGCGGTGGGTACTGGAGCCCGGATGCGGCGCAGTGGACGATGAGCGAGTCCGGTGCCAGCGGGACCACCCCGCCGTCGAGGACGATCTCACGACGAGTCACGTGCCTGATGTGTCCCAGCCGAACGACGTTGTCGATGGTGCGGAGCAGATCGAGCTCCCACGCGCCCAGGGTGGGGGTCTTGGCCATCGTGGGAACCACGTCCCGGTCGATCCGCAACATCACGCCGGCGTCCTCGAGCCGCAGGAAGAGGTCGTCGAGCGACTCGGCGTCGGCTGCCGCCGCCATGGTGTCCGCCGCGAGCCCGAGCGCCACCGCGGGATCAGGCTGCACGACGGCGCGGTTGAGCATCCAGGGGTCACGTGGCCGCACCCACACGATGCGGTCCGGCGACACCCCGTTCGCCAACAGCCACACGATGCCGTCGGTGGCGGTCTTGCCGGAACCGACGATCACGTAGCTGCTCGGCGTCGCCGTCAGCCTGGCGAGCTCGTTCACGGCGACGACACGCACATCTCCGGCGACACCGAACGGCGGCGGTGTCGTCGCCGGGATCGTCGGCGACAGGTAGGCGGCGTCGACGACGCGTCGCCGGACCTCGACCTCCACGGTCTCGCCCGACACCCACGACGTCACGAGATGGGATGCTCCGTCGCGGTGGTACTCGCATCCCCCGTGGAAGGTGACACGGCCCGAGCCGACGAAGCGGCGATCCAGGATGTCGTCGTAGTAGGCCCGGATCTCCGACTGGCGGGCCCGTTCCTGGAGCCCCGCCTCCGGACCGCTCCGTTGCAGCGTGCCACCACCGAGCACGGTCGACGCGACCCCGTAGAACACCGACGCCTGATGGAGCCGGACGAATGGATAGGCATCCTGCCAGTGCCCGCTGGCGCCGTGACGACGGTCGACCAACGTGACGTGGACGTCGGCGTGATCGATCAAGGCGTCCGTGAACGCCATGCCCATCGCGCCGGCGCCCACGACCAGGTAGTCCGTCTTCGACGATGCCGTCGCCATTGATGCTCGCCCTCTCATCGGCCCAGAGGTCCGGCACGGATGCTACGACCCGGCGGCGGTGGTCCGCGCTCCCGTCGCCCCGTCCGCGCGCCGGGGCTCAGCAGCGGTTGATGTTGCCGGCGTCCACCGGGAGGACCGTCCCGGTGATGTACCGGGCCTCGTCAGAAGCAAGGAACGCGACGGCATTGGCGACGTCCTCGGCCTGCACGGCCTGCACCGGTAGAGCGTTGGTCAACGAGTTGGCCAGTTCGGGCACGTGCTCGAGGATCATGGACACGTCACCGTCGTTGGCCATCGGCGTGGCCACGGTGGTCGGCGCGACGCTGTTGACGCGGATGCTGTGCGGCGCCAGGAAGTTGGCCCAGGAGCGCATCAACCCGATCACCCCGTGCTTGGCGGCGGTGTAACCGAGCATGCCGGGGACGTTGGAGGGCGCGCCCATCAGTCCACCGGTGGAGCTGGTGAGGACGATGGAGCCGCCTCTTCCATGGTCGATCATCGACGGGATGGCGACGCGTCCCGTGTTCCAGACGCCCGTGAGGTTCACACCGATGACCTCGTCCCACTGCTGCTCGGCCGATGCGAATCCCCCGGGTCCGATGCCGGCGTTGGCGACCACGATGGTCACGGGGCCGAGCTGCGCGATGCCGTCGTCGAAGGCCTCCTGCAATGCCCCGACGTCGCGGACATCGACTTCGTGCGCGACGATGCGCCGCCCGAGGTCCTTCACCTGGCGGACGGTCTCGTCCAGGTCGTCTCGCGTCGACATCGGGTAGCCGACGGATCCGATCTGCTGGCAGATGTCGACCCCGACGATGTCGGCACCCTCCTGTGCCATGCGAACGGCGTGGGCCCGACCTTGGCCCCGCGCCACGCCGGTGATGAAGGCGACCTGACCCTCGAGCTTCCCCATGTGCGTCTCCTGTGCGTGCGCAGCATCGTCGGACGTCCGTCGGTCTACCACCGGGATGCAACGACCTTCCCGCAACGGGTGGACGGCGCGTGAGCCGCGTACCCGGCGTCAGACCGCGCGGCCACCGAGGAGGACGGTCTCGACCTCCAGTCCGTCGTCCAGTACGACGACGTCCGCCCGCCCACCCGGAGCGATGTCGCCGATGTCGGACCGATCGAGGACTCGCGCTGGCACCCGGGTCGCGGCGCCGACGGCGTCGGCCAGCGGGACCCCGAGCGACACCAGGTTCCGCACCTCCTGGTCGATGGTGGTCGAGCTCCCGGCCAACGTGCCGTCCGCCATCCGGACCGACCCATCCGCTGTGCCGGCGAATGCGGCCGGTCGAGGAGATGTCGGCCGGGTCGAGCCCGGAGAACGTCGACCCGTCGGTGACGATGAACGCACGCCCGCCGGCCGCGGCGAACGAGACGGCGAGGGTCTCGGCACTGACATGGATCAAGTCGGCGATGATCCCCACGAAGACATCCGGACGGGCCAACGCCACCCCCGCGAGTCCCGGCGCGCGAGACGTCATCGGCGACTGCGCGTTCCAGAGATGCGTCGTCGCCCGCATGCCGGCGTCGAAGGCTCGGTGGGCCGCGCTGCCGTCGGCGTCGCTGTGCCCGGCCGACACGACGACGCCGCGCTCGCACAACCACGCCGTCGACGCCAGGGCACCCGGCCGCTCCGGCGCCATCGTCATGATCGCCACCGGCGCCCGCCCGAGCAGCTCCGCCATCCGCTCCGGCGTCGGGTCCAGGAACAGCCCAGGATCATGGGCACCGGGGCGACACAGGAACGGGCCCTCCAGATGGACGCCGAGCGCACGTGAGCCGTCGGCGGCGGGTTCGGCGATGACGACCGCGAGCGAATCGAGGACGCGCGCGTAGTCGTCGAAGGCACGCGTGGGGACCGTCGGCAGGTAGCTCGTCACGCCGGTCCGGGCCATGGCTCGTTGCGCCTGGCGCAGGGCATCGGGCCCCGCCGCCCCGAACTCGACTCCGGCGAACCCGTTGACCTGCAGATCGACGAAGCCAGGCACGGCGCAACCCCGTCCGGAGGTGCCGGCCAACCCGACGGCGTCGATGCGACCGTCGCCGTCGACCGAGACATCACCGATCACCCACTGGCCGGCGACCAGCGCACGTTCGACACCGAGCCGTCGCGACGTCACCACCGCGCCATCCTGCGTACCGCCATCCCGTTCTTCGTCACCGTCGGAATGTATCCATGCCAGTGGGAGGAACGTGATCGTGCCCGCGCGGCTCCAGAGGCTCGACCGAGGTTCCTCCCGGTCCGACCCGGCGTCCTAGGGTCCCGGCCATGGCCCCGGATCCAGCGACCACCGACACTCGCCTCGCCGATCGCACGGTGCTGGTGACCGGCGGAAACGGCGGCATCGGGCTTGGCATGGCGTCGGCGTGCGGACGGGCCGGAGCCCAGGTGATCATCTGGGGTCGGAAGGAGGCGAAGAACGCAGAGGCGCTCGAACACCTCCGCGCCGCCGGCACCACGGCCCACGCGTTCGTGTGTGACGTCGACGAGCCGGCGCAGATCGCCCGGACCTTCGAGCAGAGCGTCGACGCGGCCGGTGGGCGGATCGACTCGGTGTTCGCCAACGCCGGCACCTCGGGCGAGGGCACCCCCTTCCTCGACCTCACCTACGAGGAGTGGAGCCGGGTGCTCCGAACCAACCTCGACGGCACCTTCTTGACCCTGCAGGCCGCCGCCCGCCACATGGTCGAAAAGGGCGGTGGCTCCCTGGTCGCGGTCTCCTCGACGTCGGCCATCCACGGGTCGCCCAACAGCCTGCCGTACGGGGTCTCCAAGACCGGACTCCTCGGCCTCGTGCGTGCGCTCGCCGTCGGCCTCGCCCGCCACCAGATCCGCGTCAACGCGCTGCTTCCCGGGTGGACCAAGACCGAACTGTCGAGCGGGCTCTACGGCTGGGACAAGTTCCGGGAGACGACCACGGCGCGGACCCCGGTCCGGCGGTGGGCCGAACCCGACGAGTTCGGTCCATCCGCGGTGTATCTGGCCGATCCGACGGTGACGTTCCACACCGGCGACACCGTGGTCGTCGACGGCGGGTACACGGTCTTCTGACCCGATCCGTCCGGTCGGGGCATGCCGTGGCGGGCCGCCTCGCTGCTCAGCTCGTCGTCTTCTCGCTGCTGGCGCTCACGACTCCAGATATCGCTGCCGGAGCTCGGCATGGTCGTCGAGCTGGCGGCGGACGGAGTCGAGACCGGCGTTCCAGGCCACCCCGAGCGAGATGCCCTCGAGGCCCAGTTCCCCGTATTCGGCGAGCCTGGCCGGTTCGGTCGACGCCGCCGCGAGGTAGACGGGGAACCGCTCGGGGTCACGACCGGCCGCCTCGGCATCGGCTCGCAACATCCCGACGAGCGTGGCGACGGGCATCACGCCTTCGATGGGCATCCAGCCGTCGCCCCACTCGACGGCGTGCTTGATCGTCGACTTGCCGCCACCGACCCACACCGGCGGGTGGGGCCGCTGCACGGGTTTGGGCCACTGCCAGCTCGGGGAGAAGTCGACGTAGGCGCCGTGGAACGACGCTTCCTCCTGGGTCCACAGCTCCTTCATGGCCAGCACCTTCTCCCGGCCGATCGTCCGCCGGCGGCGCGGGTCGACGCCGTGGTGACGCATCTCGTCCTCGTTCCACCCGAACCCCACCCCGAGCGTCACCCGTCCGCCCGAGAGGTGGTCGAGGGTCGTCACCGTCTTGGCGAGCACGATCGGGTCGTGTTGGGCAACAAGGCAGATGCTCGTGCCGAGCCGGATGTCGCTGGTGGCGACGGCCGCGGCGGCGAGCGAGACGAACGGGTCGAGCGACCGGGCGTACTTCTCCGGGAGCTCGGCCCCCTCCCGCATCGGCCAGGCCGTCTCCCGGCCGGTGGGGATGTGGGTGTGCTCGGGCACCCACAGGTCGTCGAAGCCGCGCGCCTCGGCCTCCCGAGCCAGGTCGACCACCCCGATCGAGTGGTCCGTGAGGAAGCAGCTGATCCCGACACGCATGCCGGGAGGCTACGACCCGACCGCGACGTTCAGACGCTGGCCTTCTCGTCCACGCCGAGCAGCTTCATCATGTTGCCGCCCATGATCTTGGCCAGGTCGTCGTCGGAAACCCCCTCGAGCTCGTCGACGTAGCTCACCGGATCGGCCAGACCCTCGACGTGGGGGAAGTCCGACCCGAAGATCACGTGATCCGCGCCGAGCAGCTCGATGAGCCCGACCGGGTTCTCCTCGTGGAACGGGTGCATCCAGAAGTTCCGCTTGAACGTGTCCGATGGCCTCTCGGGGAACATCTGGGGCATCTGGGAGTACACCTCGTCGAGGTGCTCCAGGACGTGGGGCACCCACCCCGCTCCGTTCTCGATGAGTGCGATGCGCAGGTCGGGGAACCGCGAGAGCGCGCCGTGGCAGATCATCGCCGTCACCGCGTCCTGGACGTCGCGGTGCTGTCCCTGCACCACCGCGCTGAACGTCTGGGGCTGGGCGAAGGCCTGCATCTCGGTCTGGTTGCCCTCCCACTCGTTCGAGTAGCGCACGTAGCCGGAGTCGGAGGCGTGGAACACCACCAGGATCCCCGCCTCCTGCACCCGCTCCCAGTACGGATCGAACTCCGGGAGTGCGAACGAGCGCGGGCCCTGATATCCCCAGGCGGGGGCCGGGCGCATCAGCACGACCCGGGTGCCCTGATCGAGCACCCACTCGAGCTCGTCGATCGCCCGGTCGACCAGGCCTGGCGTGATGATCGGCGTCGAGAAGATCCGGTTCTCGTAGACGAAGGGCCACTCCTCGGCCATCCACCGGTTGAGGGCGTGGATCGCATCGGCGCACAGATCCGGGTCGTCGCGCATCCGCTCCTCGATGAGGCTGGCCAGCGTCGGCAACATGAGCGCGTACTGCACTCCCTGTTCGTCCATCAGCTCGAGGCGGGGCCCGGCCGACCGGAACGCCGGCGGACAATCGATGCCCCGGCCGATGATCTCCCGGTACGACTTGCCTTCGGGGTTCCCGTGCTTGAAGTACTCCTCCTGCGCGCCGGGCCGTCCCACGCGGTCGAAGGTCGGGTTCGGGATGTAGTCGCTGATCTGCCCCCGCACGACGATCTTCGTGCGGCCGCGGACGTCGACGTAGTCGATCGCCCCCTTGCGCTCGTCCGGCAGGTACCTGGTCAGCGCCTCACGGGTCTCGTACAGGTGGTTGTCGGCGTCGAACACCGGGAACTGCAGCTCTCGCGACGGCACGTGAACTCCTCCTTGGGCATCGGGGCCGGGAGGTCCGCGCCGCGGACCCGATCCCGTCTCCCGTTCGGACATGGCCACTGTATGGCTCGGTCAGGGTGGTGCCGAAGCGGGCTCCGACTCCGGTGGGGTCGAGCATCAGGCCGCTTCGTCGCGGACGATCGTCCCGGGCTCATCCGGCGCTCTTCATCCCCGAGGGGTGCTGCGGGGCAAGCCGAGCAGCCGCTCGGCGATGATGTTGCGGTGGACGTCGGTCGTGCCGCCGTAGGTGGCGGTGCCCTGGGCGAACCGGTGGGCGTATTCGAGCCAACCGTCACCGATCGCGTCGGGCTCGCCGTGCGGGAGGAGGCCGCGCGGACCCACCAGGTCGATGAGGTCGCAGGCGTCCTCGATGAACAGCTCCGACGACAGGATGCGGCTCATCGGTCCCGGCGCCACGGTGGTGATCTCGACGTCGAGGGCCACTCGGGCCAGCCGCCGACGCACGACCGGATCGTCGATCGGGCGACGCCCGTCGGGACCCGGCTCCCGAGCCCAGTCGACCGCGACCTCGTGGGCCACGACGCCGGCGAAGCCGTACATGCCGCCCCGGCGCTCGAGCGTGACCCGCTCGCCGTCGATCATCCCGTGCTCGGAGTTGAGCGGGCCCATGAGCACGCTCCAGCCCTCGTCGACCGGCCCGAGCCGATAGCGGTCGGCGATGCGGACGTCGTCGAAGAACACCATGTTCGTTCGTTCCCCACCGAGCGTGTGCACGGCCTGGATCTCGACATCGTCGAGCGGGCACAGGAACATGGTGAGGCCCTTGTGCTTGGCCACGGCGGGATTCGTCCTGGTGACGAGGAACGCGTACTGGCAGTTCTGCGCACCGGTGGTGAACATCTTCTGGCCGTTGATCGCCCACTCGTCGCCGTCCCGCGTCGCGCGCGTCTTGGCCGCGGCGAGGTCAGAGCCCGCGTCGGGCTCGGTGTAGCCGAGACAGAAGCAGATCTCGCCGCGCAACACACCGGCGACGACCTCGTCGCGCAGCTCGGCGCTCCCCCAGTCGAGCACGGCAGGTAGGACGAGCGCCGTCGTGCCCTTGGTGATCGTCGGCGCGTTCCTCACCTGCAGCTCGTGGTCGAGGATGCCCTCCTCGAGCTGGCTCAGTCCCGCGCCACCCTGGTCGACCGGGAGGGTGGGCATGACCCAGCCCCGCTCGCCCAGCGCGCGATGGAGGCCCACGTTGTGACCGGCTCCGGTCTGCCACTCCTCCTCGTGGACGGCGTCGGTGAGGTGCTCGTCGAGGAAGGTCCTGACCTCGTCCCAGAAGGCTCGGACGTCGGGTGCGAGATCGACAGCGCTGAAGTCCATGGCGGTCTCTCCTCGGATGCTCAGCCGGCGGGAACGGGCTCGGTGGGGCCGTACAACGCATCAGCGATGCGATCGAGCTCGGCCTGGGGGTCGCCTCCGACCAGCGTCCAACCCTTGGCCCGGCGGAAGTACAGCTGCTCGTCGGACTCGACCGTGAACCCCACCCCGCCGAGGGTGTGGACGCCGACCCGTGCCCCCAGGTCGGCGGCCTCGGAGGCGGCGAGATGTGCCATGGGCACGAGGTGCAGCTGGGCGGCCTCGTCGGTGTCGGCCCACCAGGCGGCCTTCCAGACGATCCGGCGGGCTGTCTCCACCGCCATGGCCACGTCGACCAACGGGTGGGCCACGGCCTGGAACGACCCGATCGGGACTCCGAAGGCGATGCGCTCGCGTGCGTGCTCCACTGCGATGGCCAGCGCACCGTCGCCGATCCCGACCAGCGCCGCCGCCGTCAGCAGTCGCCAGTCGCGGCGCGCGCGCTCGTAGGCGGCGACCGCCTCCGGACCGGACAGCAGCACGGTCGAGCCGGACGACCCACCAGGGAGCTGCCACCAGGCCAACGGTGTCCGTCCCTGGTTCGCCACGGGGGTGGATTCGCCCGTGCAGAGCACGAGGTCGTCGCCGACGAGGGCGACCACCGCGTCGGCGAGCGCGCCGAAGGGCACGAGCTGGCGGTCGCCGTCCCGGGCCGGTTGGAGGGCGAGCGACGCGAACCGCACGCCGTCGTTGAGCGCTCGGACCCAGCCTCGCGCCGCGTCGCCCGAGCAGCGGGCGAGCAGTCGCGCGGTGACGACCGCTTCGATCAGGGGCACCGGGGCGAGACGCCTGCCGTGCTGCTCGGCGACCAGAGCCAGCTCGACCAGCCCGGCCCCGTCGCCGCCGGCCGCCTCGGGGACGCCCATGGCGACCACCCGCATCTCGACCAGCTGGCGCCACAGCTTCTCGTCGAAGCCGTCGGGCTCGGCCTCGCGGACCCGCTCCGGCGGACACTCCCTCTCGAAGAAGGTGGCGAAGGCGTCGCGGAGCGCTTCCCGCTCCTCCTCCAACTCGTAGTCCGCCTGCCACAGTGTCGGCTCAGCTACACGCACGTGCACCCGACCCCCGATCGCGTCCGTCGGCTCCTCGGTCCAGCATCGCAGGGAGACTAACAGCGACGTCATGTTGTCCCGTGTGGCCGCAGCTGCGCCGCCAGTGGTCGGGTCCGCGCCGGCCGGCGGGGACCAGCGTTCCCTTGGGGGGCCCGACGAACCGGGCCTCACGGGATCACCGCCACGGAGCACGGGGCGTGCTGCAGCACCTGAGTCGCGACCGAGCCGAGGACCAACCGCTGCACCGCCCCGCGCCCGCGTGAGCCGACGACCACGAGGTCACTGTCGGCCGCGGCATCGATGAGTGCTCCGGCCGCGCCGGCCGCGCTCACGACGGTCGAGAGGTGGAGATCGGCGCGGCCGATGCCGTTCAGGGCCGCATCGACCAGGTCGTGCGCAGACGCTTCGACCGCACCCGGGTCGAACGTCGGCGACAGATGGGCACGCAGCGGAAGCTCGTAGCCGTGCACGACGGTCAGGCTGCCGGAACGAAGGCGCGCCGCCTGTGCTGCCCACGCGAGGGCGCGGCGCGCGTGCTCGGACCCGTCCACACCAACGACGATCCCCGATCGGTCGGTCGGCCCGCTGACGTTGCGGACCACGACGGTCGGCGTGGTGGCGGCGTGGACGCAGTGCTGGCTGACCGAGCCGAGGAGGAGACCCCTGAAGCCGCCCAGGCCCCGCGCCCCCACGACGAGCATCTCCTGCCCGGTCGCGGCATCGAGGAGCGCGCGGGCCGGGAGGTCGCAGACCGCGTGCCGACGAACGCGGCTGGCTTCGCCCGCAGGGAGTGCGGCCGCGATCAGAGCATCGAGCGCGGCGTCGGCATCGGCCGCGGTGTAGTGCGGGTCGAACCCGTCGCTCGGGTGCTGGTCGATGTAGCTCCAGGCCAGAACCGCCAGCACCGTCGTGTTGCGTACCTCGGCTTCACGCACCGCCCAACGAAGTGCCGCCGTCGCCCAGTCGGACTCGTCGACACCAACCACGACGTGACCGGTCATGGCTCAACTCTCCTTCCGGGGCGGCGCTGATGCAGGTGGATGCGGCGCCTCCCCCTCGATCGCATTCGATGGACTCTCTGCACCACGGGACGTCTCCGGGGGGAGCGCTCGCTGGTAGCGAGCGCTGAACACGATCGCCACGACGAGCATCGTCACGATCACGCCCAGCGAGAGGTAGGTGTCGAGGTGAAACCAGTGCGTGACGATCATCTTCACGCCGACGAACACCAGGATCCCGCCCAGGGCGTGGGAGAGGTAGTGGAACTTCTCCTTGGCGTTGGCGAGCAGGAAGTACATGGCCCGCAGACCGAGGATCGCGAACGCGTTCGACGAGAACACCAGGAACGGTTCGTGCGAGACGGCGAGGATCGCGGGTACCGAGTCGACGGCGAAGATCACGTCGGTGACCTCCACGACCACCAGGGCGGCGAACAGCGGCGTGGCGGCGCGGCGCCCGTGGAGACGGGTGAAGAACCGCTGGCCCTCGAGATGGTCGGTCACCGGCATCACCCGGCGGAGCAGTCCCAGCCCGCGGGTCGATTCCTCTTGGGCTTCGTCGGCTCGGTGACGGATCACCTTCACGCCGGTGTAGACGAGGAACCCGCCGAACACGACCAGGGTCCACCAGAAGCTCGCGATCAGTGCGCTGCCGGCGGCGATGAACAGGGCGCGGAGGGTCAAGGCCCCGAAGATCCCCCAGAACAGGACCCGGTGCTGGTACTTCAGCGGGATCGCCATCGTGGTGAACAGCATCGACCAGACGAACACGTTGTCGACGCTGAGCGACTTCTCGATCAGGTAGCCGGACAGGTACTCACCGAACGCGTCCATCCCCAGCGCGACGGCCACGACGCCCGCGAACACGAGCGCACAAGCCACCCATCCCGCCGACTCGATGAGTGCTTCGCGGGGCGTGGGCGCGTGAGCCTCGCGATGGCGGTACAGGTCGACACCGAGCATCAGGACGACCACCACCAGGAGCGCGCCCCACGCCCACAGCGGGATGTCCAGGTCGACGAAGGACCCTCCCGACGATGACCCTGCAGCGATCACGAACACCGGCGACACCCTCCGACTGACCATGCGACGAACAACGATCAGCCGAAGGTCTCGCTCCCACCCCGATGCTCGGAATGGGCGGGGGGCCGGGCAGCTCTCGCTGCCGTCCTGACGACCTGACCCGTGGGGCTACTCCCCTTCGACGGCGCTCAGCATGACACACCGCCTGCCGCCGCGGCAGTCACCGAGGGCAGCGGTTCCACCGCGAACGCCAGCGCTGAGGCCGGCGCCTCGGTCATCCCCGACCCAGGAGCGGGTCGTCCAGGGGCGGGGCCTGTTGCCACCACTCCTGGAGGTGAGCGGCAGCGGCGTAGAACAGCCGCGCCGCCTCGGGATCGGCTTCTGCCGCGTCGAGGCAGGCCAGCGTGTACTTGGCCAGGTGCGCGTCGGGATGCACCGTGGCGTAGACCACGAGCTCGTCGATGATGCGGCCCAGTTCCTCGTCGCCGGCCGCCCACACCCGGGCGGCCGCGGTTCGCGGCGCTGGTGTCCATCCGGGATCGAGGCGCACGCGTCCGAGCGTGGACCGGAAGCCGAGCACGTGCGTGGCCGTCACCGCGACGGCCAGATCCGGGTCGGCGCCGTGGGCGGCGGCGACGAGGACGGCCTGCGGCATGGTCAGGCAGTGGGTCCATCCGTAGGGCGCGGCGTCGCGGTCGTCCTGGAGCATCGATCGGGCGGCGACGCGGAGCAGGACCCGGCCTGCCTCGTGTGGGGTCATGGCCCGCAGCGGTTCCTCCAATACCTCCCGGGCCAGGCCGCTGGAGTCGACGAGGTGCATGGTGGGGTAGATGAAGGTGCTGCCGGGGTCGCCCGGAGACGGTGGGGCGGCAAGCCGGGCCTCGAGGTCACCCGACGAGGGTCCGTCGATCTGTCGGATCAGAGGGTCCGTCGATCTGTCGGGTCAGGGGCCACGTGAGCGTCCAGTCGGGATACCGCTCGATCTCCATCGCCACCAGCCGGGCGCCGAAGCCCGACGGCACGGCCGGGACCCTCGGTCGGAGGCTGTACAGGATGGGACCATGGCCCGCGGCAGCCAGGCTCAGAACGACGTCGTCGATGGGCAGGTTCGGCGCGTCGGGGGCCGTCTCGGCACTGGCGCCGGCCGCTCGGTACGTCTCGGCCAGCAGGCGGAGCCGCTCACGGGCCAGCGACCGGGCGACGGCAGGTAACCGCTGGAACAGCACGGCGCGGGCCAGCAACTCGAGCGGGGCGTGGAGGACGAACGAGTCAGGGGGCTGCGCCTTGGGGACATCGATGATCGCGGCGCACGCCGCGACCAGTTCGTCGTCGGGGATCGTGCCCCCCGGCGTGGTCGTCACGAAGGTCGACCCTAAGCCGTCGCGGGGTGTCACCTCGATGCCGAGTGGGCCACGCCTGCGGCCTCGAGTCACGGATGCGCGTGTAACCGCTCGGCGAACCGGGTACAGGTCCGCGCATGGCATCCAAATACCGAGTCAACGATGACGGCGTCGCAAAGGCACGCGAGATGATCGACAGTCACCAGTACGACGTCGATACGGAGTGGGACGAGGCAGCACCGTCCACCGAGCGATCGAACGAGAAGATCGATCGGGACGGGTACGACGGATACGGTCAGTGGCACCTGGCGGTGGACACCGAGGCCTCCGAAGACACCAAGGACCGGTACGGCTTCCCGTTCGGGGACTTCCGACGAGTGATCCGCAGCGGCCTCATCGCCGCCAAGCAGCGCGCCGCCCAAAACGACCACGACGCCGTCGAGAAGGCCGCCGACGACTTGCTCGAGCATCTGGACTCGATTCGGAGCTGAGCCCGAACAGGCGCGTCAACCAGGAGCGGCCACGAGCCGTGGCGACGTCACGACCGTCGTCGCCGCGACGTGGAGGCAAGCAGCCGCTGATCCTGAGGTTCAGGGTCGATCGCCTCGGACCATCCGTGCGAGCGTCTGGATGAATCGCTTCCCGGTCCGCTCCGATCGGCGCACCGAAGAAGTGCTCGGCGAGGTGGTGGCCGACGAGCGCGAGCATGGCCACCGCAGCCACGGCGTCGGCGTCGCCCTCCACGATCTCTCCCCGCTCCATACGCTCAGCGAGAAGTGCGCTCTCGGCCCGCGCCCCGTCCTCGGCCAAGACTCGCTGCAACGGCTCGAGCAGACCTGGCCGTTGCCGTCCTTCCCGCGCGGCGATCTCGATCAGCGGCTGCAGGCGCACGAGCTCGTCGAGGGTCCTGCGGTAGGTGACATCGAGCCGCTCGGGCTCGCCGATCCGCGCCTCGCGTGCGGCTTCGGCCCGGGTGACCTCGCGATCGACGACGGCGACCAGCACCGCGTCCTTGTTCTCGAAGTGCCGGTAGAAGCTGCCACTGCCCGGCGACAGACCGGCTGCCTCCTCGATCTCGACGACGGTCGTGCCGGCGACGCCCTGGCGCGCGAACAGCTCCAGCGACCGGTCCATGATGCGTTCACGCGTGTCGTTCGGCACAGCAGTCGCAAGATAGCTCTTGCGTGATGCAAGAACGTTCTTGCAGAATGTCGACGTGTCATCCGCCCCCACAGTCACGTCTGCCCTCGGCTTTGCTCGCCCCGACCGCGTGAGCCCTGATCACGAACGGCCTGTCGTCCGACGGTCGGCCACCATCGAGCCCGAACCACTCGACGACACGACCCTCGCCATGCATGAATGCGAGATCCGTGACCTCGCCGTTCTCGAGGCCCAGGGGCCGAGCTTCGACGAGGCAGGCTTCGCGATCGCCGACCTTCCCGACCGCCACGGGTTGCACGACACGCTGCAGGCTGTGCTCCGCGATCAGCGACTGAGCCCTCGGAACCAGGCCGCCATCCGTCACTCGCTCGGCCGAGCACGGGTGCGCCTCCGGGACGGCACCCACCTGCTGATCCTGCATGTCGCGGCCGAGGGCGTGCTGTTCCGTCGCGAAGGACCAGCCGGGATCGACGTCCGCGGCGGCGCCGACGACGAGATTCATCACGGAGGCGCGGTCAACGTCCATGCCGATCAGGACGTGCTCGGCACGCCGCTTCGCCAGCTGATGCGAGGTCGGGCACCGAGGATCCTCCGTCACGATGCGCCCGATAGTTCCAACCGACGATCGCCCCTCATGCTGGTGAACCTGTGGCTCCCGCTCCGGCAGGTCACCCGGCCACTCACACTCCTGCACAGCGGGTCGCTCGATCGTCGGCGCGACCAGTGCCGATATCGGCTGCCGACCGAAGGCATCCTGGACCGTTCCGGCGAGAGAGCTGTCAACGACATCTGGGCGTTCCTCCACGACGAGGCCCACGAGTGGTACTTCCACTCCGAACTCGGTCTCGGCCAGGCCTACGTGTTCGACACGCTGAGCACGGCGCATGGCAGCTGCGTCCTGCCCGGTGAAGACGTCGCGGCCGATCGCTATCGGCTCCTCGCCGCGGCCGAGGCGGCCGTCGGAGACCGCGACATTGCCGCGCTGAGGGCGACTGTCACAGGTCGCGGCTCTCGTGACATCCCCACAGCCTCGTTGCAGCGGGCAATCGCGACGATGGATGCGCTTCTCGACGAGGCCGCCTCGCAGGCCGAGCGCCTCACCACCGACACCGCAGACGACTGGCTCCGCCGCTCCGAAGCAGCCCGGGCAACTGTCGTACGCAGCTCCATCGAACTCCGAGCCCTCGCCGTCCGCCTACCCAGCCGAACCGTGAGCTGGACGGAACGGCGGCGGCGTTCAAGGTTCGGGGGCGAACGGTCGACACTATGAGTACAGCCCCGAGAGGGCACGCCTTGGATTGAACGCAGAGCCCCGAGGGGGTTCGGTCGACGAGGCACGACGCGACCTCTCCCCCCAACGGCAGAGGATCGTCATGAAGATGTCCCCGTTCACTCCCACCAACCGGCGCGCCTCGCGTCGCCAACAGCTCCTGCGTGTCTGTGCGCTCGTCGCGACCGTCTCGAGCCTGGTAGCGCTGGGCGTTGCAGAGCCCGCGTCGGCGGCACCCATGCCGGGCGACACGACCGCCACCGTCACCGTCACGGGTGGGGCGTTGTCGATCACGGTGCCAGCTGATGCCGGCAGCCTCGGATCGGTGTCGAACACGGTGCTCGGTGATGCCATCAGCGGTCCGCTCGGAGTGGTGCAGGTCGACGACGCTCGTAGCGCGGTGGCCGGCTCGGGTTGGGTGGCCACCGCCATCTCCACCGCGTTCACACCACCGGCGGGTCCGACCATCGCGGCCAGCGCCGTCGGCTACACCGCGGGGACCATCACCAAGGTCGGCACGGCCACGTTCACGGCGAATGACCCGACCGACCTCACCGGCGTCGTCGCGGTGGTGACCGCGACCGGTATCACCGGCGACAACTCCGCCACCTGGAACCCCACGATCAACGTGGCCGTCCCCGGTGGGATGGCAGCCGCCGTCTACTCCGGGACCATCACCCATTCGGTGACGTGACCCCATGACGACACGTGAACCAGCCGACGGGCGAACAGTCCGCCGGCCACGTGGGTTTTGCGCCCGGCTGCTCGTCGGTCTCGTTGCGATGGTCGCAATGGCAACGTTGTCCGTGCCCGCGAGCGCCTCGCCCGTGGCGCCAACGGGCACGATCGGCATTCGTCTCCTCGATCAGCCCGCGAGCGCGGCAGGGAACCCTCGAGCGCAGATCTACATCGTCGATCACCTCGCACCAGGCACGGAGATCCAACGCCGAATCGAGATCTCGACGACGACGGCCGCCGCGCAGGTCCGTCTCTACGGGGCCGCGGCGACCATCACCGACGGCGCGTTCCTGGGAGCCCCGGGCGACACGCCCAATGATCTGTCGACCTGGACAACGGTGACCCCCGGTTCGATCACCATGACACCAGGTCAGGTCGCGACCGCGACCGTGACCATCACAGTCCCCAGCGACGCAGCCCCGGGCGAGCACTACGGCATCGTCTGGGCCGAAGCCCGCGCACCGGCCAGCACGGCCGGCGGGGTCACGCAGGTCAACCGGGTCGGCATCCGCCTCTACCTCTCGATCGGGCCCGGCGGCCCCCCTGCCGCCGACTTCTCGATCGACTCGCTGGCCGCGGGCCGCTCGGCCGACGGCGTCCGCACCGTCGTCGCCCTCGTCCACAACACCGGCGGCCGGGCACTCGACATCTCCGGCACGCTCGACCTCCACACCACCTCCGACGACCTGCGCGCCGGGCCCTACCCAGCCGACCTCGGCACCACCCTGGCCATCGGCGCTACCGAACCGGTGACCGTCACCATCGACACGGACCTCCCCGCCGGCCCATGGGACGCACAGATCACCTTGCGCAGTGGCCTGGTCGAGCGATCGGCGCTCGCCGAGCTCACGTTCCCCGCCGCAGGCACCTCACCCGTCGTACCCACCCGACAGGTCGTACCCGACAGCACCAAGACGTCACCCGCCACCCTGATGCTCCTCGCCCTCAGCTTGTTCTCCGCCGTCCTGGCCGCCCTTGTCCTATCCAAGAGGACGCTGGCGCGCCGCCGGCAAGCCATTTCGGCTCGCGCTCAGTCAGCGGCTCCGTCCCCCGAGCGTCCGGTGAATGCCATGGAGCCCCGACGATATTCGGCCCGATGCCCGTAGCGCTCTGCCCTTCGAGTCGCGCCATTGCCCCAATCGCCCCGGACGGAGTGGCGCGACCGCGATCGTAACCCTCCGTGATATCGTCGATATCATGGAGGTGCCCATGACCGACATCCTGATCCGCGGCGTATCCGACGATGTCGTCGCCGCCATCGACGCAAAGGCCTCGAGAGTCGGCTTGTCGCGAGCCGAGTACCTGCGACGAGCGCTCGAGCGGGAGCGGACGCC
Organism: uncultured Acidimicrobiaceae bacterium; assembly: GCA_963747745.1. Lineage (GTDB taxonomy): Bacteria > Actinomycetota > Acidimicrobiia > Acidimicrobiales > Salinilacustritrichaceae > Salinilacustrithrix. The sequence goes on from CAVVGJ010000006.1 coordinate 384,090, forward strand.
GGCCCCGAACTCCGCCCCGGTGACATCGTCGCATCTGCAACGCTTTGCCGACCTGGCCGCTGATCTCGATGACCCCGAAGTGATGTCCGGCGCCTGGACGTGAGCCGCTGGCTCATCGACAAGTCGGGGGTCGCCCGACTTCACGTCGCCGCACAGCCGGACGAGTGGGCCTCGAGGATCGACCGAGGACTGGTTCACATCTGCGCCGTGACCGTCCTCGAGGTCGGCTATTCGGCCCGCTCCGCCAATGACCATCGCAGTCTCCTGAACGATCCACCGATCTCGTCGATGCCCATCGAGTACCTCACGCCACGCATCGAGGATCGGGCCATCGAACTGCAGTCGCTCCTTGCGGACCAGGGCCAGCACCGCGCCCCGTCGATCCCCGACCTGGTCATCGCAGCTACCGCCGAGCTGGCAGAGCTCACCGTCCTGCACCTCGACAAGGACTTCGACCTGATCGCCGAGATCACCGGCCAACCGACCGAGCGACTCATCACGACGTAGCGACCACCCGGAGGAAACTCCGGACGACACCGTCCACAAGTTGCCGCACTGGGCGAGGGCGCTGACCTGACCCGAAACGTCGTCAGCAATGACAGCGAGCGATGGGATGGACCGAGTCGCGGCGGCAGGTCAGGTCGGCACGTGGGACTCGACGAGGGCTGAGTAGACGGGCGGCGGCACCATCGCCTCGACGTCATCGAACCGTCCAGCCGACACCAGCTCGCGGACCATGCTGGAAGAGATCCAGGCCGGACAGCGGCTCTCCCCCATCAGGACATCGGCTTGCGCACCTCGAAGAGCGTCCGAGACATCGTCGAGTGGAAGGCGCCATCGCGCTCGATCTGGTCGTGCATGGCGCGCAGCCGGCCACGAAAGCGGTCGACGGTGAAGTCGGGGACGGTCCAGATCACCTTGCGGAGGAAGAACACCATTGCGCCGACATCGAAGAACTCGAGGCGGAGCCGTTCGTTCTGGCACTGCACAACCTCCAAGCCGGCAGCTTGGGCCTGGTCCGCCTCCACGTCGTGGTGCCGACCCATGCTGGGCTCAATCGGCCCGAGGAAGAACTCCGTGATCTCGACGTTCGTCCGTTCACCGATGTGCTGTGCAAAGTAGGTGCCGCCGGGGCGTAGCACGCGGGCGATCTCGGACCACCGGACGGTGACCGGGTGTCGGCTGGAGACGAGATCGAACGCTGCGTCGGAGAACGGCAAGGGAGGCTCGTCGGGGTCGGACACGACCACGACACCGAGCGGGTGGAGCCGCTCGGTCGCTCGAGCAGCGTTTGCTGGCCACCCCTCGGTGGCCACCATCGTCGGTGGGAGGTGCTCCGCACCGACGCCGGCGAGCACCTCGCCGCCGCCCGTCTGGATGTCCAGTGCGGCACGTGCCCCCGCAAGTCGATCGCGAAGGAGACGCTGGTACCCCCACGATGGCCGCTCTTCGGTGGCCCGACGGTCGAGCCAGGAGAAGTCCCAGCCGTCCACCGGCACCTGAGCTGCCTCCTCGACGAGGGCTTCGAATGAGCGGCTCATGCCTGCATTTCACCAGCCCCAGCAGCCGTAGAGCGTTTCCGGGCACTGCCCCCGACGTGCCGGGAGGTACGAGGGCGTCGACGTGGCCCGAAACGTCATCCCCGACCAGAGCGAGATCTGACGTGCGGAAGCCGCCGCGATCCCGCAGTAGGCGTTACCTACGGCGGCGGGTTCGGGCGTCCGCCAACTGCTGTCGTGCCTTCTCGGCCAACTCGTCGATCCATTCGGCGCCAGCACTCGTGGCATCGAAGTCGAGCAGGTCGATCGCGCGCATGTCGCGGTAGAGCCCGCGCTCCTGGGGCATGTAACCCCACGAACGACGGTCCTCCTCCGACGCCGGCACACCGCGCCACACCACGCGGCCTGCATCCGGGACGAGCACGCCGAAGAGGATTCGCATGAGCGTCGTCTTCCCGGCACCGTTCGGGCCGAGCAGAGCGGTGACACGGCCCGCAGGGACGCGAAGATCGACGCCGTCGAGCACGGTGCGATCACCGAAGCGCTGGCTGATGCCTTGTGCTTCGAGGAGTTCGAGCATCGCAGCACACCCCTTCCCGATCGCGGGAGAGCCGGCAGAGCCTCGAGCGGCGGATCCGTAGCCGGTCCCGTCCTCAGGTCGCGTCGGCCCAATGGCTCGGTCGAGACGGGTCGACGACCCTGATGCCCGCTCGCTGGAGCGGGCCCGCGAGCTCGCTGACCGAGCAGACCTCCTCTGGGCGCAGCACCCCTCTGCACGACCCCTCCGCGTCGAGGGCGACGAGCGCGTCCGCGAAAGTCACCGCGCTCTGGGCGGCCATTCGGTAGTCACCGTGCCCCTGGATGGTGCGCGCGGCGAGCCGCACACCGTTGCGCCACACGGCGACCCAATGGCCGACCGGCTCCTGGGTGCCGACCCCTCCCCCTCGACGTGGCCCGGGACGCAGCGCCCGGCGCGGAAGGTGCGAGAGCAAGCGACCCGAGTTGAGCCTGAGCATGAGCCGGTGCACCGACGGCTCGGCGAAGCAGATGTACGTGCGCACGGGTCGGCCACCCGCGACCGGGCCGAGCCATCCGGCGTCTGCCTCGGCGAAGCCGATGCACCGGCGGAGGCCGAACGGCTCAGGGAGGGCGACCACCGTCGTCTCGTGACGGCGCGCGGTGGTGAGGCCTCGGTGGGCGAACGCCGCCGCGGCAGGACCGCTGGTGCTACGGGTCGACACCGTGAAGACCATCTCGACCTCGTCGGCCTCGGGGTGCAGGTCGAGCATGTCCGCCGCGACGATGTTGGTCAGGCCGGGCGCGACGCCGGCGTCCATCACCACCGCGCCACGTGCGCTCGTTGCTTCGGATCGCAGTCGGCGAGCGGCGTCGGCGGGCATCGCAGAGAGGTTCACGAGCGCTCCGCCGCGCTCTAGCACGAGCCTCTCGGCCGTGAGCGAGAGGTCGGGCACGGGGTTGATGACGACATCGACGCCTTCGAGCGCGGCGGCGACGGTGTCGGGACGGTCCAGGTCGACGAGGGTCTCGGTCGAGTCGGTCGGCCGGCGGTGGACGCCGGCGACGACGTCCCAGCTCGCGTCCCTGAACGCAGCAGAGACGAGACCTCCGAGAGCTCCTCGGGACCCGATGACGAGCACTCGGGGAGTGGTGTGGCTTGTGGTGTGCATGGCGGCGTGCCTCACTTCGGTGTCTTGGTGGTTCGCTTCTTTCGCGACTTCTTCGGCCCCGAGCTCGCCGCAGTCGGCGGCGCGACGTCGAGGTACTGGCTGAGGTGGGCGTCGAGGATCGCGACGGCGCCCTCCGGCGTGAGCCCGATCGAGTCGGTGAGCAGGTGCAGCAGCAGGCCGTCGACGATCGCCACGGTGGACGTGGCCGCGACGGCAGGGTCGACCCCTGATCGGGTCTCGCCCCGCTCGACCGCAAGGCGGAACGCGGCCTCGCACTGGTCGCGCATCGAGGTCATCATCGCCGTGTGGACGCGAGCGAGGCCGGGTGACACCGCGGCTCTCGCCGCGAACGCCAGGTAGACCCTCGCCTCGACCCGACGCTCGTCGTCGAGGGGCAGGAACTCGAGCATCGACAGCCGGATCAGCGCACTGACGCTCTCCCCGGCCGCCGCTGCGGTGGCGCGACCGAGGATCCGTGACGTGATGTGCTCGAACGCCATCTGGAGCATCTCGTCCTTGTTGCGGCAGTAGTACTGCACCGCCCCGATCGAGACGCCTGCTGCTGTGGCGACCTCTCGGAGGCTCACCTGGTCGAGCCCGCGCTCGGCGGTGATCGTCACCAGGGCCTCCAGGAGGCGCTCACGCACCGGTTTCTCTGTTGCGTCCGCTCGTACCATACGCTCATACTAGTCAGTCGTATGGTACGATTGCAATGGAGAACCAGATGATCACCACCGACCACCACCGCTCCGCCTCACCTCCGCTGCGCGGCCACCCCGTGCAGCTCCTGCGCCACCGAAGCGTGCGAGCAGGGATCGCCGGGTGGGCCGGCCTGAACATGGCGATCGTCGCCCTCGCCGACCGCCACCTCCCGTTCCACGCCGAGGCGCTCGCCCAACCGAACACCATCGATGCCGTGCTCAAGGCCGACGCGATGTTCGTCGAGGTGTTCGGTCTGATGGTGGTCGTCCATCTGCTCACCCGCCGCCGATTGGTGCCGGACATCTCCGATCGGGCCCCGGACCGCGCCACTGCTCGCCGCGAGACCGTTGCCGTCCTCCTCTACGGGTTCGGCGCCGTGATCGGCGGCGCGCTCCTCGGACGTGCTCTCGGGTGGCACACGCTCGGGTTCCACCTCGACGGGATGGTGGTCCGCACCGGCGACACGGTTCGGCCCGCCGAGGCCATCACGCTCGCGACGTACAACCTCATCGCCTACGCAGCGATCCCGTACTGCTGGTTCCGTCGTCGCTACAGCACAGTGCAGCTCAGCCTTCGATCGTCCGATCGGCGCGCCGATCTGCTCGTCGTCCTCGTCGTCCTCACGATCGAGTCGACGGTGCAGCTCGCCACCGCGTCGACGTCGATCTTCGACCTCGACGCTCACCAGATCGCAGTCGGGGCGCCTCTCGCCTTCGCGCTCGGCCTCGCCAGCACCGCCCTGCCCACGATGGTGCTCGTCTACTGCATCCTCACACCCCGGTACCTCAAGCTGACCGGCTCCGTCCCAGCCACCGTCATCCTCGGCGGCATCACCTACGCGCTGCTGCACCTCTTCGACGGCTGGACGAGCTACACGTCCCCGACGGCCACGCTGCTGTCCGTGCTCTACCTCGTCCTCTTCTACGCCGGGCCCGGCATGTTCAAGACCTTCATCACCGTGCGCACCGCCAACGCCTGGACCCACCTCTGGGCCTACCACGCCATCGCGCCGCATACCCTCATCGACAGCCCACTCGTCGTGAAGATCTTCCGCATCCGATGAGCCCGCCCAAAGCGGCATTGGCGCCTGCACGAAACCCGCTCAGCTCGCCGCAGTGTCGCAGTCGGTTGACAAGCCGTTGACGAGCGGGCCGCCGTGACTAGCAGAGAGGCCCTCTCCGAATCCGGAAAGGGCCTCTGACCGGGACACCCGGCCGGGCGACA